>NZ_CBCOPR010000001.1:0-1015000 GCF_965112025.1 Clostridium sp. Marseille-Q7071
CCACAGCTTCTTAATGAAGAATTAATAATGAAGAATGAAGAATTTATGGATACTTCTCCTTTATAGGAGAAGTTCAAATTTAATTTCTTTTTTGAAGTTACGCAGTAAATTCTTATAAAAAGACTAGCAATTGTATTGATAATAAAAATATTAGTTAAATTTATTAGTATTGTTCCGAATCATACTGCACCTCAGGGGAACCCTTATACAATTGAAAATTGACGATTAACAATGAAAAATTATGGATATTTCTCAGTAGAAACTGAGAAATTTAGAATTGGTTTCTTTTTGGAGTTACGTAGTAACTTCTTATAAAAGAAACTAGTAATTGTATTGCTAGTAAAGATCAATTAAAGAAATTAGTTTGATCAAAACTAATTTCAACCATAATTCTTCATTCTTCATACTTAATTCTTAATTCCTAAAGTTTCTCCATTGATTAAGTTCCCCAGAGGTGGAAAAACTAGCAATTTTATTGCTAGTAAAAGTTAATTAAAGAAATTAGTTTTGATTAAAACTAATTTCAACCATAATTCTTCATCCTTCATACTTAATTCTTAATTCTTATAAGTTCTCAATTGTCTAACTATTTATTAGAAAAATGTTGTGTTGCAAATAATATGTTATTTCTTTTGTACTTACTATAATATTTATCACTATAAGCTACAGATATAGCTGTTTTAGTATGCTTAGAATAAAGTATATTTTCTCTATGACTTTCAGAGTTCATCCAAAGATTAAATATATGATTAGCATCAATTTCTGATAAGTATTTAGTAGTATATAATATATTTTCCTTTATGGATGTAGGTGTGTAATCAAAAGCTTCAGCTAATGCCTGAGCCATTCTATTATCATAATTTATATTGTTATGTCCAAAATACTCTAACTGCATCATTGCTCTTGATTTATATTTTGATATCTCATATAATTCCTCATCCCAAACTAATGGTGTGAGACCTCTTTCTTCTCTTGCTTTATTACATAAATTAAATAATTCTTTTTCTAACTGTTCTAAATACACCATTTCATATTTATCTGGTAATGGTTTTATCTTAGAGTTTTCTTCAGTAAAGTCTGGTGGTATATATGTTCTGTTAACTACTGCTTGTACCGCATCCTTAGATACTATTCCACCAACTACAATAACATCAAAATATCCTTTATCTTTCACAAAATTAATTGTTTCTTTTTCAGCATATTGTCCTAAAGGTATTACCGGTGATTTTTTCATTGCTGCAATAGGAGCTGATGATAGTGCATCTGCAAAATTAGAAGAGGTAGTTAAAAGTACTTCTTCAACATCTATATCTCCATAAAAGCTTTTTAATATATCTCCAGTCCTTTTATTATCTACCTTTCTAAAGGCAGAAAAAATATCATAATTCAAGTTTAAATCTCCTATAATATATCCACTATTAATACCCTTTTCATTCATATAATTCTCTAAATAACTTTTGTCATCACCATATAAAATAATTGGATTTTTGTTCATAGAAGCATAGCTAGAAATTAAGGTCACATCCTTATAATCATTTCCACTGCATATCATAATATTTTCTATATCACCAAGCTCTTTAGCAATTTTCACACTAGTTTCATATCTATTTATTCCACCTAATCTAGTAACTTGGATTCCTAAATTTTTTATTTCTTTTTCAACACCTTCAGATACAGCGCCAGTACCACCAACTATGTATACATTTTTAGTTCCTAATCTTAAAATTTCTTTTTTAGTAAATTCATTTAATTTATTTTTGTTTGTTAATAGAATTGGTGCTTTCTTATTAAAGGCTAAAGGTGAAGAAGTTAGAGCATCTATATAACTTTCTCCACTAGCAATAACAGCATATGGAGAATTTTCATAATTAGCTTTACTTAATAGAGCAGATGTTTCATATCTATCCGCTCCAATAATATAATTCACTTTTTCCCCAAAACCATAAGTTTTAGCACTAAAACATATCAATATCAAAGCAAGAAAAAAGAAAGTACGAACTTTCTTATTTTTCATTGTATTAATCCCTCCTTCAATATACTACTATACTATAAATTAGTGTGATTGAACATTATAAGAATTCACAGCTTCTTAATGAAGAATTAATAATGAAGAATGAAGAATTTATGGATACTTCTCCTTTATAGGAGAAGCTTAAATTTAATTTCTTATAAGAAACTAGCAATTGTATTGCTAGTAAAAATCAATTAAAGGAATTAGTTTTAATTAAAACTAATTTCAACCATAATTCTTCATCCTTCATACTTAATTCTCAATTATAAAAAAGGCCCCTTTTTAGAGGCCTTTATTACTAATTAATTCTCTATATTATATTTTGTTTTAGTTGTTTCAACTAAGACAGCACCACTTTTAGAAATAAAATCTCCTTGCTTAGTTTCAAAAATATTCTTTCCTACAATTAAGTCCATAACATTACTAATTTGCTCTGTGGTTAAATTTTCTTTAACATTTTTAACTGTCATATTAGATTTACTACCTTTAGTTGTTATAAATGTCATAACTAAATCTTTTGCCATAAAAATTCCCCCTATTCTTTCTATAATATAATAATAATTTTTACATGTTTTCCTAAGAAAAAAATCATTCTTTTGAACTTATATCCTTCATGATTAATTTCATAAGAAAAATTAGTTCGAAATGTTTTTACTATTATAGAGGATAGAATACTATTTAAAAACTTCACTATCCTCTTTATCATAGCCTATGCCTCTACAAGCTTACTTTTATCTTCTCTAGTTATTTCTGTTACATCATTCATTAGCAAATTTGCCATAACACCAGCAACAGAATAAACCTCCTCATCCTTAGCTGTAACTTTAATTTTAGAAAATCTTTGATTCTTATAAAGATCCTCCCCCTTTGAATTAAGGCCATCCTTATAAGTTAATAAAACTGATGAACTTGTTTTAATTGATGATATTGCCATGTTCTAATCACTCCTTTCACTAATTAGATATGCATAGATTAGTGAAGTTTATAAAGTTAATTTAAAGCTTTTATGTTTTTCAGCAACAACTTTTCCCCCTGGGTGATTCAATTCACAGTTTACAGCTTCTTAATGAAGAATTAATAATGAAGAATGAAGAATTTATAGATACTTCTCCTTTATAGGAGAAGTTTAAATTCAATTTCTTTTTTGAAGTTACATAGTAACTTCTTATAAAAAGCTAGCAATTGTATTGCTAGCAAAAATCAATTAAAGAAATTAGTTTGACCAAAACTAATTTCAACCATAATTCTTCATTCTTCATACTTAATTCTTAATTCCTAAAGTTTCTCCATTGATTAAGTTTCCCAGAGTTGGAAATGAAAAAACTAGCAATACAAAATTGCTAGTTTTTAAGGACTATGAAAAATCTATGTTTCTATCTGTTTCTAATGGTTCTTTTCTATTTGCCTTATTCTTATTTAAGTCTTGTATAAAGTTTGCATTTTCTTTTATCTCTATTTTATATCTTGTTTGCTTTCCTTTAGTTGCCTCTGTATTTTTGATAAGTACTTTTATAGTTTTTCCATCACTGCTTAATGATGTTGTATAGTCAATAGTTGGAGTTAACTTTATTTTTTCATCTAAAGAGCTAGTTATAATTAGATCATGAGCAAATAGTGCTGGATTTCCTCTATGCAACTCTTCTGAAAACGGCATCCATACCTCAGCTCTATCACTATTAGCTACATCAACGCTATACTCTCTCTTATCTTCTGGTACCTCTGGCGCTGTTTTATCAACAATTTTTATTTTATTAGAATTGTCTACTCCTGAACCAGCTGAAGTTCTAATGCCATTACCATCATTAATTCTTAGTATTAAATCATTACCTGTTAAATCTTGTGTATCTGTTGGCATATCTCTATCAGTTTTAATTGTAACTATATTTGAATCATTAGTTATAACATCTTGTATCTCTATTCCTTTAAGATTCAGCTTAAAGTCATTCTTAGAAGCACCTTGTATAGTTTGATCAAATTTAACCTTTATAGTTCTTTTATCTTCTGTAATTGCATTACCGTTTTTAATATCCTCAGAATATATATTAGCTACCTTAGCCTTTGATTCCTTAACCACAGGCTTTTTAACCATATAATCTTTTAATATATTTCCTGCTTCGTCTTTAAGAGTAGTTAATTGGATTTCTGTAACATTACTTCCAAAGTTAACATATTGATTATCTATTTCCTCAGGTAATATTAATCTTACCCCTTTACCACCTTGTATAGGAGTTATGCTAGTATCTCCAGGTAAAGGTATCATTATGCCATTAAAATTAATTAAGTAACTTGAAGTACTCTCTAAAGTTGAAATATCCATTTTCTTTGAGAAAGTTAAAACTATTGTTCTAGTTCTTCCATCACTTGATATTGACTCTAAAGTTGGAGGAGTAGTATCTCTAACTACAATCTCCTTACTATAATCCTTAATTAAATTTTGATTTTGAGTAGCATCTCTTAAACCAGAAATTTTTATTATATTTTTTCCTTGTGGTAACTCATTATATAGTTCAATAGTTATAATTTTTCTATCACCATCTGTAAATTTAACTCCTTTAATTGATACCCCATTATCTTTTTCATCTTTTATAGTAAAGTATTTTGTATTTTGAGAATCATCATGCATATTTTTATTAAAAATAACTGTTATTTGCTTTCTATTTGGAGATAGGGTTACATTTTTAACCTCTGGTTTAGTTTGATCTAACTCTGGTCTAACCTTTACAGTATTCTCTCTTATTCTATTTCCGCTATAATCTTCAACATAATCTATATACATTGTAGTTTCATAACCTGGAAGTCTATTAGCTGAAGTTGAGAAATAAAACTCATATTTATTTCCTGATAATTTTCTCATATCATTAGCTTTTATCTTACGATCAGCAACTTTATAATAAACATTATCTATTTTTACAGTGCTTGGATCCACATCCTCACTAAAAGTTATAACTAACTTCTCTGAAGTTGCAACAGCTTTATCAATTCTAGGTGGTGTTTTATCTTCAACTACATTTAATTTATGTTCTGAATATATTGACTTGAAGCTATTAAAATCTGTAACTCCCTCAATTGTTAACTTATACTCACCTGGTTTTAATAAATCTTTATCATATGGAGTTAACACCACTTCTCTTCCAGTAATATTAGCGGAGCCTGAAAATTTCTTTCCATCTAACTTAATATTATTTATAGGTACTGTATTAACTGGTTCACTAAACACTATTTTAATTGCTTTAGTACCTAAATTTATTACCTGCTTTACTTCTGGATAGGTACTATCTATTGGAGTAAACACAATATCCTTTGCATATATCATTTCATTATTTTTAGCTAGAATTTTTTCCACTTTAATTTTATATTTCTCTTGATTTGCTAGTGGCTTTTTCATAGTTAATCTAGCTGTTTTTTCATCTTCTAGCAACTCAATGCTTTCTATTTCTCCACTGTTATTAATAGAGTAATTTGATACATCCTCTGCAGAATCTTTATCTACTTTAATTCCAAAAGTGACATCTACTTCTTTTAAATTAGTTGCCTTTACTGAACTAACTTCTGCCTTCTCAACAACTTGAGATGGATCTCTAAACTTGCCACCTAAAGCACTAGCAATACTTTCTGTAGTATTATCACCTATACCTCCACCTACTAATGTAACTTCTTCTACCTTACTTTGAGACTTTAAGAATGTTTCTTGAGATAGAGATAGTTTACTTCCTGCTAATATTATTGGAGCACCTTCTTTTCCAGCTACTGGTCCTGCTGCTAATGCATCAACTAATTGATTTTCTTGAACTGCCCCATCCTTAGCTACATAAATAGATTTTAGCGCTTTTCCACCATAAAACTTTCTAACAACCTCAGCATTAGTTTCACTTCTATTAGCTCCACCAAGCCTTTCAGCTTTTAAATCATCTTTTATAGAATTTGAAACAACACCTTCTCCTCCAACTACAATAGCTTCTTTACCTTTAGCCATATCTTTAACTTCTCCAAGGCTTGTACCATTTGTTAAAAGTATTGCTATATTATTTTCAGCTGCCGCTCCTGCCACAGATAGTGCATCTGCAAGTCTACCATTTAATCCATTAACAACAGCAACTTTTTTAGGATTTAGTTTTTCTGCAACCTTTACAGAAGTTTCAAAACGATTTGCTCCTGATATTCTTTCAACCTTTAATCCACTTTGTTCTAATTCTTTAACTACATCCTTAGAGATTACACCTTCTCCACCTACTACGAAAACATTTTTAGCACCTAATTCTTTAATTCTTTTTCCTGTAGCTTCTGTTAATTTTCCTGAGTCTGTTAATAATATTGGTGCATCCTTTAATTTTGCAAAAGGCGTAGCAGAAAGTGCATCTGCAATAGCCATAGCATTAACCAAAACTATATTATCACTTTTGCTCCATTTTGAACTAACTTTTACAGCTGTTTCATATCTATTATTTCCAGCTAATAATTTTTTCTCAATAGTCTTATTTGTCTCTACAGCAAAAACATTAGAATTCATTGTTGCAAAAGTAGAAGCAAGTAACAACCCTGAAATAACCTTTGAACTCTTTTTCATCTTTTTATTCTCCTTTTCATCTTTTTAAATTCAAATGTGTAATATATAGTTAATTAATTTATATATTAATCTTTTATTTAATTTCACTATATGAACCTACCAAGTAATTAAAATTACACATTTCTTTAAGTAATAAATAATCTGCTTTTTATTAAAAGTCTATCTTATTTAATCAATAAAAAATTATTATAATTTCTACTTTTCATTAAAATTTAAAATTGTAATTTATCATCACCCACACTTAATGATTTTATTATAAAAAGTTATAACTAATTTAAGCTTTTATTGCCAATGATATAATTTTTTAACAGTTTAATTATACCAAAAAATACGAAAACATACTATATTAGCCTGTAATTAAATGTAATTTTCGTAAAATTAGCTCCAAAAATTTATTATAAATTATCAATAAAATATATAAATTTTAATTAAAGCATTCTATATAAATAATTTAATTTCTTTTAGTATACTAATAAAAGCTTTGAAGTTTATTAAGAAATAGTTAAAATTTTATATTTTTTACTAATTTTAAGCAGAAATTAATTCTACAAAATTTATTTTTGGTTAAAATTGATATTTTTAATTATTAATACTCATATATATAAATAAATTATTGTAGCAGGATGGAAAACCATCCTGCTACTTAAAAAAATCATTTTATTTTCATCATAACATTGATAATGAACTTATTTTTTTCTTCTACTATATCAACTATTCCATTATATTTTCTCGCTACTGACTTTATATTTGAAATTCCCATACCATGATTATATTTATCGAGTTTTCTACTTACAATTTTACCTTCAGCATATTGAATCTTATCTACTGTAGTGTTAGAAACTTCTATTATTAAGTATATATCTCTTATATAGGACTTTATCCATATAGTCTTAGATATATCATTATCTCCAATTCTTATACAAGCTTCAATTGCATTATCTAAGGCATTACTCAAAATCACACATAGATCTACAGGTTCTAATGATGTTTCTTTAGGTATCATAAAATCACATATAAACTCTATTTCTTCCTCTTTTGCTATATTATATTTTTCATTTATAATTGCATCCGATATGGAGTTTCCTGTTTTTATTTTAAAATCGAGCTTTTCTATAGTTTCGCCAATATTGCAAAGATATTTTTTTATTTCCTGAGTATTATTAGAATCAGCTAGACTTCTTAAGCAAAGAAGATGATTGTTCATATCATGCATTACTCTTCTTACTCCACTATAAAATCCTTCAATGTTCTTACTGTGTGTAAGTTGCAATTTAAATTGTTGTTCCATGAGCATATTCTTTTGTTTTTCTTCTTCACCTTCAAGCATTTTTTTAAATGTATATGCAGTGATTATTATGGATATTAATAAAGCAAAACTTACAAAAGGTAAAATATAATAAACCTTAGGAAAAATATAAGGCAAATAGTATTTTTTATCTTCAATTTTAATTCTTTGAATAAGAAAAAAATACCTGCCAAGCTATAGCTTGATAAACATGGAATAAGTAAATATAAGCTTTGATATGAGTTTAATGATTTTTCTTTTAAATTTAAAAAATCACAAATATTTTTTAAGAATATAAATAATATAGTAAAGCGTGAAATATCATTAATAATATTTTTTATAAAATAAATAAATACATTCTCATTAGAAATCATATTTATTTTATATGTAATAGGAATTATGCCAAAATCAAAAATTAAAAAAGCTAAGCTAATAAGTAATAGCACTGTTTCCTGAAGAATCACAGCATAAAATTTAATTAAAAAATTTCCTTTGCATAGAATACATACAACTATTAACCAAATTAAGTTATATATAATTATTCGGATTGGTTCGGAAGTTATTTTCATAATATAGAAATCTATAATTGTTATTAATAATACAAATAAAATAAATTTCCAAGGTTTGCTTTTAAAGCCTAAAAACCTTTTTAAAAAATAATATTCAATAGTATATAAAAGAGGGCTTGTTAGATATCCTGATAAAAGTCCAGCAAATTCAAAGATATATTGTTTTTCCATAATTATTATCCCTCATCTTTCAAATAATACATAAATACCTTTGAAAAATCTGCTAGTTTATATTTTGACACATATATTTTTTCTAAATTTTTTAAAGTTATAAAGGTATTGTCATAACTATGAACATATTTTAAATTTACAATATAACTTTTATGACACCTAAAAAAGTTATCTTCATAAAGCTCTTGCTCCATATCAGATAACTTATAGTAATATTCAATAACATCATAAGTAGTATGGACTTTTACCTTTCTTTGTTGCGATTCTATATACATTATATCTTTGTGAAAAATCTTAGTTGATTGACTAATTGTTTTGGCTACAATAAATTTATCTTCCTGTTGAAACTGTGATAGCGCTGAGCATAAAATTTCTTTAAGTTTATCTTCATCAACAGGTTTTAAAATATAATGAAAAGCTCTTACATCAAATGCCTCAAATACATAGTCTTTAAATGCTGTTATAAATATAATAACCGCTTTTTCATTTACTCTTCTTATTTTTCTTGCAATCTCTATACCAGTAAGCTTATTCATCTTTATATCTAAAAGATATATATGAAAATCTTCTGTAGATGATATTAGCTCTTCCCCACTGCTAAATTCAAATATTTTATATTGTTTATTAGTTATCTCTAAAGCTCTATCAACCATATGTACTATTGTTTTTCTTTGACTATTTTCATCATCACAAAGAGCTATTCTTAACATAACACCACCCCACAAACAATTATAACAGGAATTAAGCCTGTGTATAAACTTTAAACAATTCACAATGTACAATGCACAATTCACAATTTTTGTGGACATTTCTCAGTAAAAGCCGAGAAATTTAAAATTATTTATTTTTAAAGTTATGCAATCACTTCTTATAAAAAACTAGTAATACACTGCTAGTAAAAAAATAAGTTTAAGAAATTAATTCGTAAAGAATTAATTTCAACAATAATTGTGAATTGTGAATTTAAATATTTAAGGATGTAGCTATATTGAGCTATATATTAGTTTTTAAGGTAGTTTATCTATATATCTCTAAGCTATAGTATCAATTTTTTCTCCTTCATATTTATCTTTATCATTGATATTTTCACTGTAATGCTTAATATTTTCAGCAGTTTGTTGTTGCTTTATTAATAGCTTATCATCATTTTGTGTATTGCCATTGCTACTAGTATTCTTACTTTCTTCGCTTTTGTAGGTAACATTGCTTAATCTATTACTTTCTACGTTATTCTCAGATTTATTATTTGTATCTGTTAATTTATCATTGATTTTTTCAGTAATATTTTCAATGTTGTCCTTTATCTTAGCAACAGATTTTCTCTTTGCAATGGGATCAATTCCTCTTGATTCATCTAACTTTATCTCATTTTCTAAAACTCTTACCTCACCAGACATTGAAGTTTTTGAGAGGACAAAGCTTTAGCTTGAGACAAATTATTAGAAAGACTCAAAACACTAGTCATTTTTTCTTCAGAGTTATCTTTGTTACTTTCTCCAACAGAAAGTTTGTTTGATTTTTCTTTAAGCTTCTCTTTTTTCTTACTTATATCCTCAGTACCAAGTGATTTACGTTGTTCCTCACATTGAATTTTACTTATTTGCTCATTGATTTCCTCAATTTGCTTATCAATATTGTCTAGCTTTTCTTTTATTGATGATGGACTTTCACCATTTTCTAAAGCTTTTTCAATAATATCATTTTTACTATCCATTAAATTTACTTTCTGCTCAATTAAACTTTCAAGCATACTGTTTTTCTTTGACTTTTTTCCTAAAGATACTGACATACTATTTTTATTCAAAGTATTATTTTTTTCAGTTCTTTCATTACTATTATTAGAATTTTTAGTAAGACTATTACTTGAAGGATGACGTAAATTTATTTGCTTCATATACTGTTGTGATGAAAAAGATATTCTCATATATAACCCCCCTTTCCCCTAAATTTATAATCATAATATACTTTGTTACACTTCTTATATCGTTCAATATTACAAAAATTTTATTACATTGTAACAACAGGTCATGAAAATGTAGTAAATAGATTTTTCCCATAATTGTGGATATTTCTAAGTTAAAACTGAGAAATTTAAAATTGATTCTTTTTGAAGTTACAAAGTAATTTTGTACAAAAAAAGTGGTGAACACTGTTCGCCGCTACAATAGATCTATTAAAGAAATTATCTTGTTTAAAAGTAATTTCATCATTAATTGTCAATTGTCAAATTTCCATTTTCCATTGATAAACTTCCCCACAAATAAAAAAACTAGCAATTGTATTGCTAGTTCAGAAATATATTAAAGAAATTAATTTGTAAAATTAATTTCCACCTAAATTCTTCATTCTTCATACTTAATTCTTAATTATCATATTTTCTTCATCTACAATTTTTTTGCAAAAGCATATAATGATGCTAAAGATTTCATTTGAAAGAAGTATGTTTAATATAGATGGTATAAATTTATTCAATAGAAGATTTATTTAGATATTTGTACTGCTATAGCCATTATATTTAGCATAACGAAAAATAATATAATACCTATTCTCATTTCACATCTATGGATATATCCAATTATTTCATTTTTATTTGAATCTAAATCACATTCATTTTTCTTAAAGTTTTCAAAATCTTTTTTACTAGAAAAAAACATAAAACCAAAAAATATATATGTAACTATCTTCATAAAATTTGTATTCAATGTTATCCCCCCTATTTATACTAGTTTTGAACCCCACAACCATTATATTACATCCCAACCATTAAATACATCATTGATTTATAATATCATACTAAAATACTCACATACATGAGCATTTTTTTAACATCATTGTTTTGATGCTAACATTTACTTTCCTACTAAGAAAAAAGGCGAATAACGTTAGCCCCTATAAGAATCTACTAAAGAAATTATTCTATGTAGCGGCGAACAGTGTTCGCCATAATATTATTACATTGGTAACTGTTCCTTAGAGATGAAGGATGCTTCACATTATTAATTTCCACCCCTGGGGTCTATATGAAAACTACAGAATTGAAATAAAATTAAAGTATCTACAAGATTTAAACATGTAACTACTTTCTATGTAGACCCCTAGGGTGCAGTATGGTATGGCACAATACGTATATCATTAAGCAATACTTTAATTATATTGCATATTTCTATAGCATTAGTTAAATTTACTAAGTCTTGTTCCGAATTATACTGCACCTCAGGGGAACCCTAAAGGGCTTCACTACTGTTCCTCAGAGGTGAAATAAAAAAAACTAGCAATTGTATTGCTAGTTAAAAATCTATTAAAGAAATTAGTTTTATTAAAACTAATTTCAACATTAATTGTCAATTGTCAATTATCCATTGATTAAATTCTCCATTGACAAAGGTTGGTATTGATTTTGTATTTTTTAAGAAACCAGAGTTTATGATAATTTTATCCTTACCATCCAAAGCTCCTAAGTCTGTATCTAGTAAAATAGTTTTATCAGCAGTTAATGTTATTTTAATTGTTGTTTCATTTTCTATTTTGGCTTCTTCTATATGATTAACAACATTTACATTATTAGAAAAATTTAATTTATGGTTAACATCTCTTGTTCCATCATTAGCTACTATTAAAAGTTTACTCCAATCTATTTGAGATTTTATATCTTTACCTACAGTACCTATTTCATTGAAATTTGTTCCTGTTATAGTTAATATCCCTTTTGGATTTTGGACATTTCCATTTTGATAAGTTACTTTAGTTATTGTAACATTTGGAACTCTGTGAGCATCTTCTACTTTAAAACATACAAATTTAGTTATTTTATTTTCTAAATCAAGTTCATATAGAGATACATATTTACCTAAATTAGCTTTTATATTTTCGCCGCTATTATATCCTATTACTCCTTCATTACCTACTATCTTTTTACTACCTACTGTTGGCGTTGCTAGTGGATTATCACTTATTTCATAGGCTAATTTATTTCTGCTATTTGTAACATTATAATCAATTTTTATTGTTCCACTGCTACTACCAGGCAAAACTTTATAATTGGTAATTAAGTTTACTAAATGTGTTCCTATAATTTCCCCATCTGTTGATGTTGGTTCTTTTGCTAAAGCTCTATTACCTTTTAAATCTTTTATAACTCTTACCTTACCATTATCATCTTTATTAAATTTAATTACATATCTTGCCTTTACTGCACTTTCGCTTGGATTTATTGTAACTTTAAGTTTATTTGAATTACCATTACTATCTTTAATAAAGTCCACTTCAAATTCTGTTACTTTAAGAGGATAGTTCGGTTCATATTGTGAGAAAATATCTAGATCTGTTTTTATGAAAAGAGGATTTACTGTTGTATCTAGATTTTCACTAAATGGTATGATTATCTCATTACCATTTTCTATTCTATATCCTCTTGAAGATTCTAAAACTACCTCTGGAGAAATTTTATCTACAATTTTAATTGGTCTTGAGGTGTCTACTGAACTACCTGCTGATGTCTTAATTTTATATCCATCAGTTATTGTTAACGCATCCTCTCTAATGTCTGTTGGCATATCTCTATTTGTGCGGATTTTTACAATATCTGTACCATCAGTATAAACCTCTGATATTCTTATATGCTCATTATTATATCTAGCATCTAATCTGAAGGCATCACTATATGCTCTTTCAATTGATTTATCAAATCTAACCTTTATAGTTCTTCTATCTTCTGCAACAGCATTTCCTTCTCTAATTGTCTCTGAATATCTTTCAGCTACCTTTGCCTTTGAATCTCTATCTATAGGTTCTCTCTTATAGATATCTTCTAATATATTACCTGCCAAATCTCTTACTGCCATAACTTGTATCTCTGTAAGATTATCTCCTAAATATACAGTTTTGCCATCTATTCTCTCTGGTAAAACTATCATAACACCTCTTCCATTTTGCACCACGGTTATATCTGTTGATGATGGTAATGGAGTCATTTTATTATCAAGGTACACATAATAGTTAGATATATCCTCCAAAGTAGCTGAATTCATCACTTCTGAGAAGGTTATAACTATTCTTCTGTATTCTCTATTACTTGCAACGGATAAAATTCTAGGAGGAGTACTATCCCCTACCACAAAATCTTCATTATAATCTAACATTACGTTTTGAAGATGTGTTCCATCTTTTATCCCAAAGATTCTTATTGAATTTCTGCCTTCTGGGAGCTTATCATACATAACTACTTCTAAAACTTTATAATCGTCCGCTCCCCAATTTACGTCTTTAATTCCAAGTGCCTTTCCATCTTTATCTTTTATAGTAAAGAATCTACTGTCTCTAGAATCTCTATGAAGAATTTTATTAAATCTAACAATTATTGTTTTGTTATTTGAATCTACAGTAACAGATTTAACCTGTGGTCTACTAACATCTACTTCTGGTCTTACTCTTACGTTTGCCTCTCTAATTTTATTTCCGCTATAATCTTTAACATCTTCTACATATAACATAACTTCATAAGCTGGAAGCCTATTAGAGCTCTCTGAAAAATAAAATTCATATTTATTTCCTGCTAATTTATTCATTCTATTAGCTCTTATTTTATCTCCTCCAGATTTATAGTACACATTTTCAGCTCTCATAGTATCTGGATCTACATCTTCACTAAAGGTTAATACTAATCTTTCTAAGGTTGCAGTAACATGTTCTACTCTTGGAGGGGTATTGTCTTCCTCTACCAAAAACCTATTTTCAGAATAAACTGTTCTTAACCCAACATAATCAGCTACTCCATCAACTGCAAGCTTATGCTCTCCTGGTTTTAATAACTCCCTATCAAAAGCTGTCAATATTAACTCTCTTCCATTGTTGGTCACTGAACCATAAAAGTTTTTACTATCTAATGTGAAATTATTAGAACTAGCTTTTTTAATTGGCTCAGTAAATATAACTTTAATAGCTTTAGTTCCAAGAGAGACCACTTTTTCCACTGCTGGTAATGTGTTGTCTAATGGAGTAAAGTCAAATTTTCCATAGATTTCTCTATTACTATAGGAATATACCTTAGAAAGTTCTAAATTGTATTTTTCTTGATTTTTTAAAACCCTATCATTCACTTCTTTAATATTTAAAATAACTGTTCTTTCATCTTCTAATAAAGTTGCACTTTCAATCTTTATATCTTTATTTATAGAGTAGTTATCTTTATCCTCTGCACTTTCTTTATTTACTCTAGCTCCAAAGGTAATTATAACTTCCTTTACATTTGTAGCTTTCACTGAAGTAACCTCGTCTTTATCCACTACAGCTTTATATTCTAAAGCATTAAGTATAGAATTTACTGTTCTGTAGTTTACTCCTCCACCTACTTCATAAACCTTATTAATTTTCTCCTGTGATTTTAAAAATCTTTCTTGCTCATAATACAGCCTATCTCCAGCTAATAATATTGGAGAAGAATTCTTAGCGGCAAGAGGTCCTGCTGATAATGCATCAACTAATTCATTTTCCTTATAAGTTCCATCTTTAGTAATATATATTTCCTTAACTTCTTTGCTGCCATAAAAGGCCTTTAAGACCTCTCCATTAGTTTCATTTCTATTATTTCCATATATTCTTTCAGCTCTTAACTGTTGACGGAGTCCTTCACTAACTACTCCAGTTCCTCCAACAACAGTAATATCCATTCCCTCAACTACTCTTCTAGCATTACCTATATCTCTGCCATTAGTCAAAATAATTGCCATATTATTTTCTCCAGCTGGTGCTGCAATAGATAATGCATCTGCGAGTCCCTTTATACCATTAACTACAAAAGCTCTATTGGTATTTAAATTTCTAGCTACTTCTACAGAAGTTTCATATCTGTCTAATCCATGAATTCTTTCCACAGATATTCCCATATTCTCAAGTTCTCTAACTATAGAATTGCTTACAACACCTGTACCTCCAATAATATAAACCTTTCTAGCTCCAAGTTCTCTTATTCTATCTTTAGTTGTCCATGTCAATTTATCTTTACCTGTTAATAATATTGGCGCATTTTTTTCTCTAGCAAAAGGTGCAGCAGAAAGTGCATCAGCTATAGCAGTTCCATTAACTAAAACCACATTATCTGAAGAACTCCATCCCTCTTCGCTGACTTTAACAGCAGTTTCATATCTGTCATTTCCACCTAAATATTTCTTTTCAATTGTATCCCTAGACTGAACAGCAAAAACCCTACAGTTACTCATTGTAAAAGTTAACCCAAGAATCAAAGTTGAAACAATTTTAAAACTCTTCTTCACCATATCCTCTCCCTATTTTTATCAATTTACCGATATAATTAATATATGAAATTATGGGAGGATATGACACTTATTTAATTCACAATTCAAAATTCAAAATTCACAGCTTACATGTTATTAATTAATAATTAAAAATGAAGAATGAAGAATTTATAGATACTTCTCCCTTATAGGAGAAGTTATAGATTTATTTTCTTTTTAAGTTACATAGTAACTTTTTATAATAAAAAACTAGCAATTACATTGCTAGTAAAAATCAACTAAAGAAATTAGTTTTATTAAAACTAATTTCAACCATAATCCTTCATTCTTCATTCTTCATTACTATAGTTTCTTCATATTACTATTTAATTTTCTAAGTATTATTCCGAATTATGCTGTACCTCAGGGGAACCCTAAAATGCTTCACTACTGTTCCCCAGAAGTGAAAAAACTAGCAATTGTATTGCTAGTAAAAATCAGTTAAAGAAATTAGTTTTATTTAAACTAATTTCAACCATAATCCTTCATTCTTCATACTTAATTCTTAATCCCTATATGTCCTCTATTGCCTAACTTTTCTATCGCCAAGTTTTTTCTATATATCACATTATGATATTTTAACTTCTTTTCCTCTGCATATTGTTTTATGGTTTTCTCTTGAAAGAATATGTTTTCTAATATTTCTTTTTCTATGTGGGATAGGTTGTCTATTGATTTCTTAAGTTGCTGTAGGGTTTCTTTGAATATATAATCCTCTTCTATGTTCTCACTAGAATTTAATAAATCTATTATTTTTAACCCATTGTGATCTGTTTCTAAGCTAAGATTATATCCTTCTTTTACTTTACTTCTTATAAGTGCATAATAATTATTTTTAATTGAAGCAATTGCATAAGGTGTAAAAGAATATTTGGTTATATCACAAGCTCTTATTGCTTTTAATAAGCTGTGAAAACCAACCTGTTCTAAATCTTCTACTTCATATCCAGCCACATAAATTCTTCTACTAAAGTATTTTATATAGTTTCTAAACCTGTCAACTATGGATTCTGCAGCTACCTTATCACCATCTTTTGCACGCACTACTAGCTCATTTAAATCATTATACATATTCTATTTTCCCCCTTTTAAAATTTAATTAAAAAGTGTAATTTTAAAATCTTCTTACGGAAAAACAATAGAAAGAATTATAGATATTTCTCGTTATGAATTGAGAAATATCTATAATTATGAATTAAAACATTTAAGGAAGCATTTATACTTGCTTATAAATTAGGTTGCAGAATAGTACCTTAATATGATTTTTAAGTTACTATTTAATTTATTTTAATTAACAATAAGGTAGGGCTTAATTTAAATGATAAATTGACTTGTATTTATTTCCTATAACTATATTATATTACTTTTTATTACATTTTTCAATAGAAACATATAGAAAAATTACGACAATAAACTTGTCCATATGTTGATAAATAAGGGTTTATGGAGTAACTTGTATGTTATTAATTAAGAATTAATAATGAAGAATTTATGGAAACTTCTCCTTTATGGGAGAAGTTTTTAATCGATTCCTTCTGAAGTTACGCAGTAACTTCTTATAAAAATCTATTTAAAGAAATTATTTTGTTCAAAAATAATTTCAACCTAAATTGTCAATTGTCCATAGTCAATTTTCAATTGACTAAACTGTTTCTATAGGTGAAAATTATGGGGAAATTTTGTCTTATTTTGTTGTAAATTTTGGTATTATTGTGATATAATTAACTGGTATATTTTATGAATTATTGTATTTTATACAAGTTACAATAATTTAGGTATGGGAGGGAAAATTTTATGTATGAAGTTATTAAATATGGTTCTGTAGGACTTGCTTTTATATGTATAATCTGTATTTTTATATCTTCAAAAAAGAATTCAAAAAACAAAAATAACTAATAATTTTAAGTAAGTCGTCTTGAATTCATTATTTTTCAGATGACTAAAAACAAAGGAGAATTTATGAGTAAAAAAGTATACAATATTTTTGCTAGTATTTTATTGTGTTCATTGCTTTTAGTAGGTTGCTCTAGTGGTAATACCGCTAAAGTGGATAACACTTCTACGAATAATGCCTTCTCTGGATCTTATGAGAAGGATATACAAACTTTCAAATCATCTTTTGTGAAAAAAGCTCCTTCAATTGATGAATATGAAAACTCAACACCTCCACCATATGCTTCAGAAATTGAATATGAATCTGATGGATTAAAACTTAAGGCATGGGTTTTAAATGATCCAAAGGATGGTTATAAATATCCTGCTGTGGTTCTAATGCATGGTGGTTTTTCATTTGATGAGAGTGATTGGGTTGTTGCAGAGGATTATATTGATAGAGGCTATGTAGTTATGACACCTATGATTCGTGGTGAAAATGGAAACCCAGGTAATTTTGAATATTTTTACGGTGAAGTAAAAGATTGCATTGCTGCTGGAAAATATTTAGCTAACCTTCCTTATGCTGATGAGAATAATGTATTCTTAATGGGACATAGTGCAGGAGGCTCTTTAGGTGTTTTAGCATCATTAACAGATTCGCCATATAAAGCTATTGCTACTAACGGTGCATCATACGGTACAGAAATTTATTTTGAACAAAGAAAAGAACGTATACCATTTAAATATAATAAAGATGAAATACATATACGCTCATCTTATGAGTACGCAAATAGTATAAAAACACCAGTTTATTCCTTCGTAGGTAAAGATGATATAGGAGTAATGTACTTATCAGAAGAATTTGAAAAACAAGCAAAAAAATTTGATGCACCATATAAACTAATACCTATAGATGGAGATCATAACGAGTCCCTAGATGAAGCTATACAGTTAAGTGCAGATATATTTGATTCATATGTGGAGAAGAAATAACTTATTAACAACGATGTTCGTTGTTAATTAAGAATTAAAAATGAAGAATGAAAAATTTATGGAAACTTCTCCTTTATGGGAGAAGTTTTTAATTGATTTCTTTTGAAGTTACGTAGTAACTTCCTATAAAAAACTATTTAAAGAAATTAATTTGTAAAATTAATTTCAACCATAATTCTTCATCCTTCATACTTCATTCTTAATTCCTATAAGCTGTCCGTTGTTATTTAAGTATTAAAAATGAAGGATGAAGAATTTATGGAAACTTCTCCTTTATGGGAGAAGTTTTTAATTGATTTCTTTTGAAGTGATATGGTCACTTTTTGTAAAAAGCTAGTAATTATATTACTAGCTAAATTTATTGAAGAAATTATTTTATAAAATTAATTTTTATATTAATTATCAATCATATAACTGTAGCGGCGAACAGTGTTCGCCACATGTTATTGCATTAATATTAAAGTATAAAACATGTTCAAAAGAAACTGGCGAACACTGTTCGCCCCTACAAAAATATATTAAAGAAATTAATTTGTAAAATTAATTTCAACCATAATTCTTCATCCTTCATACTTCATTCTTAATTCCTATAAGCTCTCCATTGATTAAGTGTTTACATTAATAATGATAGAATAAAACGAACTAATATATTAGCTGCAATAAAACTTAATGCAGATACAATTAGAGTCAATATAAACTTTAAAAATTTATTAATTTGTAGTCTGTAAATGCCGTAATTGATGGAAATTGCAGCACCTCCACAGGCTCCCCCTACAGCGCCATAATAAAGTAAAAGTACAGGTAATAAGCACCAAACTTTATCATACCATTTTAGTGGTTCTATTACTTGAATTTCTTCATCACCAACTTTAAGTTTAGGAATTGGATCCGTGCTAAAAGGTTTATTTGTCCAAGAAGCTACACAATTCTCACTGTTATTATTAGTAAGAATCATTTCACGTTTTCCTATCATCTCCACAGGAATATCATCAATAAGTAAACGTGGAGGTTTAAACCCACTCTTCTCAACCTCAACTTTTCTACCTTCAAATCCAGCTAAATCAATCTTATACCTCATAAGCCACCTCTTTATGTAAAAATTTATTTAATTTAAACTTCATTTAGAAGTTAATATGTACTTAATTTAATCCACAATTCATAATAAAAAACTTTATTTACTTCACAATTTAAAATCAATAATTGTGGATATTTCTCAGCATTATCCTTTCCCCCCTGAGGTCTATAACCAAATTATAGGTTTTAAAGCAAAATTTAAATCTGCAACTGCTTTCTATCTAGACCTCTGGGGTGCAGTATAGTATGGCATAATATTAGTCTAAATTCACTAAACTTGCTCCAAATCATACTGCACCTCAGGGGAACCCTAACGGGCTTCACTACTGTTCCCCAGAGGTGGAATAAAAATTGGAATAAAAAAGCTAGCAATTTCATTGCTAGTCAACAAATCTTATTTAAGAAATTATTTTATTTAAAAATAATTTCAACCTAAATTGTCCATTGTCAATCGTCAATTGTCCATTGATGAAGTTGTATAAGTATTTTACATTATTTAATAAAGATTTTCAATTATTTTAAATAAATAACGCCATTACAATGAATCTTAATTTCTATAAAATAATTTAAATTAAAGACATCTCTGCATAATATTATAGTATATTTTCATTTAGCTCTATATTATTTAATAACTTTTAAAATACTTTCACTAGAATAAATGATTAGCGAAAAATAAATTTAATAATAAAAAAGACTTTAGTCAAGTAGGATTTCTCTAATCAACCAAAGTCTTTTTTATTAAGCTAACAATTTAAGTGTATAACACATATATTTATTATTCTTGTTCTTCTTTATTAATTTCAATTAAATTTTTTGCAGCATTTTGCACTGCTTCTATTGATGCATTTATATTTTCTACTGTTGCATCTTCTGCATTTACTTTTTCTGCTTCTGCAGTAACTACTTCTTGAAATGTTGTCCAAGATGCTTCTGTATAGTTAACTTCTTCGTATTTAGCAACTTCTTCATTAAATGCTTTTTTAGCTGCTTCTATTTTTGTTTCTAATTTTTTTGCAGCATTTTGTACTGCTTCTATTGATGTATTTATGTTTTCTACTGTTGCATCTTCTGCATTTACTTTTTCTGCTTCTGCAGTAACTACTTCTTGAAATGTTGTCCAAGATGCTTCTGTATAGTTAACTTCTTCGTATTTAGCAACTTCTTCATTAAATGCTTTTTTAGCTGCTTCTAATGCTTGTTCTTCTTTATTAATTTCAGTTAAATTTTTTGCAGCATTTTGTACTGCTTCTATTGATGCATTTATGCTTTCTACTGTTGCATTTTCTGCATTCACTTTTATTGTTTCTTGTTCAACTACTGCTTGGAATGCTTTCCAAGATTCTTCTGTATAGTTAACTTCTTCATATTTAGCAACTTCTTCATTAAATGCTTTTTTAGCTGCTTCTAACGCTTGTTCTTCTTTATTAATTTCAGTTAAATTTTTTGCAGCATTTTGTACTGCTTCTATTGATGCATTTATGCTTTCTACTGTTGCATTTTCTGCATTCACTTTTATTGTTTCTTGTTCAACTACTGCTTGGAATGCTTTCCAAGATTCTTCTGTATAGTTAACTTCTTCATATTTAGCAACTTCTTCATTAAATGCTTTTTTAGCTGCTTCTAACGCTTGTTCTTCTTTATTAATTTCAGTTAAATTTTTTGCAGCATTTTGTACTGCTTCTATTGATGCATTTATGCTTTCTACTGTTGCATTTTCTGCATTCACTTTTATTGTTTCTTGTTCAACTACTGCTTGGAATGCTTTCCAAGATTCTTCTGTATAGTTAACTTCTTCATATTTAGCAACTTCTTCATTAAATGCTTTTTTAGCTGCTTCTAACGCTTGTTCTTCTTTATTAATTTCAGTTAAATTTTTTGCAGCATTTTGTACTGCTTCTATTGATGCATTTATGCTTTCTACTGTTGCATTTTCTGCATTCACTTTTATTGTTTCTTGTTCAACTACTGCTTGGAATGCTTTCCAAGATTCTTCTGTATAGTTAACTTCTTCATATTTAGCAACTTCTTCATTAAATGCTTTTTTAGCTGCTTCTAAAGATTCTTCACCTGGTTTTATAACTTCACCTTCTGTTATTTCTCCATCTTTTTCAACTATAGTTTTTATATCTCCAGTTACATTGACAGTATCAGATTCTCCAGCATTTTCTGTAAAATCATTTATTTTCATGCCCTTATTGTGTACATCTATTATTCTGTCAATATCAACATATTTTCCAATTTTATTATCATAATATCCTACAACTTGTCCTTTTTTTGAAAAATCCTCAAATAATTTTTTATCACTGTTTAATGAATCTAGCAAATCATCTATACTATATTGATAATTTACATCACTATCTCCCTTTACTAATATATCTGTTACAGCTCCAAAAGCAGGTACACTTATTGATACACTTAAAATTGTAGCTATTGCAGCTGAAGATAAAACATTAAAAATTCTCTTGTTTTTCATAAATAGACCTCCCTATAAATTTAACATATGTCCTTTTTCGTCAATATCCCTTAGTTTTAATATTTGTATGTTATAAAATTAATCATATTAAAATATAATTAATCTAAATTTTAGATAAAAAAAATATAGTATATTTCTCTCATACTGTATACTATATGTTCATTTAAAATTACTGGATTTGGATATAATCCAAACCCAGTAAACTTCTTAAATTACTTTAATGGACTTATAACTATAGCTTGAACATCAACTTGTTCTTTTGTCATTTCTCCATATACTGATCCTGAGAATTTCTTTGTAACTTCTGAATAAGCTAACTCATAATCTTTATCATTACCTTTGCTATCTTTTCCTTTATAAGTTACCTTAAATTTGCTAGGATCTTGAGTTCCTTTTAATTCTATAACTACTTCTGTTGATCCAATTATTTTACTAGGTTCTGCTGAAACCACCTCAGCTGTTACTTTCTCTTCTACATCATTTTTAACTAAAGCTTTTCTAGCTGCTTCTAATTCAGTTTTAGCTGTTTCTAATTCTGCTTTAGTAGCTTTTTCATTAGCTACAACTTTTTTAGCTGCTTCTAATTTCTCTGAGTAGTTATTCCATGATGCTACTGTATAGTTTTCTTTTTCTTCTACTTTTACATCTATTTCTGCTTGTAATTCTTTTTTAGCTGCATTTAATTCTTTATCTGCATCTGTTACACCAGTTATTTCACCAGTATAAAATGGTGTATCTTGTAATAATGCAGCATTTCCTGCTATATCCTGGATGCTTCTAGCTTCTTTTGCATTTTCTGCTCCTCCAGTTAATTGTACTTTGTATTTAAAAGTTCCTTTTACTTTTATTTCTATTTGAATGATGTTGCCATTCTTTAATGAAGTAACATAATCTGTACCTGCAGATAATTCTTCTTCTTTACCACCTATTTTAGTAACTTTGAAGTCTTTAGCATATAATCCTACTAAAGCTGAGTTGCCGTTTAATGCTTCAGTGAATGGTACTTCTATTATATTTTTATCAACTGTATAGTCTATTTTACCATCTTTTGTTTTTACTTCTGGTGCTATACCATCATGTAATCCTGCTGTTTCTTTAGCTGCGCCTTTTAATCCAGCAGCTGTTTCTATTGAATTCTTTTCTTTAACTGATAGTGTGAAGTCACTAGTAGCTGTTGGTAACTTGTCATCAGTAGTTATTGTTACAACTGCTCCTTCAAAGCTAACTTTCTTAATATCTATGTCTTTCTCTTTAACGTTATCTCTAATTACAAAGTCACTAGCAGAAACCTTACCAATAGATTGGTTAAATTTAACTTTTATAGTGTTTCTATCTGTAGCTTCACCATTAATCTTGTCACCCCAAGATTCTTTATAAGTAGCTAATTTTGCTCCTGATTCTTCATCAGATTTAATTTCTGCTTTTGATCTGTATCCATCAAGCATGTTGCCATCGATATCTTCTAATCCATGGAAGTAAATCATCTTTAAGTTTTCACCAAATACAACCTTTTCTCCATTAATTTTTTCTGGTAAAACTATTTTTACAGATTTGCTATTTTCAATTGCATCAACTTCTGTATCACTTGGTAATGAAATTTCTTTACCATCAAATTCTATTGAGTAATGCTTTTTATTCTCTAATGTAGAAGCATCCATTCTCTTATTAAAGTTTAAGATTATAGTTCTCGTATTCTCACTTGTAGAATGACTTGAGTATTTAGGCTTTTCTGTATTTTTAGTATCTATTTCTTTTTCATAAGGTAACATAGTATTCTTTAGATAAGTTGCATCTTGAACTCCATCAATTTTAATAGTGTTCTTTCCTGCTGGAAGTTTTTCTATTAAAGTGATTTCTACTATATTATTGTCACTACCAAAGCCAATCTTGTCTATACCTCTAACTTTTCCATCTTTGTCTTTTATAACAAAGTTTTTATCTTTTAATGACTCTTTAAGAATGTTTTTGCTGAATTTCACAATTACAACTTTACCGTCTTCAGCAGTGTTTACATTTCTAACTACTGGTCTAGTTGAATCAACTTCTGGTTTAACTTTTATTTCTTTTTCTTTTATTACATTATCGCTGTAGTCTTTAACGTCTTCTACATACATTGTCATTTCGTATCCAGGAAGTCTCTTTTCTTCTCCCTCGAAATAGAATGCATAAGTTTTTCCATCTATTTTTCTGTATTTGTTAGCTCTTATTTTCTTATCATCTTTTTTGTGGTATAAGCTTGATTCGCTTACTGATTCTGGATCAACATCTTCACTGAAAGTTACTATTACTTTCTCTAATGTTGCTTCAGTTTTTACTACAGTTGGAGCTGTTGTATCTTCAACAACTGTGAATTTGTGGTCAGAAGCTATTGCTTTAAATCCAGCATAATCTTCTACGCCTTCAATTTCTAGCTTATGCTCTCCTAATGATAATTTTTCTGAGTCGTATTGTTTTAATATTACTTCTCTGCCATTATTGTCGATTTTACCATAATAAGTTTTTCCATCTAATTTAACATTACTAGAAGTGATTTTCTTAACTGGTTCACTAAATACAATTTTAATTGCTTTAGTTCCTAACCCTTTAACTTCTTTAACTTCTGGATATTCGTTATCCATTGGAGTGAATTCGAAATCTTTAGAAACTATTTCTTTATCTCCAGCTAATACTGTATCTACAGTTAATTTGTATTTTTCTTGGTTTGATAATACTTTTCCATTATCATTTTCTTTTATTTTTAATACTACAGTTCTTCCATCTTCTTGTAAAACTGCGTCTTCTATTTTAACGTTTTTGTTTATTGAGTAGTTAGTTACATCTTCAGCTGAATCTAAATCAACTTTCATTCCAAATGTAACTACAACTTCTTTTAAGTTAGTTGCTTTTACTGAAGAAACTTCTGCTTTGTCAACTACATCTTTAACTCCTAGAGCTGTCATTAAGTCTTTAACAGTACTAGTGTTGATTCCGCCACCAACTTCATAAACTGTAGCAACTGCGCCTTGTCCTTCTAAGAATTTCTTTTGTCCATCTGCTAATTTGCCTCCAGCTAATACTATTGGAGCTCCTTCTTTACCAGCAACTGGACCTGCTGCTAATGCGTCAACTAATTGGTTTTCTTGAGCTGCGCCATCTTTAGCAACATATACTGATTTAACTTGTTTATCGCCGTAGAATTTTTTCATTACTTCAGCGTTAGTTTCATTTCTGTTAGCTCCGCCAAGTCTTTCTGCTTTTAAATCGCTTTTGATTGAGTCAGCAACAACAGCGCTTCCTCCAACAACTACAGCTTCTTTGTCTTTAGCAGCATCTTTAACAGCTCCTAAATCTTTACCGTTTGTAAGTAAGATAGCCATGTTGTTTTCAGCAGCTGGTGCAGCAACTGATAATGCGTCTGCTAATCTTCCATTTAATCCGTTAACAACAGCAACTTTTTTAGCATCTAATTCTTTAGCTACTTTTGCTGATGTTTCAAATCTGTCAACACCAGATATTCTTTCTACTTTTAATCCAGCTTTTTCTAATTCAGCAACAACTGCTTTAGAAACTACGCCTTCTCCACCTACTACGAATACGTTTTTAGCTCCTAATTTTTCAATTCTTTCTTTAGTAGCTTTTGTTAATTCTCCAGCATCTGTTAAAAGAATTGGAGCATCTTTTAATTTTGCAAGTGGTGTAGCTGCTAATGCGTCAGCCATAGCTAAAGCGTTAACTAAAACTACGTTGTCAGCCTTTTCCCATTTTTCACTTACTTTTACAGCTGTTTCGTATCTGTTGTTTCCAGCTAATAATTTTTTCTCGATAGTCTCTTTTGATTCAACGGCGAACACGTTAGCGCTCATTGTTGTAAGAGTAGCACCGAGTAATAGTGTTGAAATAACTCTTGAACCTTTTTTCATCTTTTTACTCCCCTTTTCTTTTTAGTAAATTCATTCTGTCTAATGCTAGCTTACGCTTCTCTCAGCATTTTATAGAACATTTCCTTCTTTAGTACATTCACTACAAGATATTTAAATTCATCTCGTCTGCGATCCTTACCATATCTTCTAATGTATTAAGGGTATGTTCCATAATTATACTGAGGTGCCTCAGCTGCATTAGAGCTTTGCATGTATAATTTACATATTAATAATTAACAGAGTTAATTTTTAACCAAGTTAATTTTAAACTAAATTAAAATCCCCCATGATATTAACAAAGTTTTATGGATTTTTTCTTTCCATAGAGTATACGTTTATAGTATAATAAAAGTTACCAAGTAATTATTTTTTTAATGAAGATTTAATCTTTGCTTGATTATCTCTTTATTAAAATTTTCATCTTTTTATTTTTCTATGGAATATTTTATCCGTAAACTTGCACTACCTTTAATATAAAAATATTGCAGTATTTTTATATTAAGACATTTTATCATGCTAGGATATTTTCTATCCGTTATTGGATAGTCACTATCTACAAAAAGATAGCTGTGCATTTATTTACTATTACGGATAAGATATTCTCTTTTTTTCTTCTTTTTCCTTTCAACTTTTTTTATATTTTTTTATTTTTTTTGTCTTTTTTTATTGTTTTTTATTTTTTTAAATTTCATACAATTTATCTAAAAATTTTGGTACATTTTCCATAATTTAACCGACAAATTTTGCGTTTTTTCTACAATTGTATAATAATTGCAAAATAATTTGTAGTTCCTTCAATTAACTTTTTATAAATTCTTGAATAATCAGGCTTACATTAGTATTTTTCTTATAATAATTAAAAGTTTTTAATTATTATCAATTTTATTTTAAAATTTTCTAAAAAGTTTATTTTTAATTAAAAATTCATTATATTAAATGCTAACCTTTACCATATATATTATTAATTAACTAATTTTAGAACTTCTATAGTAGCCATTATTGGATTTTTATATCCTTTTACTCTTCCAAAGAAAATTTGTTTTCCTTCTCTATGAGTTTCCACAATAGTTGTTCCTTTTCCGGTGACATCATACCAAACTACTTCTCTATATACATTTTCTCCATCTTCAAGAATAGCTTGTACTTTATCAGGTAATATATAACTTTCTTCTGGTTTTAAAGTTACTCTTATATCCTGTATAGAAGTTATATCCTCTCCTACTGAAAAAACTTTAGTTATTTTTTTATCAGAATCTTTTTCTCTACCAATATATTTATATTCTCCAAGATAGGTTGTATCTATATAGGTAGTTTCTTCTCCCTGAGGATTGTACCAAGTAATTTCTTTTCCTTCATAAACTTTAGGCAGAGATATATCGTAATTTACTAAAAGTTTTTCTACCTCATCATCCCCCTTAGTAAGTAATGCTATATTTTTTTCTCCCTGCGGTGATACTATCTTAACTTCCTTTGGAAACGCATTTAATGCCTTTGCTCCTACCACAAACATAAGTATGACTATAAAAGTTAAAAATTTATTACCTTTCATATGAAACCTCTCCTTTTTACAATTGACAATTGACAATTATTGATTTTGTAACGGTGAACAGTGTTCGCCACAGAATAACTAGCGATATAATCGCTAGTAAAAAAATTGATTTAAAAAATTATTTTGCTAAAAAATAATTTCAACCACAATTGTGAATTGTGCACTGTGCATTATCTTAATTTCTATTAATAAATATTACCATTATTTTACAGTAATATTCCACTATAAAATTTAAATTCCTTCATAAAGAAAAAAAGTTTTAAAATTTTTTTGAAATCTAAAGCAAAATAAAAACTAACAATTATATTACTAACAATTAATCATTAATTATCTAACTGTAGTCCAGAACAGCGTTCACCATAATATTATTAAATTATGACATATACAAAAGTGGCGAACACTGTTCGCCGCTACGATGAATCTATTAAAAAAATTATTTTGTTTAAAAATAATTTCAACTATAATTCTTCATTCTTATATTATAAAAGGGACGTTTCATTGATTATCTCCATTAATATTGATTAGAGTTCTTGGTATTGCTCCGAATTATACTGCACCTCAGGGTAACCCTAAAGGGCTTCACTACTGTTCCCCAGAGGTGAGATGGGGACGGTTCATTACAAATAATAAAATTAATATCATCAAAAGCTATTAAACAAAAATATTTAAATCAAAACTTTTATTAAAATATAAAAAACTAGCAATCATATTGCTAGTTAAAATCCATTAAAAAAATTAGTTTGGCCAAAACTAATTTCATCTTTTATTCTTCATGCTTAATTCTTAATTTTAGTAGGCTTTTATAAGATTTAGTTAAATTTATTTAGTCTTGCTACCAATCATACTGCACCTCAGGGGAACCCTAAAGGGCTTCACTACTGTTCCCCAGAGGTGAAAAAAAGTGGCGAACAGTGTTCGCCGCTACAATAAATCTATTAAAGAAATTATTTTGCTAAAAATAATTTCCTCCTTAATTGTCAATTGTCCTTTGTCAATTTTCCATTGACTAAAGCATTCCATTCATAAAAGCATTTCGTAGAAATAAATTCATTATAAATTCTAATAAATAATTGTTTATTATTACATTTAACATATATCCTAAGGATACTATATAAATTATTCTGTCTTTATTTACTCTTAAGCTGTTAACTAATCCTAGAGTTATTGATACAAAGAAAGCTACCATTAATGTAGCTAGTATTGCTACCATGAATACAAAATTAGAATTAATTAATATTAATAAAAGTAATATTAAATATCCTACGGTATAATACACTAATGATGAAGTTACAATTTTAAATATATCCATATAAGTGTTTTTGCTTCTAAATATTTTACACATTATATAAATACATAATGTTATCAATAGAGCAAATATTATCATCGAAACTAATGAAATACAAAATATGCTACCTCCACTTAAAATTTTACTGTTTTGTATCTGATTTGCAAGGCCACTGAAGCCATAAGGCATTCCTCCATATAACATACCTTCTCCAGCAGTAGTAGCATTTAAAGAGGCTACTAGACGATTAATTACCACTCTTACCATACCTACTGAAAATAATGAATTTATTATTGATATAATTCCTAATAATATCCAAGCAGTACCACTGTTAAGTTTTTCTGTAATTCCCTTCATTGTTTCAAAGGGTCTTGAGAACATTCCCTTTACCAAATTTAAAATACTATACTTTTCTTCAAAATTTTCTTCTGGTGCATAACTCTCAAGTTTTATTTCCTCTCGAAAAGTTTCTTCATTAGTAGTTTCAGTGTTAACTTCAGCATTTTCATTGTTAACTTCATTCTTTTCTGTACTTTCATCCACAGATGAATCTTGCTCTAGTTCCTTACCACATACCTTACAGAAGCTTATATCTTCATCATATTGTATGTCACAGTTTTTACAACGCTTCATTTTACTTCCTCCTTATTTTTAATACTTAATATAATTGTAACCTACATAATTATAGTTACATATATCCTTTGCAAAATATTCTTATTTTATAAACGTTAACTTAATTCAATTCACAATCCACAATTGTGGAGATTTCTCAGTGAAAACTGAGAAATTTAAATTGATTCTTTTTAAAGTTACACAGTAACTTTTTATAAAAAACTAGTAATTGTAATTTCTCCATAGCATTGGTTAGATTTATTAATATTGTTCCAAACTATGCTGCACCTCAGGGGTTTTAGTGTTGTATCTTTGAATAAGTATCCTAAATTACCTAAAGAAACCTTATTGATATTTTAATAAGAATATTATTAAAATTGTTTTAAAGGAGGTAATTTATCATGATCAGCAGAAAAATGGAAAAAGTTTTTATAAAATTAATTAAACCAATTTCTAGGAATAAAGTAAATTATTTAGCAAACACGTACAATAGTGATTTCAAAACAAAAACTTTTGATACTTTTTCTCACGTAAAATCAATGATATTTCTACAGGTTTCTAATTATAACTCACTTCATGCTTTAGTTGATGTTTATAAGGAAACACCAAGTATGCAAGAACTTTTTAACTTACCAAGTATATCTCAAATATCTCGTAAAAATGAACAAAGAAATTATCAGGTTTTCGAAAAAACTTTTCAAGATATTGTGAGCTATTTTGTAAAAAGAGTTGGGTTTAATAAAGCGTCAAAGAAATTAGGAAATATAAAAATTATGGATTCTACTACAATTCAAATAGCTGCTAAATTAGCTCCGAAGCTTTATTATGAATGTGAAAAATCTTCAATTAAATTTAATATACTATATAACTATACAAAAGATATTCCTGAAAAAGTTAATATATTTCCTTCAAAGATTAGGGATATGGATTGTATAGACAACATTATTATGGATGATGGAAGCATATATTTATTTGATAGAGGATATCGTAGTTATAAGTGGTATAGTACGCTTTATGATGATAAAATTCAATTTATTACTCCACTGTATACAGATGCTAAGGTGTTTTATTGTGGGGAAAGATATTGTTCAAAAGACAATGTATTAGATAGAGATATATTATTAGGTGCCAATGCAATTAAAAATAAAGATACAGATGAAAATAAAAGAGTATATAGGGAAATTACTTATACTGATATTAACAGTAAAAATGAAGAGGTAGAAATAAGATTATTAACAAATATGCGTAATATATGTGCAAGAAAGGTAATTTATCTTTATAAAATAAGATGGAAAATTGAGTGCTTTTTCAAGTGGATTAAGCAGCACCTAACAATTAAACATTGGATAGGTCACAATGAAAATGCACTCAAAATACAGATTTACTCTGCATTAATATCTTATATATTATTGCAAATTTTAAATATAGAATCTAAAAAGAACATGACCATGTTAAAAGTAATGCGAATAATACGAACTAACTTATTAATGAACGTTCAAGATGTCCCACTATTTGGAACATGATTTTAGCAAAAATTTAAAAATTTTTTTAAAAATACTCGCAATAATATTTGCATTATTACTGTAAATATATTGAAAAAAACATGTAAATTACTATTAAGTATAATAATTACCTATAAATTTATCAAATAAATATTAACATGTGTTTCTATATTTTATTTTTCTTGGAACGATGCAACACTAAAACCTCAGGGGAACCCTAAAGGGCTTCACTACTGTTCCCCAGAGGTGAAAACTAGCAATTGTATTGCTAGCAAAAAGAATCAGTTAAAGAAATTATTTTGTTTAAAAATAATTTCAACCGTAATCCTTCATTCTTCATACTTAATTCTTAATTATCATAAGTTCTCCATAATATCATTGAATTATAATGCGTGCAAAAAAAGTGGCGAACACTGTTCGCCGCTACAAAAATCTATTAAAGAAATTATTTTGATTAAAAATAATTTCCACTATAATTCTTCATTCTTCATACTTAATTCTTAATTATTTTACGCTGCTATGTTCTTCTTATTAGAAATATGCTTTTTATGTGGTAGCTTTTTATATATTAGCCAGTAGGTTATTCCTACCATTATAGCTCCACCTAACATATTTCCTAGGGTTACTGGTAATAAATTGTGTGCTGCTCCTTTTATTGTTAAGTTAGATAATTTTTCTGGAGCTACATGAGATGCTTCTACAAATAATGCATTACCTTTTGCAAGTAAACCTATTGAAAAATAATACATGTTTGCTACGCAGTGTTCAAATCCAGCTATAACAAATACGAAAATTGGTATAAAACCCATTAATACTTTTCCTGGCACTTCTTTTGCTGCATATGTACCCCATACACTAAGACATACTATTATGTTGCATAAAATCCCACTAAAGAATCCTTGAGATAATGTAAGATTTGCTTTTGTAGCTGCAACCTTTATGGCATATCCTCCAACTGCTCCTCCATTTAACTCAAGTAATCCTGCTCCATATATAAGTCCTGCTATTATTGCTGCTCCTATAAAGTTACCTATATAAACTAAGCTTAAGTTTCTTATCATATCACTAATTGATATTCTCTTTTGTGCTACTGCTACTGATAATAAGCAGTTTCCAGTAAATAACTCTGCTCCACATATCAAAACAAATAATAATCCCACTGGGAAAACTATACCAGCCATAACTTTTTGTAATCCGAAATTAGTTATGCTATGTGAAGCCACCGCTGATCCGTATGCTCCTAACGCTATAAATACTCCTGCCAACATTCCAAGAAGCAATGTCTGAGATGTCCTATTTTTAGCTTTTTTGACCCCCATTTCTTCAACATACTCTGTTATCTCTAGTGGTGATAACATCAACTTTTCCATTTACTTGCCCCTTTCACTTTACCCTTCTAAAGCATGCTTTCAACACGTTTAAAGTTTTTCATAATCATTATATTAAACAGCACCGTGATTATTATATTTTAGCTTTAGAGGGAAGTCAAGATTGTACAATGGAGAATTGAAATTCTTATTAATTAAAAATTAATAATGAAGAATGAAGAATTTGTGGATATTTCTCAGCAAAAGCTGAGAAATTTAGAATCAATTTATTTTTGAAGTTACATAGTAACTTTTTATAAAAAAACTAGCAATATGATTGCTAGTAAAAAAATCTATTAAAGAAATTAGTTTGATTAAAACTAATTTCAACCATAATACTTCATTCTTCATACTTAATTCTTCATTCTCACAGGTTCTCCATAGTATTAGTTAAGATTACCACGTATTGTTCCAAACTATACTGCACCTCAGGGGAACCCTAAAGGGCTTCACTACTGTTCCCCAGAGGTGAAAAAAGTGGCGAACACTGTTCGCCGCTACAATAAATCTATTTAAAAAATTATTTTGTTCAAAAATAATTTTAACCATAATTCTTCATTCTTCATGCTTAATTCTTCATTATTATAGTTTTTATTGTGAATTGTTAGAACCATTGTATATTATATATCTGCAGTTCATCTAGTTGCAGGTAGTCTGTTATGAATTCTTTTGGGAAGGTTCTAGCTAGTATTTGTTTGAATTTTGTTAGCTTCTCTTCCTCTGGTTTTTCTAGGTCTTCTTCTTTGTATTCTGTTTCTGTGAAGAAAGTTCCTTGAACTTTATAAGCAGTTTCATGATTTACTACATATAGATTGTTTTCTTTATCTAATTTTAAGTTACCGAATACAGTTGGTGGTAATTCTGTTTTCTCTATATTAGAGATTTTATAGTCTTTATTAAAATCTGCGCTATATATGCAATCTTTTACCTCACCAGTTTCTAGGTTTAAGGAAAATGTTTTAAATACTATTTTGCTATAGTCTTTTGAAATTACAGCATCTTGTATTTGCTCTTCATTGTTTTCCATCTCATATATTAATTTATCATTTATATATAAATTAGATTTATGATTAGGATCATTTCTTTTAGTTTTACTATATAGTAGTTCTTGACCATCATTATATATTCCCATTAAAATACCTTTAACAGAATTTACTTGCTTTTTAGAATTTATATCATATATTCCATAAGATAATACAGATGGATTTATATGTGCTGTAACTAATATATGTTCATCATCTAACCATTTAATTTCTGTTATGTTTTTTAAATCTTCATCTTCTATATCTATAACATCTATTTTTTCTTTTTTTATATTTTGAATCACAATTTGTGAATTATTTATCATATTTTGGTCTTGTTGAAATTTATAGGCTATGTTTTTATGATTAGGACTTAGAACAAGTAATTCTTTTCTTTTACTTGGATCTCCTATTACTTTTATTACTTCTTTCTTTTCATCATAAATGTATATATTGTTGTTTCTTTCAAAAACAGCTTTTAAATGTGCTTTTTCCGTCAATTTAACTTTGTTATCATCTTTCTTATCACAAGCATATAATAAGCAGGAAGCTAACACGACAAAAAGCAATAATAAATTAACAAACTTCTTACTTTTACTTCCTTTCTTAACTAGCATTTCCTCTACTCCCTTACTCATACTTTTCCTACATCACGAGAATAATTATACTCCTTAATATATACGTCTATCAATACAGAAAGGTTTTATTTAAGGTAATTTTAATAATAAAAGTTATACAATTGAGAATTGAAAACTGAAAATTTGACAATTATGGACATTTCTCAGCAAAAACTGAGAAATTTAAAATTGATTCTTTTTTAAGTTACACAGTAACTTTTCTATGATAAAAATTAGCAATTGTATTTCTAATAAAAAGATTAGTTAAAGAAATTAATTTCAACCGTAATTCTTCATCTTCATACTTAATTCTTAATTCTTAATTCTTATAGGTTTTTCATTAATTAAACTATTTCCCTAATGTAAAAGAGTGGCGAACACTGTTCGCCGTTACAAAAAAATCAATTAAAGAAATTAATTTATAAAATTAATTTCCACCGTAATTGTTCATTCTTCATACTTAATTCTTAATTCTTATAGTTTTTTTCATAGTGTTAGCTAAATTTATTAATGTTGTTCCAAACTATACTGCACCTCAGGGGTTTTAGTGTTGCATCGTTCCAAGAAAAATAAAATATAGAAACACATGTTAATATTTATTTGATAAATTTATAGGTAATTATTATACTTAATAGCAATTTACATATTTTTATCAATATATTTACAGTAATAATGCAAATATTATTGCGGGTATTTTTTAAAAAAAATTTAAATTTTTGCTAAAATCATGTTCCAAATAGTGAAACATCTTGAACGTTCATTAATAAGTTAGTTCGTATTATTCGCATTATTTTTAACATGGTCATGTTCTTTTTAGATTCTATATTTAAAATTTGCAATAATATATAAGATATTAATGCAGAGTAAATCTGTATTTTGAGTGCATTTTCATTGTGACCTATCCAATGCTTAATTGTTAGGTGTTGCTTAATCCACTTGAAAAAGCACTCAATTTTCCATCTTATTTTATAAAGATAAATTACCTTTCTTGCACATTTATTACGCATATTTGTTAATAATCTTATTTCTACCTCTTCATTTTTACTGTTAATATCAGTATAAGTAATTTCCCTATATACTCTTTTATTTTCATCTGTATCTTTATTTTTAATTGCATTGGCACCTAATAATATATCTCTATCTAATACATTGTCTTTTGAACAATATCTTTCCCCACAATAAAACACCTTAGCATCTGTATACAGTGGAGTAATAAATTGAATTTTATCATCATAAAGCGCACTATACCACTTATAGCTACGATATCCTCTATCAAATAAATATATGCTTCCATCATCCATAATAATGTTGTCTATACAATCCATATCCCTAATCTTTGAAGGAAATATATTAACTTTTTCAGGAATATCTTTTGTATAGTTATATAGTATATTAAATTTAATTGAAGATTTTTCACATTCATAATAAAGCTTCGGAGCTAATTTAGCAGCTATTTGAATTGTAGTAGAATCCATAATTTTTATATTTCCTAATTTCTTTGACGCTTTATTAAACCCAACTCTTTTTACAAAATAGCTCACAATATCTTGAAAAGTTTTTTCGAAAACCTGATAATTTCTTTGTTCATTTTTACGAGATATTTGAGATATACTTGGTAAGTTAAAAAGTTCTTGCATACTTGGTGTTTCCTTATAAACATCAACTAAAGCATGAAGTGAGTTATAATTAGAAACCTGTAGAAATATCATTGATTTTACGTGAGAAAAAGTATCAAAAGTTTTTGTTTTGAAATCACTATTGTACGTGTTTGCTAAATAATTTACTTTATTCCTAGAAATTGGTTTAATTAATTTTATAAAAACTTTTTCCATTTTTCTGCTGATCATGATAAATTACCTCCTTTAAAACAATTTTAATAATATTCTTATTAAAATATCAATAAGGTTTCTTTAGGTAATTTAGGATACTTATTCAAAGATACAACACTAAAACCTCAGGGGAACCCTAAAGGGCTTCACTACTGTTCCCCAGAGGTGGAAAACTAGCAATTGCATTGTTAGTAAAAAAATCTATTTAAAGAAATTAATTTGTAAAATTTAATTTCCACCACAATTGTCAATTGTCCATCGTCAATTATCCATTGATTAAGTTCCCCAGGGGTGATTATACATATAAAAAAAAGAACACCTAAATTACTTTAGGTATCCCTTTAATTTATATTTAAGTTCAAGTGTTATCAATTAAAAATTAAAAATAGTTTCATCTTTATATTCTATTCCCTATTTAAAATTAAATGCTTATTTATTTAAAGCTTTTTCTACCACTGATGAAATTAGGTTTTCATCAGTTATATATGGTAATGTAATATGATCTGTTGATGAATGTTTTTGGTTGTATTCTATAGAAGTTTCTATTGAGTGAGGGTTTCTTGCCCAGGCTCTTCTAGCAACTCCTCCCATAACATCCCATGCCATAGAAGATTTAATTATATCATCTACTCTTTCACTACCATCAAGCACAAGACCAAATCCACCATTTATTGATTTACTTGTTCCTACTCCTCCACCATTGTGAAGTGCTATAAGGCTCATGCCCCTTGCCGCATTTCCTGCAAAGCATTGAACAGCCATATCAGCCATAATATTACTTCCATCTTTTATATTAGAAGTTTCTCTGAATGGAGAGTCTGTTCCACTTACATCATGATGGTCACGACCTAACATTATTGGTCCAACTTCACCTTTTCTTACCATGTCATTGAACTTTAATGCTATATCTATTCTTCCTTGTGCATCTTGATATAGTATTCTAGCTTCTGTTCCAACTACTAGTTTATTTTTCTCTGCATCTTTAATCCAGATGTAGTTATCTCTATCTTGTCCTCTTCTATTTGGATCAATACATTCCATAGCTGCTTTATCAGTTTTTATTAAATCTTCATGATTTCTACTTAAACAAACCCATCTAAATGGTCCATATCCATAATCAAATAACATAGGTCCCATTATATCTTCTACATAAGATGGGAATATAAAGCCATCTTTTTCATCTATACCATTTTTAGCAATGTCTTTTGCTCCTGCATCATATACTGCTTTCATAAAGGCATTACCATAATCAAAGAAATATACTCCTCTAGAATCCAATATCTTAACCAGTTCATAATGTTTAAGTAGGGTTTTGTCTACTAATTCTTTAAATTTCTTTCTATCTTCTTTTAAAAGTCTAGTTCTTTCCTCAAAGCTTATACCCATAGGTGCATATCCACCTTCATAAGGAGCATGACATGAGGTTTGATCTGATAATAAATCTATTTTAATATTTTTATCTACAATATATTGTAGTAAATCAACAACATTTCCATGGTAAGCAATTGAAATTGCTTCTTCATTTTTAACTTTTTCTAAAACTACTTTAAATATTTCATCAAGATTATCAGAAGCCATTGATACCCAGCCTTGATCTAACCTTGTTTTTATTCTTGAATAATCAACTTCTGCAACTATTCCAACACCATTAGCTATTTCTATAGCCTTAGGCTGTGCACCACTCATTCCCCCAAGTCCTGATGTTACAAATATTTTTCCTCTTAAATCTCCATCTTGAGGTACTCCAAGTTTTAACCTTCCTGCATTTAATATAGTATTGAAGGTTCCGTGTACTATACCTTGAGGTCCTATATACATCCATCCCCCTGCAGTCATTTGACCATAGTTGGCAACTCCTAATTGAGTAGCTGTATGAAAATCTTCTGGATTATCAAACATACCTATCATAAGGCCATTAGTATTTATAACTCTTGGTGCCTTCTTAGAACTTCTAAATAGTCCTAATGGATGTCCTGATTCAACAACTAAAGTTTGTTCATCAGTAATGTTTTCTAAATATTTCATTATAAGTCTATATTGCATCCAGTTTTGACACACTTGACCTGTCTCCCCATAAGTAACAAGCTCATAAGGATATAGTGCTACATCAAAATCTAGGTTATTATCTATCATTACTTGGAAGGCTTTACCCTCCATACAATTTCCTTTATATTCATCTATAGATTTACCGTAAATTCTTCCCTCTGGTCTAAAACGGTAACCATAAATTCTTCCTCTTGTTAATAATTCTTCCATAAACTCTGGAGCTAGCTCTGCATGATACTTTTCAGGTATGTATCTTAGTGCATTTTTAAGCGCAAGTTCTGCTTGAGCTTTTGTTAATGTAAAGCCTCTATCCGGAGCTCTTCTAATGCCCTCTTGAAATTTTGGCATATTAGGTAGTTCATCTTCTAATTTAATAATCATAGCTTTTTCAATATCTAAATTATTTAACATATAGCCACCCCCAAATACAATTTACAATTTAGAATAATTCTATCTATAAAATTACCTTTTACAGGCATCTGAAAGAAAATAACAAGTCGAAGATATTAGTTTATTTTATATCGAACAAATTATCAGTTTATACTCATAGTAATGCCATGAGCTAATCTGACAACATAATATGATGCAAAATAAGCTAACATAGTGGCTGCTTATTTTTCCAAGTACCTTATTACAAGTTTTTAACTGTACAAAGTTATTTCTCTCAATCGTCAATTGTGTATAATTTCTATAAATTACTTAAAAATTACTTTTATAATAAGAAATTAATATATTAAAATTAATTTCAAAAATACAATTTACAATATATAAAATACTCAATCTTAAAGAATTACTTTTACCCCGTTGTGAACTCTTAACTGTACAAAATTATCTTCCTTAATTGTCAACTGCATATAATTCTCAAAAATAATTGAGAACTTTTCAATTTGATATTATGATTTTACTTTACATAATTATTTTTTAAAATTATTATGTTTCAAATTTGCTTTAAATATCATTTGCATATCATTATCAATTGTCTATGACATTATCTTAATTGATAAAACGCTAAAATAATGCATTACAAAGAAATATTAAACTACACACTACTCTATATTCTTTATAAACTCAAAAAATCCTTCCAAAAATATTAACTTTTTTCACAATTTAGCATATTATATCTTTTTGATACATAAATTCATTATTTTTACTTTATTACATTAACGTGTTAAAGTAAACTAATTTAATTCACAATTCACAGTGCAAAATTCACAATTGTGGATATTTCTCAGCATTAACTTCCACCCCTGGGGTCTATAACAAAATTATAGGTTTTAAAGCAAAATTAAAATAGCTACAAAAATCCAATCTGTAGCTACTTTCTATATAGACCCCTGGGGTGCAGTATGGTATGGCACAATAATTACAACATTAAAGAATGCTTAAAATATATTGCCTATCTCCATAATTCTAATTTAAGCTCACTGGCTTTGCTCCGAACTATGCTGCACCTCAGGGGAACCCTAAAGGGCTTCACTACTGTTCCCCAGAGGTGAAAAAACTTATTTAAAAACTTTATTTAATTCTTCCGTTCCTTCAACTACAAATCTTCCTTCTCTAATAATATCTATTTTTTCTCCGCTTTTCGTTATTACAGAGATAAATTTTAATCCATCATATGGAAGGGTTATATCTGTATGACAACCTGTATATGCTTCCTGTGGATTTGTTTTTCTTAATATAGATTTTTCATTATCACGAGCAATAATTTCTTTATTGTCTGGATTATAAACAGGTAAATCCTCGCAATATGAGAAGCATGTATCACCTACTGCAAAGTGAGGTCCCATTTTTTCAACTATTAATATTGGAAGTAAATTAACTATTCCATGCTTTTGTGCTATAACATAAGCTAGTGTATTAGTTCCTATAGCGAATTCTCCTAATGGAAGAGTTTGGTTCGGGAATAATAAATTTTCTTGAATATATTTTTTATTTTCTTCTTCCTCTTCAAAATTAGTGCAACTATATTCTTCAATAAATCCATCCTTAAATTTCAGTTCAAGGTTATTGTATTTTAAATCATCTAAATAAACTTCTTCAACATGAAGTATTCCGTTAGTATCTTTTAATACTGGAGATGTAAATACCTCTCCTACTGGAATATTAACATCAGCAACACAATTTTCAAAGTTGGTTTCTTTTTCTGGGTTTTTAAGCTCATGCATTTTAACCATTATATCTGTTTTATTTGCACCTTTTCCTTTTACATGAACAAATTCACCTTTGTCTAATATATCTATAATTTTTTGTTGAATTACTTCATACTTCTTACTATCTAACATGTTTATTTCTAATGTATCTTCAAAGATTTCCTCAAATTTTTCTCCTATTTCAGGAGTTGGGAAAGCTATGATTGTAAAACTTGTCTCTGCTTCTGGAAGATACTTATCTTCTTCTCTTCTTATGTTATTCTTATATTCTTGGAATAACGCTGATTGTTCTTCACTCAATTTTAAAGCTTCTTTTTTACTTTCTGGTGCAAAAGGTATTTCTCCAAAACTTTCAAAAACTAATATTCCTGAATATTTTGCAAGATCTTCTTTAAATTCTTCTAGTTTTTTCTTGGAAGTTTCTATTTTTAAATCAGCATATTCCTTATTAAAGAATAATCCAATATCAAACCTATGATCGTAAGTTAATTGCTTATTAGCATCTGTAGTATCTGCCTTTGATAAAATTGAATCTAATCCATATGCTTTAAGCTTTTTAATAAGAGCTCTAGTTATTTGTTCTTGTCCTACATAGACTATAAGTAAAGCTGTAGATTTTTTAGTGTAATCTTTATTATCTCTTTTAAATCCACTAATATAAGCTTCACAAACTGTATTTGCTATTGTATCTATCTTGTCATAATTATTTAAAAATTTAGCAGTTTTTATTTCATTGTCACTTATATATTCACCATATTTAAATAAATATCTTAAATCTGATAAATCTTCATCTTCAACTATAGTTTTTACATAAGAACTTGTTTTTATAAATAAATCTGATAATCTTTCTTTAACTTCAAATTCTACAACTGATTTTTCGAATTCAAAAATAAGATTTTTTATTTGCTCTGCATTGACTTCATGATTTATAACATAATTATATAAATCTAAAAATAATTTGTTGTAAGCATTAATTCTAGCTTTTTTATGCAAAAAAGCATATTTTATATATTCTCTGTACTTATTAGCTAACATTGAAGTTATTTTACCTAATTCTTCCCCAAAAACCTCAACAGCATAGCTTGGATTGCAGTAGCTTGTCTTGTAATTTTCGCCTCTTATAGGCTCGTAAAGTTTATGATTTTCTTCAAGTAATTCTTCAAAACTTTTAGATTTGAAATACTCATCATTTAATTTTTCTTCCAAATCACAAAGATTAGATATAAATGACGCTAATTCTCTTAAAAATAAACAAAACTTACTATTATCACAGCAGCACTTTTCTTTTGCAGCAATAGACTTTATTATGGCTATAGAGTTTCTATAATCCACTTCATTAAAATCATAAAAATTCATGGTAATCCCCCCTTTTATTGTATAAAATATTACCATATATTGAGAAAATAGACAACGAATAAATCAATTCATAACTGAATTTAATTCACAATTCACAATGCATAGTTCACAATTGTAGACATTTCTCAGTGAAAACTGAGAAATTTAAAATTGATTAACTGTAGCGGCGAACAGTGTTCGCCATAACCATTACATCATGATATGTATAAAAAATGGCGAACACTGCTCTCCGCTACAAAATATATTAAAGAAATTAATTCGTGAAGAATTAATTTCAACCTTAATTGTCAATTTTCCATTGTCAATTCTCAATTGCCTAACTATCTTTCTCCAAGTTTTAAATTTGGTATGGCATTTAAGGTTAAGTCTGAGGTTCTTCCGTTTAAGTATTCAAAATATGCTGCGCTTCCTATCATAGCTGCGTTGTCGGTACATAATACCATTGGCGGGAATAGTACTTTTATATCATTCTTATCTCCAGCTTTTATCATGGCTTCTCTTAAAGCAGAGTTAGCTGCAACCCCTCCAGCTATAGCAATTTTGTCTACCTTTTTTATTTTACAAGCTTTTATAGCATTATCTACAAGTACATCTACTACTGCCTTTTGGAAAGATGCCGCAGTATCAGCTACGTTTATTTCTTCATTTTTCATTTCCATTTTGTTTAAATAGTTTAAAACTGATGATTTTATTCCACTAAAAGAAAAGTCTAAGCTTTCTTCATGAAAATTTGCTCTAGGAAACTTTATTGCATTTTCATTTCCTTCCTTAGCAATTTTATCAATTTTAGGTCCTCCTGGATATCCAAGTCCTAAAGCACGAGCAACTTTATCAAATGCTTCTCCTGCTGCATCATCTCTAGTTTCTCCCATTACTTCAAAATCTCCATAGTCTTTCATATGTACTACAAAAGTATGTCCACCTGATACTACAAGGGTTACAAAAGGTGGTTCTAACTCTTTATATTCTATAAAATTTGCACTTATATGTCCTTCTATATGATTTACTCCAATTAGCGGTATGTCTAAAGAATAAGCTAGAGATTTAGCATATTGAAGTCCAACTAACAACGCACCAACTAATCCTGGTCCATAAGTTACTCCTATAGCATCTATATCTTGAAAAGTTAAATTAGCTTCATCTAATGCTTCTTGAACCACTGCACTTATGGCTTCTATATGTTTTCTTGAAGCAACCTCTGGCACTACCCCTCCAAATTTTTGATGTATATCTATCTGAGAAGATATTATATTAGATAATACCTCTCTTCCATTAACCACTACTGCTGCAGAAGTTTCATCACAACTTGACTCTATAGCAAGTATTTTAAAATCCTTCTTCATAATGTCACCTACTTTTTTTACTTTGTTTAATTAAAAAACTTACACAATTGAGAATGGAAAATTGAGAATTGATTCTCTTTGAAGTGATAAGGTCAATTTTATTAAAAATCTATTAAAGAAATTAGTTTGACAAAACTAATTTCCTCCTTAATTCTTAATTCCTGCAATTTCTCCATAATACTAGTTAAATTTATTAGTCTTGTTCCGAACTATACTGCACCTCAGGGGAACCCTAAAGGGCTTCACTACTGTTCCCCAGAGGTGGAAAACTAGCGATTGTATTGCTAGTAAAAAATCGACTAAAGAAATTAATTTAATAAAAATTAATTTCCTCCTCAATCGTCGGATTAGTACACCTCAAATGGGACACTATATACTAATTACTAGCTTATCCTTAAATTTACAATTTTTTAGATTATAGAACTCATCAGGAGTTCTATAATCTATTGATGAATGGACTCGTATAGTGTTATATCCATATACATATTTATCAATGATGGCTTCCGCCTCTTCTAAACTATTAAATATCTTGCCAGCTAGACACTCATCTTGAAGATACCTATGATATGACTCTATATGTGCATTATAGTTCGGGCTATGCACTGGAATCCTTTCATGGATCACCTTTTCTTTTATACATAGCTTTTCAAAGTCATGAGCTATAAACTGTGAACCATTGTCCGTACGGACAGTAAGTCCGTCAACAGCATCTTTGATGCTTCTGTTGTATAATGCTATAAGCAATACTTCTTGCGCTGCTTCAGCATTAGCAGAAGGTGATAGCTTACATGCTATAATACTTCTATCAAAAACATCAATAATTGAAGCTAAATAAGCAACTTCACGTGTACCAGCAATATACACATACTTTGTGTCCATCTCCCAAAGTTGATTAGACTGTTTAACTAAGTGATTCTTACAAACACGTTTATATCTTGTAACTGGCTCCTTAGATTTCTGTATCATCCCTAATATACTCATTAGCCGATATACCTTTTTCTTGTTTATCTTTAAGCAATACCTTCGTTTAAGAACTGCTGTAACCTTCTTGTAACCATAGTGTCGTCCATGGTCACAGGACTTTATTTCCATAATGTACTTTTGTATTACTAAGTCACTTACTTTTACATTATCAATATTATAGCTAAATCCTGGAATAACTCCCTCTTTTCTTACAATGGGTGTATTTCCATCTTTTTTAGCTTGTTTTCTTCGATAGTATGTAGATCTATTCAGTCCTAGTATCCTAAGAATGCTTGCTACTGGTGCTCCACATGCTATCCATTCCTCTGCATACTCATAATAATCTATTTCATTTTCTTTTTTTTTAATAAATCTCTCAATACTGCTATTTCTAGGTCTTTCTGTTTATTTTCTTCAACAAGTTTTTTATACTCTTTCTTATAATTCACAATTATATTTTCTTCCTTAGGTTCCTTTGGTTTCAACGTTTGTTGATATCTCCTATAATTCCCTTTCCATGTTGATAGCAATTTAGGATTAATATCATATTTTGCAGCAACTAAAGCATTGCTTCCATATTCCAATGCCTCCTTAACAATTGCAACTCGTTCTTCTTCTGTAAACTTTCTTGTAAATTTTGTAGTCATATTTTACCCCCTCAACCTTGCTTTTTTATTGTATAGTCATTTGAACGAAGTGTCTAACATCTTGAGGGGGTCTATGAGTCGTCCATTGTCCATTGTCAATTCTCCATTAACAAAGTTATTAATCCTTACTATTATACACTTTCATTATGTTTATAATCAATTTTTCTAGAACAACTTTTTAAAGCATGCTTTACATAAAAGAGTTTTGCCTTTATTTGCAGATATGGCGTTTTCTTTTGAAATGCCCTTTCCACATATTTCACAAAGTAGAGTATTATTATTTTCTTTCTTTTCTTTAAAATTATTGTTACCTATCTGATTTTTTTTATTTGAAGGTGGCGAATATTCTATAGGTTCTTGAGGATTATCTAATTTCTCTATGGAATAATTCATTTTATAGATGCTTTCTCCAAATAACTCAAGCTCAAAACGAGGATTTTTTTCATCATAAAATTCTTCTATTATAAGCCTTCTAACTTGAGCATCATTTATAATAAGTCCACTTTTCTCTATGCCATCAAAAATACTTTTAGTTATATTATTCGTATCAGGATGACGCTTTCGAGATTTATAATAAACTTTTAGAATTGCAATTAATGATTCACTAAGTACTACATTAGGATTCTGTATCCTGCATTCATAAGCTATTTCTTCCTCATAAAGTGCATATCTATCATGATATTTTCCTGATCTATAAGGAAGTATAGCTCTACCATTTATATTGAAAAGCTTAAAATTAGATTTAGAAATAGGTGAACCTTTTACTATAACTTTTGCATAATTTTTACTCATAAATACTCCTTTTCGATCAATTAAAATTATTAAATTATAAATAATTGTTTTCCTAATTCTAAAATTATAACACAAAACATATGTTTGCACATAATTTACTTCATAAAATTTAACATTTTCATAACCTGTTTAACATTAAAATAACTTGAATTTGAACTAATGTTGGGCTTAATATATAATATATATTTAAATAACATAACCTAATAATAGGTATTTAAACAATCAGGGGGCACATTATGACAAAAAACAAATATACAAAAAGTCTTTCAATGACTCTTATAAATACTATAGTATTTATAGGATTTCTGCTTCTTATTGATTCTTATAGAAGAAGTGAAGCAATACATGAAATCTTTATAGCTGGTGGTATTTATTTCGGAGTTATATATGTAATTCAGGTTATAACTTGTAAGTTAGAAGAAAAAGGAGCTATTGTTGAACCTGAAACTAAAAATAAGAAAAATACTTAGAGACTTTTTATAAAAATGATTAATTAATGGTTACTTAACCAAAAGGATATCTGAATATTTCAGATATCCTTTTTTAATTAACAAGGTTATACGATTTTTCATTAAGAATTAATAATGAAGAATGAAGGATTTATGGGTACTTCTCCTATATAGGAGAAGTTTTTAATTTATTTGTCCTAAAGTTACACAGTAACTTTTTATGAATAACTAGCAATTGTATTGCTAATAAAAAAGCATATTCAAAAAATTAATTCGTAGAAAGAATTAATTTCAACTATAATTCTTCATTCTTCATACTTAACTCTTAATCTTCATAAGTTCTCCATTGATTAAGTTGTGAATTATTTTAAAAATGGTACATATAAATAATTAAAAGGTGGTGATTTTATTAAGTTAAAAAATATTTCTCTAAAAACTAAATTAATATCATTACTTGCTATTTTTCTTTTAATTTTAATTATAATTTTTTCTATTAATCTATCTATAAAAAATAATAGAGAAGTAAAAAAAGAAATGATATATCATCAATTAATAGATGTTAAAGAACTTGTTACTGTTAAATATAATTATTCTCATGTAATATCACTAAAAGATAATTTTAAATTCAATGATTTAGTAATTCCTTTTACTGAAAAATCCCTTATTTTAAAATATGATGGTTATATAAAAGCGGGGGTAATTTTAGATAAATCAGAGATAATATTAAAAGGTAATAAACTAATTATAACCTTGCCTAATTCTATTATATTGGACCATATTATAAACGAGGACGATGTATCAATACTAGATGAAAGAACTTCTATATTTAATCCAATTCAAAGCAATGATGCATTCCAAGAAATTTTAAAATCTAAAAAAGAAAGAGAAGAAGAACTAATTAAAAGTGGTTTTTTAAATGAAGTAAATACTACCACTGAAGAATTCTTAAAAAATTTCTTTGAAGAACTTAATTATGAGGTAATAGTGGAGTTTAGATAATTGAGAATTAAAAATGAAGAATGAAGGATTTATGGGTACTTCTCCTATATAGGAGAAGTTTTTAATTTATTTGTCCTAAAGTTACACAGTAACTTTTTATGAATAACTAGCAATTGTATTACTAGTAAAAAAGTATATTCAAGAAATTAATTAGTAAAAAATTAATTTTAATCATAATTCTTCATTCTTCATACTTAACTTTTACTCTTCATAAATTCTCCATTGATTAAGTTCCCCAAATTGATGAAAAAAGCGGCGAACACTGTTCACCGCTACGATAGATTTATTAAAGAAATTAGTTTGTTCAAAACTTATTTCAACCATAATCCTTCATTCTTCATACTTAATTCTTAATTGCCTAACTACCAGCTTCCAGATGAACCTCCTCCACCAGATGAGCCTCCTCCGAAGCCGCCACCGCCTCCTGAGGAACCTCCACCAAAGCCTCCGCCAGATCCACCTCTTCCACCTCTTCCATTTCTTCTTCCAAGGCTGCTATAGAATAACATTCTACATATTCTTCCTCTATTAAACATAATGTCTATTATTACTAAGAATATTATAATACCTATACCTATATTTCCAGAAATAGAATTTGTGTTTTCTTGGGGAGTAGATACTTTTAAATTTTTGTCTAAAGTTACACCATATTCTTTGGCAATATCATCAGCAAATACACTATATGCCTCTAAAAGTCCTAAACCATATTCTCCATTTCTAAATCTAGGTTTTGCAACCTCTTCCATCACTTGATTTGAGTATATGTCTGGTATAGCTCCTTCAAGGCCTCTTCCTACTTCAACTCTCCATTTTTTATCTTCTACTGCTACAAGTATTAAAAGTCCATTGTCTTTATCTTTCTTACCTACTCCCCAAGTTCTAAAAAGCTTATTAGCATAATCTTCAATAGGATAATCATCTAAAGATTTTATTATTACGGTAGTCATTTCTGCAGAAGTTTTCCTTTCAACTTCTCCTCCTATCGCCATAAATTGCTGTTTGCTTTTCTTATCCAGTATTCCTACATAGTCATTTACATATTTATATTCTGTAACTTTAGGAAAATCTATTGCCCATGTAGCTTTAGGGACTATAAAAGTAAATAATAAAAAAAAGCTTAAAATTAAAGTTTTTAACTTATTATTTTTAATTAGCCTTCTCATAGATTATCACTTACTTAAACTCAACTTTTGGAACTTCTTTAGCACCTTCAGCTGCTTTATAGAATTGTTTTTCATCAAATCCAAACATAGAAGCTACAATATTAGTTGGAAATTTTCTTCTTTTACTATTGTACTCAGATACAATTCTATTATAATCTTCTCTTCCAATTGCTATTCTATTTTCTGTTCCTTCTAAAGCAATAGTTAAATCCTTAAAGTTTTGATTTGATTTTAATTCTGGATACCTTTCTACAACTACTAAAAGTCTTGATAATGCATTTGAAAGCTCTGCATCTGCATTAGCTCTTTCCTCTACTGTTTGAGCACCAGATAATTTTGCTCTAGATTCTGCAATTGACGTGAAAATTTCTTTTTCTTGTGATGCATAACCTTGAACGGTAGATACCAAATTTGGTATTAAATCTGATCTCCTTTGAAGCTGAGCATCAATATTTGCTTCAGCAGTTTTTACCTGCTGATCTAATGAAACAAGTTTATTATATGTTCCCACTACTGGAAATAACATAATAGCAAATACAACAACTACTATTAATACTGTTCTTAAAGTCTTTCCCATTTTAAAAACCTCCCTTTAGTCAATTGAAAATTGACAATTGACAATTGACAATTGTGGACATTTCTCAGCTACCTCTGAGAAATTTTAAATTGATTCTTTTTTGAAGTTACAGAGTAACTTCTTATGACTAGCAATTACATTGCTAGTTAAAGATAAGTTTTAAGAAATTATTTTTCCTAAAAATATTTCCTCCTTAATTGTCAATTGTCCATAGTCAATTCTCCATTGTATAAATTGTCCATTTCCCATTGATTAAGTTGTGAATTATAAATTCTGCATTATTTTAAAGTTTTCCAAGTTCAACAAATAAACATTGATTATTTTCTATGTTGAATCCTAATTCCTTTGCTTTGCTTATTACTTCATCATTATAGGAACCTGGTTGGAACCAAAGGTTCTTTATTCCATGTTCTTTTATAGTTTCTAGTGAATTTAATGCAATTTTAGGATTTACAATTACGCTTATCCCTTCTACATTTTCTGGTAATTGTTCTACAGAAGAAGCTATTTTTATTCCTTCAATTTCATTATATTTAGGGTTTATACCGTATACTGTATATCCTTTTTCTCCTAACCTTTTTAATATTTTGTATCCGAATTTACTTTGATCATCTGTTGCACCTAAAACAGCCCACTTTTTTATCTCAAGCATTTTATTCATAATCTCTCTCTCCTTCTTAGGTATCTGTAATAAAATAACTGGTTAAATATAATAAGAATATTTTCTGTCCCATACAGAATAATTTACACTAATAATGATATATGAGAAAATTACACTAAATCAAATTAAAAGAAAATACATATCATATTGATTAGCTATTTACTAATACCTTAATTAATATTTATTAAATTATTATCTCCAGTAAAGTCATATATAATGTTCATATTTTAAAATAATAATCATCTTATTACAAAAATATCTAATAATTAATAAAATTATTAATAAAATTAATAACTTTATTAATATATAATTTAACCATTATTTTAAAATATCACAATATATTTATATTATATTATACCTATTAAAGATTTTTGTAAATAATGTATAAAAATCTAATATTTTTGTGTTAGCACTAATCTAATCTTTGTTATATAATATAATATATAAAATAAGTGCTATATTATTATATATATAGTGTAACACATTATTTAATGGACAGATAACCGCTGGGATGAATAGCCTTATGTAATTGAAAATTGACAATGGACAATTATTGAAACTTCTCTTTTATAAAAGAAGTTTTGAATTGAGTTATTTTTTGAAGTTACGCTGTAACTTCTTAATAAAAACTAGCAATTGTATTGCTAATAAAAAAATCTATTAAAGGAATTAGTTTAACAAAACTAATTTAAACCTAAATTGTCAATTGTCCATTCTCAATTCTCCATTGACTAACTTGTTCTCCAGCTGGTTAATTAATTAAGTTAAGCAATAGAAAAGGAGATTTAAAATGTTGCCATTAAATGAAATAAGTGTTGATATAATTGAGGATGATTTAAGGTATCTTAAACTTTTATCTCACAAGTTCCCTACAATTTCAGATGCTTGTACGGAAATTATAAATCTTCAAGCTATATTGAACTTACCAAAAGGAACAGAGCACTTCCTTACAGATATTCATGGTGAATATGAAGCCTTTAATCATGTTTTAAAAAATGCTTCAGGAGTAATTAAAAGAAAAGTTAATGATATTTTTGGAAACACTCTAAGAGAGAGCGAAAAAAAGGAGTTATGTACATTAATATATTACCCTGAGCAGAAGCTTGAGCTTGTAATGCAAGAAGAAAAGGAGCTTGATGATTGGTATAGAATAACTTTATATCATCTTATAAAGATATGTAAATTAGTTTCTTCTAAATATACTAGATCTAAAGTTAGAAAAGCTTTACCGCCTGATTTTGCATATATTATTGAAGAACTATTACATGAACAGCAAGTCAGGCCAAATAAACAAGATTATTTTAATGGTATATTAGATACAATTATAAGAATTGGAAGAGCAAAGGAATTCATTATTGCTATTTCTCACGTTATTCAAAAGCTTATAGTTGATAGACTTCACATAGTAGGAGATATTTATGATAGAGGACCTGGGGCTCATATCATAATGGAAAGTTTAATGAAATATGATAATATAGACATTCAATGGGGCAATCATGATATATTATGGATGGGAGCCGCTGCTGGCTGTGAAAGTTGCATTGCCAATGTTATTCGTATTTCTACAAGATATGCTAATTTAGAAACGCTAGAAGAAGGCTATGGAATTAATCTATTGCCACTAGCTACCTTTGCTATGAACACTTATAGAGATGATCCTTGCAAATCTTTTAAACCAAAGGATACCGCAGGGAATTATAAAGAAAAAGATTTAAAGCTTATGTCTCAAATGCATAAAGCAATTTCTATAATTCAATTTAAGCTTGAAGGAGAAATAATACAAAGAAGACCAAGCTTTAATATGGAAAATAGATTACTTTTAGATAAAATTAATTTTGAAAAGGGTACAATAATAGTAGATGGTAAAGAATATGAGCTTAACGATATAAACTTCCCTACTATCGATCCTAAAAATCCATATAAACTTAATGATGAAGAAAAAGAATTAGTTTCTAGACTAAAATCTTCATTTTTAAGTAGTGAGAAACTTCAAAGGCACACCAGATATTTATTTTCTAAAGGTAGTTTATATTTAACTTATAACTCAAATCTTTTATATCATGCTTGCATTCCACTAGATGAAAATGGTGATTTTAGAAAAAGTAAAGTTGCTGGAAGAGAATATAGTGGTAAAGCTTATTTAGATATAGCTGATAGAATTGCAAGAGAAGGTTATTTTAATAAAGGCAATGCAGAAACAGATCTATATGCCTTAGATTATTTATGGTATCTATGGTGTGGAGAAGATTCTCCTCTATTTGGTAAAAATAAAATGGCAACCTTTGAAAGATATTTTATCAATAATAAAACAACTCATAAAGAATGTAAGGACCCTTATTTTGGATTTAGAGATAAAGAGGATATTTGTAATAAGATATTAGAAGAGTTTGGATTAGATTCAACTAGTTCTCATATTATAAATGGACACGTTCCTGTTAAAGCTGTTAAGGGAGAGAGCCCTATAAAAGCTAATGGTAAATTGCTAGTTATAGATGGAGGCTTCTCAAAGGCATATCAGCCTGAAACAGGGCTTGCAGGATATACACTAATTTATAACTCCTATGGATTACAGCTTGTATCACATGAGCCATTTGAATCTACTCAAAAAGCAATAGAAGAAGGAAATGATATATTATCTTCCTCTATAATACTTGAAACTACAAAATCAAGGCAAAGAATAGGAGATACAGACATAGGAAAAGAACTAATAACTCAAATTAATGATTTAGAAAAACTCCTTATGGCTTATAGAAAAGGCCTTATTAAGGAGCTTAAATAAATATATATAAATATATATTTAAAATTCTTAACAATCCAAAAGGGGGAGGTGAAAGCTGACCCCTATTTTTTATACAAAAACTTAATTCAATTCACAATTCACAATGCAAAATTCACAATTGTGGATATTTCTCAGCAGAGGCTGAGAAATTTAGAATTGATTATGTAGCGGCGAACAGTGTTCGCCACACACTATTACGCTAATATTAAATTATAGGATTCATTGAAAAAAATTAGCGAACACTGTTTTCCCCTACAAAAACTAGCAATGCAATTGCTAGTTAAAAATACATTCAAGAAATTAATTCGTAAAGAATTAATTTCCTCCTTAATTGTGAACTGTGCATTGTGCATTGATAAATCCCCAGAGGTGAAAGAATGGCGAACAATGTTCACCGCTATAATAGTTTGTTAAAGAAATTAGTTTGTTTAAAACTAATTTCAACCATAATCCTTCATTGTTCATACTTAATTCTTAATTGTTATAGCTCCTCTATAAGATTAGTTAATTTTATTGATTCTCGCTCCAAATCATACTGCACCTCAAGGGAACCCTAAAGGGCTTCACTACTGTTCCCCAGAGCTGGAAAGATGGTGAACAATATTCGCCACTACAATAGTTTATTAAAGAAATTATTTTTTAATAATAAATTCACTCTTAATTGTCCATCGTCAATTATCAATTATCCAATCTATTGTTAACACAAAAAAAACAATACCCACAACAAGGAGGCTATCTTGTTGTGGGTATTGCTTGTGTTTCGGTTTTTAATATTTTAATATTAAAAAAGGGGGATAGATATTAATTACCTAAAGATAATTTATTAACCAACGTCAATTAATTATCTGAGGTTAACTAATCGCATAAATTAATTGGTTTTCGGCATCTTTGACTAATTATTTTAGATGCCTATCTATTCTAATTTTAAGTTAGCTGTCATCGTTTTTCCATCTCTTATAAATTCTACAGGTACTACGTCCCCTTCTTTATAAGAGTCTTTAATTTTATTTATTTCTTGAACTGTACTAACCTTTTTATTAGCAAATTTAACTATTACATCTCCTGGTTGAAGCCCACCTTTTTGAGCTACACTCAAGCTTTCTACCTTTTCTATATAAATTCCAACAGGTAGCTTATTAGCCTTTGCTAATTCTTCATTAAGATTTATACAGGCGATTCCTAATTTTAATACTGGCTTTGTTAGGTTATCAAGTTTATTAAGTACTTCATTTATTGGAATTGAGAATCCTAAACCTTCAACTCCCTGCTTACCTATCTTAGCAGTATTTATTCCAATTACTTGTCCTTTAGAGTTAATTAATGGTCCACCACTATTACCTGGGTTGATAGCGGTATCAGTTTGTATTAACTTTAATGTTTTACCATCTTCAAACTTCATTTCTCTGTTTAAGGCACTTATAATACCTGTTGTTACTGAACCAGAGAATTCTTTTCCTAATGGATTCCCTATAGCTACAACCTGTTCTCCAACTTCTAGTGCATCTGAATCACCAAACTCTAACACTCCTGGCATTTCTACTTTTTCTGCTATTTTAAGAACTGCCAAGTCTGCATCTTCTTTATAATTTACAACTTTAGCAGAAACTTCTTTACCATTATGGAATATTACTTTAACTTCAGAAGCTCCTTTAATAACATGATAGTTAGTTAAAACAGTTCCATTTTCATTAAATATAAATCCTGAACCAATTCCTTCTTGAGGTTCAAATTGCCATCCAAAGAAGTTTGAACTTACAGTTTTTGTAGCAACCCCTACAACTGCTGGAGAAACTTTCTTAGCAATCTCCGGTATATTCATTGAAGATGTATTAGCCACTGGTGCAGAGGTATCATTATTTGTTTGTGGTTTAGTAGTTATATTTATATTATTGCTGTTATTTATTATAGTGTAAGTAATAGTACCTCCTACTGCTCCACCTAAGAGTGAGCAAATAAGAGCTATTGCTATATAAGCACCAAACTTTCTATTCTTTTTTTCTTTTACAGGCTTTTCTACTGTAAAACTAGTGTCATATATATAAGTTTTTTCTACTTCATTATTTGAGTCATTAGAATTATTAAACTCACTCATAGTATTTAACCTCCTTATCTCAACCCTGTAACTAAATATTAGTATAGTTATATGTCAATTTTGTGTCTGTACAATGACATTTCAATGTCATTATAAAAAACTTTATCCTTTTATATCGTCTTTTCACCTATATTGTATGTAAAAAAATGTTGTTTAAAACATTCTTTTAACATTATTATCTCTATTAATTAAAGATAATCCTCTATATAATTAATAACGAAGAATAGGAATTTATGTAAACCTGCCACTTATTCAATTCACAATTATGGACATTTCTCAGCAAAAGCTGAGAAATTTAGAATTGACTAACTGTAGCGGAGAACAGTGTTCTCCATAATATTTTTTATATTAATATTAAATTATGATATATAAAAAAGAAAAATGGCGAACACTGTTCGCCGCTACAAAGGTCTATTAAAGAAATTAATTTATAAAATTAATTTCCTCATTAATTGTCAATTGTCCATCGTCAATTCGTATTGATTAAGTTTTATCTATTCTAATGTTAAATTGACTTTCATTGTTTTTCCGCTTCTCACAAGTTCTACAGATACTACGTCCCCTTCATTATGAGATTCTTTAATTTTATTTAGTTCTTCAACTGTACTTACCTTTTTGCCATCAAATTTAACTATTACATCTCCTGGTTGAAGTCCTCCTTTTTGAGCTACACTCAAGCTTTGTACATTTTCTATATAAATTCCAACAGGCATATTATTAGCTTTTGCTGTTTCTTCATTAAGGTTTAAAGCAGTAATACCTAGCTTTAATATTGGTTTTAATAAGTTGTCAAGTTTATTAGATGCTTCATTTATTGGTATTGAAAACCCTAAACCTTCAACTCCCTGTTGACCTATTTTAGCAGTATTTATTCCAATTACTTGTCCCTTAGAATTAAGTAATGGCCCTCCACTATTTCCTGGATTAATAGCAGTATCAGTTTGTATTAATTTTAATGTTTTACCATCGTCAAATTGCATTTCTCTATTTAAAGCACTTATAATACCAGTTGTTACAGAACCTGAAAATTCTTTTCCTAAAGGATTTCCTATTGCTACTACCTGTTCTCCAACTTCTAAGTCATCTGAATTACCAATCTCTAATACTCCTGGTAGCTCAACATCTTCTGTTATTTTAAGAACAGCTAAATCTGCATCTTCTTGGTAATTTACAACCTTAGCTGTGACTTCTTTGCCATCATAGAATATTACTTTAACTTCAGAAGCACCTTCAATAACATGATAATTAGTTAATACATATCCTTCCTCATTAAATATAAATCCTGATCCAATTCCTTCTTGTAATTCAGATTGCCATCTAAGGGAATTTTGGTTTATGGATTTTGTAGCAACTCCCACAACTGCTGGCGAAGCCTTTTTGGCAATTTCTGGTATACTCATAGATGATGTATTGTCTACTGTGGTAGAAGTATTAGTAACTGTCTCTTTATTAGAAACTGCACTCTTATTATTAATGTTATTTATTATAGTATAAGTAGCTGTACCTCCTACAGTCCCTCCAAGTAATGAACAAATAAGTGCTATTGCTATAAGACTGCCAGCTTTTTTATTCTTTTTTTGTTTTTTAGGGTTTTCTACTGTAAACTTTGTATCATATATGTATGTTTTTTCCACTTCTTTACTAGTTGTGCTGTTAGAATCGTTAAACTCATTCATGATATATAATCTCCTTTCATTAATGCTATAACTAAATGTTAGTATAGTTATATGTTTTTTCTGTGTCTGTATAATGTCAATTCTGTGTCATTATAAAAATTTTGTATTTTAATAGAATTAATTATAGCTAATCTTTTTTAATAATTTTAAAGATAGATTTCTTATCATTATGAGCTTAATTCACAATCTGTTAATTGAGAATTAATGATGAAGAATGAAGAATTTGTGGATATTTCTCAACAAAAGTTGAGAAATTTAGAATTGATTTGTTTTATAATCACTTTTGTTAAAAATTAATTTCTTTAATAATTATCCATTATTTTAATTTCTCTATTGTCTAACTGTAGCGACGAACAGTGTTGGCCATAATTTTTTATATTGATATTAAATTATTATATGTACAAAAGAAAAATGGCGAACAATGTTCGCCGCTACAAAAGATCTATTTAAAGAAATTAGTTTGATTAAAACTAATTTCCACCTTAATCTTCAATTGTCCATCGTCAATTCTCCATTGACTAAGTTGTTTTATTTATTTGCATAAATATCTATAATTTTTAATATTACTTCAACGGCTTTTTCCATTGATTCAATTACAATGTATTCAAATTTGCCATGGAAGTTATGTCCACCAGTAAATATATTTGGAGTTGGTAATCCCATATAAGAAAGCTTTGATCCATCTGTACCTCCTCTTACAGGTATTACAAGTGGCTCTACATTTAATTGCTTCATAGCTTCTATTGCAGTTTCAACTATGTGCATTTCAACTTCAATTTTTTCTCTCATATTATAGTAAGTATCACTTATATCTATTTCAACAATTCCTTCACCATATTTTTTATTCAATTCTGAAGCTATTTCCTTCATATAAATTTTTCTAGCTTCAAATTTATCCATATAAAAATCTCTTATTAAGAAAGATGCCCTTGCTTCTTCTACCTCCCCATGAACTTCGTCAAGCATATAAAAACCTTCATATCCTTCTGTAGTTTCAGGCCTTTCATTTTCAGGAAGTTTATTTATATATTCCATAGCTATTAAGCTCGCATGTATCATTTTGCCTTTTGCTGAACCTGGATGAACATTTCTACCATGGAATTTAACTTCAACACTAGCAGCATTAAAAGTTTCATATTGAACTTCCCCAATTTCACCGCCATCTAATGTATAGGCAAAATCAGCATTAAATTTTTCAACATCAAAATTATTGCATCCTGTTCCTACTTCTTCATCTGGAGTGAAAGCAACTTTTACTGTTCCATGTTTTATTTCTGGATGATTTATTAAGTATTCCATAGCTGTCATTATTTCAGCTATACCTGCCTTGTCATCTCCACCTAACAAAGTAGTACCATCTGTTGTAATCAGTGTTTTTCCTACGTAATTTTTAACTTCTGGAAAATCTTTTGTTGTTAAAATTGTATTCTCATTTAGCTTTATATCTTTACCATCATAATTTTTAACTATTTGTGGATTAATATTTGCACCAGAATAATCTGGTGCCGTATCCATATGAGCTAAGAATCCTATTGTTGGTACTTTTTTATCTATATTTGATGGTAGTGTTGCAGTAACGAAGCCCTTATCATCCATAGCTACATCAGTCATACCTATTGCTTGTAATTCTTCTACAAGGCTTTTTCCAAAAACTAATTGACCCTCTGTACTAGGCAATGTATTTGAATTTTCGTCACTTTTAGTATCATATTTTACATAGTTTAAAAATCTCTCTACAAGTTTTGACATTATCATCCCTACCTTTTTTTATAAATATTTGCAATATTTATTTTATTATATCACCTTCTTAAATTCACCTCAATTAAGAAAGTTTATACAATGGAGAACGCCCATGTTATTAATTAAGAATTAATAATGAAGAATGAAGAATTGTGGACACTTCTCCTTTATAGGAGAAAGTTGAATTGATTATATAAGAAGTTACATAGTAACTTCTTATAAAAACTAGCAATTGTATTGCTAGTAAAAAAATGATTTAAAGAAATTAATTTACAAAATTAATTTCAACCATAATTCTTCATTCTTCATACTTAATTCTTAATTCATGTAGGTTTTACATTGCCTAACTTGTTTATGTATAATTTTTCAAATTTTCTTGATATAATAATATTGTTATCACATAAAAGGGAGGTTTTAAAAATGATTGATTTATCAAAAGGTTTAAGCTTTAATTCTTATTTAAAGAAATCACAAGAAAATTATGGAGATATTCAAGATAAAGCTTATAATAATACTAACTTATCAGGAAATGCTAAGGAAGAGATTAAAAAATTAGATAAAATTATTCATGCTACTGTATTTACTGAAGGCTTTTGTCCAGACTGTATAGTTACAATTCCATTTATACAAAAATTAAGTGAAGAAAACTCTAATTTGAAAATTCATTACATGCCAAGAACAGGCTTTGAAGATTTCTTGGAAGAAGCAGTGGGAAGTAAGTCCATCCCAACTATTATAACTTTTGATGAAGACATGAATCCTAAAGGTGCATATGTAGAAACGCCAAAAGAGCTTCAGGAAAAGATGGTGGGATTATCTCAGGAAGAAAGAAAAGCAGTCTATAGTGAATATAGAAATGGAAAATATAATAACTTAATTGAAAAAAATTTATTAGATATAATATTATAAAAAAATCGTGACTTTTAGTCACGATTTTTTATAATAAATAATTTTGCAAGTTAATACTTTTCTCCAAATTGATCTACGACTTCCATATTTTTCTCCAATATACCATGAGCATATCTAACTTGTATTATTATTCTTATATAATTTATAAGTAAAACTATTAATGATATTAATATAAGTATCATAATAAAAATAGATAGTCTGTATAAGCTTAAATTAAACCCAGATGCTGAATTATAAAATACAATTAAAGACCATATCAATAATATAATGCTTAATGCTAAAGACACTATAACAGAATTTCTAAATTTCTTCCATATTCCCTTTATTTCTAAAGCCCAGAAGTTCTTATCTTTCTCCTCATACATTTTAGAAATTCCAACACATATAGAATACACACCAAATAAAATTATAATGCTTGATATAATCCCGATTAACATATATGGTCCATCAGTCTTAAACATATAAGCAATTTCCTCTTTAGATTCTACAATTTCTGGAATTGATACCTTAGATGAAATAAATAATGTTATAATACTTAAACCCAATATAGTACTATAAGAGATTGCTGCATTTTTAAAATGCTTATTTTTATCCTTTAACTTAGAGCAGCCATAAATTATTAATACATATCCAATAAGACTAGTAATAAAGTTTACTTTGTCCAGACTTTTAATTGGAATATTAAATAATAAGATAAATCCCCAAAATACTGCATTTAAAGGTAACATACCTCTCCCCCTTTTAATTATTTACAAAATTTTATAAAGCCTCTATATATAATATTCCATTTTATGTACTTAATTCCTTTAATGCTTTTATATTGATATTAAATTATGATATATGCAAAAAAAGTGGCGAAGAGTATTTGCCATAATATTTTTTATATTAATATTAGATTTTGATATGTATAAAAAAAAGTGGCGAACTTAGCTTAATGCAAAATGCAAAATTCACAATTATGGATATTTCTCAGTTGAAACTGAGAAATTTAAAGCTGATTGTTTTTTTAAAGTTACAAAGTAAATTTATATAAAAAAACTAGCAATATAAAATTGCTAGTTAAAAATCTATTTAAAGAAATTATTTTGTTTAAAAATAATTTCATCCTTAATTGTGCATTGTGAATTTTGAATTATGAATTGTTTTAATTGTCTAACCTTTTCCATTAAAGTATTCGCAATGTTGAACTATTGGACATTCTTCACATTTTGGCTTACGAGCATTGCAGATTTTTCTTCCATGCCATATTAAGTAATGATGAGCATCACTCCACATTTCCTTAGGGATATTTTTCATGAGTTTTTGCTCTACCTCATCTACATTCTTTCCCTTTGCAATTCCAATTCTATTTGAAAGTCTAAACACATGGGTATCAACAGCTATTGCAGGAACTCCAAAAGCATTGGATAATACAACATTAGCAGTTTTTCTTCCCACTCCTGGAAGCTCTATAAGTTCCTCCATGGTTCTAGGTACTTCCCCTCCATGCTTTTCTAAAAGCATTCTACAGCATCCTAAAATGTTTTTGCTCTTATTTTTATAAAAGCCACAACTTCTTATTTTTTCCCCTAGTTCTTCTTCCGTTAAAGTAACTATAGCTTCCGGAGTATTATATTCTTTATATAATTCTTTAGTAACTATATTAACTCTCTCGTCAGTACATTGTGCTGATAGAATAGTTGATATTAAAAGTTCAAAAGGCGTAGTAAAATCAAGTCCACATTTTGTCCCTCCATAAACTTTACTTAATATATCTAAAACTTTACCTCTATTTTCTTTATTCATTATATCACCCTATTTCTTAAGTTTAATAAGGCATCTGAAATAAAATAATAAGTCAAAGATGCAACGTCTATTTTTTGCCAGGCAAGAAAACACGCTTCGCTCATAGTTTAAACTATGAGTGAGTTATGCTAACGCAGTATGACTTAAAATAGACTAGTATACTGACTAGTTATTTTTTTGAAGTTGCCTAACTATTACTTAATATATTATATCAACTTTAACTTATAATACACAACTTTTCAATTTACAATACATAATAAGAAGAATTTTATATTATACTATACCAAAAAAAACTTTATTCATATTATAATTATCAATAAAACTCATCTATCTTTTATTAATTATCTTATTTTACAAATTCATTTTAAATTTTTTTCAATAATATGAATAAAAAACTAATAATTAGGCAAACTAATTAATGAATACGATAAGAAAACTCCAAATATAACAAAGACATAACATATTCTTATTAATAAAAAATTTTAAGAATATTCCTTAATTGCAATTAACAAAAAGACTTACTAGTAATCACTAGTAAGTCTTTTTGATTTTTCTATATAATCTCTTCAAGAATTATAGTTCTTTTATCTAAATCTTTAACTAAATCTATATTTACCCTTAAGTCTTTATTATAAAATTTCTCTTTTCTAAGTTCAAAAGTAAGTCTTTCATAATTATGTGAAAAATTATTAGAATTTCTCCTATGATGATTATTTAGTTTCTCCCATAATGGCTTTGTTAGGTCTAAAAGTTCTATACTTCCATTAATATAAGCAATATTATTCATTTTTTTCACCTTTACATTCTTTGTTTTTATTAATATAAATATTTAGAACTTTAATAATTTTAAACATTAGAATTATAAGAAAAATAAGTCCAATTCCTTTTAAAGTCTCCTTAAAAATATTAAATCCCATTAAAAGATTAAACCCCCATGACGCTTCCATAATAGCTCCCCCTTAAATTTATAATTATATCTATTTTAACATAATTTACAAAACGTTACTCAAACAATTGAAAACTACACTTTATTCAATTGAAAATTGACAATGAACTATGGACAATTGTGGACAGTGTTCGCCATATATTATTGCACTAATATTAAATTATAAGAAACATTAAAAGATATTTTAATTATATTGTTTATCTCCATAATATTAGTTTAAATTCAATGATTTCAGTTCCAAACTATACTGCACCCCAGGGGAACCCTAACGGGCTTCACTACTGTTCCCCAGAGGTGAGCTCAATTCACAATTCACGGTGTACAATTCACAATTATGGATATTTCTAAGCGATTGCTGAGAAATTTTGAATTGATTAACTGTAGCGGCGAATAGTGTTCGCCGCATATTATTGCACTAATATTAAATTATAAGAAACATAAAAAGCTGGCGAACACTGTTCGCCCCTATAATAATTAGAGAAATTATTTTGTAAAAAAATAATTTTCACCTTAATTGTACATTGTGGATTGATGAATTTCCTGAAGTGCAGTATGATATAGCACAATGTCTACAAAATTAAAAGATACTTTAATTATATTGTTTATCTCCATAATATTAGTTTAAGTTGAATAATTTCAGTTCCAAACTATACTGCACCTCAGGGGAACCCTAACGGGCTTCACTACTGTTCCCCAGAGGTGGAATAATAAAAAACTAGCAATATAATTGCTAGTTTTTTATATTATTATTTATTTCCTATGCCTTTTTCTCTTAATTTTTGAAGCATATCAGCTGTCATTTTATCTAAGTCATATTCTGCTTTAAATCCCCATTCTTCTTTAGCAGCTGTTGGGTCAATTGAATCTGGCCAAGTATTAGCTATTCCTTGTCTTACTGGATCTGGCTCATAGCTGATCTCAAATTCTGGTATATATTTTCTAATTGCAGCTGCAATTTGTTCTGGTTCAAAGCTCATTGCTGTTATATTAAAAGCATTCCTATGTTTTAACTTTGATGGATCAGCTTCCATTAATGTTATTATTGCATTTATAGCATCTGGCATATACATCATATCCATATAAGTTCCCTTATCAATGTATGAAGTATATTTTCCATTTTTTAATGCTTCATAATAAATATCAACAGCATAATCTGTTGTTCCGCCACCTGGAGGTGCTACATAAGATATAAGACCTGGGAATCTGACCCCTCTTGTATCTACACCAAATTTAGTATGATAATAATCACATAATAACTCTCCAGAAACCTTTGTCACACCATACATAGTTTTTGGTCTTTGAATTGTATCCTGTGGAGTATTTACTTTTGGAGTATCTGGACCAAAAGCTCCTATTGAACTTGGTGTGAAAAATTTGCAATTTAGTTCCCTTGCAACTTCTAAGGCATTAACAAGCCCACCCATATTTATATCCCAAGCTAATTGAGGTTTAGCTTCAGCTACTGCTGAGAGTAATGCAGCTAAGTGAATTATTGAGTCAACCTCATATTTTTTAGCTATTTCAAGCATTGCACTTCTATCAGTAACATCTAATATTTCAAATACTCCACCCTCAACTATAGGGTTTCCTTCTGGTTTTCTTATATCTGTAGCAATAACATTATCACGTCCATAAACTTCTCTTAACTTTGCTACTAATTCCGTACCAATTTGTCCTAAACAACCTGTAACTAATATCTTTTTCATAATTGTTACACCCCCAAGCTTTATCTTTTAGATTATTCCCATCTCTTTTCCTACTTTTTCATATGCTTTAATAGCTTCATCTAACATTTCCTTAGTATGAGCTGCTGAAGGCATATTTCTAACTCTCGCTGTACCCATTGGAACTGTTGGGAATACAATAGATTTTGCATATACTCCTTCTTCATATAATTTCTTACTAAATTCTTGTGCTTTATCAGCTTCTCCTATTATACATGGAGTGATTGGAGTTTCACTACTTCCTATATTAAAGCCTAATTCTTTTAAGCCTTTCTTTAAATAATTTCCATTTTCCCATAGTTTATCATGAAGTTCTGTGCTTTCAGTCAATATTTTTATAGCTTCTATACAAGCACCTGCTGCTCCTGGTGTTAATGCAGTTGAAAATAGGAACGGTCTACCTCTAACTTTTAACCAATCAATTAAATCTTTAGAGCCAGCAACATATCCTCCAACTACACCAATAGCTTTAGATAATGTACCTATTTGGAAATCTATTTTATCTGATAATCCGAAATGTTTAACAGTTCCTGCTCCTTTTCCCAAAACCCCTGAACCGTGTGCATCGTCAACGTATGTAATTAAGTCAAATTCTTCAGCTATTTCCACTATTTCAGGAAGTTTAGCTATATCGCCATCCATAGAGAACACACCATCAGTTATAACCATTATTTTTTCATATAATCCTGACTCTTTGGCTTCCTTCGCTTTTGCTCTTAAATCGTCCATATCAGAATGTTCAACTCTTATAATTTTTGCTCCGGATAATCTACATCCATCTATAATTGATGCATGGTTTAATGCATCTGAAAGTATAGCATCTTTTTTACCCATAACTGCTGAAATTGCAGCCATATTACAATTAAATCCAGATTGGAAAGCTATTGCAGCTTCAGTATGTTTAAACTCTGCTAATCTTTTTTCAAGTTCTGAGTGTATATCTAATGTTCCGTTAATTGTTCTAACTGCTCCTGCTCCTGCTCCGTATTTTTTAGTAGCTTCAATTGTAGCTTCAATCATTCTTGGATGAGTAGCAAGTCCTAGGTAGTTATTTGATGAAAGGTTTATAAGCTCTTTTCCATCAATATTTATAATTGGACCATTTGCTCCATTTATAATATTAATTTCATTATATAAGCCTTTACTTCTAAGGTCTTGTAAATTATCTTTTAAGAATTTTTCCAATGATTTACTTCCCATGTCTATACCTCCATATATTACGTTTTAAAAATATTTTAAATTTATTAAACTTTTATAAGGAATATTAATAAATAATTATTATCATTTCATTTACTATTTCCTATTCTACATTTTTTGCATAACTCCTGCTTAAAACTCAAAAAAAGTTTGAGATTTCAATGCTAATCACATAATAACCTGTAATTAAAATTCAAAATTTCAATAACTTTACATATGATTATATTAAAAATTTACTTAATTTTAACTATATAAATATTAATTACTTTTAATTGAAATTATATGCATTTTAAGTACAAATTTCTTCTTTAATCGAAGATAATACATGATTTTATAATCGTTTACATTTTAAATTTATTATTTTATCTATTTATTTTAAGACAATATTTTTATTTCATATATTTAACTTCTATTAAAAACAGATTAAATAAATTCACATTAGTATAAAATTAATAATTTACAATATACAATTTATAATAAACTCTCAGTAGATCATAAGAATTTTTCAACTAATTTATTCTATTAGAGACCAGCAAAAATTATACAAGAAAAAGTCTATACCTTCTTAGATATAGACTTTTTCTTATATAATTATTCACTTGTTTGACTACTAGAAATTTCATCGTTATTTTCTTCTAGAGAATAAACTCCTCTATATTTTTCTGGTACTAATTTTGCAACTGAAAGCATAAGTTCCCTTAACGCTCTATTACTATAATTATTTTTATCTTCATCTTTTTGCTTTTCTACTATTTCTACCGGTGATCCTATGTTAATAAATATATCTGCTCTCCTAAAACTTTCTTGTCCCATATCATTATCATTTATTGGCATAAAATCTTCTGTTCCACATAATCCTATTGGTACTATAGTAGCTTTAGACATTTTTGCTATTAAAAGAAGCCCTTTTTTAGCTTCTATCATACTACCAGTTCTACTTCTTGTCCCTTCTGGAAAAATAACTACGTTCCTTCCCTCTTTTAAGTTTTTAATTATCTTTGCAATAGCCTCTTTATCAGCAGAATTTGGTTTTATAGTTATAGTTTCAATAATTCTTACTCCCATTTTAGTAAAAGAATTTTCACTTAATTTTTCTCCAGCTACAAATATAGGTTTTTTCTTCTCAAGAACTTTATTTAAAACTAGACCATCTGCATTGCTTAAATGATTGGCTATAAATATAATTGGACCTTCTAGCTTTTCTATATTTTCATATCCAGTAATTTTAACATTTGCATATTTTTTATAGTATCTATAAATAGCTGATTGTATTAATTTATCTCCTAAGCTTTTTGGAAGCTTTTCTATCAAACGAAATTTAGCAGCTAAATCCATTCTTTATCCACCTCTACACTTTAAAATTCTATCATAATTTTCAATTTATAAAATCCGTATCAATTTATAATTGTTTAAGTTTTATTTTTGAAAAGTTTATCATAATACTCCCTTATATATGGGGAATTTATATTCTTAATTATATTATCCTTATCTTCATACTTTATATTATTATAATTAATAAGGCTATTTCTTATTAGGATATTTTTACCTCTCCATCCACAGCTACATTTTTGATACTTCTCTTTAAAGCTACTATTATTCATAGTAATTATATCTATAAGTTCATCTTCTTTCATAAAATCAAAGGCTTTAAATTCTTCTATATGAGAAAGCTTAGCCTCTTTATTATAAGGGCATATATCTTGACAAATATCACATCCAAAAATTTTACCTTTAAACTTATCAAACCAATATTCATCTATATGCTTTTTTTGAGTCAAATAGGATAGACATCTATTAAAATCATTATCCTTTACTTGCTCTTTAAGAGCGTTGGTAGGACAAGCATTTAAACATAATTCACATTTCCCACAACTTTCCTTTACAGGGATATCAATTTCCAAGGATAAATCTGTTATTATTTCCCCTAGAAAAATGTAAGACCCATATTCCTTAGTGATAAATGTATTATTTTTTCCTACGAATCCAATACCACAAAGATACGCAATATATCTTTCTGGAAGTGGATTATTATCCACAAATCCTATAGCTTTTCCACCTAGACTTTCAATATATCCACATATTTCCTGCAGATATGTTTTTACTACCACATGATAATCTTCACCTAAAGTATATTTTGAAAAATATTTAACCTTTCGATTTTCATCATGCAAATACGGAAATGCTATTGATATTATAGTTTTCCCATCTTCCATTAATAAAAATGGATTTATTCTTTTTTCTATATCATCTTCTTCAAATTCTATCTGAAATCCTTTTTCTTTCCTATAAGAATAATAATTTTCTAATTCGGAAAAAACTCTACATGTTGTAAACCCTACAGTTGTAAGCCCTAAAGAGTTACAAAAGTTTATAATACTAGTTTTGTCGTTCATGCTTATAATCCTTTATAAATTTTATTTAATATATTATATCATAGCCTATACAATTGACAATGGACTATCATAAATTCAAAATTCACAATTATAGCCTAAATCTTTAGAAATTAAGTATTAATAATTAAGAATGAAGAATTTAGGATGAAATTCACTTTTAGTGAATTTCTTAAAATAAAATTTGCTCTAAAAAACTCCAAAGGCTTTGACGATGGAGTTTAACCATAATTCTTCATCTTTCATTCTTAATTTTTAATTCATAAAAAAGATTTTGTTATGGAAATCAAAATATTATATAAATCATCTTATTTTATATGTTCAATTATATAAGTATTCTGCTATATATTTTCCTATTAATTCACTTTCCATTTCTATCTTATTTATTTGTTCATATCCTTTAACTACAGTGCCACAAGCAAATATTCCATCTATTGAAGTTTCCATATTATCTTTTAAAATCATTTTTGAACTTTCTGAATCTATATCTATACCAGCTTTTAAAGCTAGAGCATTTTCTGGATGAAGGTAAATAGATAGAACTAAAGTATCACAACTTATATAACTTTTACTATTAGGAATAACTTTATTATTCTCATCTAAAAGTCCTATATTCACTCCTTCAACTCTTCCCTTACCAAAAACATTAGTAACTCTAGACTTTAACATAACAGGTATATTAAAATCCTTAATAAAGGTTTTTACTTCCTCATTAATTGCACTTAGCCCTTCTGTAGTTTCAATGATTCCTTTAATCTTTGCCCCTTCTAGTACTAAACTTCTTGTTGCAAATAATGCAGGATCTCCTGAACCTAAAACTAACACTTCTTTACCAGGCATTATTCCCGTTCTGTTAATTAATTTCAATGTGGATAAAGAAGTAATTATCCCTGAACATCTATGGCTTAATATGTTTTTATATCCTAATGGTCTTTCTCTACATCCCATAGCTAAGATTATTGCCCTTGAAGAAATTTCTAAAATTCCTTCTTCATTTACTGCTACTATGGTTTTATTTGTATGTAAACTTATCACATCTGTTGAAGTTTTATATTCTATCTCATATTCTATTAGTTTATCAACTAAACTTTGAATATACTCTGGTGCTGTCAAATCTCCCTCTATATATTTACTGGTAAATCCACTGTGAATACAATTTATTAACATTCCTCCAAGTTCTATTTCTCTATCTATAATTAAAATATCTTTAACACCATTTTCCTTTGCAGCAATTGCTGCCATCATACCACTTGGTCCTCCACCAATAATTACAAGGTCATATTTTATCATAAATAAACCCCTCCATAATAATAGGTCACTAATTTCTAAGTTTCTATACACTACCAATTATAATATAAAATTCATAAGTTGTAACTTATTCAATTTATAGTTGTGGATTAACTAAGTTTAAACCTAAAAATAGTATAACCCTATAGGGCCATACTATAATTTATTTATCTAGAATTATTTTCTTATTTAATGTATAAGTAACAGTAGGGCTAAAAACAGCAACTATAAACATTAATATGTTAGCTAGAGTTATTTCTCGCCCTTCTACTGCAAAATACATATCTAATATAAATAGTTTGAGTTTTACTGTGAATGTTAACTACCATCATTAATGTTACACCAAATTTACCTGATCTTTAGTGAAACTTAAAAGGCTCTATTTAATTAGGCATCCTATTAAAATCTTATAATATAAATTCATTTAGAAATTTTAAGCATTACTAATCCACTCTTTTTTTAGGATTGAGTAAACTGCTAAACTACAAAATTTATTATTTCTAATTTGAACTTCTCTTAATGTTCCTTCATAAACCATTCCACATTTTTGCATTACTTTTCCAGAAGTTACATTATTAATGTCATGTTTTGCACAAATTCTGTTTACTCCGACTTCTTCAAACAGGTATTTTATTATTGCATTAAAAGCCTCTGTTGTAATACCTTTATTCCAATATTTACTTGAAATACAATAGCCAATTTCACAAGCATCATGCATATCTTCTAATTTAACAATTGATATATTACCAATTACCTCGTTAATCTCTTTTAGCTCCATTACCCAATTATAAACACTATTATCTTCATATTTAGATATCCATAGATTAATAATCTCTTCTGAATCCTTAATATCTTTGTGAGTTTGCCAAGATAAATACTTTGTTACATTAGCATCGCTTCCCCAATTCTTAAACATATTATTTGAATCTGTATCTTTAAACTTTCTCAAGATAATTCTATCAGTCTCTATTAAAATAGTACCTTTATGTTTCATCAAATCCTCCCCTTTATTAGCCTTAATTATATTATTATATGCAAATAAAAGTAAATCTCAAGAAAAGTTTACTATTTATGCATATATTGCTGTTTTGGTTTTAAAGTCCTTTAGCAAAGAGGATTAACGCATAGAATCAAATCATCTTCTACAACTTTTGCTAAAGTCCTATATGCAGAAAAAAACTCTATAAATATAGCTATATAATATATTTATAGAGATTAATTAAATTTCCCACCTTTTTTAAAACAGCGCCACTTAAAACTATACTACTAATTATAGAATTTATGACTAAAGGGAAAGTTATTTTTAAGAATGCCTTAAATTTGCTACTCTTAAAGTTCTTGCACAATATTCATCATCAATACTTATAAATCCTAATTTTATATTTTGACACATAAGTGGAAGTGAAACTACAATAGAGGCTATAACGAAGATGTCCATGTAAATTTTATACTTTTCCTAACAATTCATAAGAAATTAAATGGTTACAATTTTACTCCTAAAAATATGAGAAGAATTCCTAATATGATATAAATAATTGTTTCATAAGAAAATTTATTTTTCTTATTTTCTTTTATATAATTTTTTATTTTATCTATTGTTTGATTACATAAACTACTATTTTCAAGCTGAGATAAGTAAAGTGTAGTTCTTTTAAATATTTCTTTTAATTTTATATCCACTCGCTTTTCTCCATAAGCTATCATTAAAGTGTCATCTTCAAATTCCCATGGAATACTTTTTTGTGAAAAAAAATCTGCTAATAATTCAATTAATTCTTCCTTACATAATCCATAAACAGTATAAACTTTCGCATAAAATACAAATATCACTAAAATAGCGGCTATACATATAGTTGTTATCAGTGTAAATCCGTCCTTTTCTCTAAAATTTCTTAATATTAATTCAATAAAAAGTATATAAAAAAATATTGAACTTCTAGTTATTCTTTCTTTAATAATAAATTTTCTTCTGCTTATAAGAACTCCAAACAGTATAATTATAACTCCAAATAATATACTTAAAACTTTAAAAATCATAACCTTCCTCCTAAATATCTCTATCCCTAAATTATATGATTTAAAAAAGCTTTATACCATTTAATACCATTTTATTTTTAAATATAACTATTTAACTCTACATTGTACTAGCTAAATTTATTAGAAGCTATAACTCTCAAAATTCTCCTGATTATAAGAAGTTACACAGTAATTTCTCATAAAAAAACTAGCAACTGTATTGCTAGTTTAAAAATCAATTGAAGAAATTAGTTTGATTAAAACTAATTTCCTCCTTAATTGTTAATTGTCCATCGTCAATTCTCAATTGCCTAAGTTTATATTTATCAAAATTACTAACATTATTATATAAAAAACCCAAGAGAAATTATTATAACTCCAAGTAATATTAATATTGCTGACGCTGTTGAAAACTTATTTCTTTTATCTTTATAAAATTCTTTTTTTAGCTCTTCTATTATTTCATCACATTTCTCTTTATCTTCAATATTAACTACATTAATAGATGTAGTATGAGATGTGGATTTTAGCTCAATTTCAGTGATTTTTTTTCCTATATCCACTGATAGCTTATTTTTATTCTTAGCTACACTATAATTAAAGTTTTTTCTTGTGAAAAAATTAGTTAGAACTTTAGTTGCCTCATCTTTTGACATACCAAAAAAAGAGTAAGTTTTCCTATAATATATAATTACTAAAATACAAAATATAGAAATTAATATGATTGAGGCTATAAATATAGCTATATTATCTAATTCTATTTGAAAAATCCCTTGAAAAATTAAGTAAATGAATAGGAATGTAAGAAAAGAACTTTCTTTTATAACTATTTTTCTTTTAGATATATATAAACCAAATAATAAAATTATTATTCCTGATAAAATATTAATATACTTTATTATCATATATCTCTCCTAAAATATTAATATTTATTATAATAACATTTTTCTTAAATTATTTTCAATATTTATACTATTAATATTTCTTAAATTTTATAGGTTATATAAGATATGACTTAATGAAAATATTTTTTCCTAATTACAGTCATATTCATTTTATTATAATAGGTCCATAAAAATTGTAATATTTATATAGTTGATGATATTTAAATAATAGATTATAATTATTACAAATTAGTTTGATTATCAAAATATTTTACAGTCAAAATAAAGGAGATGTTTTATTAAATGGATATAAAACCATTAAGAATAGGAGATTTAGAAGCAAGATTACCTATAATTCAAGGGGGAATGGGGATAGGTATCTCCCTATCTAATTTAGCTTCTGCTGTTGCAAATTGTGGAGGTATTGGAATTATCTCTGCAGCACAAATAGGATATGATGAAGAAGATTTTGAAACTAATGCTTTTGAGGCAAATTTAAAAGCATTAAGAAAACATATAAAGCTTGCTAAAGAAAAAGCTCCAAAAGGAATAATAGGAGTTAATTTAATGGTAGCAATGAGAAATTATGAAGAATATGCTCTAGAAGCTATAAAAAGTGGAGTAGATTTAATAATTTCAGGTGCTGGGCTTCCTACTACTCTACCTAAAATAGTTAAGGGGTATAAAACAAAGATTGCACCTATTGTATCTTCATTAAAAGCAGCTTCTGTAATATTAAAAATTTGGGATAAAAAACATAATGTAGCTCCTGATATGATTGTAGTAGAAGGTCCTAAGGCAGGAGGACATTTAGGGTTTCACAAAGAAGATATGGAAAAAGAAGAATGTAGCTTAGAGAGTGTAGTTCCACAAATAATTGAAGCAGTTAAACCTTATGAGGAAAAATATAATAAAAATATTCCTATAATTGCTGCTGGTGGAATTTATGATGGATTTGATATTGCAAATTTTTTAAAACTAGGTGCTCAAGGAGTACAAATGGGTACTAGATTTGTAGCTACAGAAGAGTGTGATGCACATATAAACTTTAAAAAAGCTTATATAAATAGCAGTAAAGAAGATATTTCACTGGTTAAAAGTCCTGTAGGAATGCCTGGACGTGCCATATTAAATAATTTCACTAAAACAGTGGAATGTGAAAAGCAAAAGGTTGATAAATGTTATAATTGCTTAATTCCTTGTAATCCAAAAGAAACTCCATATTGCATAACCACAGCTTTAATAAATGCGGCAAAAGGTAATATGGAAAATGCATTAATTTTCTCTGGTGAAAATGCATATAAAGTGAATAAAATAGTTTCTGTTAGAGAGCTTATGTATGCCCTTGAGGGTGAAATACTGATTTCAATTGATGATTAACAATTATAATTAGTTAAAGATTAAGAATGAAGAATTTATGGAGATTTTTATTAAAGATACTTTATAACTTTAATAAAAATTAGTTTTCTCCTTAGTTCTTCATTCTTATATTTTTTTCCCATTCTTTTATGCTATAACCTTAAACTTAGCGAAGTATTGTAGCAATATTTCCTTTAGATGCTTGTTCTTACAACATTGTAATTAATAATTAAATTATAAGAATAAAATATATTCTATGTGTAATACTAAGATTGAAATAAAAAGTTAGGAGTGATTTTATGCAAAACATAAACCAAGTAGAACTACAAAACCTTCGTCATCTTATTGGCGCTCATGAAACAATAGCAAATAAACTTGATGATTTTGCTAATCAATGTAATGACCAAAACTTAACTCAAATGCTAAAAACTGATGCTCAAGAAGCAAGATCTGCTAAACAAAAATTAATGGGATTCTTAGGATAGGAGGGTGTAAAAATGCAAGAAAAAGATATAATGAATGACTATTTAAGCATGATCAATAGCAGTTTAACTGGCTATGCTAACATGATAGCACAAACAGATAATCAACAACTAAGACAAACACTTCAACAAATGAGAGACAGTGATGAAGCTCGTCAATATAAAATTTATCAAGCAGCTAAAGAAAAAGGATATTATAAACCTGCTCAAGCAGCAAAACAAGATGAAATAAGCACAGTAAAATCTGAATTAACTATGGGCTAATATCTATTATCCCAAAGAAATTAACAAAAGATTATTTTTACTTCAAATTTTTATAAAGGCAGGAATACCTGCCTTTATTTCATTAATACATATAATATTAATATTTTCTACATATGTCCATAAGCTTAATCAGTTGATTTTTTAATGCTTTTTTATCACTTCTCCATGAATAAAGTTCTCCCGGTCCTCCATATTCTAAAGTTATGATATCTGGTGAACACTTTGAAAGAGCCCATTGTAAAATTTCAAAATCTTCTTCCTTCATTTCCAAATGATAATCTCTAAGCTCTATACCTTCGATTTCATGAGTACCTACTATATGTATTTCCTTCACTTTATCTAATGGTAATTCCTCTAAATAGTTATAAATATCTTCTCCACTATTTCTTGCTGTTACCTTTGCGTGTGCAATATCCAATAATAAATGAGCATTAGTTTCATCACATATCTTTTTTATTATATGTGGTTTTACGCATATCTCCATAATTCCAAATTCTTTTATATCAATTGATGAGTATGGCATATTCTCTACTAAAAAAGGGACTTCTATATTATCAATCCAAGCTTTTGTTGATTCACTCATATATCTAATTATTTCTTCTTCCGTTACATCCTTATCCCAATCTTGCATACATGATGCTAAATGAAATCCATAATGAGGTGATTTAAATTTTTTTATACTATCATTTACGTATTTCCAATCTACATCTTTTATATTTTTCATTGTTGCTCTTTCATTAAAGCCTAATCCATGTAGAAGAACTGGTCGCAAAGAGAGAGATACTTCAAGTGCTTCATTGTATATGTCATAAAGACCAAGTTTTATATAATCTACATCAACTATGTTTTCTTGTAAGAGTTCTATAAGTTCTTTTGAATAATTACATCCTAGTAACATTTTTAAACTCCTCTTATTAATTATGATTTTTACATAATAAATTATTCATTTGGATCTGTTGTCCACCCTTTTGAAATAATATCATCATCAACTTTAAAAGCTAATCCTTTATTTCTTACATATAGGATATTTTCATCAGGATATATAGCAACATCATCCTCTTCTTTAGTTCCAACGTCCAGTATTTGCAATACTTCTTCACTATTATTAATAAATTGATGTGCAATATTTTTGCCAGCAGGCTTTGAAATTACGTCTCCAGATTTAACTTCAAATTCTTCGTCGTTTATTCTTATGATTCCCTTCCCACTCATTATAAGAAAAAACTCTTCTTGCATTAAGTGATGATGATATTCTGTACTTTTATAACCTGGTTCTATATAATCTATACTTACATATATTTTTTCACTACCTACAGCATTTCCTACATACATTGTTTTAGCACCTTGAAACTTACTAATATATTGCTTTGGTATATTATTCATATTGCATATATTTTTCATAAAGCACTACCTTTCTTATTTAAATTAATATAAATTAAGTCTATTAATTTTTCTGTCATTTCAATAATTCCTAATTATTTTAAAATTTTATTCTTATTTAATTCACTTGGTTAAAAATGTACAAATAAATCATTTTGAATTTTGAATTATCATCACATAATCAAAATAATCTGCTGTTACTCCTTTTTTATGATAGCCATTTTGAACAAACACAATTTCAGAAATAAAATCTGTATATAATGCTTTAGAAAATGGTGAGTTTTTGCCATTTAACTTAATTAAAGTATGATTCGACTTTAAATATTTATCTAAAACTTCATTGTCATTATAAGTAGATAGAACGTCTTCTGCTCTTGCAGAATAGGAGTTTTTATAAAATAATGCTATAGATAGAATTTTATCTTTTAATTCTGGAATTTTTTCATTAATATCCTCTGCTAGCCACACTCTATTTGTAGTCTCCTCTTTATAAATATGACTTAGACCAAATTGACCAAAATATTTTCCTTTTGGATAATGATTATAGACTTTTTCAAAATTTTCATACAATTTTTCTTCTCTTTTCATATGTGCTAAATCACTATCAAATATATTTCCATCATATACTTCTATAGTATTTTTTAAATTATCTATTAACATAAAGAAATCAAAAGCTTCCTCTTTTAATATATCCTCATACAGTTTTTTATTTTTATATATTTTATCCACTAACACTGGCAGTTTATTTTTATATTTATCAAATTGCTTTTCCAACTCTTCAACAGGAGCATTTTCATCTAAATTCATAATTTCATATAGCTCTTTAAGAATACTTAAGTCTTCTTCAACTTCTTCATACTTTTTATTTTTTAACATATCTATTAAATATGATTCAGTTCCAAATCCATCAATACCTATAGCTACAACTTGTATTTTATCCTCATCTTTTAATGTTTTGTTATATCTATATATTTCTTTCCACATTTCATATTTTTCAGGTCGTCTTTTTTTATTTACAAATTTATTTAAATAATTTTCATCACCTGTTTGTAGATACTTATTTTTATAAATTGAATATAAATATTCATCTTCCTCTACCAAATATTTAAAATTAGTCTCCTGTTTTAAATATTTTAAGAATTTTAGAAATACCTTTGCATTATCTTTAATATCATGAACTTCTCCTATTAAAAATAATTTATTATTTTTAAGATCATCTTTTAATAATTTAAAAGATGAATAATCTTCATTATCTTCTAAATCAATTTGAACGTTATTTTTATCTAAATACTTATAATATTGTTTTAAAGATACTTCATCATTCTCGCTTTTATCGGAATTAGCACAAGATGTAAAATTAAATATCATAATAATTGCAATAATTAATAATACTATTTTTCTTTTCATATCTCTAACCCCCTTATTTAATTCACAATTTACAATGCACAATTATGGAAATTTCTCAGCAATAGCTGAGAAATTTAGAATTGATTAACTGTAGGGGAGAGCAACGTTCTCCAGAAAATCCAATTCCATTCCCATTATTAGATATATAAAAAAATTTCAAATAATGTTTGCAACTACAAAAATCTATTAAAGAAATTAGTTTGATCAAAACTAATTTCAACCTTAATTGTGAATTTTGAATTGTGCATTGTGAATTGCTTTAATATGTTTGTATCTCTAGTAGATCTTCTATTCTGTCATTCATAAATTTATATGAATCATAAACCCCTTGGTTATAAAATTCACTTGATAGTTCTTCTATGATAAAATCTAAAATCATTCCACAAGCTAAATCTCCTAATTCTTCTTCTCTTTCTTCTAAAAAATAATTTTTAATTTTAGATATCATTTCTTCTCTTTTTTCTTTACTTAATTTAATTTTACTGTTCATAATTTTATTTTAGTGATAAGTTGTCTAGCAAGTATACAACTCTCACTAAAGCCTCCTTTCTTCCATACTATACTTTTTTTAAAATCCTCTATTAATGCAATATTGTATTATGTGGCCATAGTTAAATTGTTATTATATTGTAAATATATTCTACCAAAAATATTAATAACCTTTCTTTTTTCCCATATAAAGATAAATAATCATAAATAGCTAATTACCTTCTAATTATTACTGTAAAAAGAAGAAATTATAGTGAGAAATACTTCACTTTTATAAATTCGTTCATTAATATTACTTTTATGGTTTTTATTGACAAGATAATTTGGAAATGATATTATTAATTTGGTTAAATTTAGAAGAAAACTTTGAAGTGTGTTCTGTATATGGGCATCTAGAACATATGAAGTTACTGATGCAACCGGCTTCTAAAAAATTGTATCATTAGGGGGAATTCTTTATGAAATCAAAAAGAACTTGTTCATTAGTAACAATTATGGCATTAATTTTAGCTGGAACTATTAATGTAAATGTAAATGCATCTGTGCAAGAGAATCACAAAACATTTACTGGTAAATTACCAGCTAACATAGTTGCCAATTCAGTAGAAGGAAATAAAACTACTATACCTGAATGGACAAAAAATACTAGATATTATGTAGGTGATAAAGTTATACATGAAGGTAATATTTATGAATGTATAGTAGATCACTCTAGATTATCTCCATCAACAAAATATGTGTGGAAACTTATGGGAGAAGAATGGAAAAGAAATACTAGATACTACGTAGGTGATAGAGTTATATATGAAGGTAATATTTATGAGTGTATAGTAGATCACTCTAGATTATCTCCATCAACAAAGTATGTATGGAAACTTATAGGCGAAATCTAATCCTATATATAGGTCTAAACTATTATAAAAGTCTTTAGTTGTGAGCCCCAAGAATAAAACACTTAAATTTTAATAAATATTGGCTTATTAAAAATTCCTCAAATAGAGGAATTTTTTTATATGCCAAAAGATAAAAAAGACTAAGCTTATATTACTTAATCCTTAAACCTTAAGTGTATGATACTTAACTTTTGCTTTTAAATTTATTATACTAACTAGTTATTTTTTTGAAGATGACTTAACTTTAAAGCCTTTATCTGTAGTTATTATTTTTATGTTTAGAATATTAAGTAACTCAGATAAACTCTTAACTTGATTAATATATTTGATGTTGTTTTTCTTAACTAGCAATTCTACCATTTTTATAATGTCTTCTTTTTGCTCTTTATTAAGTTTGTAATTATCTTTTAAACATAATCCATTAATATAAATTAATGTAGTCCAAATTTGCTCCTCTGCAATTTTATTAATATCCATAAGTACCCATGTAAAATCTTTTCTTCTGTAATTTGCTGGATATGCCTTTTTAAAAAATTCTATAAAGTGATTAATAGGCTGTGGATCTTTCTCCTTAACATACTTTCCTAATTGTGCTTTCAGTTGATTCTTTAAATACATAATTGTATTAGGTTTAATAACAGCCTTCATTTCATCTATACTATTATAAATTAATATATATGTATCTTGTATTTGCTCACTTGTTATATTGCCTGCCTTAAGTACTTTCGTAATACTAATATATTCTAATATATTCTTCTTGCAATTTAATTCTTTATTATATAGTACTTCCCAAATTTCCTTTGCCCCTAACCCCTCTAAGTTTTTATTTATCTCTAATTGATCTTTATCATTAATATCCATATTAAATTGTACCATCCTTTTTTTGTTTTCATTATATCACACTTAGGATATGGATTTCTTAAGGGACTTTAGTATCGGCATACAATATAAAACTTAAAATATACTCTAGAAAATAGCTTAACCCCTTAGAAATTAAGGATTAACAATGAAGAATGAAAAATTCAGGAAAAAATTCACTAAAGGTGAATTTCTTAAAATAAAATTTATTTTAAGAAAACTCTAAAGGCTTTGGTCTTGGAGTTTTAACCATAATTCTTTATTTTTCATTCTTAACTTTTAATTCATATTCAAGGGACGGTTCATTAAAATATATAAATATTTTTTAATTACTAAAAAAATAATGAACCGTCCCTTATCTATTTCTTTACTTCAAATATACAGGCTTTTGTGGTTATGGATATATCTCCTTTTTCTTTAATGTAATCATCTATATATTTTCTAAAATCATCTTTCTTTTTTCCTACAAGTACAGAGGTTCCTTTTATACTAGAAGCTTTATAAGAAACAATAGAATCAATATCAGATGTAACAATCTTTCCTTCTAAGACTTCCACCTTAACTTCACTAAAATATTTTCCTAATAATGCTTGTCCATTTTCAAGTTGAAATCTATCACACATTCCATTATTATGAAGCCCTAAAGTAGAATCAAATTTTTCTATAAGGTTATTTAGCTCATTCATAGCTTCACAAGAATTAGCGGCGATATAAAATGTCCCATCTTTAACAAGAACTCGCTTTATTTCTAATAAGGCTTTTTCTATATCTGGAACAAGATAGATCATATGTCTTGCAATTACTACATCAAAACTTTCATCTTCATAAGGAATATTTTGTGCATCAATCTCCTTATATATAAAATCCTGCTCTATTTGCTCTAATTTTTCTTTTACATTTTGGAGCATAGAAGCAGAAAAATCAGATAAAGTAATATTCCATTCGCTCTTCACACTCTCTTTGTTCTTAAGCCAAAGTTCTCCAGTACCGCAACCTAATTCTAGTACTCTTGCCTTGCTTGGAAATTTCATTTGATTAAAACACCAGTTATTCCAATCTGTTTTATTAATATTATAACTATGAAGCTTAGTTCTTAAATTAAAATTTTCAGCATTTTTATACTGCTCTTTCACTTTACCTTCCATATTAGTTATCTTGATAATATCAATAAGTTTTTCAACCTCTAAAAATCCATTTTCTTTTATTTGATTTTCAGCTTTATCAAAAACAGTTATAACTGATTCTAGATGTTTTTTCTTTTCTTCTAAAGCACTTTTTTGAGCGCTAATTATGCTTTCTAAATTTCCTTCTCTTTTATATAAAATTTCATTTATCTCACTTAAAGATAATCCAATAAATTTTAAAGTAATAATTTGCTGAAGTCTCAAAAAATCTTCTTCACAATAAACCCTATATCCAGAGCTAGTTTTATATGATGGTTTTAATAATCCGATTTTCTCATAATGAAGTAATGTTCTTACAGTTACCCCTGATCTTTTAGCAAACTCACCGATTTTCAAGATATTGCCTCCCTTCATAGTTATTCTAAGCTCCTACCTTAGGTTGGAGTCAATCTTTAAAAATACACTATATTAACTTTATTATGATTCAACTTGTAAACTAGAATCTTTCTTTAAAGATTCATAAATAAATCCTATAGAAAAAATTATAAACATAAGAATGTAAGATACTATTGAAATAATAGTTCCATCAATTGCATTAGTAAACATCGTAATTACTTTTGTTGCTATAGGCACTATAAGTATCATATAATTTTGAGATATTCCTGCTATTATAAAATTTTTATTTGCATCATTTACTAATACAAATTGCCAAAGATAAAAGAGAAATGATATCGCCCACAGACTATTACCTATTAAAAAACTCTTTACTCTATTGTGATTTGCCTTCGCAAATACTTTTCCAGCCCAAAACCAAAATATAATAAAAGCAATAACAAATATCCATGGAACCGTAGAATATATTTGTAAAATAAAATTAACTCTGTTTATAATAATCCCAATTATTAAAGGTATTAATATTATTACTATATATTTAGATTTATTTTCACAGTCCATAAAAGTCTCACCCTTAACTTTCTAAATGATTTAAGAACCAATCCTTGGTAAGATTGATTAAAGTATCATAATATTCAAGAAAACTATGGTCAGCACCATCAATAATTTCTAATCTACTCTCCTTAGGAAGTAAGGTCATTGCTCTTTTAGAATTTTCACAAAGAAGCTTTTCCTCCTCATCATTATTACCATGTATTAGCAAAATAGGGCAATGAATATTCTTCATAAGTTCACTTTGATTTGTTAACTCAAAGTCCATAAGCATTTGTTTATCAATTATTACTTGTTTTCTTATTCCTTCAGTTATATTTTCAGTGATATATCCTTTTTCATTTAATTCTTTAATTTGTTCCTCTGTAAAATACTCACTCCAATTATATTTCATTGGACCAGTTAAAGCTCCTGATAAAACCATTGTATCTATTAAACAAATAAGACTTCCAAGACTATGGCCATAAAGTCCTATTTTTTTATATCCTAGTGATTTTACAAATTTAATTGCAGAATTTAAATCATCTATTTCTTTAGAAACAGTTATGCTATCATCATCACTTTCCCCACATCCACAAAAATCAAATGTCAAAACGTTATATCGACATTGATTAAAAGCTTCTACAAGTCTAGGAAATCTCCCCTTTGAACGCTTATCAGAAATAAAGCCATGAGCAAAAATAATTATTGATTTAGACTTTGTAGGAAAAATATTCCCTACTAATTTTAAATTTCTTGAATTAATAAAAGTGATTCTTTCCATATTTATCCCCCTTTTATTAACCATATTATATAAACATAGTTTTTAATATCTTCCATACTAAGCTATAATATCCTCCTTTTTACTACGCAAAAAAGCGTGACTGCTGTCACGCTAATTAAAATTATTAAATTCACAGTTAACAATTATTTAAATTTTCCAACCCAGGGGTCTATAACAAAGTCATAAGTTTTAAACAAAATAAAAGCAGTTACAACATTTAAATCTGCAACTACTTTTTTATATAGACCCCTGGGGTGCAGTAGGATACGGAACAATATCTTCGGTATTGAACAATACTTAGAATATATTGATTATGTCCATAATATTAGTATAAACTCACTAGCTTTAACTCCAAATTATACTGCACCCCAGGGGTTTTAGTGTTGCATCGTTCCAAGAAAAATAAAATATAGAAACACATGTTAATATCTATTTGATAAATTTATAGGTAATTGTTATATTTAATGGAAATTTACATATTTTTATCAATATATTTACAGTAATAATGCAAATATTATTGCGAGTATTTTTAAAAAAAATTTTAAATTTTTGCTAAAATCATGTTCCAAATAGTGGAACATCTTGAACATTTATTAGTAAATTAGTTCGTATTATTCGCATTACTTTTAACATGGCCATGTTCTTTTTAGATTCTATGTTTAAAATTTGCAATAATACATAGGATATTAGTGCAGAGTAAATCTGTATCTTGAGTGCATTTTCATTGTGACCTATCCAATGTTTAATTGTTAGGTGTTGCTTAATCCACTTGAAAAAGCACTCAATTTTCCATCTTATTTTATAAAGGTAAATTACCTCTCTTGCACATATATTACGCATATTTGTTAATAATCTTATTTCTATCTTTTCATTTTTGCTATTAGTATCAGTATAAGTAATTTCTCTATATACTCTTTTATTTTCATCTGTATCTTTATTTTTAATTGCATTAGCACCTAATATAATATCTCTATCTAATACATTTTCGAATGCATTTTCTTCTGAACAATCTCTTTTCCCACAATGAAACACCCTAGCATCTGCATATAGTGGAGTAATAAACTGAATTTTATTATCATAAAGAGTATCATACCACTTATAGTTGCGATATCCTCTATCAAATAAATATATGCTTCCATCATCTACAATAAGGTCGCCTATACAATCAGTGTCCCTAATCTTTGAGGGAAATGTATTAACTTTCTCAGGAATATCTTTTGTATAGTTATATAGTATATTAAATTTAATTGATGATTTTCCACATTCATAATAAAGCTCAGGAGCAAATTTAGCAGCTATCTGAATTGTGGTAGAATCCATAATTTTTATATTTCCTAATTTCTCTGAAGCTTTATTAATTCCGACCTTTTTTATAAAATAGTTTACAATATCTTGAAAGGTTTTTTCAAAAACTTGATAATTTCTTTGTTCATTTTTACGAGATATTTGAGATACACTTGGTAAGTTAAAGAGCTCTTGCATACTTGGTGTTTCCTTATAAACATCAACTAATGCATGAAGTGAGTTGCAGTTGGAAACCTGTAAAAATATCATTGATTTTATATGAGAAAAAGTATCAAAAGTTTTTGTTTTAAAATCACTATTGTACGTGTTTGTTAAACAATTTACTTTATTCTCAGAAATTGGCTTAATTAATTTCGTAAAAACTTTTTCCATTTTTCTGCTAATCATGCTAAATTACCTCCTTTTAAACAATTTTAATAATATTCTTACTAAAATATCAATAAGGTTTCTTTAGGTAATTTAGGATACTTATTCAAAGATGCAACACTAAAACCCCAGGGGTGGAATCTACAATAAAAATTCTTAATTTCATATTAATGTAAACTTAGACAGCTTAATAATGCAATTCTATGAATGCATAGATCAAATTTAAAAATGATACATCTATATTATCGTCTTCTATTTTTTCCATTATTTTTATTATTGCCTTTAACTCTGTCTTTTGGTTTATTCTGTTTCAATCTTCCCTTACTTTCTTTTCGATTATTTTCCTTTGAGTTAGCCTTATCTTTAGCCTTAGATTTATATGTACCTATCTTTTTATTTTTATTATATTCTACATTATTTCTATTTCCCTTAGGCTTTATTAAGCATTTTAGTCCATATCCAATTAAGTCTGTTCTTCCCGCTTCAGTTAATGCCTCATATACTAAATTATAATGCTTAGGATTTCTAAATTGAAGTAATGCTCTTTGCATAGCCTTTTCATGTCTAGTTTTAGGAACATAAACCTCTTCCATAGTTAATGGGTCAAGTCCTGTGTAAAACATAACTGTTGATAGTGTTCCAGGAGTTGGATAGAAATCTTGAACCTGTTCTGGTTGATAATTAATATCTCTCAAATACTCAGCTAATTCTATTGCTGAATCTAATGTACTTCCTGGATGGCTTGACATTAAATACGGTATTATGTATTGTTTTTTCCCTAATTTTTCATTTATTTTAAAGAATTTTTCTCTAAATCTATCATAGGTTTTTCCAGCTGGTTTTCCCATATATTTTAAAACATTGGCTGATACATGTTCTGGAGCAACTTTTAGTTGACCACTTACATGATGCTCTATAAGTTCTTTAAAAAATTTATCATCTTTATCTGCCATTATGTAGTCATATCTTAACCCTGAGCGTACAAATACCTTTTTAATCTTAGGTAAACTTCTTACCTTTCTAAGTAATTGTAGATATTCGCTATGATCTACGTCCATGTTTTTACATGGGTTTGGATATAAGCACTGTTTATCTTTACAAGCTCCAAACTTTAATTGTTTTTTACAAGCAGGACCTCTAAAGTTTGCAGTTGGACCTCCAACATCATGAATATATCCTTTAAAGTCTTCAAAATCTGTAATTTCTTTTGCTTCTTCTAATATTGAATCTTCACTTCTACTTTGTACAATTCTTCCTTGATGAAAAGTTATGGCACAAAAAGAACAGTTTCCATAACATCCTCTTGAGCTAACTATGCTAAATTTAACTTCATCTATAGCAGCTATTCCACCTTGCTCTTCATAAATAGGGTGATAATTTTTTTGGTATGGAAGAGAGTAAACTTTATCTAGCTCTTCTCTACTTAATATCATCTCTGGTTTATTTTGCACCAAATATTTGTTTGCATGCTTTTGTACTATAGTCTTTCCTCTAATTGGATCTTGCTCCTCATATTGTACTCTAAAAGCTTCTGCATGCTTTCTCTTATCTGCACAAACTTCTTTATATGAAGGTATTTCAATATAATCATTTACATTTTCTAAATCTTCTACTACATAACACGTTCCTGGCACATGGGTAACATACTTAGCTTCCAAGCCATTATTTAAATTGTTTGCAATTTCCACAATTTGCTTTTCACTCATTCCGTATACTAAAAGGTCTGCACCACTATCAATAAGCATAGATTTTCTTACCTTATCGCTCCAATAATCATAATGAGCAAATCTTCTAAGACTTGCTTCTACACCACCAATTATAATAGTGACATTTTTATATGCTTCTCTAATTTTATTACAATAAACAATTGTTGCTCTATCTGGTCTTAATCCCATCTTTCCACCAGGAGAATAAAAATCTTTATCTCTTAGCTTTTTACTTACAGTATAATGATTAACCATAGAATCCATATTACCTGCGTTTACTAAAAATCCCAATCTAGGTTTTCCTAATTTTTTGAAGTCATCAACACTTTTCCAATCTGGTTGAGCTATTATCCCTACTTTATAGCCTACATTTTCTAAAACTCTAGAAATAATTGCAGTTCCAAAACTGTGGTGATCTATATATGCATCTCCTGTAACTAAAACAAAATCTAATTCTTCCCATCCTCTACTTTTCATATCTTCTTTACTAATTGGTAAAAATGTATTTTTCATTCGTCTCACCTGCTCATCTCTTGTTAATCTAAAATAGATTATATCATTAAATCTTTAGTTTTTACTAAGGATTCCTTATGTTAATTTTTTCATTTGATTATAAATCATCTTTTTAAAATAACTAGTCAGTATGCTCAGATATCTTGCACCATACTGCGTTCATTAATTTTTCAGATACCACAATTATCAGCATCCTTGTCTGATATAAAATATTCTCAACATCTTTAATTAGTTATTTTTTCAGATGCCTAATTAAGTTTCTGAAAAATAAAATATAAAAAGGTATGCTAAACTATCAAATTAGCATACCTTTGTTGTTGTAAAAGTTACTGCAAAAGCCTTTGCAATTTTAAATTTTGCTCCCCTAAAGTAAGCCTATTACACCTTAGTATAATGAATTTCATCCGTAAAGACGAATTCTAACTTAAAGATATAGTTTTATATTATCCTAAGAACTTTATTCTCTCATATATAACTATATTACTGGTGTAATCCAAATCCTGTTATAACTAATGTAGCCCAATCATCTTCACCATTGTCAATCCAATGATATTGAATATCAAGTTCTTTAAGCCATGCATTAAGACCATTGGTTCTTTTGCTTACATTTGGTGATTGTCTTCCAAATTTATCTTTTATAATTTCAAGCAATTCTATTTGCTCATTTTTACCTAGCTCTTCATCTAACATTTCTGATATAACTTCACAGCACTCTCCATAAGCTTTATGATCTTCATAATACAGCTCATTAGCTAATAGCTGTCTTTTCTTATTTAAATCATCTTTTACAGTATTAATTTCTTCTAAATTTGATAAGTACCTTTTAGCTATATTCATCGCTGCAATGTCATTATCTATTTTAATTATTGTTTTCTCTAATTTTGCATTTCTCATTTAGTTTTCTCACTTTACGTTTTTTTATTTAGTCATTTATTAATTATATCATTGATACCTTATGGCTAACAGCTTTATTATTTAAATATAAAAATAAAATAACTACTCAAATATGAAATAAATATTTTATGTCAAGTAATGAAACAATTTCCACTCATGGCATGGCTATGAGCAAACTCTTATGACGGAATATTACGAAAAATAGACTAGCATACTAACTAGTCACTGAGCATCTTTCAAATATGCTTTATATTATATAGAATTATCAAATATTCTTTATGTATTACCATATATTTTCTCTTACTTTATTTCAATTATTTTTCTCCAAAAGCATATATTACTGGCATATTAAAATGAAATCCATCTATCTTTCTAAATTTTTCAAGTCCATTAAATATGTCTATTTTAAATTCTTTAAACTTATTCTCACCAAGTTCTTCTACTCTTTCAAATATTGTTCTTACTACATTAGACCACATTTCTTGCCACCATTCTTCTTTGCTTTTATAAACAACATCTGCATCTTTTTGATAAGTTTTAACATTTCTAAAACCTGAATCTTCTAGTACTTTTTTCGCTCCATCTAATGTATTAAACTGTGGAATATTTGATTTTTTATTACTATTTTCATTAGATGAATCTATATTTAAATATTTATTAACTATTTCTGTTAGCCATTTTTGATCCTCTTGTACTCCCCATATGCTAAATCCAACTTGTCCATCTTTTTTTAACACTCTTAGTACATCATTTAATTTATTATCACTAAATAAAAGATATCCAATACCAAATCCACAAATAACATTATCAAAAGAGTTATTATCAAAATCTAAGTTTTCTGCATTCATTTTTATTACTTCTGCATTTTCTATATGTTGCTTTAAGATATCCTTATATGTTTCACTTACCATAACTTCTGAAATATCTATACCTATAGCATGTCCATCTTCCCCTATTTTACTTATAGTAGCAAACAATGAAGCTCCCCTACCCATGCCAATATCTAACACTTTTGCATCTTTATTAATGCTTGAAAGTTCAACTAATCTATTTCCAAATTGATTCCAATAATCAGGTCCAATTTTGCCAAATAGGTGCAACTTTATCCCACACTTCTATAAATTTTTGTTTTTCTTTATTCATATTTTATTTACCCTCTCATTTTGTTTCACAAATATCATTAATCTTAATAGTAATTTTGCAGAGTAGATATTATAAGCTTTTTAAAATTCTTATGTTTTTCTGGCAAGTCATTTTCTTCATTAATCATTTGAATTAGATTTACTAAGTCTCTTAACTTTCCCAGCTTATACCAGTTCTTTGAAAGTTTTGTCTTAGATACCTCTGAATAACTTTTTTCAAATGCTGCTATTAAATTTTTATCTAAATATTGCTCTTCTCTAAAAAATTGACCTATATCAGATATTGGATGACCAGCCATGGCAAACTCCCAGTCCAAAATACAACTGAATTTTCCATTATGAACTAAAATGTTAGTTGGTCTAAAATCTCCATGAACCAAGGAAACTTGTTTATCCATCTGTTCTAAACTCTCTTTGTTTGATAATATTAAATTTTCTATATTTTTTACCGTTTCAGCTCCTAAACGTTCTCTTGCATTTTCACCTAGAAACATTTCATACCATGTTTCTAAAGGAGGTAAAAAACTTTTCACTTCTAAATTATCATCTAAGAACCCAACTTTTGTATAGGTATGATTATGAATTGATGCTAATGTCTTTCCAATATCCCTAATTAAGTTATCCTCTAGAACATATCCAGAATTAATAGCACTTTGCAGGGTTATTCCCTGAGCAAATTCATAAATAGCAAAAGTTCTTAATTCAATGGATTCATCTTGAGATAAAAAGTATAATTTCTGTACTGATATTTCATTCTTTAATACAGATAATAACTTCTTTTCCTTTTTCCATGAGTCATCATTAATTGGAAATATTCTAAGTAAAAACACTGAATCATTATTCTTTATATGAACAACATAATTTGTATTCCTACAGCCTTCTAACAGTGGGGTAATACTCTCCACCACTAAATTTCTATCAAAAAGATAAAAAAGATGATTAACAATTCCTTTATCCATTTCATAAAAAGGAATAATTCTCTCCAGCTTACAACCCATATTACATCACACTCCAACTATTAAATGATTTAAAATAAACCTCAAAATATCTCATTTGAAAGTAACATAATCTTTCCTATTTAAATATCATCTTTTATGTTTGTTTTAATATCCTTCGATAATACAATATTTATGCCTCTTATATTTTTATTATTTCTAATGAACCGTCCCTATACATACTTTTTATAAAATACAATTGTCATGTTATCATTTATTATTTTTCTTTCTTCACCTTGGCAATAACCCATTTTCTCATATAAATAACAATTTCTCTTCTCCTGTAAAATTGTATCAAGCTCCCAAGTTGTAGCTTGTGGATATAGTTTCTCAACCATATTTATTGTTTGCTGTGCAATACCTTTTCCTTGAAATTCTGGTGCAATAAATATTGAACCTAGTCTATATCTAGTTGTATTTTCCCACCACATAATTCGAATTGCACCTGCAAGCATGTTATTAAAGATTATTTTATAATAATCACCTAATTTGTAGTTAATTCTACTTATAATTTTTTCAAGAGTTTCATTTGCAGGACTTGTTTCATAATCTTGATATTTTTCAAGTAAAGGCATAAATGTTTTAACTTGTAAATTAAATAATTCTTCAGCATCTTTTTGAGTGGCTTTCTTCAGTTGCAGGTTCATTTTATTGTCACCATCTTTCTTATACTAAAAATAACACATATATAAATTTAATATGCGTCTTATAATTAACTAAAAATTATGCTTATTTTGATTTACGATACCAATCGATTGCTTTTCTTTCCAAATTCTTTACGAACGAATCCTTACCTAAACAGTATGCTTCAATATCTGATGGATATTTATTTGCAAGTTCTTCCTTAAGTTCTCCATACTCATATGAGTCTTTTGGATGAGCTCTTAAATAATCCCTAACTGCAAGATGTCTTTCAATATCACAAGCATTATTGACATCAAATACGTGAACATGATGTGTTCTATTCGCTAAACCTTTTCTAAAGTATCGTCTACCTTCAATCCCATATTCCCCCATAGGTTCATATCCTAATTCTTTAAATTTATCGTTATATTGGTCTACTTTTTCAATATCACGCACTACTGGCATAATATCAATGATTGGTTTAGCCTTTAAATTTTCCACTGAAGTACTTCCGATATGATGAATTTCTATTAGTTCCTTTCCAAGTATTTCTTTTATCTTTTTTACCTCTTGATTATACATTGAAGTCCATTCTTGGTCATAATTAACAACAACTACTTTCATAATTTATTCCTCCTCTAATATAACTTATTTTTACTTTAACTTATAATTAATAAATTCAACAACTTGTCTATTTTTAATTGTTCACTTTAGATATTATATTCCACAATATAAATCTTTATTTAAATATATAACTTTTTTCTTATTTCATTAAGCCTTTCATTACTTACTTCGAATGCTCCTTTAAATCTATCTTCATCTGGTGTCTCTAGAAATACTTCATCGGAACTTATTTTTTCAATTATTTCTTTAAATAGGTTAATAGCTTCTTCTGTATCTGAATAATTTTTTATAATAGTAATATCTAAAATAAATTTGCCTTTAAACCATTTTTTAAAATTAGTCATGTTATCGATGTATTTTTCTAATGTATAACCTTCAAGAGGTCTTTGTAATTTCTGAAAATATTTTTCATTAGTAACTGCCAATTCTCCTATAACTTCATCGCACAATTCGAGAACTTGTTTATTTTCCTCTTTGTTTAAAAGATAACCATTACTTAGAAGTTTCACTTTTCTGCCTTTATCTTTAATAAGTTTTATAATATCTATTAATTCTTCATTTGCCATAGATTCACCATCAGGATTTATAAACACAACATCAACATCATTTGAATCTAAAAAATTTGATAACTTATTAATAAAATCTTTTGTTTCATCAAAGAAAAATTTTTTATCTGTTTTTATATCAGTTCTTCCTAATGGGCAAAATACACAATCAAAGCTACAAAATCCTTTTGGAAGTGGATTAATATTTACTGTCTTGCATCCATTTGTATCTTTATATACTTTACCTATTGAAAATGCTTCCATTTCAATCACTCCTTATTCACGTATCTCTATCATCTAATACATTTGTTAAATTAACTTATTTAAAAACTATATATAATTCATTTAAGTACTATGAATTTATATATTTAATTTTGTTTCCTGTTCAGTGATTAAATATGAAGGATGATACAGTCCTGTTGGTGGATAAAATTCATCATGTGTATAAGTAAATCCAAGTTTTTTAAGCAATTGAGCAGATGCAATATTTTTAGGACTATGACCAGCAAAAATTGCCTTAGCATTAAGATTAGTAAATGCATATTTAATCACAGCACTACATGCTTCTGTAGCAATACCAGCTCCCCAATAGTTCTCTTTTAAATGTATACCTATTTCAAGAATCTTATTTTCATAATCATATGGCCTTAATCCACAACAGCCTATATTTTCATTAGTTTCTTTAAGATATATTGGCCAGTATTGAATATTATAATTTTTATATATTTCTATCTCTATTTTTAGTCTCTCATGAACTTGCTTTTCTGACATTTTACCATCTGCAACAATTAGTTTTGTTACCCTAGCATCGCCCCAAAGTTCTAGAGCATCAGTTAAGTCCTCTTCACTCCATACTGAAAATCCTAATCTTGCTGTAGTAAGAAAAAAATCTCTCATTCTATATTCCTCCAACAGTTATAAAATTTTGTATATCTATTATATCATTGCTTAATATAGGGTTCCTCAATAAAAATTTAACTTATGCATGATTTTAAATTCCATAAAAAATTCTTTTCTATGAATGAAAAATTAAGGATTAAAGATGAAGAATTATGGTTAAAACTTCACGGTTAAGACCTTTGAAGTTTTTTGAGAATAAATTTTATTTTAAGAAATTCACTAAAGGTGAATTTCATCCTAAATTTTTCATTCTTCATTATTAATCCTTAATTTCTAAGGGGTTAATCTATTTTTATAGAAAATTTATTTTCCAGAGTATATATTAAGTTTTCGTATTGTATGCCTATAGAAGATACTATAAATTTTCTTTTTAATATGTAATAAAAGTTATATAAGCTTTATATTAATTTTAAAATAAGAAGATTTTCAATTAGTTTTAAAGTACTAATTCATACAAATTACATTCATGAACTCTTTTAAATCTATTTTTAATTTCTTCTTTTTCTTCCCCTACATAATGTGTAAAACAATTACATATAAATAACTTTTTAATTTTAGATTCAGTAATCTCACCACATTCATTTCCTTCAGTGTAGACATGTAGATATGATTCTTTCCAGTTAAATCCTCTGTTTTTATACCAATCATTTACCCACTTATCATCTCTTGTCCATGCTTCAAGCTTTTTTATACCTTTATTCTTTAATCTATTTACTGCTTCATTTAATAATAAAGTTGCAATTCCAAGCCCTCTATGTTCCGGTAATACTGCTATATGCCATATAGCCCCTCCTAATTCATTAGCACTATAGCAAACTTCTCCTTTTTCTGTTTTATACTCTATATCAATTAAACCTACTATCGTATTATCTACTTCTGCTACTAGTTCAATTGAAGGATTTTCATAATGTTCTTTTTCCCTTAATACATTATCAAAATATGCACTATCTAAAAAGGATAAGACCCTACACCTTACCCATTGAAAATTATCAGTATCATTATATTCTCTTATTATCATTCATATCCCCCTAAGATAATTAGATTTGTAATACTAACTAAATGTTTTATCTTTTATATCTGAAAATGCTATTTCTCGAAATATAACTACTGTTTACAATATCTGATAACAAAAAAATTTAAATTTTAGGGCGAACACTGTTCACCCCTACACCAAATATTTTTTATTTTGAATACATATAATTATAGTCATAACCATCTAAAGTTTTTTTGTCATAAAAACTAAATTTTCACTTTTATATTCTTATTTCTCATAGAATGATTGAACTCCTTGATTATGTGGCTCTACTAGTAGATTAATTTTTAGAGCTCCTTTTTTCTTTAATCTTACTTCCAACTCTTTAATAATTTGGGTACCAATATCTTCATTCCTTCTTTCAGGTAATACCGCTAAATGATATATCCATGCTCTTCTGCCATCCCATGCTCCAATAACTGCTCCAATAATTCCATTATCCTCTGCAACTAAAAATAGCTCCCTATCTCTTTCTAGTTTTTTCTTGATTTCTTCAATGCTATCTGACTGCTTAATTTCTAAACCACTTCTTTTCCATAGGTTAATAACTTCATCATAATCCTCAATTTTGAAATTTCTAATTATCATTTTAATCAATTCCCCACTTTAATTTTTAAAATAATAAAATTCAATTTATAACTTATAAAATTTAATAGATTATTTTTATACTTTTAAATCCTGAGTATTATAAATTTTTATACTACTAAGAGTTAACCTTAACTTCTTTTGTAGATAGATTTACAATTCGTGTTCGAGTATCTGATTTTGAAATGTATATAGCTTCTCCATTATTATCAATGCAATATGAGATAGGAATTGATATTCCGCAATTTCTATATGATCCATCTGCATGACTTGTTCCAATTATCATTGTTTTATATGTTTTTGCAATATTTTTCGCCTCGTTTATCCACTGGTCAAATTGTTCATCACTAAACATTCCAACTCCAATTGGATGTGCAATAAAATTAATCGTTTTATTTACATTCTTTAAATCTCTTACACCTTTTAAGATTCCCATGCAGGGTATCTGAAATAAAATAATTAGTCAAAGATGCAAGAATATTTTGTGTCAGACAAGGCGTCAGGTTCCAATGATAGTTATGCTATCACTGGGTTCTGACAACGCAGTATGTCACAAAATAGTCTAGCATACTGACTTTTTATTTTTTTGAAGATGCCCAGGTAAGTATCCAATTGTTGTTTTATTATAATCGGCTACCAGTGGGGCATATAGCTCTACATCTTCGTTTGGTGAAGTTTTAGCTCTTTCTAAAATTTTCTCCCCACAATTATTTATTACTATTGCTCTATCTTTATTATTAAATCTGTATGATGTAATAATAGCCACATTATATCTTTTAGCTATTTCACAAGCCTCTTCTAAAATCTTTTCATTTGATAAATATCCTTCTGGAAATAATACTATATCTATTTCTCTATTTATCTTTATTTCATTTTCAAGTTGCTCTATATTTTTCTCATGGATTGGTTGCCCTATTAAAATTTTCATATTAATCCCCTTATATAAATTTATTTAACTTTTTAAATTATCTTAATATGAAATATTGTATTTCTAGTTAATTAATTTTTTTCAAAAACAAGTTGCATTCTTGGTGCATTTTCATCTATAGCTTGTCCCTCATCGCACCAAGTGCATGCAGTCTTACATATTAAACTATACTCTTTGCATAAGTTTGTTATTTCATCCTTTGAATATAAATACCAATTAAACTCGTCTATTATATTTGTATTATTATAACTAAGAGTTACATTAAATCTACTTCCTTCTTTTTTTACTTCTTCTTTTATCAGTAGATTTTCTTTAGTAAATTCTCTCTTTCCAACATTCTTTTCAAAAAAATCTTTATTGTAAATATCTAATATAAATCTGCCATTCTTATTTAACAAACTGCTTATTTGTTTAATGATGCTATTATTAACATCATCATTAAAGTAGCCAAAGCTATGCCACATGCTAATTATTCCATCAAAAGAATAAGATAGTTTCTCTATATTTCTCATGTCATATGAAAGATATTCAACATTTTTATTAGCTGATTTTTCAGCTTTTATCAAAGCATCCTCATCTCTATCAATTCCTAATACATTATATCCATATTCCCCTAACATATTAGAATGTCTACCGTAACCACAGCAAAGATCCAATATTTTTTTATAATTTGATATTGGAAGATGTCTCTTTAAAAAATTCACTTCTATCTCAGTATCAGAGACATTTTTACCTTTCATAAATACTTCAAACCATAATTTTGAATACTCATTTGCCATGTTTTATATCCCCCTTTTACAATTGAAAATTGACGATTGACAATGTAAAATTATTGATACTTCTCTTCATAAGAGAAGTTTTGAATTTAGTTCTTTTTTAAGTTACAAAGTAACTTAAAATAAAAGACTAACATTTGTAGTATCTCCATAATATTGATTAAATTTATTAGCATTGTTGCAAACTTTACTGCACCTCAGGGGAACCCTAAAGGGCTTCACTAATATTCCCCAGAGGTGGAAAAACTAGCAATTGCATTGCTAGTAAAGATTAATTAAAGAAATTATTTTGCTAAAAATAAATTCCTCCTTAATTGTGAATTGTGAAATGTGCATTGTGCATTATTTAAAAGTATTCTCTACAACTCCTGGTAATACACTATATAGTGATTTACCCATTTTTTCTTCAAAATATAATTTAGTTTCAAAGGTTGCTTTCCATTTATCAATGATATGTTCATGCATTCCATGTCTTAATGCTACGTCAACCATTCTCTTCTCCATTAAACAATATCCACTTGGAAGTGCTAATGCATCACATAATTGTATCAACTTATCATAATCATCATATTCTACAGTTTCAATATAATCTTTAACAAAATTATATTCTTCATCACTACAATAATCCCATCTACCAAAGCTACTTCTTATGTCATTACAATTAAATGAATGAGTTAAGCAAATTCTTGCTACTTTATGATATCCTTTTTCTAGGGCAAAATTATAACCAAGTAAAGTATGTTTCATGTAAGTGTTTCCATATCTATCTCCAATGTCATGTAACATGCCTAAAACTAATGCAACATCTGAATTCAAATCCTTACAGTTTTTCGCTATTAATTCTGCTGCCTTTCCTGCATTAATTGAATGTTCTACCCAAGGACCTGGAAACAAGCTTTTTCCATCCTTCAATAACAATCTCGCTTCCTCTATAGTTGGAACCCCTTCTTCCAAATAATTTTTCATATTTTATCCCCTTATTTAAAATTATTTTATAAGCACAGTTTGTCTATTTGTGTCTATATTCAATGCAAACTAAAAAATTCCTTTTTTACAAATATTAGGAGATAACCTATTTAGTTAAAAATTAGCTACTAATAAAAAATGGTGAACACTGTTCGCCGCTATAAAATTATCTTCCATCCTTAAGTGCAGAGTTCTACATCTTCATTATTAAATTTTACAATTGAAAATAATACTAACTTAAGGAATTGGATTTTTATAACCTTTCTTAATTATATCCTCGTAGTTAGGAGGTAGCACATAACTTTTTATATGTTCAAATTTTTCAATTTTAACATTTCCAAAGCCTTCTACTGTAACAGTTATATAATCAAGTCCAACGCTGTTATGCGGTCCTATATAAGAATCAACTTGAAGCTTTAATCTAAAAGAGAATGTTCGATAACCATTCGGTCTTTCAGCATTTAATACATATACTGTGTAGGGAGCAACCATTGGAGTCTGTGTTAGGTACTTTAAGTAGTATTTATCAACTTCATTTTGAATATATGGTAACAGCAATGATATAAAAATATCTTGATATAATTCTTCTTTTGATTGTTCTGGTGGCTGATGCGGTATATTTGGTGGATATAATGTATTAGCAGAAACAAATATAAACTGAAATCCTAACATTAGTATAATTAGCATTATAATAGGTTTATTAGTCTTTCTCATTATCTCACCCTTTTCACTCATATTAGTATTATTATCTGCACTAATATTAAATTCTTACTGGAAAGTTAGAATAATATTGAGCATAAATGTCAATAAAAATAGCATTGATGATGTTAATATCAATGCTATTTTTTCGTTAACTTATATACACTTTTTTTGTATTTTACACCTCAAATATTAATTATTTTTATTATCCATTGATTAAACTGTTTTTCTGCAGCGAGAAATGTGGCGAACACTGTTCGCCGCTACAATGTTGCTAGCAATTTATTGCTAGTAAAAAATCTATTTAAAGAAATTAGTTTGATTAAAACTAATTTCAACCACAATTGTCAATTGTCCATTTTCAATTCTCAATTGCCTAACTATGATCCTGTGGATTTATAGTGTCTGACTCCAAAACGCCAAAGTATATAACTTGGGATTAAAAATAAGAAAGAAATTATTGGCGATAACATATGAAAAATTTTGTCTCCCTGATATTTATCTATAAGAAATAAAAAAGGATAATAATTAACAAATGCGAGTGGGACAATAAAAGTAAAAAATTTTAATACCCATTCTTTATATATATCTAATGGATATTGTGCAAGTTCTCTTCCACCATCTGTGAAAATATTCATAAATTCTAATCCTTCTAAAGTGAAAAAACATATTGATGCATATATCATAAACAAGCAGAAAAATAAACATACTCCACCTGCTATCATTAAAGTAAGTGTAAATATTTTTTCTAAATTCCAATGAACTCCACAGGTCATTATGGCATAAACAAATACAATAAGTGCTTGTGCAAATCTCCCTACTCTTGTGAGTTCTACTTTAGATCCTATTATTTGCAATATTTCATTTTGAGGCCTTGCCATAATTCGGTCAAATTCACCATTAGATATCATTCCAGAAAATCTATCAAATCCTCTACCAAAACATTCTGCTAGTGCAAAGGACATATATATTGTACTAAAGCATAATAATACTTCATTAAAGGTATAATTTTTAATACTCCCAAATCTATCAAAAAGAAAGTACATACTTAAAAATGAAAAAAGAGTTGCTAATGCTTGTCCTATTGCGGTAAGTATAAATGAAGTTTTATATTGCATAGCTGAACGTAAATGAATAGAAAGATATTTAATATATAATTTCATACCTTAACCTCCTTGTACAACTACACGTTTTAATATTTTTGATAATAAGGCCTTCCCAACTACAATAAGTACTATAGCCCAAATTATTTGTAATGTAATTGTCCTAAAGATATCATCTAGAGGAATATTTCCGCTGTAAATTCTAAATGGAACATTTTGCATAGCTCCAAAAGGTGTAAGATATATATATTTAGTCAACCAATCTGGTAAAAGCGGCAAAGGCACAAGTCCGCCAGAGAAAAAATCAGCAGTCATAACAAGTGCCATTCTCACTCCCATCGGAGAAATAGTATAAAAAGTAAGTATATATACTAGCATACAATATGCTACAACTACAATGAATGCTAAAAACATAGAAAGAATAAAAAGGATGCCTGACATATATGAGCTAGGTAAAGTAAATCTATATGGTTCTGGTAAAAGAAATGCAATAATTAATATTGGCCCACATCTTAAAACTGCTTTTGAAAGTCTTAATGAGCAATTTTTAGCAAACCATATATTATAAATATCCAGTGGTCTACACAATTCATAAGAAACATTTCCTGTTGATATCAAATCAAAGATATCCTCATCTAAGAACCATGTCATAAAAAGTGCTAAAAAGGCTTGCTGAAGCCATATGTAGTTTGAAAGCTGTGAAAAATTCATAGGTGATATGGTGGTATTACTATTATAAAAAGTTTGATATAACATTATATACATAAATGCCCAAGCAAATTGAGTAACTATTCCTGCATATGCAGCTGCTCTATATTGAAGTCCATTTATAAATCTAATTTTAAAAAATGATAAATATGCCTTCATATCTTATACTCCTTGTATAAACCAACTACTACATCATCTACTGTAGCTGAGTTAACACTAAAGTCATTTAATTCAACCTTTTCAGCTAAATAAGACATGGCAGATGAAATTGATATAATCTCCGTATCAACTGATACAACTGCATGTCCAGAATATTTTTCTACAAAGGCTAATCCTTTTGTTAATTCATTTATATCCCCATTATAATCTAAAGTTATTTTTCTATTTTGGTTAAATTTTTGCTTTAAATCCTCTAATTCACCATCAAGTAGAACTTTCCCTTTGCCAATTAAAATTATTCGTTTAGTAAGGGCATCTATATCTTGTGTGTCATGAGTTGTAAGTATGATAGTAGTTTTATTTTCTCTATTAATAGTTTTTATAAAATCTCTTACTGCAATTTTGGATACTGCATCAAGACCTATAGTAGGCTCATCTAAAAATAATATCTTAGGACTATGTAGTAATGAAGCTGCTATCTCACATCTCATACGCTGCCCAAGGCTTAATTGCCTTGTTGGCACTTTAATAATATCTTCTATATCCAATAAATCACTAATCATATTCATATTCTTTTTAAAACTTTTATCAGGAATTTTATATATATCCTTTAAAAGCTGAAAAGAATCCTCAACAGGAACATCCCACCAAAGTTGAGAACGCTGACCGAATACAACTCCTATGTCTCTTACATAATTTATCCTATCTTTCCATGGAATTTTTCCATTTACATAACACTCTCCACTATCAGGATGAAGTATACCACTCATTATTTTAATGGTAGTACTTTTTCCAGCACCATTTGGTCCTATATATCCTACCATTTCCCCTTCATCTATAGTAAATGATATGTCCTCAAGTGCATTTACTACCTCATAATCCCGTTTAAAGAATGATTTAAAAGCATTACCTAACCCTCCTTTTCGTCTAGAAACACGGAAACTTTTTGATATTCCTTTCATTTCAATCATTTTCATCCCTCCAATCCTTTAATTGTATTTTTTAAGCAATTATTCATGATGCTAATATATTTTACCATAATGACCCATTAATGCAATAATTTTATGATTTTATTAATTTTGATGAACCGTCCCCTTCAACAATTGAGAATTGACGATTGACAATGGACAATTGTGGATATTTCTCAGCATGAGCTGAGAAATTTAGAATTGATTCTGTAGCGGCGAACAGTGCTCGCCACAAAACTAGCAATTGTATTGCTAGTTAAAAAAGATTAAAGAAATTATTTTGCTAAAAAATAATCTCCATATTAATTGTGAATTTTGAATTGATAAAGTTTGTCACTATAAAATTAAATAACCCTTGTGAATTACTTTCATCAAGGGTATTCTTCAAAATTTAAACTATATATTTTTTCATTCTAATAAATTCAAAATCGTCGCCATTTGTATGTTGAATATATTTGTCTATATATTTAAACCCTATTTTTTCATATAATCTTATTGCTCGCTGATTGAATGCAGCAACTGCTAACATTACGTAGTCCTTCTTATAATCAAATTTTTCTACTGCAAAATCAATACCTGAATTTACAAAACTAGCCCCAAGTCCTTTAGATGTTAATTCAGGTCTAAGTCCAAAGCCAATCCACATAATCTCATCTTCAAAATAATAGGAATAGAATCCAACTAACTTATTTTCTTCATTTAATACAGCAAATTTATCTTTACCCCATCTATCTTCAGCGAGAAATTCTTCTAAATCTTCTTCATCAGCAGTCATATCATAAAATGAAAATATGCCATCATACTTCCAATTGTATGTAATTTCATGAGCATATTCACTATTCATAGAAATAAATTTAAAATTCATAGTTATTCCCCCATGCACATCCTACTTTTAAATTTAACTTATACTTTCATATAATTATGTTATTAAACTATTTAAATTTACATTAATACAAAATTGAGAATTGACGATTGACAATGGACAATTATTGACACTTCTCCTTTGCAGGAGAAGTTTTAAATTAATTCATTTTCAATTAAAGTGGCACAGCCACTTTAATTGAAAAATTTATTTAAGAAATTAATTTAGTTAAAACAATTAGTGGTATAAAAATATACTAATCTACTATTTTATTGTTTTTGCTTAAGCTTATTATAAAATCCTTCTTTATCTGTCCATTGAATTAAATCAATTTCAAATCCATCAGGATCTTTAATGTAAAATTGTCTTGAAAACTCTTTAACGATAATTTTTTCTTCTTTGTTAACATAACCCTTTATTTTTAAAGCATCTAATAGCTCATCTACATTTTCAACAAAGTAACCTATATGTCTAAAATTCTGTTCCTCTTCAACTTGGAAGTCTTCTCTTTCTGAAATGAATAGCTCATGTTTGTCACCTTTTAATATGGCATATTTTTTTCCATTTAATTTTATACCACTATCAATCAACTTATAATCAAGTGCATCTTCATAAAATAATATAAATTTATTCACATCTGATACATACCTATTTAGGTGATCTATAATCATAACATTTTCCTTCCTTTTATTTTATTATTTTTCATCTTCTTTAGGACAAACTTCATTTACATAGTCCCAATACTCTCCAGGGGTTAGTGGTTTTGGTTCAGTAATCATTTCAGCTACCTTTGCAAGTTCTTTAATTTTATTTCTAAGCATTGGCTGCATACAATTTGGAACATGGTCTTGATTAACTCTGTGTATCATTACACATTCAAAACAATTTCCATGCCACTCACATTTAACTTTAGGGCATGGACACTTTGTGTATTTTCCTGATTTAATCATAGCTCTCAATTCTTTTATTACTTCTACATACTCTTCTTTTTCCATATATAATATCCTCCATTTTAGTAACATATTAAGATACTTGTCCTAATCACTTTTTTAGTAATTCTACAAATAGACATCATATACCTTCCTAGTATATTGTACCTTTAAAAGTAGCATAATAACACACTTATTACACTTCTAAAAATACTTTTTGCACTCTGCTGGTATTACAGCTTTTCTTTTCTAAAAGGCATTAGATTCCTATTTCAGACTATAAATATACACAAAAATGAGGAATATTACAACTTTAAGATTATTAAATAAACCATTGAAGTAACTTGCAAAATTAAATGTAAAAATCTATACAGTCAAATACAAAACACTAAAACTGTTGTAGCTTAACAAATTTACAACAGTTCTTTAAATTTGTAAAATAACTATTTAATCTCACAATAACATATGAAAATTAAATATATTAATGATAATTCCCTATATTATTAACTTTTGCTACTTACATAAAACAAAAGAGAGCAAGAATTTCTATCCTGCTCCCCCCATCTCTGTAAATTAATAAATTTAGATTTGTTGCAAAATTTAATAATTTCGTTTAATAGTATTTGTTTATATCAAAGCTTAAATATATTTTAATATTTCGTTAATACATACCTATTACTACTCTACATGCATCAGCACAATCCATACTACAATGTCCTCTACAGTTTCCACCACATCCTCCACAACTATATTTACATGTTGCTGTGCATCCTGAACAACTTGCTGCATATATTCTTGTTGAGCCTTGATCAAATAAATGTTTCATAATTCGTATCTCCTTTAAGGTTATAAATGAATTTTACATTAGACGAAAGAGAGCAAAATTTTATATCCTGCTCCCCCATCTCGGTAAATTAATAAATTTAGATTTGTGTAAAGTTCAATGGTATAGCTTAGTAACATTTAAAAATTATATTAGTATGGTCCAGGTCCAGCCATACAACGATCTGCACAACTCCAATCACAATGTCCTTTACATGTTCTATCACATCCATAGCTACATCCTGCAGCACACTGGGTTCCGCATGATGAAGAACCTGCTACATATGTCATTGTTAAACTTTCATCAAATAAATGTTTCATAAAAATTCACCTCTTTTTAAATTATAAATGGACTCTAAATTAGGCAAACGAGAGCAAAACTTTCTATCCAGCTCCCCCATCTCTGTGAACTAATAAATTTAAATTTGTGTAAAGTTTAATAGTATAGCTTAGTAACATTTAAAAATTATATTAGTATGGTCCAGGTCCAGCCATACAACGATCTGCACAACTCCAATCACAATGTCCTTTACAGCTTCCAGTACATCCATAGCTACATCCTGCAGCACACTGGGTTCCGCATGATGAAGAACCTGCTACATATGTGGTTGTTAAACTTTCATCAAATAAATGTTTCATAAATTCACCTCCTTTCAAATTACAAGTATATTATCCCTGCTTTGTACAAGCGCATTCTTCTTCTATGAGAAATATTTCATTAGTATGAAAATTAATGGTCCAGTCTCCATTTTCACTATACTTCCAATTATATTTCCTACTTTTTTCTGTCCACCATTCTCTATATTTTAAGGACACTTCCTCCATATCTTCAACTATTTTTTTATACATACTATCCTTTTCTTCTAAGGTTAGCATAGGAGAATCTAAAGTTAATAAAAGCTCCTTTAATGAAGATTTTCTTTCATTTAATATTAAAATTTCTTTCTTCTCATTTTCTGTCACAGCTCCAACTTTTTCAGTGTACATTATTATTCTCCTCTCATACTTAATACTTTTTCCAATGGATCAAGATAATTTATCTTATTTATAATATTATTAGGCTTCATAAACTCTTCATTTATAAGTATTTCTTGAAGCTCTCTTGAAGAGTTTCTTTCTAAGTGACTTACTACACATTGAATCTCAGATGAAATGTTGTATTCATTAGTCAATTTTTTATTTAAAAATTTACATCTTCTACATTGATATGCATCACATTCATGGCATATTCCAGCGGTCTCAAATTCCATAAGATGAGGATTTTTTATTTTTATTCCACTGTCTAAATCTCCAATATAATTTTCTGGATTATCAAAGTAAAAGGCTGGGCATATATATATTTTCCCATTTGGTGCTAATGCAAAAGTTGTATTTCCTGCATCACAGTTACTCATCGAAGTTTGCTCTATTCTATCTGTTAATATATTTAAATGAAGCGGCTTAGCCTTTCTATAGGTATCAGCTGCAAAATTCTTAAGTTTTTCAAGTTGATTTTTATAGGCTTGTACATTTAAATCATTCCAACTTTCAATATCTTCCAATATTACGTTTACTCTTGAATGTTTATCATAAAGTTTTGAAACATATTCCAAAATATTATTTAAATTTTCCTTATTTATAAGTAAAATGCACATTCCTCCTGCGTTTTCTAACCCATCAATAGTATTGTCATAAACTTTTATAGAATATCCCTTAGAAAAGTCCTCTTTACTATCTACTATAGATATAGAATCTTTTATTATATCTTTATATGTGCCTAACATAACAGGCATGAAATCATTATTTTCCGCAAATTCTAATGCCTTTTTTAAAGTTTCATCAGAAATTACATTATTAGTGTTTTTAGTATTTCTATATGTGCAATGAGGCGTTATATTATCTGAAGCTATAATTTGAAGATATTTATGTTGATTCAACTTATCATTAGCTCTCTCCAATTTTTTTCGCTCTGATTCAAGGCCAGTAACCTCTTCAAATTTACTCCAGAAATACTTATTTGCTCTTACATTTGCCTTATGCATTTTACATTGAAAAGTTGCCCTCTGATAAACAGTATCTGTATCAGCAGCATCGTAGTTAAAACCTGTACACCATGCACAACCTATAGCAACATCACATTCTACACATTCATTAGGACTTTGGGATTTTAAAGATAATACGCTAAAAGGTCTTAATTTATCAGTATTTATACCTGTATCTACGTGTCCTATTGGCAAGCCTTTTTTATTATTTAGAGTAAAATCTACAAATCTTACGCAAGGATATATTTTTCCATCTGTGCTTATAGCTGTCATTTTTCCTGCACCACAAAAATTTGAATTTTTTAGTTCTTCTGTTAATGGGAATCCAATATTAGGGTCAAAGAATCTTACTGAATAATCTTCCCAAAGTTTATTATCTAGTATATAATCCGCTAATTCTTTAAGCTGAGATTCAAATATCTCGTCATCTCCTTTATGCCAAACGTCCTCAAAAACTACATTTGCAGCAACACTTTTTATTCCTAGATTCCAAAGGCTTATTACACTATCTTTTATATAAGGCAAATCATCATGGGCAAAAGTAGCTTTAGTTTGAGCATCTGGAAATTGTTCAAGCCATAATGGCACCTTTTTTACAACTTCATCATAAGAGCCATTTCCATCAGGAAATACCCTTTGCATATCATGCTTTAACTTATTTCCATCTATACTTATTCCTATTGATACATGACTTCTATTTTTAGCTATATATTTTTGTACTTCTGGTGAATCGTATAATAATCCATTTGTTGAAAAACTAAATCTATAAGAATTGAACCAAGAATGATCTAATAAAAACATTTGCTGCTTGATATAATCGGATACCTTATCTATTAAATCTATTTCTAAAAAAGGTTCTCCACCTATAAACTCCCATATTATAGATTCACCCTTAAAAAATTCTCTATTATTAAGAATATAATCTACAGCTTTTTTTGCTGTTTCAAAGGACATTTTCTTGAAACTGTTTTTACCAGTCATATAGCAATATTTACAGGCTAAATTACAATCCTCTGTAATAGAAAATGTTATATTTCTAGCTCGTCCATCTATACCATGCCATGCTTCAGCTAATGTACCCATTTTAATTGCTGAACTATTCATTTTATCACTCCTAAATATTTATTATTTTATATATACATTTGTTATATTAAACATTTTTAATCTTATCCAACTTCTTGTGGTATATTTAAAATTTCCATATCTGCTTCATAAAGGTTCTTATAAGCAACATTATTTTTTATTAGATTATTATGGGAACCTTGTCCAACAATTGTTCCATTATCAATAACTATTATTTCATCTGCATCTATTATTGTAGATAATCTATGAGCTATTATTATTATGGTATGTTTATTTGATATTAAATTTAAAGATTGTTTAATAAAATATTGGGATTCATTATCTAAAGCTGACGTTGCTTCATCAAATAATATTATTTTAGATTTCTTTATAAGTCCTCTAGCTATAGCAATCCTTTGTCTTTGCCCTCCGGATAAATTCACTCCATTTTCTCCAACTATAGAGTCGTATTTACTAGGAAGAGACATTATAAAGTCATGTATATACGCTGATTTGCAAGCATCGTAAACTTCTTCTTCAGTAGCATTTGGATTTGCTATCTTTATATTTTCCATTATTGATATATTGAACAAAAAAGGATCTTGTCTTATAACTGATATGTGACTTCTTAAAGACTTTTCATCAAACTCCTTAATATCTATATTGTCTATAGTTATTTTTCCAAAATCATAGTCATAAAGTCTTAAAAGTAAATTTAAAATAGTACTTTTTCCAGCCCCGCTTTTTCCTACTATTGCTAATTTTTTATTGCTCATAACTTGAAAGTTTATATCATTAAGTGCATTTTCATCTTCACCATAACTAAAAGAGACATTGGCAAATTTTATATCTCCTTGAACTTCCATTATGGATTTCTCTCCAAAGCTCTCATTAGAATAGCTTAAATTGTCCATAAGTCCAAATATTCTTTCTAACGAGGTTAGAGCTTGTTGTATTGTTGCATTCATCTTTGTAATATTCATAAGAGAACTTGAAAATTGCCTTGAATAAGAAGAAAATGCTATAAAAAGTTCAAGAGTTAATATCTTATTTATAACAAAATATCCTCCTATGCCCATAACTAAAACGGAAGATGTAATATTGACGAAACTAGATAAGTCATGAGCTACTATATTCGTAAGCGCCATTTCTATTCCCTTTTGTTTAACATCATTAGAGATATTGTTAAATTGCATGAAATTATGCTTTTTTATTCCAAGGCATTTTACTTCCCTAATTCCCTGAAATGATTGCTCCACACTACTAAAATAATCATCTAATATATTTTTTAACTCCATACTCTTTTTCTTAAGTTTTTTACCATACCTTACAAATATATAGTAAGAGAAAGGGAAGCAAACTATAACTATAAGAGCAAGTCTTATATTAATTTTAAATACAGCAAACCCTATTACTATGGCTTTTAAAATATCTATTATGGTATTTACAACTTGAAATGTTATTATGCCACTAAGTGCTTCTGCATCATTGTGAAGCCGTGATATAAATTCTCCTACTGGCGTTTCATCGAAAGCTTTCACTGGAAGATTTAATATTTTATCATACATATCACATTTTAAGTCTTTTACAATATTATTATTGAGGTAGGTTTCAATATATGAATGAAAATGCATAATTACTAATTGTAACAAAGATACAATTGATAAAAACACTAGACACTTAACTAAAATGTCTAAATCTCCTTTTGGTAAGCTAGCAATTAAGACCCCATATATGTATGGTTCTATTAAGCCAAAAATTATACTTGACGAAATGCATATAAAGAATAGCAAAAGTTTAAGCTTATATGGTTTTACATAAGCAAATGCTCTTTTTAAAAGCTTCATATCCTCTTTACTCAAAAACTTTATTTTCATATAAATAGCTCCTTAAACTTAGTAATAATCTTAGTAGTAATATATTGAAATTCTAACATTTATTTCAATATACGTAAAGTAAATATATTATTCAAAATATTCTAAAAATTGACACTGTATCTAATTATTTTTGTATACCATTCATTTTCTCATTTTTTCATTTATTTCCTATATTTTTGAAAATGTTCTATAATAATTAATAAAATATTAAAAAATTATGTAATATTTTTGAATTTTTCTTTACTTATAGCTTTATATAAAAAAATAAATTTAAGGACTTTCAAGTGTAAATACTGATTTTAAATTAAGTTTACTATAAATAAAAGTACTAAGGGATTTATTTCATACAATAAATTCCTTAGTACTTTCTATAAATAATTAATATATAAGCTTTACTCTGCGCTCTTTAGCGATTCTACCATATTAATCTTCTTTAATTTTTTATACATAACTATATTTACTAAACTTGAAAATACTATAGTTAATATAGATGAGTATATAAAACTCATAGTTTTAATTTCACGAGAAAACATTACCATATCAGTTTCTGCTGTTGTGATTACATATTTATGAAGAAGCACACCTAATATTAATCCAACTAAAGTTCCTATTATTGATAATATAATATTTTCTCTATAAACATATCCTGCTACTTCTTTATCATAAAAACCTAAAACCTTTATGGTAGCAAGCTCCCTCATTCTTTCGCTTATATTTATATTTGTTAAGTTATACATTACAACATAAGCAAGGGTAGCTGCCGAAGCTATTAAAACTAATACTACTGAGTCTACACTATCCATAGTTTTTTTAAATTTATCACTTATACTAGTAGTAAAATTAATAGTAGCTATTTTAGGATTTTTCATCATCTCTTTAGACAATTTATCTTCTTGATCTATATCCTTATTCTTCAATTTAGATGAAAAAGCATTATAATTAACCTTATCATCAAATAACTTTTCATAATACTTAGGAGACATATAAACATAATGACTAACATAATGCTCTGTAATGTGATTTACTTTAGCATCTACAGTTTTATCGTCTAATGAAATTTCAATATTATCTCCTTCTTTGATATTTAGTAACTTTGAGAGTTTTTTAGTAATTACTACTCCATTATCGCCAATATCTATTTTGCCATTCTCTTCTCTTAAATTAATAAATTCACCAAGTTTATCTACATCTTTAGGAATTAATATATATCCTTCAACACTAGAATTCTCTTCATTATTATTTTTTACTTTTATGTTTTTTTCAAAGGATAAAAGCGAATCTTCTATTTCATTATAATCTTTAAGTTCATCCATAAATAAATATTCTTTATCTTCTTGAATACTTTCTCTTAAATATCCTTTTAAATCATAAGTATAAATTTCTCCAAACTGTTTTTCTGTTACTGCAACTATGGAATCTTTTAATCCAAAACCTGTAATAAGAAGAGCAGTACAACCAGCTACCCCTATTATTGTCATAAAAAATCTTTTCTTATATCTAAAGATATTTCTTGCAGTAACCTTTTCTGTAAAGGACATTCTCTTCCAAATAAATTTTATTCTCTCTAATAATATTCTTTTACCTGCCTTTGGTGCCTTAGGTCTCATAAGTATTGCTGGTACCGCTACCAACTCTTTTATAGAGGCACCTACTGCTGCAAGTGTAGTACAGAAAATAGCTACCAACGCTGAGGTTATTGCTAAATCAATATGAAAATTACCTGCCACTGGAGGAATTGTATACATTATTCTATAAGCATTAAAAATAAGAAATGGAAAAATTTTAAATCCTAAAATTACTCCTATAATACTACCTATAACACTTGCTGTAAAAGCATAGATAAAGTACTGAGAAACTATAGAAAATTTGCTATATCCTAAAGCTTTTAAAGTTCCTATCTGAACTCTATGTTCTTCAACCATTCTCGTCATGGTTGTAAGACATACAAGAGTAGCTACTAAGAAGAAGATTAGTGGGAAAGCAGTTCCTATAGCTTTTATTCTATCAGAGTCATCTTGAAATCCTCTAATTCCTTCATTGTTATCTCTAGTTTTAATATACCAGTTCTTATCTACAGCTTCTATTTTTTCCTTTACTTCATTAACTAAATCTTTATACTCATCTAAAAAAGTATTTTTTGACTTAGCATCATCAACTATAATAGATAACTCAGTATATATGTCTTCTATTTTTATCCCTGGAATTTCAGGAATTTTGGGAAGTGCTAATTCCTTTGCAGATTTTTCGCCTATTTGAAAAAATCCACTAGTTGAACCATTTCCTAAGGAATTTGCCCCTCTTTGATATGTATTTATATATAATGGACTATTAACAATACCTGTTATTTTAAAATCTTTAGTCCCATTAACAGTTTTAATTTTAATATAATCTCCTATTTTTAAGTTTTCTTTTTCAAGATATGTTTTTTCTGTAACTGCTTCCCCTTCATTAGTTGGCATAGCTCCATCTACTAATACAGGGTTATTAACAGATTTTTCTCCTATTTTTAAGGAATGTATCTTTATTGCTTTTTCACTATCATCATTTATAGCTAAGGCATCAAAGCTATATCCTCCATAAACTTCAGAAACTCCTACAATTTTTTTAACTTTGTCTATATCTGATTGTTTAAAACCATTCAAAGATTGTATAGTCAAATCTGCAGTATTATTATCATCTAAATATTTATCTGCTGTAAACTTCATTTCAGGACTTGTAGCTCTAACTCCTGCAAAAAAAGCTACACCTATTGCTACAATAATCAATATGGAAAGAAATCGTGATTTAGATTTAGTTATTTCTCTTAAAATATTTTTCGTAAGTGCATTTTTCATTGTTACCATTCAATCCTTTCTACAGACATTGGATTGTTATTAATGGATACACTGTCAACTTTACCATTTTTAACTTTAATAACTTTATCTGCCATAGGTGCAATTGCCAAATTGTGAGTAATAACTATTACTGTCATGCTCTGTTTTCTACAAGTATCTTGTAATAACTTTAATATAGATTTTCCTGTAGAATAATCTAAAGCTCCAGTGGGCTCATCACATAGTAATATTTTAGGATTTTTAGCAATTGCTCTAGCTATAGAAACCCTTTGCTGCTCTCCACCTGATAATTGAGAAGGAAAATTATTTCTCCTATCCTCAAGCCCTACCTCTTTAAGTACTTCCTCTGGATTTAGAGGGTTCTTACATATTTGAGTAGCTAATTCTATATTTTCAATAGTATTAAGGTTTTGAACTAAATTATAGAACTGAAATACAAATCCTATATCATATCTCCTATAAGTAGTTAACTGTTTATTATTATATTTGCTTATTTCATTGCCATCTACTATTATTTGTCCTTCACTAGGAGAATCCATTCCCCCTAGTATATTAAGTACAGTACTCTTTCCTGCTCCACTAGGCCCTACAACTACAACAAATTCACCCTTATCTATTGAAAAATTAACTCCATCTACAGCTTTAATCTCTACTTCTCCAGTTTTATAAGTTTTCTTTACATCTTTAAGTTCTATGTATTTATTCAAAAATTTCTCCTCCTACTAGGTCAAATTTTTACACTTTAATTATAGCATAGCAGTTTATTTAAAATAATTTTTTCTATTTTATCATACAATCTATATATATACCACTTTTAAATTTAATCTATTGATTCATAAAATTGTATTATTAAGTTATTTAAGTTTATATTAATATGAAATTGAGAATTGACTATTGACAATGGACAATTATTGAAGCTTCTCTTTTATAAGAGAAGTTTTTAATTGCATAACTGTAGGGGCGAACAATGTTCGCACCTACAAAAAATCTATTAATAAAATTTATATTAATATCTTTCCCAATATAAATTACATAATTATTAATAAAAAAAGAAACTATCCAGATGAATAGTTCCTTTTTAAATTAATTAGAGAAATTAATTGTGACTTCTAAATTTTAAATATGGCTTATTTAATAGCTGATCCAACTTCTTCAACCATCTTCATAGTTGAGCTGAATCCACCTGTAGAGATGTACCAAACTTCTGGATCAAGATATATAATATTTTTCTCTTTATATGCTTTTGTATTCTTAATTAAGTCATTTTCGAATACTTGACTTGCAGATGTTTTACCACCGGCTATAGCTGTTCTATCTACAACAAATATATAATCTGGATTTTTTTCTACTATATATTCAAAAGAAATCTTTTGTCCGTGAGTAGAATTGTCAATACTGCTATCAACAGGAGTAACTCCAAATCCTTTATGAATAACACCAAATCTTGAATCTTGGCCATAAGCACTAAGTGACCCATCATTAGCTAAAGTTATTAAAGCATTTTTTCCACTTTTAGATGCTTTTTCATTTAAATCTTCTACAGCTTTATTGATAGTTTCAAGTTCTTTTTTTACAAAAGATTCTTTATTGAAAATTTCACCTAATGTATTCATATTCTTAGTAAATGAACCCATATAATCTTTATCATCTATTGAAAGATATATTGTTGGAGCAATTTTATTTAATTCTTCATATACTTTTGATTGTCTTCCTGATATAAATATTACATCTGGCTTAATTTCATTGATTTTCTCAAAGTTTGGCTCAAATAAAGTTCCTGCATCTATATATTTTTCATCTTTATACTTTTCAAGAGCCGCAGGAAGGTTTGACTTTGGTACAGCTGCTATCTCAATGCCCATTTTATCAAGAGAATCTATTACACCATAATCAAAGGCAACTACCTTTTTAGGATTTTTATTTATCTCAACTTCTCCTAATTCATGAGTAATTTTTAACTGTCCACCTTGTGGAGAATCGCTGCCTTTAAATTTTGAAAAACCAAATGCAGAAACAACAGCTAATACTAGAACTCCTGCAACTATAGTAACTTTTTTGTTCATATTCTTTCACCTCATTAAAGTTTTTGTTATTTAATATTTAGGCATCTGAAATAAACTAATAGACCAAAGATGTTAGTATATTTTTTATCAGACAAGGTGTTAGGTTCTGCTCATAGTGGCGCTATGGGCAGGTTCTGACGACGCAGTATGATAGAAAATAGGCTAATATACTGGTTTATTATTTTTTTGAAGATGCCTTCTTTTATGATAGCTTAGCTATCATAAAAACTTGTCTTCTTATCTAATGCAAAATATACTATTCATTTTTGACTAGCTACTTTGTATAACTTATTAAAAGTAGACACAAATTTTATTGTTTTCTATATTTTCTATTTTAAAATCCATTTCATAGATTTCTTCTAAAGTAAACTTATCAATGATATCATCCGTTTTTCCTTCTTTTATAACTCTTCCATCTTTCAGTGCTACTATATAATCTGAATAACAAGAAGCAAAATTGATATCATGTATAACTAAAATAATAGTCTTTCCAAAATCCTCAACTAAAGACTTTAAAATTTTCATAATTTCCACAGAATGTTTCATATCTAGATTATTTAATGGTTCATCTAAAAGAATGTACTCTGTATTTTGTGCAATAACCATGGCTATATAAGCCCTTTGCCTCTGTCCTCCACTTAATTGGTCAAGATATTTATTTTCCATATCTTTAAGCTTCATATATTCAATAGCATCATCAACATACTTCCAATCCTCTTTAGATAGATTTCCTTGACAATAAGGAAATCGTCCAAAACTTACTAGTTCTCGAATGGTTAGTCTTATACTTATATGATTAGATTGCTTTAATATAGATATTTTCTTGGCAAGATCGCCATTATCCCATCCACTAATTTCTTTACCTTCAATAAATACTTGTCCACCATCTTTATCAATAAGACGACTCATCATAGATAATAATGTACTTTTTCCTGCTCCATTAGGACCTATAAAAGATGTAATTTTTCCTTTTGGTATTTTTAATGATATATTATCTACAACATTTTTATTGCTATATTGTTTTGATATATTTTTTACTTCTATCATTATTTATTCTCCTTTAACAAAAGATACATAAAATAAATGCCACCAACAAAATTTATAATAACACTTAATGGTGTTTTTAAAGCGAAAATTCTCTCCACAATCAACTGTCCACCAATTAAAGCAATTATACTTATAAGCATAGCTCCTAATAAAAGATATTTATGCTTGTATGTATTTAAAAACTCTTTAGTAAGATTTACTACTAATAAGCCTAAAAAAGTTATTGGTCCTACTAAAGTTGTAGATACTGAAACTAAAATAACTACTACTATTAGCATTTTTTTTACAACTTTATCATAGTCAACACCTAAATTTATAGCTTCATCTCTTCCTAGTGATAATACGTCTAAAATTTTTATATAGTCATAGCAATAAGCTATAGCTAATATAACCACTATACTGGATAACATTAAAACATTTGTGTTCACATTATTGAAGCTGGCAAACATCTTATCTTGAACTATAAGAAATTCATTTGGATTAATTACCATTTGCATAAAAGATGATAAACTTTGAAATAATGTTCCAAATATTAACCCTACTAACAATAGGAAAAAAATATTATTATTTTCTCTTTTGAAAAGCAATTTATATAAAAGTATTGCAAATATAATCATTATGCCAACTGATAGGATAAAGTTTAAATTATTATTTACAACAACTATACTTTTAGCTCCAAATAAAAAAATTACAACTGTTTGTATAAATATATATAGTGAATCTAACCCTAAAACACTAGGGGTTAATATTCTATTATTAGTAATAGTTTGAAATATCATTGAAGAAAAGGCTATTGATATTGCTGTTAAAATAATTGCAGCTACCTTTGGAATACGTCTTGAAAGAGCATAACTTAAATTGCTACTATTTAGTCCTATACCTACAAGCAGAACAATAAGTATTAATGATAAAACAGAAAGGAAAGTTATAATCTTTTTATGCTTCATGGCCATTCCTCCTTATTATCATATAAAGAAATATAGCACTTCCTAATACCCCAACAATAAGCCCTATAGAAATCTCATAAGGATATATAACAATACGTCCCAGTATGTCACAAGCCAAAAGGAATACTGCACCTAATAAGGCGGTATGTGAAAGATTATTTTTTAGATTATCCCCTTGATACAGTGCAACTATATTAGGAATTATAAGACCTAAAAATGGTATTTTACCAACAGTAATTACTACTACTGAAGATATAAGAGCAACAATAGTAAGCCCCACATTTACAACCCTATTGTGATTTAACCCTAAATTTGTAGAAAAATCTTCTCCCATACCTGCAATTGTAAACTTATTTGCATATAAATAAGCAACTATTACAAGAGGAATGCTTAAATATAAAAGTTCATATCTTCCTTTTATTATCATAGAAAAGTCCCCTTGTAACCAAGAAGATACATTTTGAACTAAATCATACTTATAAGCAAAAAAAGTTGTTATTGAATCTATTATATTTCCAAGCATTATTCCAACTAATGGTATAAATATGGCATTTTTATATTTTATTCTTTTTAAAATTTTCATAAATAAAAATGTTCCTGCCAATGCAAATATAAAAGAAACTATCATTTTATTTAAAGTACTAGCCGTAGTAAATATTATTAATGAAACTAAAATTCCTAGTTTTGCACAATCTATTGTTGCAGCAGTTGTTGGTGATACAAATTTATTACGACTTATCTGCTGCATAATCAGTCCGCTTATGCTCATTCCTATTCCAGCTACAATAATACTAATTAAACGTGGAATACGACTTAGCAACACAATCTGAATTTTTTCTTGGTTAAAATTTAGTATATCTACGAATGATATGTCCTTTACTCCTATAAATATTGAAGCTAATGACAGAATAATTAGTGCTAGAAGTAGATATCGTTTTTTCATAGTTCCTCCTCTACCCAAGTAGTTAATCTCTAGTTTGACACCTGCCTTTTTATATTGATATAATTAATTATAAATTATTGATTTTGATACTCATTATCAATAATTGTATAACTTTTTATAAATGGATTATGGAAATATATTTAGATTTTTATAAATATATTTAGATAACTTTTAGGGGGATTAACTTGTTTCGTTAAAAATCATATTTGTAAAACTATTGAAAAATTTTTCTTATGTACTCACATTCCAATTAGAGCTTTTAATTATGATGGAACATTCATTCATTCTGTAGGATATAATGAAAAGTTAGAACATATATTTGATATAAATAATATTTATGAAGTAATTGAAAATAAGATGATAAATGGAAAAGAAAATTCTACAATAACTATAACTTGCTTAGATAATATTAAATTTACAGCTTGTCATATTTGTCCAAATAATGTTAACAGAGGAATATATATTATTGGACCATATGCATCACATAAATCAAAAGATATAGATATTTTATATAAGCCTAGCTGCTGCATTCCTCACTTAATTTCATTACTTGGTAATATATCTGAAGATAGTCCATATATAAAACACAAACAGGCTATTAGTACAATTCCTTATAGCTTACATGTAAAAAAAGCTATGGATTATATAGATGCTAGATATAGTGAATCTATAACCTTAGAAGATATATCTGATTATCTTAAAATTAATAGATGCTATTTTTGCAGTATAATAAAAAAAGAAACAGGCAAAACATTTTCTCAACTTTTAAATGAAATTAGAATAGAAAAAAGTAAAGAATTATTACTTCAAGAGAACTCCTCTATATTAGATGTAGCTCTTTCTGTAGGTTTTAATAATTAAAATTATTATAATATGACTTTTAAAAGACTTACCAATATGACTCCACTTGAATTTAGAAATAGTAAATTTCAATAAGCCTTTTACTATTTCATTTATAATTTAATTTTACTTTTTTATTTTAATAAATTTTGTGCCAATAAACATTATGGCGAACACTGTTCACCTCTACAGTTAGATAATGGAGAATTGACTATGGACAATTGACAATTATGGTTGAAATTAATTCTATAAAAATTAATTTCTTTAACTAATTTTTTAACTAGCAATACAATTGCTAGTTTTTTATTAAGAAGTTACTATATAGCAAAAAAGAACCAATTCCAAATTTTACAGCTTCCCCCAAGAAATATTTACAATTGTGAATTGAATAAAATGCGAGCCAATAGCTTAAATTATATATGTATGTTAGAAACAAATTTTACTAAAGCATCTTTAATCAATTATTTTCTTTTAGATGCCTAATTATTATAACGAGGTGAATAATGATGAAAAAAAGAGTTAAAGCAAGCATGTTAGCCTTTCTAATAATATTAGTTATGACTACTTCTATTTCCTATTTAGGTAAGTCTATAGAAACTTTCGGAGCCCCTACTGACGATGCAAGTGTAAACCTTGTTGTAGATTCTCTTAATATTAGAACGCTTCCGAGTCATTTTCGCAAAAGTTCCGATAAAGTTAATATCAAAGATAACGAATCTTTAAATCTAACTGGATTAGATACCTTAAATATATCTGGCAGTAAACAGTTTTCTGAAAATGGCCTTGCTCTTATAAAAAATTCTATAGGAGCTAGTATGCCTATAGTTGTTGTAGACTTAAGGCAAGAATCTCATGGTTTCATTAATGGTGTACCTGTCAGTTGGGCTAATTCAAAAAATAATGCAAATATGGGCTTAACAAAAGAACAAGTTTTAGCTGATGAGCGTAACAGGCTACAAAGCATTAAATTACATGAACCTCTAGTTATTCACGGCCATCATGATAGAACAGTAATACCTACAAAGGTCCAAGATGAAAGAGAGCTTGTCAAATCTCAATTAATGTCATATGTACGTATTCCAGTTACCGATGGTAAATTACCTACAGATGATATGGTTGACTATTTTATAGAGTTAGCAAATTCACAACCTAAAAATACTTGGATACATTTTCACTGCAAACAAGGTATAGGACGAACAACTACCTTTATGATTATGTATGACATCATGAAAAACGCTAAAGAAGTTAGCCTAGAAGATATTGTTAAGAGACAAATATTATTATCAAATATGAGTTCAAATAGTGCACAAGGATTTTATAATGAAGAAAGAAAAAACTTTTTAACTAATTTTTATAATTATTCTAAAGAGAATAATGATAATTTTAAAACTAATTGGTCTGAGTGGAAGAAAACTTCATCTATCAATAGTACCATGATTAAACAATCATTTGTTATGGATTTAGGAGCATAATTTCTATGAGGTCAAAAAAACTATTAAGCAAAGTTCTTATATTCTTTGTTTTTTCTATAATATTTTTTAATATATTTGTGTTATCAAATAATGTCTATGGAAATAGCTCTTATTATATAAAAAATTTTAAAAAGCCAAAATACCTTTATGTTGTAAACCAGAATAATATAACTAATGCAGAAAATACGATGATAGTTACGCTTCAAGGATTAGTATCTAACCGTTCAACTTCACAAATTTATACTTTAAATTCAAATGAGCCTGATTATGAAATATGGCTTGATGATTTAAAAAATAATTATGGAGTCAACTATGAAATTGTTGTAGACCCATGGAAATTGTTAGATATATTTAAATCTTATGTAGATGGATATGTACTTTACAGTGATAAAATAGAAAAAGATCCCTCAATAAATAATGCTTGTTCTTTAGCATCCTTAAAAAGAAGTATAGTTGTTGAAGAATCTCTTGAAGCTAAAGTTAAATCTTATGGTATAACAAAGCTTCAAGGAGATTGCAGAAACACAGATAAATATTGGGCTTATAATAATCTATGGGATTCTGGACTAAATCATTCAATTGTAATTCAATTATCTCCAGATAAATCTTCTCCATTACGTGATTATGCCATAATGACAAAATCTCTAGTATTCTTTGAAGATATGTCATATGATTTGCCACTTAGTAATAAAGTTTTTAACTCCATGGATGATGATTCTGTATGTTTAGGATGGGGAGCAGATGAACATACTAACGTAAGCACAGCTTCAAAATATGGTGTGAGTATGGTTCCTGCAGATTGGTCTTATAATTTAACTGTATTAAGTTCTTTTCCATCATTACCTATAATTCAAAAAAATCAAAGCCTTCCTCCTATAGAAAATAATGTACACTATGTTACATTTATTATGTCCGATGGAGATAATCAACAATGGAATCTTGGTAGTAATTATGGTTCTCCAAAATGGTATGGTTCTCCTTATAGAGGAAACTTTAATATGGGATGGTCTATAAGTCCATCTATATATTATTTAGCTCCTACAGTTTTAAACTTATATTACAAAAATGCTAGTAATGGAAATAATAATGATAATTTTATCGTATCTCCTTCTGGAAATGGATATATGTATCCAAGTCAATTTCCTACTACAGCATTGAATTCTTATGTAAAAAGATTAAATAATTATATGAAAAAAGTTGATCAAAAATATGTAGCTATACTTGATAATGACTCCTTTTACAAAACTGATCTTTGGGATAAATATACTAAAGAACCTAATATTCAAGGGTTATTCTATCTTAACTATCATAAACAAAATGATTATCATGGAGAAATTATATGGTCTAATAACAAACCAATAGTGTCCTGTAGAGATTTGCTCTGGAGCGGGCTTCAAGATGAGAATATGTTAGTTTCAGAAATCAATAATAGAATTAATCTAGGTTATACAAATATACATGATGCAAACTCATACTCCTTTGTGTACGTACATGCTTGGAGTAAAGATATGAGTAGTATTGAAAATGTTGTGAATCAATTAAATAAAAATCCTAAGGTAAGAATAGTTACTCCAGAAGGATTTATGACTCTAATAAATAGAAATCTGAAAAAAGATAGATAGCTTATCTATAGGTTTCCACAATAAAAATTTAACTTATGCATGATTTTAATTCCACAACAAAAATTCTTTTCTATGAATGAAAAATTAAGAATGAAAGATGAAAAATTATGGTTAAAACTCCACGGCTAAAGCCTTTGGAGTTTTTTTAAACAAATTTTATTTTAAGAAATTCACCTTTAGTGAATTTTTTCCTAAATTTTTCATTCTTCATTATCAATTCTTAATTTCTAAGAATTTAAGCTATTTTTATAGAAAATTTATTTTCCAGAGTATATATTAAGTTTTCGTATTGTATCCCTATAGTACTGCTATCTGTCTTTTTTATTTATTTTTCATAATTATGTTAAAATTATAAGCTATTATATCTATTAAATACTTACAGTATTAACAGAGATTAAAATTATATTTTCTATTTTCAAAAACTTACTATTATTCGAACTATTCAAAGAAAAACTATGATTTAATTTCTTCTTATAGTCAATATTAGCTTAATTGTAATTAGACATATATAAATTAGCGTGTTAATATAAAATTATAAAATATAATTTTAGGATATAATTAATTAGGAGGAATTTCTATGGATAAAGCTTTAAACATTGATTGGAGCAAATTAGGATTTGCTTATATTAAAACAGATTTTCGTTATATTTCAAAATGGAAAGATGGAAAATGGGATGAAGGAGAACTTGTTCAAGACAATACACTTGCTATAAGTGAAGCATCTACAGCACTTCATTATGGACAACAGTGTTTTGAAGGATTAAAAGCTTATAGAACAAAAAGTGGTAAAATTCAGTTATTTAGAGTAGATGAAAATGCTAAAAGAATGAATAAAAGCTGTAAACGTTTGCTAATGCCTGAGATTCCAGAGGAAAAATTTATTGATGCATGTATTCAAGTAGTTAAAGCAAATGAAGCCTATGTTCCACCTTATGGTACAGGTGCAACTCTTTATCTTAGACCTTTTTTAATAGGTGTTGGAGATAATTTAGGTGTTAAACCTGCTCCAGAGTATATATTCTGTGTATTTTGCTCACCAGTTGGACCATATTTTAAAGGTGGAATGAATCCTGTAAACTTTATTATTACAGATTATGATAGAGCAGCTCCACTTGGAACAGGTGCTGCTAAAGTGGGTGGAAACTATGCTGGAAGCCTATTGCCTCATGATGAAGTAGTAAAAAAGGGATTTGCAGATTGTATTTATCTTGATCCAGCAACTCATACAAAAATAGAAGAAGTTGGAGCAGCTAATTTCTTTGCAGTTACAAAAGATAATAAATTTGTTACTCCAAAATCACCATCAATTCTTCCTAGTATAACTAAATACTCTTTAATGCATGTTGCTAAAGAATATCTAGGAATGGACGTAGAAGAAAGAGATGTTTTAATTGATAAATTAGACGAGTTTGTAGAAGCTGGTGCTTGTGGTACAGCAGCAGTTATAACGCCTATTGGAGGAATTCAACATAAAGAAAAAATGCATACCTTCTATAGTCAAGATGAAGTAGGACCTATAACAAAAAAACTTTATGATACTCTTTATGGAATTCAATTTGGAGAAGTTACACCACCAGAAGGTTGGATTTTTAATGTATTGTAATATATAGACATGCTATTGGAAAAGTTAATGTATAGATAATATAACTGATTACTTTAGTGTTACAACCAAAATAATTCACACTGCACAATTCACAATTATGGTAGAAATTAGTTTAATTAAAATTAATTTCTACCATAATTTTTAACTATAAATTGCGAATTGTAAATTGAATAGTTCTAATTAAAATTTTATAAAAAATTTCTTATTATTTAAATTAAATTAGTACAAAATCTACCACACATATTTACAAAGTCAGCTGGAAATAACTAAATATGAGGTGATAGATATGGTGAATAATAATATTTCAGATTCTTCTAATGATATTAAATACGCTAATTTACATGAGACAGAAGAAAAAAGAATTAAAGAAATAGAACAACAATTTAATAGTGAATTTGGAACTGAATACTATTTAATGGTTATGAAAAAATCTTAAGCTTAAGAGAGCTATTGATATGATAATTATCAATAGCTCTCTTAAGTTTTTAAGTTTAACATAACATAAAAACTTCAATTTCTATAGTTTCTCATCTAGACATTATTTTATATATTAAAATTCAACTAGTACTCTCGTAGGTAACGCGTCTAATCTTTCCATTTTTATAGGCATACAATAAACCTTAAAATCTTTCTTAGGAATTTTGTTTAGATTAGTTAAATTTTCTATTCCATATATGTTATTATCTGCAAGCAAATTGTCAATAAATCGGTGATTTTTCCCAAGACCAAATCCTAAAGCATCAATGCCTACCATATTTACTTTTTTATCAATTAAATAATTTATAACCTCTATTGATACTTCAGGGTGATTCTGATACTTTTTCTCATCATCTAAATATCTATCCCAGTTAGTTTGAAAAAATACATATATGCCTTCCTCAATCATAGATAAATCTAAATCCTTTAGTTCAATAGGTCTATTTTCTATGTGAGAAACATCAAATTTTATTCCTTTTCTAATTAATCTATCTAATTCTATTTCGATAACACTCATTGTATCTATATGAGTTCCTGAATTATGAACGGCACCAGAAAAAAAGGTAGTAGCATATTCTCTTTCAGTACCTTCAAAACATTTAACTTTTTCAACTTTTAATGTTGGAGCACCTTTTATATAATTCATTCCTAATTTGCCAACTTGAGTAACATCAATTAACATAAATAACCCCCCTCCCACTCAACTTATATTTTCAGAAATATATAATTAAAATTTTTAAAAAATTAATTTACTATTTTAATGCTTTTACTTGTTTTCTAACTCTTCTTTAGATTCCTTTTGTATAATACTTTTTAATAACTTTAACCTATTATAAATACTACATACTTCTCCATAATATCAGCCATATCATATTCAACTTCATTTAAGTTTTTATATCTGTATGATTATCTTAAAGCTGTACTTATAATTCTATCACCACTTTGCATTTATTGATAATTTTTCTAGTTTCTCTTTATCTAAAATACATATAACTGATTTATCCTTATTTATAACTTTCTCTTCAGATAAATCTTTTATAATTCTACTTAGATGTCTAGGACTACACCCTAAGTTAAAGGCCGTATCAGATAAATTAAACTTTTCTATTTTATACTCATTTTCCGGAAGCACGGTAACTAAGTAAGTAGCGAATCTATTTATCAAAGGATACAACATACTATGAAACAATTCTCTACAAGTCTTTGATAATTTTTTACTTAAAAACTTACAAACTGATTTATAAAACTCAACATCCTTAGATAAATGTAGTAAAACATCTTCAATTGAAATTCCAATTAAAATTGTTTTCCCTACAGCTTCCACATTATGCTGATAACTTAGTTTTTCTAATAACTCTAAATCTCCTAACATATCTAAAGGATTTGAAAAATCTAATAAAAAAATTTTTCCATTCTCCGTTAGAGAATATACTTTTGTTTTCCCTTCTACTAAAAAATATATATAATCAATTTTCTCTCCACATCTATATATAATTTCTCCTTTGCGAAAAACATGTAGCTGCATATAATTAGTCATATCTTCTTCAAATAAACTATAAATATTAAATTTCTCAATATAAAAATTTAGCTTTTCATTATCTTTTAATATTTCCATAGCTATCACCATTCTTATTATAAATTACTTTTTTATTGTAGTATCGGACATATGTCATTATTTTTATTAAGATATTTTATTTCAACTACTTATCATATAAATTATCATTTTTTAAATCAGTAGTATATCTATATTGGTTCACAAAGAGGGCTAATCAACTTATACATTCCATTCATATTTTTCTCTCCTCATTGGCACATCAATTGTAAAATAGAAAAAATTGTCTTACCTTTCTCAGTTAAACTATACCCTACTCTTGGAGGAACTTCCGGAAGTATAACTCTTTTTACTAGTCCATCCTCTTCTAATTCTCTTAGTTGATGAGTTAACGATTTATGAGAAATCTTTGTTAAATATGATTTTATCTTCCCAAATCTTTTCGTTCCTTCTTGATATAAAAAATATAGTATTAAAGGCTTCCATTTCACATACAACTTCTTTAATTATCATAAAATTATACTCCTTAGTTCCATTTATTAGTTACCAGTTGGTTACTATGTGCATAAAAAGTGCGTACTTAACAGACTAAATAATAAACACTATAATATTATCATATTAACTAATAGTTTAGAATTTAATTATAGGATTGTTTATACTCAATTATAATTTCCTCAGATAAGGAATAAATTATAATAACTAAAGAATTCTATAAAAATTTATTTACCAACTATGTTAGGCATCTGAACGAAAATACCAAGTCAAAGATGTTAGTCTATTCTATATTGGACAAGGCGTCAGGCTCCGTTCATAGTGCTGCTATGGTCGGGTTCTGACAACGTAGTATAATGTAAAATAGTCTAACATGATGGCTTGCTATTTTTCTGAAGATGCCTTAATTATTATATAAATTAATAGGGGGCATAAAAATGAAAATTTTAGCATTACTTGGTAGTCCAAGAAAGAAAGGAAACACTTCCATATTATTAGATGAATATCTTAAGGGAATAAAAGAAGCCAATAAGAATATAGAAATTACTAAAATATATCTACATGAAAAAAATATACGTAATTGTGCTTCATGTAACTTTTGTCATAACATTAATATTGGTCAATGTTGTATAAAAGATGATATGCAAGAACTTTATATTAAATTTAAAGAAGCAGATATGATTGTTTTTGCAACGCCTATTTACTGGTGGAACATTTCAGCACAACTGAAATCATTTATAGATAGAATTTATGCTTTAGATGTAGGGCAAGGATACTTTACAAATAAAAAAGTTTCTCTTCTTATGACTTATGGTGGAAATCTTCCTAATAAAGGACCAGAAATTGTTAGAATTAGTTTTGAAGAAATATGTAAATATACAGATATGAATCTAATTGATGTATATGGAGTATGTACTGACGAATACTTAAAAGTAGCTGAAAACCCTAAGGCTCTTCAAGATGTATATGACATGGGGCTAAAAATTTCTTAAATTAACCTATTTATTCTATAAACTTTTATTTATAGGCTTAAAAATAAAGCAATCTTATATATATTTAGTTAAGATTGCTTTATCTAAAAAATTATTTATATAAAATTTAATTAACAATATCTAATATCTTTTCTTCTTTCCATCTTATTATTACAAGTATTGTTCCAATAATAATCAAAGAAAAATAAGTTATAGGTATGAAATATTTAGGTAGATAAATACCTGTAACCCTACCTATAATACGTGGAAGCAGTTTGCTAATAATAAAAATTATAGGTACTTGTACTCCAATTAAAGTTATATAGTTATTTACCATACTTGATATAAACATTACTATTAATCCAATAACAAAGCTTAATATATACATAGCTATTACCGTAATAACTATATACTGTATAAATGTTAAATCATACCAAAATAAATAGCTACCAAAAACTGAATTTATATTAGAATTAAAAAACATTTCTACATTGTTAAATGAATAAGCTATGAAAAAACACAGAAGTTGAATAGTTGTTATTATAAAAGCAGCCATTAATCCTGAAATTACCTTCTTTTTAAATAAATATCTTCCAGTTTTAGATGTCTGCTGAAGAAGATTTACTTTATTCAACTTATCTTTTAAAAATATAGGCGATATCATGAAAATTATGCTTATTATTACTAACATAGCTACATATTTTATTAAAGAATTATAATTTTCAAAAATTAGATAAGGAAAAATAGACTCATACTCTCCGCTACTAGCTATTTCCTTAATTCGTTTTTCTTGTTTCTCATTTATTGTCTCATATGTAGATCCCATCCACTCATCTTTGTGCTTATAATCTTCTATTAGTTGTTCTCTTGCTTGTAGTTGCCAAAATATATCTGATCTTACCTCAAAGAAAACATAATTATGTAGATTATTTAATTTTTCTATATCTTGATCCATATTTTTAAATTTTTCGTAGGTAGTTATCCCTTCATATACAAATTCTTTCTTTGATTGAAGATATCTATTTGCCTCTTCTACTTGTTTATTATAAGTATCCTTGAAATGTTCAAATTCCTCTTCATCCATCTCTTCGCCATAATTATTTATCATTTCAACACCTATATTATAGTAATCTAATTCTGGTCTTCCGTTAGGAAAATGCTCTATATAAAAACTAATAAATAGAAAATACATTATTATACTGATAACCATAAGTACAAATACCATCTTTAGGCTAAATATTTTCTTTATTTCATTTAAAACTACTTTCATTTATGCCCTCCTAATATATACTTTCTCTTTTAAATCTTTTAATACATAAGGTGCATAGGATTATTAATAATACGGACCATACACCAACTGTAATTATTTCATAATATTTAAATACTGTAGATACGCCATTTCCCATAAACCATAAAAAAGGATTTAAAATAAGACAAAAGGGTGTAAATCCAGTAATAAAAATAGCATTAGAACTGGTTGGCATAGAGCCTGGTATCAATATACTTCCTCCAAAGATTATGGCAAATATAAAAAATACAATATAACTATTTTTTATAAATTTTGATATTACAAAGGTAATGCCAGCAAAAAGTAATTCACATATATAAACTACTCCAATAGCAGAAAGTAAATATTGGACAAAAGACATATTCCACCATGATATATAAGGTACTTTATCTTCCCAGTTAAAAGCAGTACTTATTGGAACATTCCAAAGTCCTGAATAATCAAATAAGATAAAATAAGCAAGCAAAGTGACCCCCATAATAATAGTTGTAACTATTATAGAGGAAATTATTGAAGCAAATAGCTTGTCCATAATAATCTTTCTTCCCCTTTTAGATGAGTATGCTAAGTGATGAGTACTGTTTTCAAACTCATAGTTAACTAAATAGGCTGTAATTAGAACAACTATTATCATTATTTGAAAAATAATATTCTTAAATAAAGTCTTAAATAAAAAAGAATGCATTCCATAAATTTCTCCTATAAAAAATAGGTTTTTATGTTCTCCATTTTCTTTTAATTTTTCAAATCTGTCACCTAATTTTTTATATTCATTTCTTAAAGTATCAGCAGCTTTTCCACTGAGTCCAGCTGAATTTATCGCACTCTCCGCAATAGTCATTGTATCAATGGTACTATATCTTTCATCAATACTTTTTATAGATTGATGATATATTTCTACAATACTCAACTCACTGATAAATTTTTTCTCCTCTTCGTTATAAATGTCTCCTTTATAACCCTGTGGTGAATATTCATCATCCTTAAAAAGTTCTAATACACTTTCATAGCTTTTAGAAGTTTTTTTAGAAGTAATTTCATTCATTTTATTTAATTCATCATTATAATAATTATCAAACTCATTAACCATTTTGTCGTTAATTTCATATCCAAACTTATCTACAACTTTATTTAAAACCTTAAGTTCATCTCTAAAATATCCATTATTGAATATAATAAAAAAATTAAAGACTATAAATGCGGCCAAAAGTGATAGTATTATAGGGGATGTAATGGCTTTTTTAAGCTCGTACATTTTTATCTTCATAAAATATCTACACCCTCTCTAATGGTTCATCTCTATATTCATAAAGAAATACATCTTCTAAGCTTGGAATAACAGCCTTCCATGCACTATCGGGTTTTCCTTTACATATAAATCTTACTTTCATCTTACCTTCTTCCTGTTTTTCTGATAATGAAAAATACTGTTTTCTAAAATTAGATGCAGTATCAAAATCAATTTCTGTTTCATATACCATCCCTTGAATGTTTTTGCATATATTATTAATACTGTCTTTATAAAGTATTTTTTTATCCTTTATCATAATAATTTCATTAGCTATTGATTCAACATCAGATACTATATGAGTTGAAAGAATAACTATCCTATCCCTTGACAGCTCAGTAAGTAAATTTCTAAAGCGAACCCTTTCTTTTGGATCTAAACCAGCAGTAGGCTCATCTAATATAAGAATTTTAGGATCATTAAGCATTGCTTGAGCAATTCCTACTCTCTGAATCATTCCACCAGAAAATTTTCTCATCTTTTTATTAGCTACATCTTCAAGAGCAACTAATTTCAAAAGTTCTTCTATTCTTTTCTTAGCAGCATTATTATCTATACCTTTTAGTGCAGCTAAATAAAGTAAATATTGTTTTGGACTATAATTTTTATAATATCCAAATTCTTGAGGTAAATAACCTAATATATCTCGATATTCATCATCCATTTTCACTATATCTGTCCCATTATAAAGGATTTCCCCTTCATTAGGAAAAATTAGTGTTGTTAGCATTTTTATCAGTGTGGTTTTTCCTGCCCCATTTGGTGCTAATAGTCCATAGACCCCATTTGCAAACTCAAGATTAATATTTTTAAGCACAGAAAAGTTTCCATAGCTTTTGGTAACATTGTTTACTACTAACATTTTTAAAACACTCCTTTTACAGTTCTAAAAGTAATAAGCTTTTTTAAACTTTTTATATAACTACAACCACAGGCAATTATTACAATTAAATACACATATGTAGGTATACTCATAAGCAATTTATTGTAAAAATTCATATTAAATATACTTAATGCTAAATTTATAAATATCCATCCTCCAATTACAAAGTACTTTGTAAAACCTGAACCTATCTTAGTTATTAAATATAAAAATACAGTAGAAAATAAAAATAATGCTGTAACTGAAATCATGAATCCCTTTAAAAAGTTTATTTGTTCATATCCAAGGAAAATTCCATATATATATATTCCATTGGCTATAATACAAATAATACTAAAAATAAGCATTCTCAATGCTGCTAATTGGTATATATTATATTTACATACCATCTCTATTTCATAGGTACCTTTTTGTTTTGTATTAACAAAAGAAAATAATGACATAATTAAATATAATATTGGAGAAACCATAAATATAAGAGAATATATTACCTCATATTCCATATTAGAATTCTTACTAATACCTACAGTAAGAGAAATTAATATAGGCAATATTAATATTATAAGAAAACTAATTTCTCCTATATCGTGAAACAGATGCTTAAAACCAATCTGCCTATACATATTTTTTAGATGTGAATAAAATGATTCTTTTGGTTTAATCCCCTTATTTATAATAGTTTTAATTTGAGCTTCTATTTCTAAGTCATCAGGCATTTCTATATGAAACTTCTCCTTATTCATATTGCGCCTCCTTTAATATTTTTCTTATTTTCTTAAGAGTTGCATAGTACTTAGTTTTAACAGTAGATTCTGGCATTTGTACTATATTTGATATGTCTAAGAATGTACTCTCCCCAAAAATTTTTAATCTAAATATTTGTTGTGTTATCCCATCAAACTTATTTACTATATCAATAATTCTTTGAGCATCTTCTCTATACTCTATATTAATTGTAAAATCTTCCTCATCATATATATCATAATCATCAATTGTAACAGCTATACTATTGTATCTATAGTATTTAGAACGATAGTAATCCACTACTCGATTAGTGGATATTTTATATAGCCATGTTCTAAAAGAAGCTTTTTCTCCATCATAATTATTTATTGATTGTAGCATGCTTATAAATATTTCTTGTGTTAAATCCATAGATAGTTCTTTATTAATTGTTTGTTTATATACATATGCATATATTTCCTTATAATATATAGAAATAAGCTCATTTGCTGCAGCTTTGCTTGATTTCAGCTTAATTTCCTTTATCAATCGTTTTTCTTTATCCATATTTCACCACTTACTTAACTATTTTCATGAAAATGATCAGTGAGACTTTTTTCATATTCCTTATATAAATTTAATATCTTAAAATGTAACTTATAATTTTGTATAGATGTTTCTTTAAGTATTCAATTCACAACTTAGTTCAATTCACAATTCACAATGCAAAATTCACAATTGTGGATATTTCTCAGCAAAGGCTGAGAAATTTAGAATTAATTAACTGTAGCGGAGAACAGTGTTCTCCACAAAACCCAAATTAGTTTCTATTATCAATTATTGAACAGACACAGGGACGGTCCATTACAAATTATAAAATGAAAATTATTAAAAAGAATAAACCGTCCCTTATTCTTGGTTATCTCCATTAATATTAGTTAAATTTATTATTATTGTTGCAAGCTATACTGCACCCTTATACAATTGAAAATTGATGATTGACAATGGACAATTATTGAAGCTTCTCCTTTATATGAGAAGCTTTGAATCAATTTATTTTTAAAGAAATTAATTTCAACTACGGATTAGTACCCCTCAAATGGGACACTATATACTAATTACTAGCTTATCCTTAAATTTACAATTTTTTAGATTATAGAACTCATCAGGAGTTCTATAATCTATTGATGAATGGACTCGTATAGTGTTATATCCATATACATATTTATCAATGATGGCTTCCGCCTCTTCTAAACTATTAAATATCTTGCCAGCTAGACACTCATCTTGAAGATACCTATGATATGACTCTATATGTGCATTATAGTTCGGGCTATGCACTGGAATCCTTTCATGGATCACCTTTTCTTTTATACATAGCTTTTCAAAGTCATGAGCTATAAACTGTGAACCATTGTCCGTACGGACAGTAAGTCCGTCAACAGCATCTTTGATGCTTCTGTTGTATAATGCTATAAGCAATACTTCTTGCGCTGCTTCAGCATTAGCAGAAGGTGATAGCTTACATGCTATAATACTTCTATCAAAAACATCAATAATTGAAGCTAAATAAGCAACTTCACGTGTACCAGCAATATACACATACTTTGTGTCCATCTCCCAAAGTTGATTAGACTGTTTAACTAAGTGATTCTTACAAACACGTTTATATCTTGTAACTGGCTCCTTAGATTTCTGTATCATCCCTAATATACTCATTAGCCGATATACCTTTTTCTTGTTTATCTTTAAGCAATACCTTCGTTTAAGAACTGCTGTAACCTTCTTGTAACCATAGTGTCGTCCATGGTCACAGGACTTTATTTCCATAATGTACTTTTGTATTACTAAGTCACTTACTTTTACATTATCAATATTATAGCTAAATCCTGGAATAACTCCCTCTTTTCTTACAATGGGTGTATTTCCATCTTTTTTAGCTTGTTTTCTTCGATAGTATGTAGATCTATTCAGTCCTAGTATCCTAAGAATGCTTGCTACTGGTGCTCCACATGCTATCCATTCCTCTGCATACTCATAATAATCTATTTCATTTTCTTTTTTTTTAATAAATCTCTCAATACTGCTATTTCTAGGTCTTTCTGTTTATTTTCTTCAACAAGTTTTTTATACTCTTATAATTCACAATTATATTTTCTTCCTTAGGTTCCTTTGGTTTCAACGTTTGTTGATATCTCCTATAATTCCCTTTCCATGTTGATAGCAATTTAGGATTAATATCATATTTTGCAGCAACTAAAGCATTGCTTCCATATTCCAATGCCTCCTTAACAATTGCAACTCGTTCTTCTTCTGTAAACTTTCTTGTAAATTTTGTAGTCATATTTTACCCCCTCAACCTTGCTTTTTTATTGTATAGTCATTTGAACGAAGTGTCTAACATCTTGAGGGGGTCTATGAGAACTACAATCGTCAATTTTCCATTCTCAATTCTTAATTGGTTATGTTCCCCAGAGGTAGATACTAGCAATTATTTTGATGCATATAAATCTTAGGTTGGGTACATCCATATATTCGTAATGGTATTATAAATAGTTTTACTTTGTTCAAAATTTTATTAAATAAATAAAAAATAACGCCACCAGTTATTTACTGTTGACGTTAATATTGTAACTATTTTGACTATAACTTATTCTACTATGAAGCCCTAAGTAACAGGAACAATAGTATATTAGAATTACTCTAAGATATTTTTGTGATGATATTAATAAATAAAATATTCGTTTTAAATTTTTCTTTAATCAATTCGAATTGCTTTCTCACCACCAGATTGATAAATGACTAATTCACAAACCTTGCCTTTTTCATCTTTTAAAAACTCCAATTCAACTAAAGCATGTTTTATAAAGAATCTTGTTTCTGATAGAGGTATTAATTCATATAGTGATTTCATTAACATTTGAAAAAATAGTTTTCCATCTTTTTTTATAACTGTTATTTCTAATCCAGGATCTAAAAGATATTTTCCTATATATTGGTCATAAACACTTTCATCTATATCTACTCTTTCTTTTGCCTTAGGTACTTCTGGAATTGTATACGGTTTGTCAAACAAGATTTGCTGCACTGCTAAAAGGGTTTGTTGCTGAAAATCTATATTTTGTTCAAAGTTACATAGGTATATAATTGTTTTATTTTTATCTATATAACGAAATAAATAATTGTTATATCCTGGCCATCCCCCACTATGGCTAACTACCTTTCCCATATCATTATCATAATCAATAATCCATCCAAATCCATAATCAAAGGTTTCTTTATTATTTAAATATACTGGCGCAAAAGCTTCTTCTAATGTTTTTCTAGTCACTAGCTTTTCTGAATATAATGCTCTATCCCAAATAAAGAGCTCTTCAACATTTGAACTTATCATCCCATCTCCCTGCATTCCATCTAAGAATACAACATATTCTATTCCAGCTAATTTATCTGGAAGCTCATATTTTTCTGACTGATGAGAGTACACATATCCATAAGCATAATCAGATATTTCTTCCTTATTATATCTACGGTTATATACTCTTGAACTTTTCATGCCAAGTGGCTGAAAGATGTATTTATCCATATATTCCTCAAAACTCATCCCTGTTACTTTTTCTATAATCAAAGCAAGGACAACATATCCAGTATTACTATACTCCCACTTTTCATTAGGCTCAAAATACATAGCTGGTTTATATTTTTTTAGCATTTCCAATACGTCTTGATTGCTAGCAATCTTATCACGATTCCACTTTTCTATAAAAAGAACAGAATAATCTGGCAAACCGGATGTATGGCTAAGAAGTTGTCTAATTGTAATTCCCTTATAAGGAAAGTCTGGAATCCATTTCTCAATGAAATCTTCATAATCAAGCTTACCTTGCTCTTTTAAAATCATAATTCCCATGGCAGTAATTGGCTTAGATACAGAGGCTAATTCAAATACAGAATCAGTAGTTAGTGGACGACTCGTTGATATGTCTGCGATACCAAAGGCCTCTTTATAGATTATTTCCCCACCATCTGCTACTAAAATTGCTCCATTAAATTGTTTTTTCTCAGCTAAGTTCATAAATAAATTATGAAGTTTCTCTTGTTTTTTATTCATAAAAATTCCCCCTTTGAATTAAACATTTAAAGTAAAATAATTAATAAAACATTCTAAAAATATATTCTTTACTAGAATGAAATTGACTAAGATAATAATGCTATTAATAGGTTTTAACAACACAATATGATACAAAACATAACTAAATACTAGCTAATTATCTTTTGAAGGTGCTTATATATTTCTCTAATAGAAACATTTTATTTTAGCTATATAAATATTTTAGGCTACTTAAATGAAGAGTAAAAAAAATTATTTTTGTTCTAGTTCTTTTTCAATGACCTTCTTAAATTTTAGTGAGAGTTTTCTTAAAACTACAATTTCATCCCAGTCTAACTTTGAGTAAAAGCGATTAATAATAGAACGTTCAACTTCTTCGCATCTTTTAAAATGCTCAATACCTTTTTCATCCATTTCAACAAAGATTTCTCTACGATTACTAGGGTTAATTTCTCGCTTTATATATCCTTCTTTTTCTAATTTACTGACGATTTGACTAACTGCACTAGATGTAATTTCCATAGCTTCAGCAATTTCACTTATATTAAGACTTCCATGTTTATGCACCAACTCAAGCAAAACACCTTGCTTTGTGGTGATTTCATCATCCATTAAATCTTTATATTCCTGTAATAACATCATATTACATGCATAGTCTGCTTCTCTCATCTCTTTTACATATTGAATCAGTTCCTCATTCATTTTAGTAACCTCCATTGTTAAGATACCTTAATAATTAACTTATATTAATAATATATCGTTTTCTTCTCTTTTGTCAAGCAAATTATAATTAAAAATATTAATTTTATAATTATGGACATTTCTCAGTAGAAACTAAGAAATTTAAGTAAATATGTATAAAAAAATGGCGAACACTGTTGGCCGCTACAAAAATCTATTAAAGAAATTGGTTTGATTAAAACTAATTTCAACCGTAATTGTCAATTTTCAATTCTCCATTGTTGAAGTTCTTCATTGATGAAGTTCTCCATTGATTCTATATATTCTCAGAATACATCTCCTTTAAAAGCTTAATAAAATTTTCAGATGTCTTGGATAAATAATGATCTTTTAACCAAATTAATCCTGATTGTGCAATAAAATTATCATCATCAATTTCATATATCCTTACATTGTATCCTTTATGTATTTTAAGTACTGATTCAGGAATAATAGTTGTACCAAATCCCGAAGATACTAATTCTAATAAAACTAATATGTCCGAGCATTCACATAATATATTTACATTCAAATCACGATGTAAAAATGGTTCTAAAATCATATTATATAGACCTAATCCTTCAGTACTAGGTACTATAAGTGGATACTTCTGTATTTGCTCATAAGATATTTTCTGTGAAGGTAGTATTATTTTATTTGATGTTACAAAACAAAATTTTTCTGATTCAAAATGAAAAACAGAAAAGTCTTTTAACTCCACCGGCATTCTAACAATAGCCAATTCAATAGCTCGTTCTTTCAACAGTTTGCATAGCTGTCCCGATTCATTTTGTTGAATTTTATAAGATACATAAGGGTATCTCTCTTGAAAAATACTAAGTAAAGTAGATAATTTATAATATGATAGTGTATTTACACCAATTAGTAATTTGCCTCTTACACCACTTCCTATTTCTTTAATCTCAATGTTGGATTCTTCCATAAGATTTACTATATTTAAAGCATTCTGGTAAAGTGCTTTTCCAGCATCAGTGAGCTCAAGAAATTTTCCACTTTTACTAACTAACTTAACCCCAACTTCCTCCTCCATAGCACTTAGTTGCTGGCTTAAAGGGGGTTGGGTCATGTGAAGTTTTTTAGCTGCAGCAGTAATTTGTTTTTCTTCAGCAATAGCAATAAAATATCGTAATTGTCTAATATCCATAATTATATCTCCCACCTTACATATGAAAAACATATGTAAGCCAAATAAAAATAATATTTTCCATATATTTATTTATATGTTACCATAAATTTGGTATTTGAATACAATTTTGCTTATTGCATTACCTTATAAACTTAACAAAATAAAATTATATAAAAGAAATCTCTCTCTTTATATAATAATAAAATCTCTACTAAAAAACTTTAGTTATAATCTTTAGTTTATAACTAAAACTTTTTATTTATAAATATTATTTTAAAATAAAGGAGTATGCTCACTATGGTAATGGATATGAAAAAAGGAAATCCAACAAAACTTATATTAAACTTTGCATTTCCAATGCTTATAGGAAATATATTTCAACAAGTATATAATATGGTTGATTCTATCGTAGTTGGTAGATTTGTAGGTAAGAATGCCCTTGCTGCTGTTGGATCATCTTTTTCACTTATGAACTTTATTACTTTATTAATAATTGGACTATGTATGGGAAGTTCCATTGTCATTTCTCAATATTTTGGTGCTGAAGACTATGAAGGGTTAAAACGTGTAGTTTCAACATCTTTTATTTTTATGTTTATATTTACTGTACTTTTATCAATTTTAACGTTTTTATTTACAAAACCCCTTTTAATACTGATTAAAACTCCAGTGGAAATATTAGAAGACTCCACTTCTTATCTTAAGATTGTTTTTGCCGGATTAATATTTACATTTTTATACAATGCAATAGCATCACTACTAAGAGCATTAGGTGATTCAAAAACATCTTTATATTTTTTAGTTATTGCTTGTATTATCAATATAGTATTGGATCTTGTATTTGTTTTAAATTTTAAAATGGGCGTTGCAGGAGTTGCATATGCTACCGTTATAGCTCAAGCTATTGCCTCAATTTTAAGTTTAATATACGCTTTTTCAAAAGTTCCCATACTAAGAATGAAAAAAAAAGAATTTGTATTTGATCGTACAATTTTCCCAGTCATAGCGAAGTATAGTTTCTTAACTTCTATACAACAGTCTATTATGTCTATAGGTATGGTAGCTGTGCAAGGTCTTGTTAACACATTCGGTGCGGATGTAATAGCAGCTTTTACTGCTGCTGGGAAGGTTGATTCACTTGCATATCTCCCTGTTCAAGATTTTGGTAATGCCTTTTCAACTTATGTAGCTCAAAACGTAGGAGCAGGTAAAAAAGAAAGAGTACATGAAGGGGTAAAATCTGCTATTAAAATAATTATTGTTTTCTGTATTATTTCATCTATTTTGATTTTAATGTCATCAGAATATCTCATGAAAATATTCGTTGACTCAAGTGAGGTGAAAGTAATAGAAACTGGTATTGAGTATATATCTGTAGTTGGAATATTTTATATGTTAATTGGCTTTCTTTTTATGTTCTATGGTTTCTTTAGAGGTGTAGGTAATCTTACAATGTCTGTGGTATTAACAATAGTATCTCTTGGTACCCGTGTACTAATGGCATACTCTCTTTCTTCTATTTCATATATTGGACAAAAAGGTATTTGGTGGTCCATACCTATTGGATGGCTTTTAGCAGATATCCTTGGATTTATAACTTATAAAAAAGGTAAGTGGCAAAATAATATTATTGATCTAAAAGATAAAATAACTGAAGAAAAAGAATGTATGTAAGCTTAATTCATAATGCAAAATGCACAATTATGGATATTTCTTAATGGAAACTGAGAAATTTTGAATTATTTAACTGTAGCGGCGAACAGTGTTCGCCACATATTATTGCATTAATATTCAATTATAGGATACATTCAAAAGGAACTGGCGAACACTGCTCGCCCCTACGGTAGCTAGCAACTGCATTGCTAGTCAAAAAAATCCTTTACAGAAATTATTTTATTTAAAAATAATTTTCACCATAATTGTCAATTGCCAATTTTGAATTGTGCATTGATAAAGCCTCTGGGGTGCAGTATGGTATGATACTATATTTGCATCATTAAACAATATTTTAATAACATTGCGTCTCTCCATAGTATTAGCATAAATCCGCTAATTTTTGCTCCAAACCATACTGCACCTCAGAGGAACCCTTATACAATTGAGGATTGACGATTGACAATGAAGAATTATTGATACTTCTCTTTCTACAAGAGAAGTTCTAAATTTATTTCTTTTCAAAGTGACTCAGTCACTTTTATTGAAAAATCTATTTAAAGAAATTAATTTATAAGAATTAATTTCCACCACAATTGTCAATTCTCCATTTTCAATTCTCAATTGATTAAGTTCCCCAGAGGTGGAAAAACTAGCAATTGTATTGCTAGTCAAAATTAAATTCCATATTAATTATCAATCATCTAACTGTAGCGGCGAACACTGTTCACCGCTACAAAAATTTATTTAAAAAATTAGATTGAACAAAAATAATTTCAACCTTAATTTTGAATTGTGCATTACTTAACTTTATCTATAATTGTTTTTTATTTTATCTATCTTCTCTAAAATTAAATCAACTACTTCTTTAGGTGACTCAACAATTGCATCTGTACCTACACCTAATAAAAAATCTGAATAATAGTCTATGTCCCTTATATCTATAGTTGTATCAATAATCCCAGTGCCATCATCATTAACTTTTATTTTTTTATCCATCCACGGTTCTAGCTGACACTTTCTAACTCCTTTTTTAGAAAGCCTTACTTTTAGCCTTACAGTTTCTTTAGGCTTTGATGGTTCAAACCAATCTTTTAAAGTTATATTGCTAATGTCTTTTTCTACAGTTGTATCTTCATTTATACTTACTGATTTAATATAGTCAACTCGAAATAATCTGTAAGATTGTTTCTTTAAACAAAATGCTGGGCAATACCAATAGCCATTATGCGAATATATGCCAATAGGTAAAATTTCTCTATAACTAATTCCACTCATAGATTCATATTTAATTGATAAAACACTTCTTTGAATTACTGCTTCTAGAATAAATTTTAAGTATGGATTTTCTTCATTTCTTCTTGGTATCCAAAATAAAACTCGATTTCTCATTACATCAATTTTATCTTTCGTATTATCTGGAAGATAATTATAAAACTTATTTAATGCAGATACAGTATCATCTTCAAAAGGTAATGATTCATAATTTTGAAGAGACTGATAAGCAAAAAACATTGCTATAGCTTCATTTTCTGTAAATGCTATAGGAGGTAATATCTTTTTATTTAATAATCTATATCCACCTTTAGCTCCAAGTTCTGTATATAGTGGAACCCCTAAATCTTCTAAATCTTTCAAATCTCTTTGTATTGTACGTATTGAAACTCCAAATTCCTCTGCTAATTCCTTTGCTGTAAAGTTTTGTTTTCTATTAATAACAATTATTAAATCTACTAATCGTTTAGATTTATTCATAATTTTAGCTCCTAGAATATGTTTTTTTACTCATTATAGTCTTCTTATAATAAATACGTCAATAGTTGTCATAGATACATGTTACATTTATATTGATAATAAAAAAATTATTAATTAGGAGGTTAAATTATGTTCAAAAGATTAGAATGTGTATCCCTTTATACTTCTGATATCAAAAATTCTGTTGATTTTTATACCGCTTTGGGTTTAAAAGAAAATTGGAAAATTGAAAGAAAGTTAGATAATGGTAAACTTTGGACACTGATTGGATTAAAGTTTCCTGAAAAAAATAGCTCAGAGCTTGTTCTTCAAAATAATGCTGATATCAATGTAACAGATATAGAAATATATGTAGATGATGTTGTAGATACGTACAATAACTTAAGTGAAAATCCCAATGTAAATTGGATTAGAGAACCTTTTAAAACTGAATCTGGTCATGTTGCAGTGTTGGAAGCTCCAGATAAAAATGTGTTTGTATTAGTAGGTAAATAATATATTAATTGAAAGGATTGATTACATGATTTCATATAGAGGAAATGGTTCATATTGTTATTCTAACTCCGCTTCTATGTTATTATCTACAATAGATGAAGATGTATGTAATTCTTTAATAGAAGTGCTCACAGGATTTTCATTAGGTGCTTCTATAGAAGATGGTTTACTGTTTTTTGATAACTCTATAACTACTCCAGATGTAGCAATTAATGCAGCATTTCATTCATTAGGTTTTACTATAAATGAAAGAGTTAGCAATTATGGAGATAAACTTCCCTTAGAAGAATTTTTAAAAGTTCTATCTATTTATCCAGTTATGTTAGGGCCTTTAGATATGGGATTCTTAACATATTTACCAAATCATAAATATCTAAGTGGATCTGATCATTATGTCTTAGCCTTACAAATGAATAACAATGAAATATTATTGCATGATCCACATGGTTACCCTTTTGTATCATTATCTTTAAGTCAATTAGATTTAGCTTGGAAAGCTGATAAAATACACTGTAAAAAAGGACCTTATCATTACTGGTTTTCTCCTAAGAAAGAATTAAATCTAAGTGAAGATGAGATTTTTTTAAGAGCAGTTAACAATTTTAAAACCATATATATAAATCAACAAAAGGCAATGGAAAAATCTAAAATGCCTTTTGGAAAAGAAGCAATAAATATAAAGGCAACCGAGTTTAAAAACAAAAAAATTACGAATCGAGAAATGTCTCATTTAATATATTTTGCATTTCCATTAGCAGCAAGAAGAGCACAAGATTTCGCAAAATATTTTAATAATCGAAACGGTGTAATATCAACACTAAAAGAAAAACAATCTAGATTATTTGGCAAATGCCAAACACTAGCAACATTAAATCGCTTAGATGATGTGGCTGATACACTTAAAATCATAGCAGATATTGAGGATCAAATTAAAACCGCTATACTAAAATTATAATAAATACGGCATCTGAAATAAAAAAAGAGTTCGCTGAACTCTTTTTTATAATGTACAATTCACAATTATGGATATTTCTCAGTCATCACTGAGAAGCTTAGAATTAATTCTGTAGCGGCGAACAGTGTTCGCCACGTACTGACTAGCAATGCAATTGCTAGTTGGAAATCTATTTAAGAAATTATTTTGCTAAAAAATAATTTCATCCTTAATTGTACATTATGAATTTTACATTGTGCATTGGTTTACGCTGTGAATTGAATAAAGTAATGCTAACATTAAAATTAATATCCAGCATACTTTAATGCTGTTTTCTTAAAAAATTCTCTAAATCCTTTATTCTGAATATCATCTTCTTTATTTTTCTTATTATTCTCCATATCAATATAATACCTATTGCTTTCTATATCTACTGAAAGAGAATCTAAAGGGAATCCTTCATTTCTTTTTTCATGAGGCTTTGAAGATATTATAAAACTTCCTGTTCCTATATCTTCTCCATCATATTCAAATATGTTTTTATCATCCATCACTAGACATATGCCATTTTTATATCTTACCTTTGCTTGTCCTCCTAACTTTCTAGCTAAGGAGCTATAGTAATCTATCATTTCCTCATCATCTAAGCTTTTTCCATTCACTCTTCTAACATGTACTCCAGGTTGATTTTCTTTACTTAATCCTTCTATGTACAGTCCTGAGTCACAAGAAAATACTGGACTTTTATAAGTCTTATAATATGCAAGAGCTTTAATCCTAGCATTTTCTAGTGGCTCATTACCACTTTCATCTATTTCATCAAACTTTAAATTAATATCCTTTAATCCTATAATTTCAATATCCAGCCCTTCAAGGACTTTTTTCATATGTGCTAATTTTGCTGGATTAGATGTACCATATAACAGCTTCATATTTTCACCCCTAAAATTAATATTTTTTATAATAAACTTAAGGTAATTATCTATTTACTAATTTCTATTTTATTATAAGTTGATAAATAAACCTACTAATTTTGGATGAACAAGTAGGTTTATTCATTATAAATATTATGTATATATCAAAGAAATAGCGATTTTAATTATAAAATCGCTATTTTTCATATAAATATAGTTTATTATTAATCTCAATACTAAATAATCATTTTTATCCTATTAAATTATTAAAGATGATTTTAAGCATTTTCCTTAATTCTATAAATTTGTTCTTCTGCTTGCCACATGGCATTATACTTTCCTCGCTTCTTTATTAATTCACTATGTGTTCCCTGTTCTATAACTTTACCATTTGAAACTACAAGAATTTTATCAGCATTTTTAATAATTGAGAGTGTATGCGCAATCATAATCACTGTCTTTTTTGCCTTTAAAAGATTTAAAATTGCCTCTTTTACTGCTAGCTCATTCTCAATATCTAAAGAAGCTGTTGCTTCATCCAAAAGTATGATTGGACTATTTTTCAAAATAGCACGAGCAATAGAAATTCTTTGCCTTTCACCACCTGAAATCTGGTTGCCGTTTTCTCCTACAGGCGTATCATATCCCTTTTCCAATTTCTCAATAAAGTTAGCACAGTTTGCTAATTTGCAAGCTTCCACAATTTCTGCGTCGGTGGCTGAAGGACGAGCATAACGTATATTATTCTTAATGGTATCATTAAATAAAAACACATCCTGATCAACCATTGAAATCTGACTCAAAACTTTTTCTGAATTTATATCATTGATAGATATGCCTCCAATTTTAATATCTCCAGCCTGTGGTTCATAGTATTTAGAAATAAGATTTAGAATTGTAGATTTACCAGATCCCGAATCTCCAACAATTGCAGTTAGCTTTTTATCTTCTGCTGTAAAGTTAACTCCAGTAAGAATCGGTTCCCCCTCCACATAAGAAAAGTTCACATCTTCAAAACATATACCTTGAGTTTCAGGTGTAAATATAACATCTGATTTTCTTTCTTCCTGTTCATTGATAATCTGAGTAATCTTTCCTTTAGAAATCATTAAGTTTTTATATGATGTACAATCAATAAAAATAGTTCCTGCTAGCTTTGATACAAAAATTGGGATCATACTAACCATCAGAAAAGCAGCTGTATCTAGTATTCCAGACATCCAAGCATTTCCCGCAGCAATAATAGTTGCTGGTAGACTGCACCATGCAATGATGTTAAATGTAACGCCAACAGGTATAACTTTTTTTTCATATACATAGCTCACATCACTATAGGATCTCATTGAATCTGTAACAGATCTATTCTTTGTTCCTCCAATACCATAGGCACGGAATGTTTGTATACCCGTAATATATTCTACAATATTGCTCACATTATCTGCTAAAATTTGATTTTTCTCACTTCCATATTCTTTTACGGATCGAAAAGATAGCCATAAGGCTGGTATCACCATTAAATCAGCAATGAGTAGAATTACCCCAACAGGAAAATAAACACTTCCCATAAATAAAATAACCATAAGAGAAAGTACTATATTTTTTACAATATCTCCAGATTTATGAGTGAGAATCTTTTCATAGTTATTAACATTACTAGTCACAACATTGATGTATTCACCTGTTTGTCCTTTTGTAAAACGAGCTAAGGATATTTTTTTAATTTTATCACCTAAAAATAAACGTATATTCCGACTTACATTAGCTCCACCGATTTGTCCCTGAGTATAACCAATACTATAGGAAATCAATCGAATAATGAATACAAATGCAAGACTACCCGTTAAAGAAAGAAGTAATTTTATATTTAAGTTATGGTTCCACAGCGCCTGAATAGAATAATAAAGCATCATAAAATTACATCCAGATAACAATCCTTCTAGCATATTAAGTGCCATAGACAAATAGAATCTTCCATTCTTTTTCATCACTTTATTTGGATTCATAGAGCGTACCTCCTTCTATTTTGTAGGTAATACCACGTGCCTCCTCATAATCTCGCCATGCATGCCTATAATAGAGATTATTTTTAAGAACCTCATCATGAGTACCAACGGAGGTAATTGTACTACTTTCTACTACAGCCACCCTGTCACATTTAAGAACAACACCTAATCTATGTGCTACAATAATTACTGTTTTCCCTTTACAAAGATTATGAATTGCCTTATCAATTTCTACTTGGTTTTCTGGATCTGCTGCAGAAGTTGCTTCATCTAAAATCAAAATAGGGGCATTCTTTAAAATAGCACGAGCTATTGCAATTCTCTGTTTCTCACCACCTGAAAATCTAGATCCATAACTTCCTACAAGAGTATCGTATCCATTTGGAAGTTTCATAATAAAATCATCAATTTGCGCCTTTTTTGCCGCTGAACGAACTTCTTCAATAGTGGCATTACTTCCCATTCTAATGTTTTCTAAAACACTATCCTTAGTTAAGAAAGTCTTTTGAAATACAACAGAAACATTTTGTAGCAAGTCTTCATAATTGATTTCTTTTACATTCTTTCCACCAATTAAAATCTCACCTTTTCCAACGTCATAAAAACGGGCAATTAATTCAATTATAGTGCTTTTCCCTGCACCAGAACGACCAACCAATGCGATTTTTTCTCCATCTTGAATGTTTAATTTGCAATCTTCTAAAACATTATTTTTTCCATCATAGGCAAAGCTTACATTATTAATTGTGATGTCTCTCTTTTTAGGGAAAGCACTTCCCCCCTCATAAGCAGGTATTTGAAGAATTTCATCAGCTTTACGTATACCATTGAGGACTTGCGCAAAACTGGAACCAAGTTCCTGCAAAGGTCGTAACTCTGTTAAATACAAAGAGCCTACAAAGGCAAAGAGAATAAAAGCACTAGCAGTTAAAGAACCTTTTAAAAACCAGAATCCTCCAAGTGGTACCATAAGCAGTAGACCACACTCAACAATGACAACATAGGCAGCATAGGGTGGCCCCATTCTACGGGACATTTCTTTCCAAACGGAATGTTCATCTTCAATGGCATCAGAATATTTTTTGAAGGAATGACTTCCCATATTATAGGCTTTAATCTGTTTCATTCCGCTAATATATTCAATCATAGTGGAATTTAGATTTGAAATAGAACGATTTGCTCGCTCCATCATCTTATCTGTTCCACGGAACATAATAGCCATCAATCCAAAGGCCAAAACTAAAGGAATCAATGATACCAATGCCAGTTTCCAATTTACTGTACAAAGGTATATAAATACTGCAATTGGTCCACTGACATAATAAATAAGTTCTGGCAAATGGTGTGCTAAAAATAGCTCTAACTTTTCAATCTCCTCATTTAATGTGGTTTTAATTTCACCTGTGTTTCTCTCACTTAAATTTCCAAGAGGAACCTTTGCCATATGATTTACCAACATACAGCGCACTTTAAATAGAGCATTGTAAGCTCCTTTATGAGACAGTACGCCAGCTATACCAAACATTATAAAACGAATAGCAACTGCAGCAGCAATTAGTACTGCATAATATAACAAAACTTCTTTAGAAAATATATTATTATAAACATTTTCCATAATCTTATATACACCATAATAGGGAATCATTGTGCTAAGACCACTAATCAGTGACAAAATTACCGACAAATATAAATAATATTTATCCTTTCCCGCCCATTTTAATAGAAGTAATATTGGATTTTTTTCTTTTTGTTTCATATAATTCACATCCCCTCAACCTTATTCAATGCATAATTCACAATGCACAATTCACAATTGTGGATATTTCTCAGTTATCACTGAGGAATTTTAAATTAATTTTTTTGAAGTTACAGGGTAACTTTTTATGAAAGATTAGCAATTGCATTGCTAATTAAAAATATATTAAAGAGATTATTTTGCTAAAAATAATTTTCACCTCAATTGTGAATTGTGGACTGTGCATTGATAAGATTCCTACTATAAAATTAATTACTATTTTCTCTGTAAAAGCTTAATTGATGACTGACAGAAAAAATGCTATAATCATATAAGTTAGTTCTAACTAACCATATATCAAAAATCATTGTATCCTTTGAGAAATTCCTCGTCAATAAGAGGTAAAAAGCTACTCTTTTAAAGAAAATCTTATGATATAGGCTATATATCTATATATTTGAAATTTAAATAAACATTCTTTCTGTCATATGAGAGTATTAAAAAGATAAAATGGAGTTTTCTAATAAGCTTATATAGAACTCCGTAGTGGGAGGTGATAAGATTGGAATGTAAGTTATACCAAGAAATAGGTGAAAGAGGTTCTGCAGCTTTTTTTACAGAATCACTTGCTTTTCGAAATGTTATTGAAAACGGGGAACACTTTTTAAAACCTAATCCAAAAGAGGGAGAAGGATTTATTTATCAGGTGAATCCTTCTCCAGGTCTATTTCTTTCGATTAGTAACTGGACACCTTATTCACCAATTTATAAGACATATCAGCTTAATCAAAGACGAATAGAAATTTACTTAATAGAAAGTGGTAAAATTTCTTTAATTCAAAACGGTAAGAAAACTTTTGATGTTCCAGCTGGCGTGAATGTATATTTTAATAAACTGACGAAAGGTCGTATTTACTTTGGGAATCATAAGCCAATCCAAATTATTAATATATTGATTTTAGAGGACTATATCGCAAGACATTTAGAAAGTCAATTTTCTGAAGATGATTTTAATTTTGCAGAAACTTTTAATTGGAAGACACAACACTATAACACACCAGAAGTGACATTGTTGTTCCAACAGATTAAACAAAAACTCTTATCTTTTGAAAAGTCTCGTTTATATTATGAAAGTAAGATTGGTGAATTGCTTTCAATCATTGCAGGTAATTTCTTAAACGAAAAACATAAAATAGAAAAAGCTGTAAGCTTTGTTTCAACTAAAGATTTAAGACAACTAGAATTAGTAAAATCTGCAATTGATAGAAATGTTATTAATCCACCAGATATTAAAGAGCTCTGTAAGATTGCTGCAATTGGTCAAACAAAACTACGTGAATCATTTAAAGTTGCGTACCACATGACAATTGGAGAATATATCCGTCTTGCTAAGATGCGACATTCCCTGATTCTTCTATCCAATAATGAGTTAAAAATTCAAAATATTGCAAAACATATTGGATACGCAAATGCTAGTAAGTTTTCAGCAGCATTTAAAAGAGTTTATGGTTATTCACCAGATGAGTATAGAAAAAACTATTTTTAGTTCAAAGTTTTCTTCTAAATAATAAAAAATAGACTTAATCCTACATTTGCAGTATTAAGTCTATTTTTATATTTTCTCACCACTCTTTTTACTAAAGCCTGTATATATGCTACAATTTTTAAATAACTTCTCTTCTCAACTATGTATCTTATATCCTTATCATTCCAAAGGTAATTCTATCATAAAGCAGATTTTTCCCTCATCTACCTTATAAGTTATGTATGCATTATTTTTTTCCGCTAATTCTTTGCATATAAATAGACCCAATCCAGAACTTATTTGTGTATGGTCTCCATAATTATACTTAGTAAAAGATTCTAATAAATTTTCTTTAATTTCCTTTGGAATAGGAAGGCATTTATTTTCTATAATAATATAAATATTATTTTCACATTTGCATTGAATATTTATTCGTCCATCTTCACTACATTTGATTCCATTATCTATTAAATTCACAAGAATAGTTCTTATGTCTTCTTTTACAGCAAAAATTACAGCGTCATCACTCTTTAAGTTAATATCTATTTTTTGTTTTTAAAACACAAGCTCAAATTCATATATGATTTGAGTTAATAATTCTTTAATATTAAATTTTTGAGAAATGCCTTACTAAAAACTATGAACACCTATCCTCGAAAATCCCTTTATATCAATAACTTTCCCCTTTCAAAATGGAGAGAAACGGATAAAAATGGACTTTCAAGAATATCATTTGAACCAAATTGAACCAAAGATAGTAGCTAATTGAATACAAAATAACCACCATAGCATTTTAAAATTTTAATCTATTACTTGTAAAGAACTTGAGAAGGTCTCCTTTTGAAGTTTTTTACAAGTCCAGCAAGCGAAAGTGCGGTAGAAAAATCCCTCTAAATTAAGTTTAAAACCTATCTTTATTTCCAAACTGGTATCAACTTGATATTACAAGCAAAGAAAAAGCCTTGGAAACATTGATAATACCAAGTTCCTAAGACTATATGTCCTACTCCCATTCAATTGTAGTCTGTCATTTATAATATATTGACTTTATTTTTTGTCAAGTATTATTGATGGCGAAAAGCCCTAAATAGCAAATAAAAACATCCCCAAAAATGATAATACTAAATAAAAGATTGCTTCCTGTTTGATGACAAATGAAGATGATATTGTTTCATCTTTTTCGGTGCTATTTTTTTTCAAGATGATGTGAAAGAATGCTTTAAAGATGAAATATCCGATAATAGCTCCTAGGGTGTTCATAATTAAATCATCTGTCGTTGTGGTTCGACTTTGAGTGAACAATTGACTTAATTCAATACTTAAGGATAACAAAAATCCCGACAAGGCAACCTTTTTAATTGTTCGAAATTGTTTCCAAATCAATGGTAACAAGAATCCTAATGGTATCGTCATTATAATATTCAAAACATACGGCATCATTGACTCAGGAGAACTAGAGAATGGAACTAAATAAATTCGATCAAATCCAGATGTAGATGTGGTAACAAACCGTTGCACATCCCAAATTGTTCCTATACCTGTTACCCCATAAACAGCTGCCAGATACACTAAAAAAATAAATACCCCTAGAAAATGCTTGCGGGAAACACTTCCTTCTTCCTTCTTCTTAGCCCTTAGATAAAATCCTTTTTGAAATACAATACATAAAATGCATGTACAAATAATGTTAATTAAAAAATCAGTGTGAACAACATACATAATACATATACGAATATAGACATATAAATACTGAAATAGTGACACAATAATCCTCCTTGTTGAATCAAAATTTAATTATTGACATGATTATAATATCAACAAAAACTTAAGAATAAGTGAATACAATTCTTAATGTTTTCTTAATTTTTAACGCCTTTAATAAAAATCCAATTTGAAACACAATACATAAAATAATAATACAAAAATAAGTATACAAAACTGTAAGAATATAGAATATGCCTCCTAACTTTACATTTAAACCTATGACTTTATCATTTTAGAACCTAATTCAAGAAAATGTAGTCACAATCACTCCATCTATATTATTACCAGATATTTCATACTGTTCATTCGCTGGTACTTCAACTTCAATTGCCTCATTTTGAGAAATGGGATAATATGAAATTGTATATTTCTTCCCATCAACACTAACAGAAATGCTCTTTTCTTCTTTTAAATAATCCAAATATTCTTCCAAAGCTAAATTCATTTCCTGCATAATCGCACTGTGAGACAAGCCGACATATCGAATATGCCAAGGTTCATATTGAATTCCTGTAACATCCGTTTTATCCAAGGGATAGCGTAATATAAAGCCGTATTTCCAAGAATTTTTTTCTATCCACTTTCCTTCTGGCGCTTTATCCATCTCCATTTGAGTAGATCCCACATCAAGTGCTAATCCTAAATTGTGTTCGCTTTGACCTGCTGGCAAAGCATAATCAGAACCCATTTCTTCGTAAAGTCTGCTTTGCTCATCTAAGTCTCGAAAACCACTGCTAATTAAAAAGTGACAAACCCCATCTTTTTCAGCATCAGATATCATCTCAGAAAATTTTTCAGCTATTTCTTCTGACAATTTAATTTCGCTATCAAGTAACCCATACCCCTTTGTCAATTCTTTGTGCGTAAATAAATTTATGACATCCGATTTTATACTCTTTTGGTGAACAGGGTGTTCATTGTTGACCAAGAGTAGATTCCCTTGATAGATCTGTTCTTCCGTAAGCTCAATCTTTTGGATATTTTTAGCTGCCATTTTATTATCCGATGTATCTTTATTATTTTGTTCATATTTTTTAATCTCTCCTTGAATATCTACTTTATCTTGAGATATCGGTAATATATTAAAAATAAAAACTATGAATAATGCAAATGGCAATAAAAGTCCCCACTTCTTCATTTTTAGTTCCCTCCTTAACTTAACTTGTTTATAGTATAGGAAAAACTTTTAAAATAAAAAGTGGGGTAAATATTAAATTTTCCTTAAATTTTTTACTTGGATTTTACACTTAATCTCTTTGGGAATCCTCCATTGGTAAACGGACTTCAAATATAGTGCGTATTAAATTACTTTCAGCAGTAATCGTCCCATTGTGTTGCTCTACTATATTCTTCGCAATAAATAAACCGAGACCTGTGCTATTTTCTTGACGAGTTCGTGCTTTGTCACCAGAATGCCTTGTGCAATATCACTAAATTCATCATATGCAGTCTTTAGTGGGCACGCTTCACCCCAGTCAGCAATCCGCTCAAATAGCAACAGAAATTGCTGTTTGCTAAAAAAATAAAGGTGCTACCCACGAATTGGATCAGCACCTTTATTTTAGGATAAGTATAAAATTTTTTCTGTATCTAAACAGTAATTATTAACGTTGCTATCCACCAAATTGTGTCATGATACCTTTTACTTCCTCAACACATTCTGGTTTAAATATAGCAATCATCCTTGGGATAAAACTCTCCACATATTCAGTATTAAGTGTGCATCTGCGTGTTTTGAAAAAATTTCAGCTAATCACGCTTTAGCTTCATCTTTTTTGCCCTCTTGCACTCGTTCTAAAATAAAATTTAAAAATTGTTTTGTACCTTTCCAATCTACTATCCAAACGGCTTAGTATCTCATTTGAGATGGCTCTCGCTAATGGGGAAATCAAAATAGCTGTTGGGGTATGGTTCGTTTTTCAATACGTAGTGCCACCATTCATATATATATGGTTCAAATCCACTGTGTTCCATAATAGAACATAATAGCCGGCGATTTTGCGCTTCATTGCTTGAAATTTTTTTTGAGGTATGATGTGAACGTTCATCCATACAATCGAAGTCGCTCCCCATAGGGACAAGCGCACCCGTGTCCAGTCTATAAAGCGTAAGGTCAATGGCGCTTCCGCGACTGTGGCTTGATTTTGACGCCACATATCCCTTTGTAACCATCTCGCTCCGATCAATATTGGGATAATATCTTTCTTTTGTGCGGCCGTCTTCCTGCTGCTCAGACCAATGCAATAAACAGTTTACCGCATGTTGAGGACGATAGCCATCCCAAAGGAGCAAACCGTACCCTAGAGCAGCTGCCTGCTTCTTTGCCTTAAGCAGCGCAACAGCCAAAGCATATGTCCCCGCTATGCGATTGACTTCATAACCATCTACCGGTTTTCCAGTGAAATTGTCCCATGTGGCATATTTGGAGTCCCAACGAACTCCATGCAATATTTCATCTAAAAAAACAAAATCTTTTTCCATGCGTATCATCCTTTGAGTGCCAGTGTGATGCAATGATCAATTAACTCGGACAGTGTCATCCCCGCGGCAGCCATCATACGGGGATAACGGCTGTATGTCGTGAATCCCGGCAACGTATTGACTTCATTCAGTATAATACGTCCGTTTTCCTGCAAAAACATATCAATACGAGAAAGACCTTTACAGCCGAGCGCCTTATAAATTGCTTTCGCCGTCTCTTGTATCTTTATGCGTTTCTCTGCCGACAGGTTCGCGGGAACCGAAATAACTGCGTTTTCGGAACCTTTTTCTGGTTGATCTTCTTGATGGATGCGAAAGATACCATGCGAAAGTGAAATTTGGTCCACTTCGCCAACGATTAAGTCAGTACCATTTCCCAACACAGCACAGCCCACTTCAAGGCCTGGCACAGCTTGTTCAATCAGGACTTTATTGTCATACTGCCTTGCTGTTTCAATGGCAGCGTCTAATTCGTCCTCGTTATTGACTTTATTCACGCCGAAAGATGAGCCGGAACGCGCCGGTTTAACAAAAACAGGATATGTTAAGGGATTTGAATCCGGTATATCGCCATGATTCAAAATCAAAAATTCGGGAGTGCCAAAACCAGCATTTTGGGTCACAATGTATGTCAGGGATTTGTCCATACACACCGCCGAACTTTGAACATCACAGCCTACATAGGGGATGCCGGACAATTCAAATAAACCTTGTATGGCGCCGTCTTCACCCGATTTGCCGTGCAAAGCCGAAAATACCGCGTCTATACGTTGTATTTGATATCCTTTATTCCCCATAACAAGCAGCCCGTGCATTTTTTTGTCCGGAGAAAGCACTGCCGAACGGCAGTTTTCGTTTTCCCAATCCACGCATGGCTTTTCGCACATTTTCCAAACGCCGGATCGGGTGATTCCGATGTATATCGGCTCATATTTTTCTGTGTCGATGTTATCTGCAATCTCTTTCGCCGATTTTATCGACACATCATGTTCCTCTGAGCATCCCCCAAATAGGAGGGCTATTTTCAATCTATTCAAGTGTATCTCTCCTCTCAAAATCCAGACAGTTCAATATTGTCTTTTCAACGGTATCATACAATGCCCGTTCGGTATAGTACGCCGTATGCGGAGTGATGATCACATTTGGCATCTTGTGGAGCTTAAGCAAAAATTGGTTGTCAATCGGTTTCTGTGTGCAATCAAAATAGAAAAGTCCTTCTTCTCCTTCCAACACATCCAAGCCGCGCCGCCTAACCTTCCATTTTCCAACGCTTTGATCAGCGCGCCGGTATCCACAAGCCCGCCGCGGGCTGTATTGATAAGAAACGCGCCCTGTTTCATTGCTTCAATCTGTTCGTGACCAATCATATGATATGTGTCCGTGCCAAGCGGCACATGAATGGTGAGAATGTCGCTTTTCTGCAGCAATTCATTGAGGGATACATAATACCGCCGCCTCTTTGCTGTGACCATACGCCAGCACATGACATCCAAATCCCCGCAGTCGCTCAATAACCGCCTTGCCTATATGACCAGTCCCCAGCACGCCAACAGTCATCTCACGCAATTCTTTTCCGCAGGCAGTATCCAAGCTAAAATCATATTTTTCTGCACGGCTCATAATGGATTTTGCGTTTCGTATCGCCATCAGCATCAGCATCAATGTATAATCTGCAACGCTATCCGGTGAATATGCCACGTTTCCAACAGCGATACCCATACTTTCCGCGGCCTTCACGTCTATGTGATTGAAGCCAATACTTCGGGTAGAGATATATTTGACGCCGGATTCCTTCAGCGCAAAAAGAATGGATTCGGAAATCTCAGATTTGTGCCCCACACTGATACATTGATTGCCAGTGGCTAACATTGCGTTGGTTTCTGATACGGCAGAGCTTGTAATGGTAGGTATGACACCAAAGCGTGGCGAAAGTTCATTGAACACTTCAGCCTCGTCCCTCTCACATCCATAAATGGTAATGCCGGTATTTTTCATACTATCAACCTCTCTCTTGTCAAATAATTTTAGTTCCCTCCTTGAGTTAACTTGTTTATAGGGCTCATCACCACGAGAGGTGCTTGATGGAGAATCCCCTTGTTAAAATGCCTTTCGCTATAGTTCAATTTCGTGTGATTAATGCTTGAACCGCAATAAGCATCTTTCAGCTCTAAAAGCAAGAACCATTGATGGTGATGAGCTGTTTATAGTATAGAAAAAACTTTTAAAATAAAAAGTAGGGTAAATATTAAATTTTCCTTAAATTTTTTACTTGGATTTTATACTTACCCGGATTACTCACTCACTTTATAAGAAAAGCACCGAAACCATCACTAACTCGATACTTTCTTATTTTTACCTCATCACCTTTTGGGTGACCATTTCAGCTTTAGGGAATTCTCATCGTTCTTTGACAATGAAATTTTTCACTTTGGGGAGGTACGGGATAAGTGCGCTTAATTTTTGGGGAAAGAACAGTAAAATCTGTAAAAATTAAATATAGCCAGAAAAATGAATTTTCATACACTCCATTTTCTGGCTATATTTTTATCTTTGAGTAGTCATAAATAATCCTAGGCTTAATCTCTTTGGGAATCCTCCATTGGTAAACGGACTTCAAATGCAGTGCGTATTAAATTACTTTCAGCAGTAATCGTCCCATTGTGTTGCTCTACTATATTCTTCGCAATAAATAAACCGAGACCTGTGCTATTTTCTTGATGAGTCCGTGCTTTGTCACCAGTATAAAGCATATCAAAAATATAAGGCAGTTCATCTGGAGGAATGGCATCCCCATAATTGATAATTTGAACAACTATTTCCTTTGAACCGATGAAGCCGTTGATATCTACATACTGCCCCTCATATCCATAGCGATTTGCATTAATCAGAAGATTTTCAAACACACGGGCCAACAACTCTCCATCACCCATAATAGATAAAGGAGAAGTAATATTCATTCTTGCTATTAAATCGTTTTTCTCGAAAACAGGATACAACTCTTCTTTCAATTGAATAAGTAGCTTACTTAAATCGATTTGTTTCTTTTCAATTGGTAACATGCCATAATTCATCCTAGTTATTTCGAATAATTCATCAATCAACCTTTCTAAGCGTTGAGATTTGGTAAAGGCAATCGTTAAATAATGCCTGATCTGATTTTCAGTCAAGCTATCATCCTTAAGGATTAAATCTAAATAACCTAAAACAGAGGTAAGAGGTGTGCGCAAATCATGAGCCAAATTTACTACTAACTGCTCTTTACTACTTTCCGAAAAGTCACCCCTTTCTATGGCTTGTTCCAATTTTTCACTTGCCATATTAATGCCTTGTGCAATATCACTAAATTCATCATTTGACAATATTTGAACTCGATGCTTAAAGTCACCCTGAGCGAGATAATGAATTCCTTTTGAAATCTCATTGAAATAGGCAGAATAGGGTTTTGTAAGTAAAAAGAAAAACAATATCGAAAGCAGGATAAATAACAGTAAAAAGACGTTAAGATCTCCAATATTTGCCATGATTTCACGAAGATAAGCTAGTGTATCTCCACGTTCAACATTTGTATAATAATACAATTGGAGTACTTTAAAGAGTAGGTATGTTATGGCGCTAGACAACAACATGCTTAAACCTAACAATATTATCATTTTTGAACGAAAGCTTCGTAGTATTTTACCCATTGAATTTATAACCTACCCCCCATACAGTTTTTATCAATTTGTTTTTTCGTTTATCCTCTTCAAGTTTTTTCCGCAAAGTACGAATATGAACCATAACGGTATTCCCACCTTCATAGTATGCATCCCCCCATACCTTCTGAAAAATATCTTCTGCACTATAAACTTTATTTGGATGGCTGGCTAATAAATATAAAATTTCAAACTCTTTCCGCGTTAACTCAATATTCTTACCATATAAAGTAACTGTACGGTGTTCGGGCGAAATCACTAATCCTCCAAATTCCAAGCTTGAGTTATATTTAGTTTTAGGTTTATTTAACTTCATAAAGCGTCGCAGTTGGGCATTTACACGAGCTACCAATTCGATGGGTGTGAATGGTTTGGTCATATAATCATCTGCTCCAATCACGAGTCCTTGCACTTTATCAAAATCAGACGTTTTAGCGCTCAAAAAAATGATGGGCATATTATGTTTTTCACGAATGTGACGGGTAACTTCATATCCGTCCATTTTCGGCATCATAATATCCAAAATCAGCAAATCAATCGGTTGAGCCTGAATAACCTCAACAGCTTCTTGTCCATCAGATACCTTAATGATATGGTACCCTTCTTTCTCTAAATGGATGGCAACCAGATTAGCAATTTCTCTATCATCATCAGCTATTAATATTGTTATATTCTTCATCTATATCACTCCTAAACAAAGTTATATCTCATATTCCGATATGGATAACTCTCTGAAAAATTATTTTTGCAATTACCGATTCTTGATGTTTTTACTCCCAACACCCTCTCTTATATTATGGTTTATTAAGCTCTTTTACAATAGCTTTTGTATAGTAAATAGCCTCTTTCTGAGTCGGAAGCATATATGGAGAATACCCTAACAGTACTCCAGAAATTTTATTGCATTGATTTACATATTTCGCTAATTCAATAGCACCTTTTTGACGAATGCTAAATACACTAAAAATTATTTCTAAGTCTGGACTTAAAGCGTTATTTTCTTGAATAACATTTAAAATAACAATTTTTTCTTTTACAGATAAACTGTGTTGTTCTCCTGTTGCCCTACACACTAAAATAGATTTTACTCCTTTTTTCAGCTAAGTTGATGATATGCTCTAAGGTTGCTTGAACATTTATTTCTTCGTCGTAATGAAAGGCAGTCGGCACAGCAACATGATAGTTTTCTTTTAAATTAAACAAATGTAATCATTCTATTCATTTAAAGTTATAAAAATTATATACTGAAATGAAAATGACATCAATCTTTTCACTTATAAATATCTTTGTTTTGCGGACGTGGAAGCTGACCGGTACGCTCCAGCAAGTCGAATCCCCGTCCAATATTAATCCCATCGCTACTTATTCATCCCAAAAATGAGATGCCCCCTATTAAACAAGGGAAGTATCTCATTTTAATTCTCTGTATTTGGACTATCTTCTTTAAGATGTGGCGATTTGCATGGTTGTCTACGTGGTGTTGCTGGATTCTCCAATCGCTCAAGTCGCCTTTTTTCACGCTCTTCTTTTTCCTTTTCTACTTGAATGCGACAATAAGATACTTCTTTCAATAGTTCTGTGACAAATGGATTATAAATTCCAAACGCCAATTTTTTTCTTTGTCTATTTCAAATTCATAAGCGTTCAATTTGGAGTTATACTTTAAGTAATAAATTTGCTCACATGTAACAGTTTGAAAATTGCAGGCATTGGTTACTTTCAACGAATAAAGGACTATTTTAGGATAATCCCCTAAATTAAATTTTTTCAAATGATTTAAAACATAATAAGGTAAATTAGACGTCTTTAAAAAATCTAGATAATGTAATAACGACATATCTGTAAAAGTAAATGGAGCTAAATGAACCACTTCCTTTTCTCCGTCTATATACATGAAGGCTTTGAATCTGTTCCATGATTTGCTAAAGCTAAATAGAGTTCCTTGTCTTTACTGATTGACATATATTCAAGTATTTCCTCTTCGTTCTCAAAGTTAGTCTTTCCAATCATTGTGGTAACAATAGTTAAAATTCCGGCTTCATTTTTAAAATCCAAGTCATAATCAATCACTGTTTCAACGATATGAGATTCTAAAGTATTCGATATTTAGATTCCTAATTTATTGACAACTAGTTCATGAATATAGGCATTAGAATTTGAGCAATAGCTTGTTGGCTTCAAACTTTTTATTATCATACGCTGAACACATACCTCTTAAAGTAGTAACAACAGAAATGTAATCTTCTGTATTAGCTATTTGTTTTTCTAGCTTAAAACCCTCAATAATCCCATAACCTCCATTTACACCTTGTATAGATGTAATAGGTATTCCAGCTAAATTTAGTGTTTCAATATCATGCTATATAGTCCTAGTTAAAACTTCAAATTTTTCAGCTAATGTATTTGCATTTACTATATCTCGATTTAATAAATATATAATTATTCCAAGTAACCTATCTATCTTTATTTTTCCTCACCACTCTTTGTATTAAAATCTCATCTTATTAAAGCATCTGAAATAAATTAGTTAATCAAAAATATTATAGATATATTTGCTAGATGGTGCTATATTGCGTTCATATTAGTACTATGAACACAACCTCATTTAAATTATTATTCTTTTTCTTCCTTCGTTAATAGCTTCAACTCTATTATTTACTTCTAATTTTGAATATATATTTATTATATGAGTTTTTACTGTAGCTATAGAAATATATAATCTTTCAGCTATTTCTTTATTTGTATACCCATTTGATATTTCTTTTAAGACTTCTATTTCTCTTTCACTTAATATATTCTCTTTTTTATCCTTTGAAAATAATTCTAATACCTGTGAAATAAATTCCTTATCTTCTCTTGGTAAGGTATCGATTGATATATATTTCCTTATTAATCCTACTATAGGTTTTCCCATTATTGCATATGGCTTAAGTAATCTTTCATCTCTACTGTAAAAAATTGCTTCTAACAATAAATTTTTCACTTCTCGTGATTTTATATCCATACTATCCAATAATAGAGCTTTTTCCAATAATGCCATAGTTAAAACACAAACATTACTATTTTTTCTTGAATAAGCTAATATTTCATCAATAAGCTTTTGTCCTTCACCTTTATTATCAAGAATATTTAAAACCTTAGAATATATAAGTTTTTCCTCAATTTTTAATTCATTCTCTTTACTATTTAGCTCTTCACATATAGCCTCATATTCTAATATTTCTTCTTTCCTAACCCTTTTATGATTAAACAACATGGTAATTTTTAATGCTAGTATAGTCAAATATACTCTTGTACCTTTATACTCTTCAATTAATTCATTGATAATTTTTTCTCCTTCATCTAAATCACCTTGAAGAATTTTGATTTCTGCTAAATTATATTTTAGTCCTCTAGAACCAGCTCTAAAATATTCATCATATATAACCTTTGAAAAATTCTTTTCAGCATATTCTATAAGTTCCTCCGCTTTTTCTAGCTGCATTTTTTTTATATATACTCCTGCTAATCCTATTGATATAAAAAACTTAAATTTATATAAACCATCGGTTTCATCAACTATTCTATTTAATGTTTTTGATACATCTTCACTTTCTGTTAATCTTCCCATCTCTTCAAAAATCATTGCTTTCTGCATTAACGAATATATCTCTATATATTTATTTTTTAGTACTTTATTAGTATTTAAGCATAAATCGATTGTTTCTAGTGCCTCGTTTAGCCTATTTATATATAGAAACCAAATAGTCGTCATTAGATACATGAAAGTTTTTGTCAAATTATTTTCACATTGTTTCTCTATTTGTGATATTTCTAAATTGTTATAAGGTATATCAAAATCATCTACAAGCATCCTTATTGGGCTTAAATATTGCCATAATCCTTCTTCAAAATTGTTTTCTATTTCATTCAATATCTCATTACATTTTTCTATTTCAAAATTACTATAATGATGAAATACTCTAAAAATAGTTAAATCAATACTTTTTGGCAAATATGAATTAGGTATTAGTGTTACTAATCTTGGATTTAACAACCTATGGCCAAATTTTTCAACAATTTTTAGAGAGCTATTATAATCCTTCGCTTTAATATATAAATTCAATGCCTCATCAAAATCTTCTAGCTTTTCTAAGTAAGATGCTGATAGCACAAAAATATTTCCTTGTTCTTTAAGCTGCTGCTCATTAAATAATTTTACTAAATACTCTTTTAATATATTATGATACCTAAAAAATTCAAGTTCTTCGTCTATAGTTATGATAAGTATATTTTTACTTATCAAAGAATCTATTATTTCCTTGCAATAATTCTTCTGAAGAATGTTATTACAGAGATTTGGAGTAAAATAAGGTAATGGAGATGTTTTAATTAAAAGCTCCTTTTCTTCATCGGTTAAATTTGACATAATTTCCTTAGATAAATAGTCAATCATATATCTATTTATTTTGTTAATTTTCTCAAGCTTTTTACTACTTTTGGGAGCCATAGAAATTAACTGTACTCCTCCAATCCACCCTTCTGTAGCTTCATAAATTTTATTAATCTCAATATCACTTATATTTAATAATAAAGTTTGTCTCACAAAACTTTCACATTCTTTAAGAGATAATTTAAAATCATCACCATCTATAAATAAAAGATTTCCTGAAACCATAATGTCTCCAAGATACATAGGTATTTCCTCTCTTGTTATAAATACCATATGAATATTATCAAAAGAATTTTTTATAAAATATTCTATTGTTTCAACTAAAAAGCTTTCATTAATATTATGGAAGTCATCTAATACAATGGTTATTTCATCTTTAATAAGTTCATTAATCATAATACCTATCAATGTGTATATCTCTTTTCTATTTACTAAAGGATTTAATATATCTAGATATAATTTCTTATTTTTAACATAGTTACCTATAGCTTCAATAAAATAATTCCAAAAAGCAATAATATCATTACATCCTTCATCTAACGAAATCCAACAGCTTTTTTCATGACTTTCCTCAAGATATAAGGAAACAAGGGTGCTCTTTCCTACTGCTGCAGCACCCTTTATTATCGTAATTTTATGTTCTTTTATATATGAAACTTTCTTTTCTAAAAGTTCTCTTTTTATATTATTTTTTCTTACTTTAGGTCTCATAATTTTTGTGTAAAGAATATTATTCATTGCAATCACCCTTATATTTATCACCTATAATTTTACATAAAATAATTAAAAGTTACCATTTCTAAATTTTTTATTGTTTATAATATATGCTAACATAAATAAAATAATAGATAATAATATAATCATAATTAATCCTCTATAGTCTAATGTTCTATTATTCTCTACTGCAATAGTATAGTCAACTATTTTTCTTTGGGGTAAAATTTTTCCTATTTTACCTATAACCCCTTGGCTATCAATTGAACAAAAACTACCTGAAATTAGGGTGGTTATTACCAAAAGCATTGAACCAAATAAAGTTGCATTATCTTCTGATTTTACTAACGATGATATAAATAACCCGAAAGCTGAACCTAGAATACATAGTATTCCTAATATAAAAATAAACTGTATATTGCTTATATTAGTATTTAAATTTAAAATATTTACTGATATTAGAATTATTATGGTAATAGGAAGAAATACCATTATAAAGCATGAGATTGCATGAGCTAAGAAATAATTCATGGCGGTTATTGGATGACTTAACACCCTTTTCGATATACCTTTATCCCTTTCCTCATAAAACAGAGTAAAAAACATTAGCCCTTGAAGTAATATAAACATAGTTAGATATCCTAATATATTAGTACCTATTCCCCTATTTTCACTAGAAAAAACATTATCAATACTTTCTCTCTTTAGTAATTTTTCAATGTTTTCTTTAAATTTATGACTTTTTACCGTTATTACTTCATAAACTCCATTATTTGATTTAATAACTGCATCGTATTTATTTAGAACTAAATCAGACAGTTGTGGCTCTTTATTTATATAATTAACCTTTATACTATTACTATTTATAGGAAGATTATTTGCTCCAACTACCGCTAAATTAGCTTTAATCTCTAGCCTACCAGTAAAATATATAGCTATAAAAATCATAGTTGGTATAATAAGTATTATATTAATTATATAAAATTTATTTTGTAGTATCCTTATAAAATTATTTTTTATCATATTAAAAACATTCATATACTCCACTCCTCCTAAATATAGTCCTCACCATTAAATAAAAAATTTATCCCAATTAACAAAATTATTGTAATAGAAATTATTATACTTATTGTTGTTAAATAACCATTAAAATTTCCATCATATATTATTTTAAAAATACTTTCTATAATCATTTTTATAGGCGATAATGCTACTATACTTTTAATTTTTTCTCCAAGTCCATCTATTGGAAAGAATATACCAGAGGTCAATGCTAAAATATTACATACTAATGAAAGTATCTTATTTGTACCTTCCTCATTTTTAATTAATACACATACAAAAGCACCTAATGTTACAGTGAAAAACAATAACACAAGTATAAGTATCAATATATATAAAAATTTACCTCCACCATAATTAACCATACCAGTTATAGATAATATGCTCATATCTAGGGTAAAGAGGCTTCCTATAAATAAAAATGTAGATATAATTTTTGATCCATATATCTCCCAATTATTAGTCGGGGAAAATAACACCCTAAGATTACTGTTTTTTATCTTCCTCTCCATAAAAGCATTTGGAGTTATGGTACAAGACGATAATACTAAAAATATAATCATAGTAATTCCATAGTAGTCATAAGCAGTCACCCCTCCGCCACCATAAAATGAGGAAAATAAATATCCAAATAGTACAATCAAAACCATAGGATATACAAAACCAAAGATTATAACCACAGGATTAGTAAATAGATTTCTTATATCTTGTTTTATAAGCTTTACTAAATTCATAAGTCCTCCTCCTAATCCCTTAAATTTCGTCCTGTAAGCTTTAAGAAAACCATCTCTAAATTTCCTTCTTCGCTTTTCATATGTTTAATTTTAAGTCCCATATCAGTTGCTTTTAAGATAATCTTATCTAAATTTTCTATGGTTTTTATACTTGTAATCTCTATTAAATCTTTATTAGAATAAACTTTTTTAACTCCCTCTATAGAGTAAAAGCAATCTAAATCATCTTCTAATATCCTATCTACATATAACTTGTAAACTCTTTGCTCTTTCAAGCTTTCCTTCAACTGTTCTTTTGTACCTTCTGCTATTTTCTTTCCCTTATCCATTATTATGATTCTATCTGAAATTTCTTCTACTTCTTCCATGTAGTGAGTTGTATATATTATTGTAGTTCCCTTATCTCTTAATTTTTTTATAGATTCTAATATATGGCTTCTTGATTGCGGATCTATACCAACTGTAGGTTCGTCCATAATTAATATCTTAGGCTTATGAGCAATGGCACAAGCAATATTAAGTCTTCTCTTCATACCTCCTGAGAAGGTCTTAGGCTTTTTATTTTCATGCTCAAGAAGAGACACAAATTCTAAAGCTTCTTTTACTTTTTCTTTAAGTTCTCTTCCTTTAAGTCCATATAATGAAGTAAAAAATTCTACATTTCTGTAAGCTGATATATCTTCAAATATAGCTAAATCTTGAGGAACCATACCAATTTGACCTCTTATCCATTTTCTATTACCTTCTACTGGTTTATTAAAAAATTTTATATCTCCGCTATCTTCCTTTAGTATTGTAGATAGTATGTTTATGGTAGTACTTTTTCCTGCACCATTAGGTCCTAATAATCCTAATATCTCTCCTTCATAAACCTCAAAATCAAATCCATCCACAGCTTTACTATCCTTATAATATTTTTTTAAATCTTTAACCTCTATAATTCTATTCATAAATATCACTCCTCTCTTTTATAATAAGATTTTTAACCATAAAAAAAATCAACCCATAGGTTGATTTATAAGGTTGATATTTAAAGTTTTAATTATTTAATTTATGGTATTATCTATACCAGTATCTTTAAGCTAGGTTTTAAAGATATAAAAATTTCTCTTCTCACTTCTATATTTCATAAAGCTTATAATTTATTTTATATTATTATTCCAAAGGTAATTCTATCATAAAGCAAATTTTTCCCTCTTCTACCTTATAAGTTATATATCCATTATTCTTTTTCGCTAATTCTCTGCATATAAATAGACCCAATCCAGAACTTATTTGGGTATGGTCTCCATAATTATACTTAGTAAAAGGTTCTAATAAATTTTCTTTAATTTCCTTTGGAATAGGAAGGCATTTATTTTCTATAATAATATAAATGTTATTTTCACATTTACACTGAATATTTATTCGTCCGTCTTCACTATATTTGATTCCATTATCTATTAAATTCACAAGAATAGTTCTTATATCTTCTTTTACAGAAAAAATCACAACATCATCACTCTTTAAGTTAATATCTATTTTTTGTTTTTCAAACACAAGCTCAAATTCATATATAATTTGAGTTAATAATTCTTTAATATTAAAGTTTTGAGCTGTGTATCTCTTTCTCTCTTTACCTCTTGCCACCACCAACATATTTTGAACCATTGTATGCATCCTTTTAGATTCAGCTATAATTCTATTATAAGCTCTTTCCGTTACCTCTTTGTCCATTTCTCCCTTTTGAAGTAGCTGAGTATATCCTATAATTGCAGTAACAGGGGTTTTCATCTCATGGGTTGCATAGTTAAAAAAATTTCTCGATGATTTTTCTAACTGCTCTATCTTTTTCTTTTCTAACTGCAAACATTCCATTTGTGCCTCTATTTGATCTTGCATTCTATTAAAATGATGAATTAAACTTGCTACCTCATCATTACTCTTTGTTTCTAATCTATTAGAAAAATCTCCTTGTTCTACAAAAGTCATACCTGTTGCTAAGGTGTTTAAGGGCTTTGTTGTTTTCTTTAACCAAAAATATATAATTAAGATCATTGCTATAAATAATAAGCTTTGAATAAATACAATCTTTGTCATAAGATTAATAGAACCTTTATACTCACTTAAATAATCTTTTTGAAATACTAGCGTTCCTACATAATTGTCCCCTACATACATAGGATAGGCATAAGTAGCATAAAACACTGTTTTTTCATTATGTATATATAATAATGATGATTTTCTATCGCTATCTATCATTATCTTTTCTGTATATTTTTCATCTAGTAACTTCCCAGTGAATTGTTTATAATTATTCCTATCATCATTTATCGAAGCGTATATATCATATTGTTTATTAATATTATTTAAGATTGGCCATAATTCACTTTTATTATTAAAACTAATTGTATCATTACTTATAAGGTATTGTGTTTTCATTTCAGAAAAGGTAATAGTTCTTATCTTATCCATATCATTTGTTATAAAAGTCTGTAAATTCTTTTCAAATATTCCCCATATTATGATGTTTATTATAATCAATACACTTAAGCTAGCTATTATAACACCTATAGTGATTTTCCCTCTAATAGTTTTTAACATTTTATTTACCTCATTACATAACCAATTCCAAATACTGTTTCTATAAGAGTATCTCCAGGCATTTCTAGCTTGGCCCTAATTCTCCTAATATGAACATCTACTGTTCGAGTATCTCCAAAATATTCATATCCCCATACTTTATCTAAAAGCTCTTCCCTTGAAAATACTCTATTTCTATGGGTAATTAAATAAAAAAAGAGAGCATTTTCCTTTCTTTTTAACTCTATTTCTTCTCCATTTTTAAATACTCTTTTTCCTATCAAATCTACAGTAACATCTTCTCCTAGGTCTAAGGTCTGTTCTGAAGAAAAATGTTTTTCTTTTTCTAAACTTCTAAATAATACTTTTACTCTAACTATAACTTCTTTTATTTCAAATGGCTTTGCTATATAATCATCTGCTCCTAGTTCTAATCCAACAATTTTATCAAAAATATTATCCCTTGCAGTAATCATAATCACTAAATATTCCCTTGATATTTTCTTACAGATCTCAAACCCATCCATATCAGGCAGCATAAGATCTAATAATACAAGATCCGGTCTAAAGCTTTCTATTATATCTAAAGCACTTTTACCATCAAATACACTTTTAACTTCGTAGCCTTCATCTTTTAAAGCAATTGTTAAAACATCATTAATTGAATATTCATCTTCTACCACCAATATTTTTTTACCCATTATACTCACCCTAATCTCTAAAATAGCTTAAATCCTTAAAAATTAAGGATTAATAATGAAGAATGAAGAATTTAGGAAAAATTCACTAAAGGTGAATTTATTAAAATAAAGTTTATTTCAAGAAAACTCCAAAGGCTTTGGTCGTGGAGTTTTAACCATAATTCTTCATCTTTCATTCTTAATTTTTCATTCATAGAAATAAATTTTTGTTATGGAAATTAAAATCATGCATAAGTTAAATTTTCGTTAAGGAACCCTATATAACATCACTATATAATTTGAAATTGACTATAATTTTAATTTACTATTTAATAAATTATTTCAATATTTTGTATATACAAAAATTATATATTAAAACCTTGATTCTATCAATGTTCTCCACATCATATTGAGATAAAGCTCATAGACTTCTAATATTTAATTGTGTATTTTTTATATACAATATCTTTTGTTTTTACTGTGTCATCTTCAAATTTAGTTAAATGCCTAGCCAAAAATAATTCTGTTCCATCTTCACTTAATTCAATATATACCTCGGGAGATGACGTTTCACCTTCACCTTCAGTTTTCTCTTTATATATAACATTTAGCTCATCATTTCTTATTTCCTTAATATATCTATTTATAGGAATTATAGACTCCATGTTTTTTTCATTTTGCTTAAACTCTTCTATGTCTAGCATATTATTTCCTATATATTTTGCCCACATATTGATGCCATCTGGTACTTCAAATAATACTCTATATTGATTAGTCTTAAAATTGAACTTACTGATAGAAATGGTCCTATAAAGTGGACGATATAAATATGGTCCCTGCTCATTTATATATTCATCTTGAAAAATCAGCATTTCATCACTATTTATCATTACTCCACTTACATTATCTATTTTATCTTTTTTATTTGTGCCAATATACTTATCTAAATTAATATATGATTCAAAAAAAGCATTTTCTTTTTCTAATTTCAATTTATAAATTTTAAAATCCTTATTTATCCACACTAAGGATTGTAGTGAATCTACATAATTAAGAGTGTTAAGACATCCATTTTTTTCATATTCTTTATCATGAACATCATAGAGTTTCTTACTTTTCATATCATATAAGTATAGCTTTTCTTTATTAGATGCCGTTGTTATATAAATCTCTACATAGTTTTCATTATTTGAATTAAGTCTAATATGGCACGCACTATCATACCCGCTACGTTCTTTCAATTCACTTATTATCTTTGTCAGTTCAGGAATTTCCTTAATTTTATCTTCCTTTTTATAATCTATGCTAAATACTTTATCATTTTCAAACAATTTGAATCCTAGCATTTTAGCTCTCCATATAAAATTAAAAGCTTCCTTTGAAGTTTCTATTAAATTATTATCATCATCTACTTTATATAAATACTCTTTCATATATCCTGCTATTGGATGAGCTGCTGTAGCTTTATCTGATCTTGATATTATTCCACGTCCTTTATCGATAGTTCCATAAACTTCCCCTTCATGATAAAAAGCTGGTTCAAAATAATCTCCTTCATCTAATTTTAAATTTATCTTTTCTACTGTTACTTTTGGATTATTATTTTTTTCCCCTAGTTTTTGATCTCTTACATCGCTTTCAAGGACTATTCTTTTAACACTTTCCTCACTTTTCCCACCACAGCCAATTAACTGCGTGGTTAAACTTAAAATCATAACTACATATATCATCTTTTTATTCATGCCTCTCCCCCCTAGTTTTATATTATCAAAAGGTTTTTACAAACTAACTTTAACTTGTTTCCAAATTGTAAAATCCCCCAATTTTTTCATAAAAATATCCTAGAATACTTGTATTTTAAGTATTCTAGGATTAACAAAATTTATTATACTTTCACTTAAATGTGGGGATATTTTCTTAGTTACTCATATTTTCAAACTTACATGCAAATAATCTATATCTTAAGGCTTTATCTAAAATGCATAAGAATTTTATAATATCGGCAATCTGTATAATCTTATTTATTCTTTAATCCAATAACTTCTGCAGTCATTAGACCTACTTAGAAAGCCGTATTCAATTAGTGCTCTTCTTATAGTTGCAAAATCATCATATACTGCCTTTAATATTTCATTTATTTCTTTTTCTGAATAAATTACACTACTTTCAAATTTTTTCGTTATTTCTTCTAAAACTATAATTTTTTTCTTTTCTCTTGATGGATAACTTTTTAATACCCCATTTTTATCCATATAATTTTCTATAACCTGTACCTTTTCCTCATCAGTTATATTAAATCTATCGTCTAAGGTAGTTGCTGTTTTATGGGCATCACATATAGTTCCTTTATCAAGGTTATTTATCTTTTTGTTAGTACTTTGAGCTAATAAATCCATAATAGCTAAATATAATTTTGCCTGTTTTTCTTTTTCCCTTAGTTTATAACGATGATTTCTTATAGTAGAGGTGGCAACGCCTAACTTATTAGATATTTCTTTATCTGATAATCCCTGTGAAAAGAGATTTATTATTTCTCTTTGTGCCTCTGAAATTCCAGTAAAGCTTGAATTCATATTTAATAAATATTGTAGCATTGAATTATGTTTCTGTCCTATATGAATTTCAGCAGCTTTCTTTGCTTCATAAAACTCCGAATCAATTTTATATATTTTACCAATGGTAAAATTTTCTCCGCAAATTAAACATTTAATATTATCATCACTTTGAATATATCCATTTTTTATATCATCTATTGTTGCATTCCAAAACTCTTCATTATTTTTTATTTCTTCGTCACTCTTATTCATCAATGTATTCTCCTTCTCTCCAATATTTTGAACCATCTTTTTCTCTAAATAATAGTTTATAATTTATTAATCCTCTTCTAAGTAGAAAATAGTCTTCAAATGTATGCCACTCATTAATTATGCTATTAACTTCTTTCTCAGTATAAAAATAATTATATTTAAATTTGCTAGCAAGATAACTTAGAATTTCAACCTTTAGGTCTTTTTTAGCAGGCCAAATTTTTATTCTACCTTTATCATCAAGAAATCTTTCTATATTCCCCATAATATACATCTCCTAATTCCATAATTAATATATTTATTCCAATAAATATCATTTACAAGTATAATTATATAATCATTTTTGTATTTTGTCTATTTATTTATAGATAAAACTAATTTATGTTTATATACTCATATTCAATATGTTAACTATCATATTGAAGTGATGCTACTTAATTGTTAGTAATTCTCTTATTTAATTAAATATATCAAAGGTGCTTAAAATTCATAATATGTATTAAGATTAATTTTGAAAGGAGATATATAATGTATTTAACAGGTGGAATTGTTCGTAGAAATAATCCCCTATATTTAGAAGCTAGTAGAGATTTGAATCTAGCTTTTAGAAAATTTCCTTGCGTTATAGTTTTCTGTTTTTCTGAAGCAGATGTCATAAATGCATTAAAATATGCAATCTCAGAATGCATTCCATTTAGAATTAGAAGTGGAAGACATGATTATCAGGCAAATTCAAATGTAAATAGAGGACTCGTAATAGATATTAGTAATATTAATTATACTTTTATCGATAGAATAAATAATACTGCTAAGCTTGGCGGTGGAATAACAAATGGAAAAATGTACTCTGACTTAATAAGCAAAGGTTATACTATCCCTGCTGGAACATGTAAAGATACAGGTCTCTGTGGCCTAACTACTTGTGGTGGTGTAGGATTTGCATCAAGGTTACTAGGACTTTCTTGTGATAATTTATTAGAAGTAGAATTAATAAATTATGAACGTAAGAAAATAGTTGCAAATGAATGTTGTAATGATAATTTATTTTGGGCTGTAAGAGGTGGACTTGCCTCAAATTTTGGGGTAGTAGTTTCATTAACTTATAAAATTACTCCCGTATGCAATGTTTCAACTTATGTTATAACTTGGAACAGCAAATACTTTATTGATGTAGTAGAGCTTTGGCAAGAGCTAACCCCTCATGCTGATGTTAGATTAACAACTACTGTAGTTTATGAAAAAGACCACTGTGGTGATATCCTATTATCATCACAAGGACAGTTTTTTGGAAGCACAGAAGAATTAGAATGTATAATAAGGCCACTTATAAACGTTGCTCCAACAGAATCTGTAGAAATAGAATGTGTTCCATATAGAGAAGCTATAGAGATGTGGAATATTGGATGCCCTACCCCTCAAAAATTTAAAGCAACAGGCTCTTTTATATATGATCCACTTAATAGATGTATATTAGAATCTTTAGAAGATGAAATGATAAATTCTCCTAATAATTATAGCCGATTCTATGAGTTTATAGGGCTTAATGGAAATGTAAGTGACATTGATCCAAATGACACTGCCTTTGTTCATAGAGACTCATTATATTTATTAGAAATAAAATCTATATGGACTTCAGAGAGATTTAGAGAGGCTAATATTGATTGGACAAACGATGTTAAAGCTCTATTAGATCCCGTTGGAGTAGGCACCTATAGAGGTTTTACTGATTTTGATATTATAGATTGGCAAAATCAATATTATGGAGATAACTATCTAAGGCTTAGAGGAGTTAAAACTGAATATGATCCTTTTAATATATTTAAATTCCCACAATCAATAGAACCTTTTAATATTTAAATTTAAGGTAAAAGCATTAATTATTTATTAAATAATCAACAATCTTCATATTATTTAGTTAATATATCCACAGAAATGTGGATAAGTTATACAAATTATAATAAAGACTTTAAAATAAAAATATCCTAGAATACTTATGTTATTAGTATTCTAGGATTAATAAAATTTATATTATTTCTATTTACATATTTAATGGTTTCCTCACTGCTCCATTTCTGAGCCCATATATATTATGTCACTTTTGGTAATGACATGTTTATAACATATGATAATCTACAAAATTCAAATAGTAATGGTTAAAAACTAATATGATTAGCTTTATGAGGCAGTCTTCCTATAGTACTTAGGTACAATTCTATAATTCTATAAATTTTTCAATATCTTTCTCTATGATTTTTAATGCATTTCTCCAAAAATCTATAGAGTGAACATCTATATCCATTACTTTTGCAATATCAACAATGTTATTTTTGCTTGTTTGGCTTAAAAATATATTATATTTTTCTCAAAGTTCTTTTTTTCTTTTATATATTCAGCATAAAGACCTTTTGAAAATAGAATACCAAAAAAATATGGAAAATTTAAATATTCATTACCAACCATAAAATATCCAACCTTATTCATCCACATATATGGATGAATAGTCTCCTCTTTAATACTATTACCATAAGAAGCTTTCATAGAATTTATCATTAATTTATTCAGCTCTTCAACAGATAATGCCCCTAATTTTCTTTGCTCAAAAAACTTATTTTCAAATAGATATCTTCCATAAAAATCTACTATATAATAAGCAGCATCAGAAATACTTCTTTCTAATACTTCTATACTTTGACTACTTGGCAATATATTTAATAATTCATTACTTACTATAGTTTCACAAAAAATTGAGGCGGTTTCCGCAATAGGAATAGGATATTCAGTATTTAGCATCTCTTCATTATAAAGCTTAGAACTATGATATGCATGCCCAATTTCATGAGCTAGTATACTAACATCAATATATTTACCATTGAAACTAGTCATTATTCTGCTCTCTTTCATTGGAAAAATGTCTACGGATAATCCATAATTGCCCTTATTTATTCGTGGCTCTGCGTCAATCCATCTATTTTCAAAAGCATTTCTTGCAAAATAAGCAAGTTGTTCACTAAAATTTTTAAAACTATCTATAATCAAATTTTTAGCATCATTATAAGAAATTTTCACATTGTTATCACCTACAGGTGCGTAAATATCATAAAAAGGAAGATTGTCTTTATGTCCTAGCAATTCTGCTTTTTTATAAAAATATTTATGAAACATTGGAAGACTTTCTTTTATAGCCGTGGTCATAGCACTCAATGTTTGAAAGTCCATTCTTGATTGTAATAAAACTTTTTCTAAAGGTGATTTATATCCTCTAATTTCATATACATTAAGGGCTTCACCGCCAATTGAGTTTATGCACTTAGCACAAATTTGTGATATGCTTTTACACAAATCATTTTCTGCATAATAAGCGGTCTTTCTCAAAAAAGTATCTTTTTCATATGCCATATTTCTAAGTTCTCCAAGTGTCACCTTCTCTTCTACACCATCAATAGTAATGTCTACTGTTGCAGTACTTATTGTCTCCATATAAAGTTTTTGCCAAGCCCGAGAACCTGATATTTGCATTTTAGCAAAAATTAATTCTTCTTTTTCATTTAACAGATACTTTGATTTTCTTAAAAGCTCTAAAAGATAGAATTTGTGTTCTAGAAGATATGGTGACGCACTTATTATTTCATCCAAATTTGTAATATTACTAAGCCATCTACTAAATGTTACAAAAATTTTAGTAAGTTCTAAATTCTTACATTCAATATCATCCGAGATATTCATCACTTCAATATTTTCAAAATCCATATTCACAATTAAATATAAATAGGAAGATAATTTTGAATATATTTTCTTATATTCATTATTGAGCTTTAAAAACTCTTCAATTTTAAAAGAAGAGCTTTCGTCCTCTTTCCAATGCCTTATATCTAATTTATTTATAGAAGCTATATAGATATTAAGCTGCTCCATGTCTTTTTTAAATTTTTCACAACTAAAAGAAGTGTAGATATTATCTAAATTCCACGTTAAATCCATTAATAAACATCTCCTTATAAAAGCCATTATCAATTTTTATTTGTGAATTTTAAAAAGATCTACATATTTTTATCACTCCTTAAAGCTTTATTTAAGATATAATTAATGGATAAACTTATAATTTTTAATACTTATATAATACAAATTGTCATTTTATTAATATTACCATATTTTACATAGCAAGATAAGCCACTTATTATTAATTTATATTCATTAATTTATCTAATACATTATTTTTATATTAAAGCTCTTCTATACAAATACTATCAGATTGCATGTTACACCATGCTTTTGTATAATATATTTCATATAATCCTTTTTATCTTTTCTATATTATTTAATTATCAAGTGTATTATATAAATTTAAAGAATATAAGGAGGAAAAGATTATGTCATCTAATTTAAGTAAAAGTGCTGAAAAAGTTCAAATTGTACTTAATAAATTTGGATTTGAGCTTAATGTAATTGAACTATCTGATTCTACTCGTACTGCACAAGAGGCAGCAGATACAATAGGTTGTGATGTAAGTCAAATAGCCAAATCTTTAATTTTCAAAGGGAAAACCTCTCAAAATCCTATATTAATAGTAGCAAGCGGTACTAATAGAGTAAATGAAAAGGCAATTAAAGGAAATTTAAGAGAAAAACTAGAAAAAGCAGATGCAGATTTTGTACTAGCTCATACAGGCTTTGCCATAGGAGGCATCCCACCAATTGGACACAAAACCTCTATTACTACTTTAATTGATGAGGATTTAATGCAATATGAGGAAATATGGGCTGCTGTTGGAACACCACATGCTGTTTTTAAACTTACTCCAAAAATTCTAACAGAAATAACAAATGGAGATATAATATCTATAAAATAAACTAAAGCCACAAAATGCTTATGTATGTTTTGTGGCTTTAGTTTATATAAAACTCTATATTTATATAAATTTTAATCAACAATTTTCATATTTCTCAATCAATATATCCACAAAAATGTGGATAAGTTGCATATAATAATTTTTTTTAGATAGGATTATTATATTAAATATATGTAAGGGTCTATTTGAATATATGTCGAAACATTCTTTAGAAACTGTAATCCAAAGGCTGATGTTAATACATTTATTACTTTTGGTATCATCGGCTATTCCTTTGTTCTTATTTAAATTTAGTCAATTTACTCCTTACCTGCGAATAGCAAGTTACTACAGTATACTTGCATTAGGTTTACTTATTCTAGTTGCACTATCTAGTAAATTTTGGGATAAAGTCTTTGCTGTAACGTTAATTATTTTAAAAATTATTAATAAATGGTATTAATAATAACATTTATACCTCTCAAAGATATTTAAAATTTTTTTTTAAATATCTCATTTCCAAGCTTCTACTAAGAGAGAAGCTATTTTTTTTAATTCTGAAGGAGTAAAAGAAGCATATCCTACTACAACTGTTTTTGTATCAGGAATTTTTTTAATATAATAATCTGACAAAGCATAAACTCCAACATCTTTATTCTTTGCACTTTCAATAAGCTGAGCTTCATTCATGCCATTATTTACTTGTAAAAGAAGGTGCATACCCGCATCTTCTCCACTTATAGAAATCATATGACTTAAGGTCATTAATCCCTCTAAAAATGCATCTCTACGGCTCTTATATATTTTTCTCATACGATTCAAGTGGCGCTCATAGTAGCCACCTTGTATAAAAGCTCTTAAGGTATGCTGCTCAAACTCCGAAACTGTACAGGAATAAAACATAAGCTGCTCTCTGTAATGTAACAGTAATTTTTTAGGTAGCACCATATATCCGATACGTAAAGAAGGAGCAAGGGTTTTAGCAAAAGTATTCAAATAAATTACCTTATCATTATGATCCAAACTTTGCAGAGTTGGAATAGGTTTTAGCACAAATCGGTATTCACTATCATAATCATCTTCTATAATATATCTTTCATCACTTTGTGAAGCCCATTGCAAAAGCTGCCTTCTGCGATTAATACTCATTATCGTTCCAAGTGGAAAATGATGTGATGGAGTCACATGCACAACATCAGCAGGAGTATTTTTAAGTTCATCAATGCACATTCCTTCTTTATCCATTGGAATTGAATGCATATTTACTTTACGACTTTGTAGAATACGAGAGGTTTTATAATATCCTGGGTCTTCCACTGCAAAAGCATGATTTGGAAGCATTTCTGTTATAAGGCCCAGTAAATATTCTGAACCTGCACCTAAAACTATTTGTTCTGCTGATACATTCATGTTACGGAATTCTTGAAGGTATTTTGCTATTACATTGCGCAATTCAATATCACCTTGAGGATGTACAGGTTTAAGCAAAGAGTCACCTTGGTTGTTAAGGCATTCACGCATTAGCCTTGTCCAGACTGAAAAAGGAAAGTTACTAGTATCTACAGTATTTGTTTTTAAATCAAACTTTACATCATTAGGAGATTGAATTTCATGTTTTACTTCCCATTCAACTTTTGATTTTATTTTAGGTATAAATTCAACTTGTTGAACATAGTACCCTTTTTTTTCTACAGCATTAATATACCCTTCTGCTTTAAGTTGATTATATGCATTTTCAACAGTAACTTGGCTAACTTGCAAATGTGAAGAAAATGCTCTTTTAGAAGGAAGTTTTTCACCTGATTTTAAGGAACCCCCTTCAATCATATGTCTTATATGCATATAAAGCTGTTCATAAAGAGGCTCTTCTTTTTTATCATTAAATATTACTGTAATCATAGCATAACTCCTATCTGGCATTATTAAATAATTGAATTCTGGTTATTGAAGGCATATCAGATGTATTATATTATTATTTCAAGAAAATTGTCAAGATTATGGAGGTTTTAACATGGGTCAGGAAAGATATGAATTAAATAAAAACTTAGCACAAATGCTAAAAGGTGGAGTAATTATGGATGTAACTACACCAGAACAAGCAAAGATAGCAGAAGCTGCTGGAGCATGCTCCGTTATGGCACTAGAACGTATTCCTGCAGATATTAGAGCAGCTGGAGGGGTTTCCCGCATGAGCAATCCTGCTATGATTAGAAGTATTCAAGAAGCTGTTTCTATTCCAGTTATGGCAAAAGTTCGTATTGGACATTTTGCAGAAGCTCAAATTTTACAGGCTATTGAAGTTGACTATATAGATGAAAGTGAAGTTTTATCTCCAGCAGATGATACTTATCATATTGATAAAAAACAATTTAACGTTCCTTTTGTGTGTGGAGCAAAAGACTTAGGCGAAGCACTACGCCGCATTAATGAAGGTGCATCTATGATACGTACTAAAGGCGAGCCGGGAACAGGAGATATTATACAAGCAGTACGTCACATGAGAAAAATTATGAGTGATATCCGTGCTATTGCTTCAAAAAGAGATGATGAATTATATGTAGTTGCAAAGGAATTAGCAGTTCCTTATGAATTAGTTAAATATGTTCATGAAAATGGGAAATTACCGGTTGTTAATTTTGCCGCTGGTGGTATTGCAACTCCAGCAGATGCAGCATTGATGATGCAACTTGGTGCTGAAGGTGTATTTGTTGGTTCTGGTATATTTAAATCTGGTGATCCTGAAAAACGTGCTGCTGCTATAGTGCAGGCAGTTACAAACTATAAAGATGCTGATTTAATAGCTAAACTATCTGAAAATCTTGGTGAAGCTATGGTTGGAATTAACGAACAAGAAATAGAATTACTAATGGCGGAGCGTGGACAATGAGGATAGGTGTTTTATGTCTACAAGGAGCATTCATTGAGCATATCAAAATTTTACGTCAATTAGGTGTAGAATGCTGTGAAATTAGACAACTTAAAGATTTCACAGAGGACTTAAGCGGATTAATTCTACCTGGTGGTGAAAGCACAGTTATTGGTAAATTATTAAGTGAGCTTAATTTATTAGAACCCATACAGTCTGCAATAAATAAAGGAGTACCTGTGTTTGGTACTTGTGCAGGACTTATCTTATTATCTAAAGATATAGGTGGTAATAGTACAACATATCTTAGTTCTATGGATACTACTGTGAAAAGAAATGGTTATGGACGACAACTTGGAAGTTTTACGACAGTTTCAGAATTTAAAGGCATTGGACAAATTCCTATGGTTTTTATCCGTGCTCCTTATATCATCTCCTGTAAAGATACTATAGATATATTAGCTGAGATAGATGGAAAGATTGTAGCTGCAAGACAAGATAATATGTTAGTTACTGCTTTTCATCCCGAACTAACTGATGATATGCAAGTTCATAAATACTTTTTAAACATGATATCTGAAAGTAATTACATTTAAAAAGCTTAAGCATAATATAAATTATAATATACATTACTTTATCTATAAACTCTTATAGATAAATAAAAAGCATGAAGGATATAGGTGTTTTTTTTAATTTCCTTCATGCTTTATAAGTTAATCTCTTATACTTTTTATCATTTCGTAATACCCGCGTTTATAAGTATTGTAATATGTTTCAATCTGTTCTGGAGAATATGCTTCTAGGGCAAGTAATACTTCTTTGGTAAACTCAAGATAGCCTGTACCATTTGCAGTGATTAGCTTACCATCCCTTACCGCTTGTTGTTCTAAATAATTCTTTTCTCCTAGATACTTAGTTTCAGAAATTGTTTTTAATACTTCAAGGGTATTACTTGTATGTTTATTGGCATTTAAAAATCCATTTACACCAAGAAAAACTGTAGTATCACAGATGGCAGCTAAAACCAGATTTTTTGATAGAGTCGTTTCAATGAGTGGTATTATTTGTTTTGCTTCCTCTGTATGCCAAGAATGATTGGCACCAACTAAAACAAGTGCAGAATACTCTTCTGGAAGACTATTAATATCATAGTCTGGAAAGGTATAGAAGCCGCCAAAAGACTGTATTGGTGCTTTTGTTAAACCCAGTGTTTTCACACAATATTTTGTAGGACCATCTTGAATTCCTCCGTGCAGAGCTGGTGCAAGAAATCCACTTTCCCAGTCCGCATACTCATTTAACAGCACAAAAATTACTTCTTTTTTATTCAATTCAATCTCTCCTTTTTTCTTATCATAGCAGAATTAATATGATAGACTGTCGTCAAATTAATTCTAAATTAATCTATTATGCTAGCTAATTTACATTATATCTGAATAATTACATTTAAATCATTGAATTCCTTCTATCTCTAAATCTAATCTTTTAAAAAAGTCATCCATTAATTTTAATCGTTCAATACCAATTTCTTTTGCTTTTTTAGTATGTAGCTTTTCTGGAATTTTCTTAAACTTTACTTCATACTCAATAAAAGGTGAATGCTTTGAAACATCTTTTAGTCTTCCATTATCTGAAGTATTTGTATCTATTGGATTCTTTACTGATAAGCTTTGTCCAAATTGCCCTGCAAGCATAAAACAGCGAGCAATTCCAATTGAACCAAGTGCATCAAGTTTATCTGCATCAAAAAGTATTTTAGCTTCTATTGTTTTAGGTCTATTATCAGTTCTAAATCTGTGTGTAATAATGCAGTGCTTTATCTTTTCAATTTTATCTTCTTCATATTTTAAATTTCTTAATATATCCTCTGCCATTTCGCTTCCCAATATAGCATGGTCAATTTCTCCTGATTTATCTTTACTCTCTTTAACTCTAGCAATATCATGTAGTAATACTGCTGGAATAAGAACTTCTAGGTCTACATTTTCCTCGTATTTTGATAAAAACATACATAGATTATACACTCTAAGTACATGATCAAGGTTGTGTGCCGAACATGACAATTCCTTTTCTACAATTTCTCTAATCCTTTTATGTCTTATATCCATATCTATCCCCCATTAATAGTTAATTTTATTTATTATGATTTTATCAAACATATGTTCGCAATTCAATATGTTTTTCAAAATTTGGATGAATATGAATATTATATATTTTAAAAAGATATCATTTTAACTCTAAAATTTACCAATAAATTAAGCCTTGGTTTCCCAAGGCTTAATTGTTTATTACTTTTTACTATTTTTAACTTCAGTCCATATATCGTCGAATAATCTTGTAGCTTCTCCTACATCTTTAATAAGTTCATTACCTTCTACTGCCTCTCTTGGTGGATAAACAGCTATGTCATTTAACTTACCTGGATCAATTAGAGGATAAGCTGCTTGATTTGGGTTTGCATAAGGGAACTCTTCTGATACTTGAGCACTAATTTCTGGTCTATAAATGAAGTTTATAAATTCCTCTGCTAATTTTTTGTTTTTAGCCTTTGCTGGTATAACAAAGTTATCATACTGTGGAACTACCCCTTCTTTTGTTAGAACTGTTTCTAAATTAGGATTCTCAAGTTTGGCAAGATATGCTTCTGTACCCCATACATATCCTATTGAAGCTTCTCCATTTATTAATAAGGTTTTTGGCGATTCACTATCAAAAGCTTTTACATTTGGCATTAGCTTTATTAGATCTTCCTTCGCCTTTTTAAGTTCTTCAGGGTTTGTAGTGTTTATAGAATATCCATTCTTTTGAAGCGCCATACCTACAATAACTCTTGGGTCATCTAAGATAACCATAGAATTTTTAAAATCACTATCCCATAATCCATCAAAGGATGTAATTTCTTTTGATATCTTGCTTCTATCCACTACTATATAATTGCCTCCCCACATATAAGGTAGACTATATTTATTATTAGGATCAAACCCTAAATCTAATACATTTTTATCTATGTTCACAAGATTAGGTACATTAGCCTTATCTATTTCTTGAATTAGTTTTTGCTTAATCATTATCTCAATAGCATAGTCACTAGTAACTACTAGGTCATAAGGTATATTTCCGCCCATAAGCTTTGCAAGCATTTCTTCATTTGAAGAAAAAGTAGCGTAATTAACCTTTACGTTGTATTCTTTTTCAAACTGTTCTACAACTGATTGAGGTAAGAATTCAGACCAGTTAAATAGATTTAATACTTCTTTTTCAGTTTGTCCTACATTTCCGAACATAACAAATCCTGCTCCAAATACCATTAGCGAAACTACTACTGCTGATAATGCTTTTTTAATCTTCTTGTTTTTAAGAGCATTTTTTCTTATACCTTCAGCAATAAGTACCATACTTAAAGTAAATACCATCATCACTGTTGATAGAGCATTTATTTCCGGAGTAACACCAAACTTAACCATTGAAAATATCTTAAGTGGCAGTGTATTACTATCTGGTCCAGAAGCAAAAAAGCTTATAATAACATCATCTAATGATAAAGTGAAGGCAAGCAATCCTCCTGCTATAATCCCTGGTGATATTACTGGCAATGTAACCTTAGTTAAGGTCTGCCAAGGTGTAGCACCAAGATCTAGTGCAGCCTCTTCTAAAGCAATATCAAATCCGTCTAATCTTGCTCTAACCACTATAATAACATAAGCAATACAAAACGTTATATGCGCAAGTATTAAAGTTAATAATCCTGCTTCTAAATTAAGTAAGGAAAAAAAGGCAAGCATTGATATACCCATAACTATTTCTGGAATAACTACTGGAATATATAATAATCCTTCCATAACCTTTTTTCCCTTAAACTTATATCTATACATACCAATAGCAGCTAATGTACCTATAACTACTGCAAAAAAAGTACTCACAAAGGCTATAATTAAACTATTTTTTAGCGCCTCTAATATTTGAGCATTATTTAATAAACTTCTATACCAATCTAGTGTAAATCCCGACCATGTAGCATTTAATTTTGATTTATTAAAAGAAAATACTACTAAAACTAAAATTGGTAAATATAAAAATCCATATACTAAAGCTGCATATATTTTACTTAACAGATTTTTTTTCTTATCCATTAACTACTAACCTCCTCTGTGCCCTTTTTCGGTGTAGTTCCTTTAAAGTAAAGGCCAATAGCTATGAGCATTAGTATTATTACAATTACTGCTATAGCTGAACCAAATGGCCAGTCTCTGGAGGTTAGGAACTGATTTTTAATCAGGTTAGAAATAAGCATCGTCTTACTTCCACCCATTAAATCTGATATAAAGAAATAACCTAATGTTGGTATAAATACAAGCATACATCCTGCTACAATACCAGGCATAGTTAAAGGTAGAGTTATTTCTTTAAAAGTTTTATATGGTGAAGCACCAAGATCATTGGCAGCTTCTATATAACTCATATCTAATTTTTCTATAGAAGTGTAAATAGGAAGCACCATAAATGGTAGCATTATATAAAGCATTCCTATAAGCACAGCACCATCTGTATAAAGCATTTGTATTGGATTGGAAATAAGTCCAAATCTCATTAAATAGGTATTAATTACCCCTTCCGTTCTTAATAATATTATCCATGCATAGGTACGAACTAAAGAATTAGTCCAAAATGGAAGTATAACTAAAAGTAATAGAAGTCCTCTATATTTTTTATTAGCTCTTCCTATAAAATATGCAAATGGATATCCTATAATCAAACATCCTACAGTGGTACTAATAGAAATAATTAATGTCTTGATTAATATTTGTCCGTATATAGGAGATAATAATCTTTTATAATTGTCCAATGTAAAAGGTAACTGGATATCTCCATATTCACCTCTTGATAGAAAGCTAACTATTAGCACAAGAAGTAATGGAACAATAAAAAATGTAATTAACCATATGGCGACTGGACCTATGGTTTTAAATATTGGGGCAGACTTTAAAAATCTTCTCTTAAAACCCTCTTGACTTTCTAATGAAGCATTTTTATTTTCTGTCCTACGCAATAGCTTTCCAAGAAAGTTTGAAAAAGCCTTGCTAAGTTTACCCCACATTATTGTACCACCACTGCGTGTTTAGGATTCCATGTGGCAAACACGTATGGTTTATTATGGGCATCTAAGGAGTATACGTCACTTATAGGTTCTGATACAACGAACTCCATGCCATTTTTAGTAACAACAACGGTTTTAATAACCGAACCATTATAAATTCTCTCTTTAACATTTACCTTTATTCCAACCATTCCAATATCAACATTATTTGAAAGTTTAATTCTTTCTGGTCTAATTGCAAGACAAATTTCCTGTGCCATAGAAATCGGAGAATCACTTATTAGTATTTCTTCTCCAGCATCTTTATTTATAAGATATCTGTCTTCACCTTTTTCTAAAATTGTGCCTTCAAATAAATTAGTTTCACCAATAAAGTTTGCAACAAACTTAGTTCTTGGTTTTTCATAGATTTCTGCTGGAGTGCCAACATGTTCTATAACACCTTTATTCATAACTACAATCCTATCAGACATAGTTAATGCCTCTTCTTGATCGTGAGTTACATAAATAAATGTAATACCTAATTTCCTTTGAAGCTGTTTTAGCTCTAATTGCATTTGTTTTCTAAGTTTTAAGTCTAATGCTCCTAAAGGTTCATCTAATAAAAGCACTTTTGGATTATTTATAACTGCTCTTGCTATAGCAACCCTTTGCTTTTGCCCACCTGAAAGCTCATTTGGCATTCTATTTTCATAACCTTCAAGCTGAACCATTTTTAACATTTCACTTACTCTTGCTTTAATTTGGCTTTCTGATACATTTTTAACTTTTAAGCCAAAAGCTACATTTTCAAAAATATTCATATGAGGAAATAATGCATAACTTTGGAATACTGTGTTAACACATCTTTTGTATGCAGGTACTTTTGATACGTCTTCTTCATCTATAAAGATAGAACCTATACTTGGATCTTCAAATCCTGCTATCATTCTTAATGTTGTTGTTTTACCACACCCACTGGGACCTAAAATTGTTAAAAATTCTCCCTTCCTAATATCTAGAGAAACCTCTTTAACTGCTAAGGAATCACTTCCTACGAATCTTTTGCTAATACCTTCTAATTGAACCATTACGTCAATCAAGAAAATCACCCCTACCTTATATTGTTTGTTTATGTAAATTTAAAATTACTAACTTTATATAATTCACAATTTTAATTGCAAATCATCAATTTCCTTAAATCATGTTTTATAAAAATAAAAAACCCCTTGCATAAAAATTGCAGGGGTGTAGATTTCATAAGTATTTATCTCTTTGATAAAACTAGCTGTCTTTGTATATGGATTATAAATTACTTTATAAATTTAGGACAAACTCCAAAGCGTTAACCAACGTTATCTTAATATTGTTTAAACTACTTCTTTATTAAGATACTGTTGCTCCTATTTTCTCCATTAACCCCTCTTCTTTATTTATTTTAAATAATTGGTTTTTACTACTTATCGACTTATCCGTACTCATAATATCCCTCTTATCTCAAAATAAAATTCTTAATATTTATCTCTTAAATTTATAAAATGATAACCTATATAATAAAGCTATCAGCTTAGATTATACCAAAGCTATCAAGAAAATTCTACAATTTATTTATATTTATTTAATGTAAATTTAGACAATTGATTTACTTAACAATTATCTGATTAAGTCAAGTGATTTATAATATTATATTCTAGTATCTCTATAAATTTCATGTTTTTTATAAATACATAAAAATATCCCCCAAATTCAATTGAAGGACATTTTTAATATCTCAAATTTAAACGCTATAAATTATTTAACTACCCTAAAAAAGTTACCTAAAAAATATTAGGTATTTGGCAGGGGCAGCAGGACTCGAACCCGCAACCAATGGTTTTGGAGACCACTACTCTACCAATTGAGCCATACCCCTATAACGAAGATTATTTTATCATATTTTAGTATATATTGTCAATATAAATATGGTTCAGTATCTTTATATTTTAAAACAATTTACAACTTAATTTAATCCACAGTTCACAATGTAAAACTTAACTTAATTCACAATTCACAATTCAAAATTCACAATTGTGGATATTTCTCAGCAGAAGCTGAGAAATTTAGAATTAATTCTTAATTCCTATAATTTCTTCATAGTACTAGTTAAATTTATTAGTATTGCCCAAACTATACTGCACCTCAGTGGAACCCTTTCAGGGATTCACTACTGTCCCCCAGAGGTGGAGAGCCGGGAATTGTATTGCTAGTAAAAAAATTAATTTCAACATTAACTGCAAATTGTAAATCAAATAAGGAAGAAACTTCTATAAGATGAATTACAAATTGAATAGTTCTAATTTAAAACAATAAAAAGTACCAGCTTTTTGATGTATACATTAATTTTAAATTGGCATATCTATATATGTATATAAATATTAATATTTTAAAATAATGATTTATTTTTTGACATTATTTAATAATATGATACAATCTATTATTAAATATAAAAAAATTCAATATTGTTAGGAGTGAATACTATGGGAAATATCGCAGCATTTTTTGATATTGATGGAACAATATATAGAGAAGGTTTGATAACAGAAGTTTTTAAAAAGATAATAAAATATGAATTAGTAGAAGAAAAAAAATGGTATAGTGAAGTTAGACCATCTTTTATTAAATGGGATAAAAGACAAGGTGATTACGATACTTATTTGTTAAAAATGGTAGATATATATATAGAAGCTATAAAAGGTATAAGTAAAAATCATATAGATTACATTGCAAAAAAAGTAATAGAACAAAAAGGGGATAGAGTATATACATTTTCAAGAGAGAGAATAAGATGGCATAAAGAACAAGGTCATATAGTTATTGCTATATCTGGTTCTCCAATTGAGCTTGTAAGAGAGATGTCAAACAAATACAATATGGATGATTATAGAGGCTCAATATACTTGCTAGATGAAAATGAAACTTATACAGGTGACATAATACCTATGTGGGATTCTGAAAGTAAAGAAAAAGCATTGATGGAATTGAAAGAAAAATATAATATAGATCTTGAAAGAAGTTATGCATATGGTGATACATCTGGTGATTTTACTATGTTTAAGTCTGTAGGAATACCTTACTGTATAAATCCTACTAAGGAGCTTTTAACAAAAGTTATGGAGGATGAAGAAGTAAAGGATAAAATAAAAGTTATAGTTGAGAGAAAAGATGTAACTTATAACTTAAATATAGATAATATACAATTTTTATAATATTTTTAAAAAACTTTCTAGAGAATTTATCTGAGGTTTTGTTTTCACAAACCTAAAAGGCTTAAAAACTAGTAATGCTAAATGCTCAGCTACTAAGCCTTATAGGATTGTTCTACTTAACTCAGCTTCTTCTCTATATCTTAACTAAAATAACAATCAGTGAATACTACATTAAATTGAGTATTCGCTTTTTTAAAATATTAATTCTATTTTCTATTTCTTTAATTCTAGTAGCAAATCTTTCATGTAATTTAGGAATAATCTTATTTTCTCGCTCATCCTTTAGTAAAACTTTAAAAGTCATACAATAAATTTAAATTAATTCAAAAAACATTATTGGTTCACTAATTTTCTTCCTAATAAAAATATCCATGCTATATTTACAGCTAAACTAAAAACTAAAATCTTTCCATTTATATAGTTATTTCTTATTATTTCTAAACTATAATAATTAGGTATTATATAGGTTAGAAATTTTATTTTACTATCTATAAAATAATTTATTGCAGGTATAAACAATATAAAACTACAAAGCTTAGTTAATGTTAATCCTTGAAGTTTATTTTCTCCAAAAGCTCCCATAAAAATTGTAGTTATAGGTGCTAAAAGTGAGGTTAGAAATACTATTATAAAAATATTAATCATTCTAGCTTTTATTAAATTTGTAGTTATGAATAATATTAAGTTCATTATAAAACTAATGGCAAAAGGCATTGATAATCTGTATATTAAGTAATTTATTCTTTTAAGGGGTGTTACAGAAAAATATATTATTAAATTTTGATCTTTTTCATCTAATAATATTAATCCTACAAGTACTCCTATAAGAAAAGGTGTCATTATTAATGCCATCCACAGTATAAGAGCATAGTAATTGCTTAAAGACATTCTAAACTTACTCTCTATAAATTTAATTCCTATTGTACAAAATATAATTAATAATAATGGACAAGTAAAAGAAATTAAATACATAGGATCTTTATATATGTTTTTTAAATCTTCCTTTATTAAAATTAATAATTTTTTCATGTTTTCACCTACCCTAAACAAACTTATCTTTTAGAGTTATTTCTGCTAAATAATATAATACCATCATCCAAATTATAGAGATTAGAAAATATATAATATTAATTTCACTTCTATAAATAGCTCCTTCAATTAAGGCTATGGCTATATAAGTAGGAAATAGATTGAAAGGTCTAAAGCTTGTAACTTTAAAATAATTTAAAAGTGGAATTGCTATTAATATACCTACCAGTGTTGCTATTAAAAAATAGTGATTTAAAGTTTTTGAATACATCCCTGTTATTAATCCTATTAATGTAAAAATTATTGAGCTTACTACAACTACACTTGTTAATAAAATTATATTGAATTCTATTCCTTTAACTGTAAAAGTAATAATTAAGCTTACTATGACTGAAATAAGGCTTAAGGATATACATTTTGATATTATATACTCCTGTAATGTTAGTGGAGTTATAGATAACACTAAAGGTATACCTTGATTCCTCTCTAATAACACCATAGCTCCTACAAAGAAAAACCCTAAAAAAGTAGGATCTGAAAAAATTAAAAATATTAATGCCCTATTGGTGAAATTATTAGGTATTAATTGAAGGGCTAACATATAAATAGTAGAAATAAACCCATATACGAAATAAATGCCATTTTTATACTGAGACATAATATCATATTTTATGCTGTGTAAAATTCTCATACTAGAATCCTCCCTGTAACCTCTCTAAAAATTTCTTCTAAGGACGCTTCTAATGTATAAATCTTTTCCACTTCTTTATCGTTAATAATATGAATGAATTCCTTGTTTTCTCCTAAACACTTTAAGTTAAAATCCTTTTGCAGAATACCATTTTCTTTATATTCGACTCTAATTTTCTTATCTCCATATTTAAGCTTTAAATCTCTTGGGTTATCTATAAGTTTAATTTCACCATCTACTATAAATGCAACCCTATCACATATTTTTTCTGCAATGCTCATATTATGAGTAGTTAAAATTGTAGTTTTTCCTTCATGTTTTTTCTTTAGAATAATATCCTCAATCACCTTAGAATTATTTGGATCAAGGCCTGAAGTAGGCTCATCTAAAAATAATAATTCAGGATCATTTAAAAGTGCTCTACAAAAATTTAGTCTCATCTTCATACCCTTTGATAATTCTTCAACCTTTTTATGTCTATGACTTTCTAAGCCCACTATTTTTAGCAATTCTAAAATATTAGTGCAACTATTCTTATAAAGTTTATTAAAAAATTCTAAGTTTTCTATAGCGGTTAATTTCATATATAAATTAGGAAGCTCAAATCCTACTCCAATTTTCTCATAATATTCTCCATTACAATTTTTCACTTCTTGATTCATTACCTTAACAGTTCCTCTATAGTTTTTCATAAGTCCTAGAAGAATCTTTTGGACCGTACTTTTTCCTGCTCCTGATGGACCTAAAAATCCAAAAATTTCACCTCTTTTAATGTTAAAATTCATATTTCTGATACTGTCTTCTTTGCTACTTTTATATCGAAAATTTAAATTCTTAGCTTCTATCATAAACTTCCCTCCACAATAAAAGTCAATTGTTCGTTTTTGTTTTTTAATAAAACATACTGCAACTTTACAGTATGTTTTATTTGATTAATTTAAGTTTCTATGTCTATATAACTTATGTATTATAATTCAATTCCTTTTATAAATATAAATAAATAGCTATATAATGCTTCTTTTGATAATTTTTCACAAGGATTGTACTTAATCATGGTCAAAATTCCTTGTAAAAAAGCTGCTGCTATCATTTTTGATAATAAGACATTATGCTGATTTTTTTCTAAATGGCTTAAAAAATGTCCTTCTAACATTGAAAGAAATTTAAAATTAAAGCCATCAAATTCACTGCCTTTATTTCCTTCCATTAGAATTACAAAGTTTTTATTAAAAATTTCTTCAAAGCCTAGTGGGAAAAAATCATTTAATTCTGAAAAAATCATTTCCTTAGAAAAATTATTGACTTCTACATTAGTTTTATGATGATGGTTTATTAAATAATCAACCTTTTCTATAATAGGCTTCACTACAATTGAAAAAACCTCATTTTTGCTTTCAAAATAGTTATAAAAATTCCCTATGGTAGTTCCTGCCTTTTTAGCGATAGTTCTAATTGCTGCTTTTTCAAAACCTTTCTCATAAAACTCATCTTTAGCAGCCTCAATTATATAATTTCTAACTTCATCCTTTAGTACTTGCATAAAAAATCACCCGTTCTTTATTATACCTCTATAATATGCCAGCCTTTATAAAATGTCAACTTAATTTAACAGAAATAATCATCCTTTTACACCTTTTCTATTAGATTAGTATTAAAACTAAATTAGTTCATAACTAATAATTATTATTCTATGATATAATTGTTTTATATTTTGCATGAAGGGGAGATGTAAATGGAGAATTTAAAATTACAGATAAAGAAAAATCTCCATATATTAGTTATAATTTTATTAGCTTATATAGGAATTAAACTTATTGACAACTACTCAATAGTAGCTGATGCTTATAAGTTTATTATGGGGATATTATCACCTTTTATATTAGGTGCAGTTATAGCTTATGCGTTAAATCCATTGATGGTTTATATTGAAAAAAAATTGAAGGTTTCTAGGGGAATAAGCGTACTCTTAACTTGTGTAATAGTGATTTTAGTATTCACTCTTTCTATAGTATATTTAGTTCCTGGAATTACTGGAAACATTAAAAATCTTATTAATTCTACACCAGATATGGTTGCATCCGCTAATGGATGGATTAGAGAAAATGTTAATAGTAAATTCGTTCTAGAGTTAACTAAAAAATTTGATCTAGCCAAAACCTTAGGAGCATGGTCTACTACCTTATTTAATGCCTTGCTTTCATCATTGGTTTCAGTAACTGCTTCTATTATTAAATGGGGATTTGCTCTTATTATTGCTGTATATTATTTAATTTACAAAGAAATTTTTGTAAAATCTCTTAAAAAAGGAATATTCATTATATTCAAAAATAAGTATGGTGTAAAAATATTAGAATTACTACACTGTACAAATGATATGCTGGGAACATATCTAGGGGTTAGAGCTCTAGAATCTTTAATAGTTGCTATAGCTTGTTTTATAGGATTAATATTTATAAAATCTCAATATATCATACTTATTTCCGTATTCTTTGGAATAACCAACATGATTCCAATCTTCGGACCATTTTTAGGTATAGTATTTGGGACAATCTTAAATATATTCCATTCACCAGTAACAGCTTTAGTTGTGTTTATATGGCTGTTTATTTTACAACAAATAGATGGTAACTGGCTTGGACCTAAGATGTCTGGTGATAGCGTAGGTATTAATCCTGTTACTTGTATACTTTCGCTAAGTATAGGTGGCGCAGTTTACGGAATGGTAGGTATGCTTATTGCTGTTCCTATAGCTGGAGTTATGAAAATATATTACGAAAGATTCATGAAAAGATATGATGATAGACACCCAGAAGTTGCCCACATGGTGGATAATACTAAAATAGATATAAGTCACTTAAAGCCTGAAAAGAAAAAAACATCTTAAAAATATCTTTTTAAGATAGAATTCACAATTTATAAATAGGTCATCTCTCAATTTTTCTGAGAAATGACCTATTTATTTTAAGAATATAGATCATATTTTACTAACTATGATCTATATAAAATTTATTAATATCCAAGTTGCTTTCCAACAAAAATAACTTTTATTCTTCCTTTAATAAATTGTCCTCTTATAATTACAAAGTCATTGCAAATTCTATTTGGACTTTTGCAATCAATACAATATCCTAAAGTTGTACATGGAGTGTTTTTATTTAGCCTTTTAGCATCAATAGGAGCTGAATAATTTCGAACTCTTTTTTCCGCCTCATCTATGTCCTTAACTATCTTATTTATTCCAGCTACTAATATAACCTGCTTAGGTCCATATAACATTGGCGCAACTCTACTTCCATTACCATCTATATTATAAAGTTCGCCACTTTCAGTGATAGCATTTGTACTGCAAAGAAAAGTTTCTGCAGAAAAGTTTTTCTCATAAATTTTTCTTTTTTCTTCCTTTGTAATGCCATCTTTATATTTATCTAAAAAGATGTATTTTTCATTACGAAGAAAGTCTATAACTCCAGTTTCAAAAAGCGTCATAGAATCGCCAACTCCAACTATAGAATCATGAGGAATTAGATTTTTTAATAATTCTATTAATTCAACTTCGTCGTTAACAAAGTAACCTTCCATATTCCGTTTACCTAAACTTTCTATGGTTCTTTCTACTCTTTTTTCAACATACCATGAAAGATTTTTATCCATTTTAAATACATCCCTTCGAATAAAGTGATTTAATTACATTAGTTCTTTTAAATATACTCTTTTATTATATTTGCAAATGCTACTATATCATCTAGGCTATTTAAAATTATATCATACCTCTTATTTCCTTATTCTATAAGCTATTATTTCTATTATAAACCATTTCTACATGTGGAATATTAACATCTAAATAAACTTCTGATACTTCCTTAAATCCAAATTTTCCATAGGCTTTTCTTAAATATTCCTGTGCAGAAATTTTTATGCTTTTCTCATTTAATTCATTTTCTATAAAATTTATAGCTTTTTCCACAAGTTCTGTAAAAATCCCCTTGCCTCTATATTCTTTAACAGTTAAAACTCTACCGATAGCAACTTCATCATATACCAATCCTTTAGGAATTATTCTAAGATAAGCAATTACATTATTATTCTCTTCTTTAAAAAGATGATAGGATTTTAAATCTAAGCCATCTAATTCTTCATATATACAGTTTTGTTCTACTACAAATACATTAATTCTTTCCCTTACAATGTTATGTAGCTCCAGTGTAGTTAACTCTTCAAATTTTTTTAGTTTCCAAGTCATAATATATCCTCCTTCATTTGCTTTTTATATAAGGGATTTTTAAGAAAATAGCTTTTTATTATATTAGCTTATTTTATTTCAGATGCCCAAGCATATAATTAAATATTTATAGTTTATATTATAGTATTATTTTAAAATACATGATAGGACTTTCATAATTAAATATAGAAATACACTATATAAGCATATTACGAATTGATACAAGAATCACCATATATTATATAATACCAATGCAATAATATAATACCGGGTATTTACTACAGACAGTATTAAATATGATTTAATGAGGTGACTATAAAATTGAGATCACAGATAAAATTAATTCTTACTCTTCTCCTAATTTTGATATTAACTATAACAGCATGTAATAAAAAGCAAAAAGAATACTTTAATATTAATTTGGTAAAAGGCAAAAGTTATAATGAAGCTATTGAAAAAGGATTACAACAAGATGGAGCTTCTATTGAAGATTTACTTTATGAAGAAGAACTTGATAAAAACAAAATAATATTTTTTACAGTGGATAATTCTTTAGGTATAGCATGCGTGAGTAAAGATAAAGAAGATTGGATTTGGTGTAGATTGTCTTCATTTTACAGATTCGAATCTGATCCAATTTCACCTTCTCCATATATGGCTGCATGGTCAGAAATCACAATGCCTAATGGAAATAAGTATTATTTAGTAACGGGAAGAATATATGATTCAAATATATCAAAATTAACTTTATCCAGTAAAGAAATAAATGCTGTGATAAAAGAAAAAAATGGAGCCATATTTTGGTTTAAGCTATTAGATAATAAAACTTGGGACGAAAATATTAAAGCCTATGATAAAGATGGGAAAATAATAGAATGAAAATTTAACAGCCAAACTTAATATTAAAACATTAACAAATTATGACAAAAGATGCTTTTTAAAATAACTAGTCAGTATGCTATAATCCTTTATCTCACACAAAATATCTGTTTTATCTTTGACTAGTTATTTTATATATCTTATAAGTTATGTAGATATTCTTAAGAAAACCACATAATTAGTAACTCGTAATTTGAAATTATTATAGAGTTCTTATAAAATAATAATACAATTGTCATCTAAAAATTCAGCTAAACCTTTTTACTATAGCGGATTAAGCTTCTCTATAGTCAGTTATTAAAAATCTATGTTAGGCATCTTCAAAAAAATAACTAGTTAGTATACTAGTCTATTTTCCATCATACTACGTCAACAGAACTCACTCATAGCTTAAACTATGAGCGAAGCCTGTTTCCTTGTCTGACACAAAATAGACGTCACATCTTTGACTAGTTATTTTATTTCAGATGCCTTATTTTTTATTTTAAGCCACTCATCTTTTAATATATCCATGTACACTATATCTGAAAATTCACCAATCCTAGAGTCAAAACAGCCACTTCTAATTATGCCTATTTCTTTAAATCCTAATTTTTTATAAAGACTTTGTGCTCTCCTATTATCTATCATTGTAGTTAATTCTATTTTGTTTAGATTTAAGAACCTAAACATAAAATCTATAAAATGATATAATGCATCTATGCCGTAGCCTTTACCCTGTTCATCAACTTCACAAATTTTTATTCCAAATTCAGATTTTTGATTTCTGCTATCAAAACCATTATAATTAATTTCTCCAATAGGCATCATATCTTCTTTTCTTAATATCAAAAATCTCTTTCTTTCTGGATAAAGTTCATTATTTTCTATTTCTTTTAATATGCTCAATCTAATTCTTTCTTTACTTTGAAGAGTACCAAAGGCAAGAGTAGCATGCTCCATCATACTTTCATCATTCCACCATCTATATAGGTATTCTTCATCCCCAATTTCAAGTGGTCTTATAATAACCTTTTTTCCTTTAATCAATTTATATCCCCCTAAAATTTATTTCATATAAATTAATACTATAACAGTTGTGTTTCTAGATATAAATAAGCTTCTAATAGCCATGGATGTATAACCTTAAGATTTTCTTTATTATCCATCTGATATTTAATAAATTTAAATACGGATAATTCTAATGATGTATTAAGGGCTTTTTCCACTTCATTAATATAGGGTGGCGCCCCTTTTTGATCCCACTCTATTTTATCTGCTATAAATAAAACCATATCTAATGGAGAAGCATTGGATCTTAATGTAGTATGGCAACTAATAGCTTCTAAAATTTCCTCATTACTAATATTAAATATTTCTGTAGCCATAACCCTAGATATTTTTTGATGAAGAATCATTGGAAACTTTTCTTCCTCTAATAAAACCTCTATATTAAGTTTCTTACAAAGTTCTAGTTTTTCTTCATTTGGATAAACGCCACTTATATCGTGTAAAAGTCCTGCAATCTCAGCTAAACTTTCATTAACCCCAAATTGTTTAGCTAAAAGTTTAGCTTTTTCTGCAACCCTCAATGAATGATTTGCTATTATAATTTTATTATGTTTCATAAGAAGATTATATGAATCTTTTCTAATGTCTCCTGTTAAAGTTACATCTCTTGTTATTTTCTTGAATATATCATTCATTTCAGCTACCTCATTTTTCAATTATTTTAATATATTTAGGGGACAGTTCGTTAAAAATTGCAAAAATCACTAAACAGCTTGTCTAAAAATTTTAAAGTTTTAATGAAAAATTATGAACCGTCCCTAGACTCTTTTATCCATAACAACAAATTTAAAACCTTCATATTCTACATATTCGTCACATTCTGTAAAATTAAGTTTCTTAAATAATTTTAATGCAGGTATATTATTTTCGCTAGTTTCTATATATATTCTTTTTATATCCATGTTACTAAATATATACTCAGTTGCCACTTTTACTGCTTTATAGGCAATACCTTTATTCCAATATCTTTTATCCCCTATTTCTATGCCCATTTCTCCTTCTTTTCTTACTCTATCTATACTAAAAAAATTTACAAAACCTATAGGAGAGTCTTCGCAGTTTGTAATCATAAAATATTTATATTTTCTATCGCTTATATTTTCATTAATTATTTCATTATCGAATCTTCTACCACACTCTATACATTCCTTAATCAATTCTTTAGTATTTCGAGGAATTGGTCTTGGATCATGCTTATTTACTTCTTTATCTATTCTCCATGAAAAAAGACTTATAATATCTTCACCACAAATATCCCTTATCTTAATTTCATCATCTTTATAATAAATCATTTAATCCTCCTGTTTTAGGGACGGTTCATCAAAACTTTTAAAAATCAATAAACTGCTTGTCTATTTTTTTAGTTTCAATAAAAAGTTAGAACCGTCCCTTATATAAAATTTATAAACAGCTTGTCTAAAAAATTATAAATCATCCCTTATATTTAATTAAAACAATAAACTATCTTTTATAAATTTTGTTTATTTCTTCTATCATATCCATTGCAAACTTTTTAAGTTCTTCTCCACTCCACTTTTCTTCGTCAAAGTTTCCATTGTATATATTTAATGCCTTTTGTATTAAGTTCTCATAAATCTTATAATTTGCTTTTCCCCAGTTTCCACCTTCATGTTTAGAAGATACTACTCTTTCCTTTAAATAATAAAGGACTCTACATAAATTTAATATTATATATACTGGATTTTCCACTATCTCATCTATTGCATTTTCAACATCATTTAAAATAGAATTTATATAATATTTTTCAGGAACTTCACCGAAAACTTCCTTTATGTCTTTTCCATACAAACAGCGTCCTCTTTTATTTATTATTGTTATATGTGCTGCTAAGTCAGCATCGTCTCCATTATGGCAAAGAAATTCCTTATCTCTTATATATCTCTCTTTATACTCTTTTGAATAATGAAGTTCAAAAGGAGTAGGATATACAAAATTATTACTATACTTTTCTAAAATCACACTAACTTCAAATCCTTTTTTAGGTGCGAAATCAGATAAATCTATTAAAATATCTATAAGCTGCCTTTTAATATTAAAACTTAATTTATCTCTTACAACTACAAGAAAATCAATATCACTAGATTCACTATTAAAACATCCCATAACCAATGAGCCATGAAGATATATTCCTACGAGATTTTCTCCTAATAAATTTTTATATTTTTCTATAATTTCTGTTAATAAAATATTTATATTCATCTTCATATATTATCTTTAGCAATTACTATTATATAGGATGAAATTTATTCTAAAAAACTCCAAAGGCATTGACAGTGGAGTTTTAACCATAATTCTTAATTTTTAATTCAAAGCAAAAAATCTGCTATGAAAATTAAAATAATGTATAAATTAAATTTCAATTAAGAAATCCTATATAATACTATCCTTCACCAAATTAACCTCCTTCCTATTTATGTATATTCAAAAAATAACTAGTTCTATTTTAATTTGTTTTGTATTATGCTATATTAACAAAGTCCCTTGAGAACTCATGCATCCAAAATTATTAGTTATTCTATGAATTCTTATAAGAGAATATCTTCCCTCTCTTAATTTGCAATAAAATAAAAAGATATAGTAAAACAACTAATATTGAGATTACTCAATATTAGTTAACCATTCATCTGCTAAAACTGCATATTCATATGTATCATTCCAAATAGGTTTTCTTTCTCTATCATACTTGAAAAATACATTCTTTTGCAAATACCCTTCTCTTCTCATATTTAATCTCTCTAATAACTTCCATGAAGCTATATTCTCAGGATCACACATAGCAATTATTCTATGTGCATTTAACTTATTAAATCCATAATCTAAAATTTTCTTGCAGCTTTCTGTGGCATAGCCTTTTCCATAATATATAGAGTTAAAAACATATCCAATTTCCCATGTAGCAAATTCTTTAGGTTCTTGTTGCTTAAAATATATATTTCCTATTAATTTATTATTTTCTTTTAAACAAACTGCCCAAAAATCATCTTCCTTTGAACGATATATTGCTTCTTCTTTACATTGTTCTCCAGTATAAATATCATATGGCTCATATTTTACCACTGTTTCTTGAGAAAGATATTCGTATAAGTCCTTCCAATCATTTGGGGAAAATTTTCTCAATATCAGCCTTTCCGTTTCTAAAATTCCCATCTCTGCACCCTCTATTCCCAAAACTTAAACTCTTATAAAAATTATCATAACTTTTTAATATTTCCCTACTTAACTTGAACTTAATAAATACTATATGGCTTCTTGCTATAAAAACTAGCAATAAAATTGCTAGTTTTTAAAAATTTCATACCCTAATTATATGAAATTAAATTATTAAATTTTAAATAAAATTTATATTCTGCATTCAAACACTACATTTTCTTCATCTGGATCTGAAACTATACCGCAGTTTCTTATTATTTTTATGTGTTTAAATCCTACATTTCTTAAAATCTCTTCAAATTCACTGATATCATATAATCTCATAGAAAAATCCATTTCTTCACTTTCAATTATTTTATCACCATCTAAAAGTTCATATCTTAATGGAGAAGAAATGATTTTATTTATTTTATCATAATGGGATTTTGAATATTGTACTATAACTTTACCATCAGCTCTAGTTATTCTATTTGTTTCTTCCCATTTATCACATTCTTCTGCTTTACATTCTGTTGTTAATACATCTAGTAATAAAGTACCATTATCATTTAAATTATCTTTTAATCTATTAAGACTTGATACAACAATTTCTTCATCAAGCAATAATGAAAATGAACCTGCAGGTATCATAATTAAATCATACTTAGTTTCTGTCTGAAAATTATGAATTCCCGCATTAAAAACATTCCCATTTAAATTCTTAGCTTTCATCCTTTCCCTACAAGAATTTAACATATCATCTGAAATATCAAATCCTTCAATATTAAATCCCTCTTCTAGAAAAGGTATGATAAATCTACCTGACCCACACATAGGTTCTAATATTCTCATCTTCTTATCCGTTACATAACTCATATAAAAATCTAATTGTTCTTTGTCTGCTGTCGGCTTATCTAAATCATAAATTTGTGTACATAAGTTTCCGTAATAACTCAATATTATGTTCCCCCTATTTATTTAATTATTTAATAATAGCTTTTTACAGTAAAATCTTTAAAAATGAATCTTACTTACAAGCTTTAAAAACAATTTTTCTTACACTATCTTCTGATAGGCAATAAAGTGTTGATAATTTATTTATAGACAATCCAGAATTAAAAAGAGAAACTATTTTGCTATTTCTTTCATTTAATTCTTTTCTATATCCACTTTTTTCACCCCAAGAAATCTTCTTACTTTTTTTGGGTATATAAATGATTTCACCTTCCACATACTTTTGTATCTCTTCTAATAATTCCTTAGGTAAAACATTTTTTCCATTTATATAACTCAATACTATATCCTCCCTATTTAAGTCCATTAGTAAATAGACTCTAAAAACAAGGAAAACCTCATGTAAATATTCTAGATTTCACAGGTTTATTCCCTGTTTATAGAATTCTAACCTCTATTTCTAGATATTTGCTGACTGTCATTTGAACCTCTCCCTTCAAAATATATATGTAAATTTTAACATATTAATATAATCTATTCTACTAAAGTGAAGCTTATTAAAAGCTTATTATTTAAATAATCTATTTTATTTTGCTAATGCTCATAAATAAATATATAAAAACTACTACTAGAAGCATAAAAGATGTTACCGCTAGTCCATATCCCACAGAAAACTTTGTAGCTATATATCCTATAACTGGCCCTCCTATAATTTGTCCCAAAGAATTAATCTGCCCATAAGTCGAAATAATAGTCGCTTGATAACTCTCATGAGAATTGCGAACTATTATAGCATTATATAATGGAGCATTTAATTTTGTAAATATTATAGAAATCCAATAAAAAGTTATTCCGCAAATAAAGTTTATGCTAAAAGCAAAAGCACAAATGCTTAAGGATGTAACTAAATTAAAAACAAATAACAATATTATCTTTTTATCAGTATTTTTCTTTTCTAATTTTTTGTCCACATAATCTAGTAAAAATATACTAATTAATGCTGCTACAATGTTTACTATTCCAACATAACTTATTTCATTAATATTTATATTTTTAGGTATTCCAATATCTTTTACCAAATGTATAATCCAAAGTCTGTCAAAGCCTTCACTGTGAAGTCCATAGAATATAGCTACAATTAAAAGCATACTTAATACTTTATTACTTGTAATATGCTTCAATCCTTCTTTAAAAGTAGCAAACATTTTTTCATAGTTACTTAATTCATCTCTTTTTATTTTTTCAAAAGGTCTTTCATCCATAAAAATATATAAATAAATGGCTAAAATTAAAAGCCCTACTCCACCAAAAATAATAGGTATATTTAAATTAAAATTACCTAAGTATACACCTATGATAACACCTAAAACAGATGATATTTGTTCTAATTTCATCCCTTTTAAGAACACATTTTCAATATTTTCTCCCTTTAATTCATTACTTATCCATGCTATATCTGAACCACTAATAAAGGTAAATCCTACTCCCCATAAAAATTGTGATAGCATTACTGTCCATATCATCTCAATACTTCCCATAACTACAAAAGCTATTCCTATTAGTGCTACTCCTATAATTATTGAAAGTTTTCTACTATATAAATCTGCTAATATGCCAGTGGGTATCTCAAAAATAAAACAAGTACTTTCAAGTACAGTTCCAACTATTATGAGCTGTAGTGGATTTAAACCCACATTATTAATCTGATATAAGCTACTACTAGTAAATACTACAGTAAGAAATAATGAAACTAGAAATATATAAATAAAATATATTTTTCGTGAATTAATTTTATTTTTCATATGTACCCCCTATTCTATATATTTATTATCATAGAACTAAAATTTTTTCTCAATATAAAGAACAATTATATTCAATAATTCCTTATATTAAGTCTTTGTAGCATATAATATATAGGGATACAATGAGAAAATTAAAATATACTCTGAAAAATAGATTTTCTATAAAAATAGCTTAAATCTTTTAAAAATTATGGGGTAAATTCATTAAGTTTTATTTTTTAAATAAAACTTATTTATCCTTTATTTTTTTGTACATACTCCATGTACCTACTTCTTCAAACCCGATTTCTTTATAAATTTTCCCTACTTTTGGATTCTCATAGTAAAGACATAGAGTTTTTCCTTCTTTCAACAGTTCTTTGCATAATATATTTAAACAAGCAGAAGCATAACCATATCCTCTATATTTTTCCTCTGTCATTACATTTACTATCATTGCAGAGAAACTATTTTCAATAGAGGTTTGTGCGTAAGATATCATATTACCATCTATCTCTACATAGTAACCTCGTGCAGTTTTAGTTTCAAAATCTTTTAACAGCATTTCTTTAAAATTTTTACTTTCACCCTTAAATTCTTTAATTTTATCTCTTAATTGAACTATCCTATCCACATCATCTACTGTAACTCTTTTAACTACTATATTGTTATTTGCTTTAAATTTAGGATTAATGCTGCGTAAAATACTATAGTAATTTTTTTGTGGAGCTTCTAAATGTAAAACAGTTTCTTCAAATTTTGAAACAACTTCTTCTTTCCCTACTAGCATATAAAAATTGCCAAAGCCCTTTATAATTTTTGTCATTGCTTTTACATCAAATTCATTCTTAGCATATACCATAATAAATCCAAAGCACTTAAGAAGAATACTATTCAATTTATTGTTATTAAACCCTCCATAGACTTCCTGGAATCCTCCATCATATCCAAACTCTTCAATATCGCTTATTAAATAATGATTAAATTCCGTCTCTTCTTTTAAGAATTCCATAACTATTAAATTATCGCTTTCATTTAATTTTTTAATCATAGCTAACCCCCTTTTAATCAATATTCAAATGTAACAACTCAATTTATCTCTGCTTTTTTGCCCTTAGCAAATATTTTATTACAGTAACATAAAACAATAATTGATGTACATAAAAATCCAATTATACCTGAGATAGTGCCATAAACGTGATACTTATAAGTTAATGCTTGTGATAATGCAATCCCCCAAAATGTTATTGGCACAATTAATAGAGTTAAATTTAATAGGTATAATTTTGTTTTCTTAATATAAAATAACTGAATAATGGTATATATTAATATTCCTATTATAAAGTTTATAAGTTCCTCTAAAGAAATAGAAACTGGAATATCACTGGATAATATCATCTTATATGTAAAAATTAAAAATGTCCAAATAGATAAAATAAGACTTATGAATAAATCTGCTGCTTTCCTCATATTGAATCTCCCTTAATCATATAAATTCTACTCTTTCACTTAAAGTTATATTAACAAAATTTTACTATTTAAATTCAATAAATCTTTTATAATCCCTTTTTATTATAAAAATTAACACCTTACACATATAGATATACTTATCCTAAATTTAATGTATATATTAGAATAAATGCTATTCTTTAGTATTTTAGCTAAAACTATTAAATTCACAATTCTAAGTTTCTCAGCAGAAGCTGAGAAATATCCACAATTGTGAACTATGAATTGCGAATTCAATGGCTCAACTATGATATCAAAAAATACCGATTATTTTCACGTATATATTAAATTTAGAGCTGGCAAGGTGTAATATATTAAATGAAGTCGCATTTTTCTCCAGTATAATATACAACTAGTCGGTGCAACGCTCTCGTAGAGGCTATATATAAAAGCTTTCTATCAAATTCACTTGTATAATTATCCTTTGAAGCATTATATATAATAACCACATCAAATTCTAATCCTTTTGCCATATATGCAGGAATAACTAAAGTACCTTTTTCAAATTCACCACCTTTTATATTCAATAATTTAATATGGATTAATCTATTTAATCCTTCTTCAATTTCCTCTGACTCTTGCTGAGTTTTACAAATGATCGCAATAGACTCATAGCCTTCTTTATAGTAGTAATCAATATCTTTTATGATACTCTCATAAATTAATTCTTTATTTTCTTTGAATGTAATTGCTGGTTCATATTCATGTCTTTCAAAAGAAATAAAATCCTCTTTAATATTTAATATTTTTTTAGAAAAAGAATTTATTTCTATAGAGGATCTATAACTTCTATTTAAAAAAAGTTTCACTGATTTTTTCTTATGTAGTATTTCTTCTATATCATTATATAGGGATTTATCTCCATATTTTTCAAGTGTCTGATTAAAATCTCCTAACACCGTATACCTTGCCACATTAAATAAAAGCTTAAAAACCTCATATTGAAGTGGATAATAATCTTGTGCTTCATCAATAACTACCTGCCTAATTTCAGAAAACTCTTCATTACCTTCTAGTTTTAATTTAATATATAAAAGTGGTGCACAATCTTCATAACAAATGTGTCCATTATTAAGATTTTCTTTAGTTTCTAATATTATTTCTTCAATCTCTCTAGGAAGCTTCAATCCTTTAGAAAGTTTTAATAGAATATCATTTTTATTAAAAAGCATTTTATATAGGTTCATATAATCAACTTTAGTGAATCTATGGATATTCTTCATAAACACTTTTGATTCTTTTATAGAAAGTAGTCTACTAAAGGATTTTATTTCAAATTCATGATTAGGACTATTCTGTACAATTTTCTCAATTTTTTCAACCCTTATCTTTCTTAAAGGATGAATTTTATTTAATATGATATTTTCAATTCTTCTAAGTCGTTTTGCTATTGACATACCAATTTTATTATTAAGAAATTGATTCTTTATTTGTTGTCTTGTTTCAATAATTTTACCGTCATAATAAACATCTTCAAACTCAATTAAATTATGCTCAAAATATTCTATTAATCTATCAAGAAGTTTTATAAACTCTTTAGAACCTTTAAATTTTATACTTTGCATTTTTACATTTGATTTTTGAAGATTATTAAGAAGAATTAGAGACTCAAGTTGATCATTTCTACTTTCAAATTTAAAATTATTTCCTAAAAATTTATAGATAATATCATCAAAAGTGATTTGTTCCACATTCTCCTCTCCTAGTTCAGGTAAAACACCAGAAATATATTTGCTAAAAATAGAATTCGGAGAAATTATTATAACGTTGTTAGAATTTATTTTTGACTCCATTCCTATATAAAGTAAAAATGCGATTCTATGCAAAGCTATAGATGTTTTACCACTGCCCGCTACTCCTTGCACAATTAAAAGATGATTTTCAGTATCTCTAATAATTATATCTTGCTCTTTTTGAATAGTTTCAACAATATTCTTCATCTTTGAAGATGAATTATTACATAATACCTGTTGTAAAATTTCATCATTAATTCTTATACTGCTATCAAAAAAGTATTTAAGTTTTGAGTTTTCAATCTTATACTGTCTTTTCATTAAGATATCACCATAAATTATTCCAACTGGTGAGTTATATGAGCCTCTACCAACCTCACATTGATAAAACATACTAGAAATAGGAGACCGCCAATCATATACTAAAATTGAATTTGTTTCTTCATCCATTAAATTATAGATACCGATATATATTTTTTCTGTGTCATCAAAATCATCTTCTTTAAAATCAAATCGTCCAAAATAAGGGGATTTTATCATACATTCATATTTTTTTATTTTTTTCAATGTACTTTCATAACTCTGTGTTTGATTATTTACTGCAAAAAGGTATTGGTTCATTTCTGGAATTTTATCAAAATCATTTGAAGAATGGGATGTTTGTTCCCACATCTCTTTTCCTAAAGCTATAACTTTACTTAATCTGCTATTTAACTCTTCCTTTTCTTCCTCTAGTTCTTTTTCTATAAAGCCTAATGTACTCTCAAGATATAGAATTTCATCATGATTGTCTGGTTCAAAATTATTCATTCTTTCACTCTCCCATATTTTCTAAAATACCTATTGACATTAGCATTTATTTTATGATATAATTATTATGTAATATAAAATGTATAATTGGGATTTTTATGCCTATTTTTATTATATGTAAAAATCATATTTAAGTAAACCTTAAATGTGATTTTATTTTATAGTTTAATAATAGAATTTCTTCATAATTATTTTTCTTATGACATAATGATTATGAACTTATATAATCCTTCAAACTTAAATGCTTAAACTTTTCAGAATATTTAGTTATATTGTATTTAAAGTAGCTTTATGAATATATAATCAAAGATCTTTTAAATTTTAATAGTAAGAATAAAGAATAAAATATCTGTACATAATTTAAGATAAAAATATTTATTTATCGACATTTCAATGTAATGTTTATATCTCTAGATAGATAATATATAACTATTAAGTTGAATAAAGGAGGACTAACATGGAATCTTTAGATAAATTATTTGATGATGATTGGGAAGGTGACAGATATACTAATGATGATTTAAAAGAATGTGAGCAATGTGGCAAGCTCTGTCCATCAGAAGATTTATGTAAAATTGATGGTTTCTTTGGGAAATTCATAATTGCTTGCCCACAATGTGCAGTAGATATAGATTCAAGCATATATATGTGTTTTAATGACAGTGATGATATTACTTACGATGAAGCTGATTTTGATTCATATGATTAATATTTTTTTGTAAACTCACAAAAGAACCTTTGTTTATACAAGGGTTCTTTCTTAATATAATGCTAATATTAAAATTTCTTATCTAATTTTAAAGTTTTATTCTCCATAATACTCCTCTCTTAAAATTCCCATAACAACTTCATCATGATATTTGCCATGTCTGAATATCTCTTTTCTAAGTAATCCCTCTTTTTTAAATCCACATTTTTCATAGCTTTTTACTGCTCTCTCATTGAAGGAATATACATTTAACTTTATCTTATTTATATTCATTTCCTCAAATATAAAATTTATAAGAACTTTCATGGCATCTGTTCCATAGCCTTTACCTAAGTAACTTTTATCTCCTATAAATATTCCAACTGTAGCTACACTATTCTTCCAATCAATATTATTTATACCACAGCCGCCAATATATTTTTTATCATTTAAAGTTTCTATAGCAAAGTTATATAGATCTTTATTTGCTGACAAACCTTCAAACCATTTTACTTCATCTTCATAAGTATATGGATATGGTATGTTAGGAGCTAACAAACCTCTAATTTCTCCATCATTCATATATTCCTGTGCCTTTTTTATATCTTCTTTTCTATACTCTCTTAATTTAACTTTTTCACCAATATACATTAGTTTTCCCCCTTTATTTAATTTCTTAGATACACCTTAATCAAGTTCCACCATAGTTTATAAATGGTTTCAACAGCCAAATATGATATAACTAAACTAACATGCTAATCTATCATTTTTTTAAAGATATCTAAATTTATTTAATCAATCATCTATTTAAGTGATTGAAAAAAGAGCTTTAAATCCTGCTTTATATCTTGTGGTAAATCATGCCATCTTACGCCCTTTACAGCTCCTTCTAATGCACATAGCATATTACAGCAAGAGTTATCATCAATATTTTTTATTTTAATAAATGCTTCTTTACTTCCTATAGCTTTTAACTCATCAGCATTTTTAATTCCTGCATCAATTAATTTTTTCTCTAAGACTTTGCCTATATTAGGCATTTCAGATAGCCTATCCAAGATACTCTCCCCCTAATTTACATGTTTATTATGTTTCAACCTTTATTTTAAAATATCTCTATATTTCTAAATATCAACATCCCTATGATTATTGCAGCAATAATGCCTAATAATACAGAAAATATTACATATTGAGCATTGTTTTTACTCTTTTTAAATATATAGGAACTAAGGAAATATATTATAAATGCAAAAATAGCTGTAATCAAAATATTTCTAAAATCAAAATTCGTTGTAAATTCTGGGCTAATTGCAGAACAAAGCCTTGAATTCATCAATGTGGCTATTGATAGTAAATATAAGCACGCAATATTAGTTTTTCTATTTCTTTCTTTAAATTTTTTATCTTTTAAATTAAAATTATCATAAAACTTAGGACTTACAAATTTAATATACTTATCATAAAATTCTTTCTTAAAAGAAAATAATATTCCCATAATAAGAAATATAACTGACATAATTAAAAAAGTGATACTTGGACCTAAAACATTATAAAAAAGAGTATATAATAATAAAAGAACTATCATAAATAATACTATTCTCATTTAATTCTCCCCCTCTAGCTCTATAATATCAATTTAGGCATCTTTAAATAAATAATTTCACTTAAAGCATATTCAAAAATATTTAGTCAGTATGCTCGTCTATTTTTCATCATACTACATCATCAGAAATCCGTGACAGCTTGTCTATCATGGAAACCTTTCTCCTTATATGGCGCAAAATATACTTTCCATCTTTAACTAGTTATTTTCTTTCATATACCCTAAGTTTACATTTATTTTTCTATAATTCTATTTCTTTATTAAATTTACCTTTATTTTGAAATCTAAAGATACTGCTTAAAGTTTAGAGTATTATATCACATTTTTCTTTTCTTAACATCCTAAATATACTTCTTTATGGAAAGCTTATAAATTAATACTTTCTATAAAAATAAAGACTATTATCATAAATAGTCTTTATTTTTATAGAAAATCCAATATTTTTTAATTTCGTTTCATATATTCTTTTCTCAACATAGAATATACACTTATATTGCCATATTCACCCATTTCATAATTATAATAGTGTTCTCTTAATACTCCATCTTCACAAAAACCTATTTTTTTCACTAAGGCTATAGATGGAAAATTGTCTCTATCTATCATAGCAATAATCTTATTCATATATAATTCCTTAAAGGCAAATTTAAGGAGCCTTTCTATACATTCACTGGCAACTTTTTCTCTCCAATGATGTCTAACAATGGTATATCCTATCTCAGTATTATTTGAATATAAATCAATATTATAAAGCCCTATATCACCAAGAAATTCATTAGTTGTTTTATCAACTATAACCCACCTAATACCTTCTTTATTTTTATACATCACTTCTACTTTCTCTAAATACATATTTGCTTGCTTTTTAGCATCTATAATCTCCGTGCCAGAATACTTCATCACTTCTTTATCAGAAAAAAGTGCCTCTATATCTTTCAAGAAAATTTCATTATATCTGTAAAGTATAAATCTCTTTGTCTCCAAGGTAGGAAATTCTTCAAAACATTTATCTCTTAATCTAATATGATATTCTGGTTCACTATTCATTTACATCACTCCCTTATTCAATGGAGAATTGAGAATTGTAAAGACTTCTCCTTTAAGAATAAACTTTTAAATAAATTTAAAATAGTTATATTGGTTAGCATACTAACTAATTATTTTTTAAGATACTTTAGTTAAATTCTTAATAATCTTGATTAATATGTACAAAAGTATTCTTTATTATATATTACCAAATATTCAGAATACTTTCATGGTACTTTATACTATTATAAAGCTTATATAATACTATTACAGTTGATTATTATAAGTATAATGCTTATAACTCTTTAATTTAAGTTTTATTTTATATTTTTTATTTTTATCGCAATAGCTCTTAAATCTATTACTCGTTGTATATTTATAGATAAACTACCTTAAGAATTAATATATAGCTAAATATAACTACACCCTTAAGTTTTTCAATTCACAATTCACAATGCAAAATTCACAATTAAGGTGGAAATTATTTTTGATCAAAATAATTTCTTTAATGAATTTTTAACTAGCAATGCGATTGCTAGTGTTTTATTGTAGATGTCAACGGTGTTCATCAGTTATTTTTAATACGCCTTATAGTTTAATATTTATTCAATAATATATGAAGAACACTGATCGCCGCTACAGTTAATCAATTCTAAATTTCTCAGTTACCACTGAGAAATATCCGAAATTGTGAATTGTGAACTGTGAATTTTGAATTTGGTGGTTTTAGTGACAATATCAATAAGTTCTAATTATTTTCAGAGATAGATTAAATTTAGAGCTGATATATCTATATATCCATATTCATTATCATAAATTATTGACAATTACCCAAGTTAGCAGTAAAATCATTTTACAATCAGCCAGCCGACCGATAGGAGGTTTTTTATGGAAAAAAGCACTAAAGAAATTATCATAGAAAAAGCTACAAAAATTATTGAATTAAAAGGTGTTAAAAATACCAGTCTTTCAGATATATCAAAAGAATGTGAAATTAGTAAAGGCACTCTTTACTACTACTATCCCACTAAAGATGAACTGATATATGATATAGCAGACAGGCATCTTAAAGCCTTAACTGATCAACTTGTAAACTGGATAGAAACTATTGAAGATGAAAGTAGCCCTGAAGAAATTTTATCTACAGTTTACAAATCTATTTTGTCTCAAGAATTTAGAGGAAAACTCCATATATATCTTATAAGCGAGGCATTAATGGGAAATAAAAAACTTGAGGAATACTTTAAGGAAAACTACAACTATAGCAAAGAAGCTATAATTAAGGGGTTAAAGAAAATATATAAAAAAAATGATAATAGCTTTTATGCAATGGCCTCATTAATTTCTGCTACAATAGATGGTTTCTTAATTCAAAATATCCTTAAAATTAATGAAATACCTATAGAAACAATAACAAAATTCATTGTAGCAAATTACAATAGTGTATATAAAGAAAAATAGCTAATCAAAGATGAGTGATACATTTTCCATCAAATAAGAAGATAGGTTTCCATAATAGTTGGGATATTAAAATCTTCTAATTATTATTTTTATAAAATTAAAAGGGGATGATTACATTGGCATTAGGCAATTTTTATTTTGAGGATAAACTAGAAAAAGATATACATGTATATAAATGGACTCCAGAAGAATCAGAAATAAAAGGAGTAGTACAGATAGTTCACGGAATGGCTGAACACGCAGGAAGATATGATGATTTTGCAAGATTTCTAAACGAAAACGGGTATATCGTTTACGCTGATGACCATAGAGGTCATGGTAAAACAAGTCCTAATGAACTTGGATACATGGGTGAAGGTGATGTATTTCATCTTATGGTAGACAATCTTAAAGAATTAACAGATATAATAAAAAAAGAGAATCCTAAATTGCCTGTATTCTTATTAGGTCACAGCATGGGTTCCTTTATTTCTTTAAGATATAGTGAACTTTATGGCAGTGAGTTAAAAGCATTAATTTTATCTGGAAGTAATGGAAAACAAAATCTTAAATTTTCCTTTGGGACATTGGTAGCTAAAATGGAAATGAAGAAAAAAGGGCCTAAAGCTCCCGCTACTCTTATGGATAAATTAAGTTTTGGAAATTTTAATAGTAAATTTAAGCCTAATCGAACAAATTCTGATTGGCTTACAAGAGATACTAAGGAAGTGGATAAATATCTTGAAGATACTATGTGTGGCACTATACATTCCACATCATATTTTTATCATTTGTTAAAAGGACTTAAAAACAATTACAAACATGAAAATTTAAGTAAAATACCTCCAAATTTACCTATATTATTAGTGGCAGGTAAAAAAGATCCTGTAGGATTAATGGGACAAGGCGTTAAAAGGCTTCAAAATAGTCTAAAAGATGTAGGCATTAAAAAAGTCGACATGAAGCTTTATGATAATGCAAGACATGAGATATTAAATGAAGTTAATAAAGAAGAAGTCTATGGTGATATATTAGAATTTTTAGATAGAAATCAAAAATAGCTTATGCAATTGAGAATTGACAATAGGCAATTACGAGCTTTTCACCCCTGGGGCCTATATGAAAATTATAAGTCTTAATTAACTTTAAAATAACTACAAAAATCTAACCTGCAGTTATATTATAAGTTAAACCCCTGAGGTGAAAAAACTAATTTTAATCTCAATTTTCTATTTACAGATTTCCATTGATTAACTCTCTTTTCAATTTACTTGCCATATTCTATTCATTACTTATAATGTATTTTGTATTTTCATATGTAGTATAATAATTTAAAATATATATCTAAATACAAACTATAAATTTAAGAAGAGACATTTAAATATTTAAGAAAATATTTAAAATTAGGAGGAATCTTATGGATTTTAGAATTCAATATGACTGCTTAAATATAGATTGGAATTACGTATCTGAAACTTTAAAAAGAGTTGGAATGGCATATTTTGAAGGCGAGATACATAAAAAAGCTTTTGAGAATAGCCATGCAGTTGTATTTGTTTTTGATGATGATACTTTAGTTGGTTTTGGTCGTGCTATTTCCGATGGAGTCTATCAAGCTGCAATTTATGATATTGCTGTATTACCAGAATATCAAAGCAAAGGAATTGGAAGAATAGTTATAGATAATATTACCAAAAGCTTACCTCAATGTAATTTTATATTATATGCTTCACCTGGTAAGGAAGTATTCTATGAAAAAATGAATTTTAAGAAAATGAAAACAGGAATGGCATTATTTCTAAATCAAAAGAATATGCAAGAAAAAGGATTTACAGAATAATTAATCCACAATTGATATCTCTGTAAAAAGTTTAATTATTTTATAGAGATATCAATATAGTTATGATAATTGGGGTTATTAAAAATAACCCCTTTAATTTACGTCTTATTGATTTTAATTATTAAAATTTTCTGCCAAATTAGACAATGCTTCGTTATGCACTCTATAAACAGTCCATTCATCCATAGGAACTGCTCCTATCTGTTTATAAAACTTAATTGACGGCTCATTCCAGTCAAGACACCACCAGTCAAGTCTACCACAATTTCTATCTACAGCAAGCTTAGCTAAAAATGAAAGTAGTATTTTTCCAAATCCTTTTCCTCTCATTTCTGGCTTTACATATAAATCTTCTAAATAAATACCTGGTCGTCCCAAAAATGTTGAAAAATTGTGAAAAAACAATGCAAAACCTACTGGTTTACCTTCATATTCTCCAATTACAACTTCTGCTACCTTACGTTCAAATAATGATTCTTTTAAAATTTCTTCTGTAGCAACAACCTCATGTAATAATTTCTCATAATCTGCTAATTCCTTAATAAACTCTAGAACTAAAGGAATATCTTTCTCTTCCGCAAATCTTAAATTAAAATCTTTTACTTTAGTATTAATTAAAGTACTCATACTTTACCTCCTAATAATTAAGTATAATCTCTATAAATATATTAAATTATAGATTGTACATAAATGATTATAACATGAATTTGAAATAAAAAGAATATTCGGGATTATTGTCTTATGCTGTCATATATTAATGAAACAATAATTAATATAGAATTTTAAAAATATTTGCTCTATTATATAATTTTCTATACTAATATAAACAATGACCTATAGATATATCAGCTCTAAAATTAATATACATGAAAATAATTGGTCTTTTTTAGTATCATAGCTGAAACTGTTGAATTCACAACTCACAGTTCACAATTCACAATTGTGGATATTTCTCAGCAAGAGCTGAGAAATTTAGAATTGATTTATTTTTAAAGTAATATAGTCGCTTTTTATGAAAAATTAGCAGCTGTAGTTTCTCCATAGTACTAGTTAAGTTTATTAGTATTATTCCGAGCTATACTGCATCTCGGGGAAACCCTTATACAATTGAGAATTGGCTATTGAGAATGAAGAATTTTTGATACTTTTCCTTTATTGGAAGAAGTCTTTAATTGATTTATTTTTAAAGTGACATAGTCACTTCTATAAAAAAATCTATTAAAGAAATTAGTTTGATTAAAACTAATTTCAACCTTAATTGTGAATTTTGAATTGTGCATTATCTTAAGTTGTGAATTAAAATACTTAAGGGTGTAGCTATATTCAACTATACATCAATTTTTAAGGTAGCATATCTATATATAGAAATATACCTGTTCTAAAATTAAATAACTTATATTGATTTTCTAATAAAATAAAAGAACTCAGTAAAACAAAGTTTACTGAGTTCTTGGCAGGGGCAGCAGGACTCGAACCCGCAACCAATGGTTTTGGAGACCACTACTCTACCAATTGAGCCATACCCCTATAACGAGATTAATTATATCACATTCTTTTTATAAATACAATATGAATTTTATTAAAGTGATTTATCCAATTTTACAAAATTACTTCCGCTTTCAAATGAAAAATTTAAATTCATTTCTTATAAATTTTTTATAGTTTCTTAAAAAATAACAATCCAGTATGTTAGCCTATTTTCCATTATACTACGTTATCAAATCCTTCTCATAGCATCACTACGAACAAACCCTAACGCTTTATATTATATAAAATAGGCTAACCTCTTTATCTTGTTATTTTTTTTAAACTCCTAATTTAAGCTTATCCATATTTTAATTATTATTGCACATTAAAACCTGAGGATTTAACTTTTGATAATATCTCATCAAAGTTTTCTGTTCTAACCCTTACCACAATTTCTTTAACTTCTGTTTTGCTCTTTGGATCTACAACAACAAAACTTATTATGTCTCCTTTATTTTCAGTAATAATCTTAGATAGTTTTGATATTTGTCCTGGAATATCATGTGCTATGATTGCTAAACGATGTCCTTTATTTAATCCAAATAGTTCAGTAAATTGATGGAATATTCCATAGTGAGTTACTATACCTTTAAAATCTCCACGTTCATCTACAACTGCTATAAATGAAACACTTCTAGTTTCTAAGAAGTGTGCTGCTTCTTCAACTTGTTCCAATGGTTTTATTGTTGGTACATCAGTTCTCATAACGTTTTCTACTAAAAAATCAGAAAGTAAACATTCTCTTTCTACACATTTCTCATAATAATAAGTGTATATTTTTTCTTTTGATATAGCTCCAATAAACTTATTTTCTTCTGCAACTGGAATTGATAAAAATCCATGCTCTTCCATAAGTTCTAACGCCTCACCTATTGTCATTTTTGGCGTAACAGTTATAAGTTTATCTCTTGTCAACATTAAATTGCTTACAAACATTGTTTATCCCTCCTTGTATTAAGGTACTCATGAATATTATATATCAATTATTAGAATTTTTAAATATTTCCTAAGTATTTTTATCGTTATAATATATAATTATAATAAAATGTTCATTAATTGGTACTCTCTATGATAATATATTTATATAAGTTTAGTTTTTTTACATAAATATAGTTTGATTTGAGTAAATATTTAATATAGGATACGGCATCTTTCAATTGTTATTTTCCCCCAGATGCCTAAGTGGGGTTGATTTATGAAAATTAGTTTAAATAAAATAGTTCACGCACTTTCAATTGCTCTTGATTTAGCTATGGTTAATTCTGATATGGGATTAAAAATGATGGAAGATATAGATAGTAATAATAGCACTAAGTTGAAATTTTCTCATCATTCTAATCGAACAACTTATATTTCATTAAGAATAGGTAAACAGTTACAGTTAAGTGATGAATCATATAAAAACTTATATATATCAGCTATGCTCCATGATATTGGATGTCAAGGTATTTTTGATAAAGCTCATACCTTTAAAGAATATATAAAAGAGCACTGTATTGAAGGTGCTAATATGATATTAAAAATCCCTATGTTTATCCATATGTATGATATCATTTTATATCATCATGAAAATTATGATGGTAGTGGAGCAATGAAACTGAAAAATTATTTAACTCCTATTGAAAGTCAAATCATAAGACTAGCAGATTCTGTAGAAATTTTATATGATGAAGCTATACCTTTTTATATGCAGAAAGATAAAATAATAGAATATGTTAAGAAAAATGAAGGAATAATTTTTTCTCCTAAAATAGTAAAGGCATTTTTAGAGATATGTCCTGCTGAAAGTTTTTGGCTAGATATAAACAATACACCTTTCTTTCCTTTTATATTACAAGATATTTTACCTAAAGATATTACTTATGTTACTTTAGAAGAATTTGAATATATAGCAGATATTTTTGCTTCTATAATAGACAATAAAAGTTCTTTTACTGCAAGCCACTCTAGAGGTATTGCAAACCTTGCTTATGAGGTTTCAAAGCATATTGGATATAGTGATTCTAAATGCTTAAAGATGAAAATTGCAGGACTTTTGCATGATATAGGAAAGGTGGCTATTCCTAATGATATTTTAGATAAAAATACCTCACTAACTAATGAGGAATTTTCAATTATTAAATCTCATACCTATTACACAAAGCTAATATTAGATAGAATTGAGGAAATATCTGATATATGTGATTGGGCTTGTAATCATCATGAAAAACTTAATGGTGAAGGATATCCTAGAAAATTAAAAGCTGAAGAAATCTCTGAAGAAGCTAGAATAATAGGAGTTTGTGATATTTATCAAGCTTTAACAGAGGATAGGCCTTATAGAAAAGGAATGTATATGTATGAAGCATTTAGTATACTAGATGATATGGCTAGCAATGGATTTATATGTAAAAAAGCAGTTAAGCATATGAAAGATACTTTAATTGCTAAGGCTCAAAAAAATTCTACTAATGTGCCTTCAGAAAATAATTAGTTATTTTTCAAAGACATTTTAATAATATTTATTTTTAGTTATAGTTTACAACTACTATGGCAATACTTTGTCTATTGCCTTTTCTTTTTATTGCTTTTGGGCTAAAATATTAAATGAGGTGAACTTAATGGAATTTATCGTTAATACTATAGAAGAGACAGAAGGACTAGGTGTTCAAATAGGTAAGCTTTGCAATAGTGGGGATATTATCTGCCTTATAGGTGATCTAGGTACGGGTAAAACTCACTTAACAAAAGGTATTGCAAAGGGACTAGATATACAGGACAACATTACAAGTCCTACATTTAATATAGTTAATGAATATGATAATGGGAGATTAAAATTTTACCATTTTGATGTTTATAGAGTTAATGATTCTGACGAAATTGCAGCCATTGGCTTTGATGAATATATTTTTGGTGATGGAGTTAGTGTTATTGAATGGGCAAATTATATTGAAGAATTAATCCCTGAAGATAGTCTAACAATTGTTTTAGAAAAAATTCCACAATTAGGCTCTTGTTGCAGAAGAGTCACTATAAATTATACTGGTTTAAGATATGACTATATAAAGGAGTTAACACTATGAGAATTTTAAGCTTAGATTGTGCAACAGAATGTGCTACTGTAGCTATATTAGAAGATGATAAATTAATTGGAGAAATAAACTTTAACTATAAAAAACAACATTCTGTAATTCTTATGCCAATGATAGATGAGGTTTTAAAAAATACCTCATTAAATATAAATGATATAGATGGATTTGTAGTTTCTAAAGGTCCTGGTTCTTTCACTGGTCTTAGAGTTGGTATGGCTACTATTAAAGGGTTGGTTCAAGCTTCTAAAAAACCTTTTATAAGTGTTTCTACACTGGACGGTTTAGCAAATAACTTATTCTATGCTAATGGACTTATATGCCCTATTATGGATGCTTTAAGAGGAAATGTATATACTGCCCTATACAAATTTGAAGATAACAATCTTATATCATTAACTGAGCCTATGGTAATTTCTCTTGATGAGCTTATAACTACTTTAAAGGAAAAAGATGAATCTATATATTTCATAGGTGATGGAACTTATAAATTTAAAGAAAAGCTTTCTAATGAATTAGAAAATATTAATTTCGCTCCATCCCATCTAAATTTAGCAAGAGCAGCTTCTTTAGGACAAATAGGCATAAAATATTTAAGTGATGGAATACAAGATGATATATATGCTACTGCTCCAATTTATTTAAGACTTTCTCAAGCAGAAAGAGAATATGAAGAGAGAATGAAAAGTAATGGATAGTCTATATACTGAATTAATGAATGCTAAGACTACTAAATATGTTCAAGAAATATCATCATTAAGCTTTCCTATTCCTTGGAGTTTACAATCCATTGAAAAAGAATTAACTAATAAATTTGCTCGCTATGTAACTTTAAAAAATAATGATAAAGTTATTGGTTTTGGTGGAATGTGGATTATTTTTGAGGAGGCTCATATAACTAATATAGCTCTTCATCCAGAATATAGGGAGATGGGCTATAGTCATATAATTCTTGATAGTCTTGAATCTATATGTAAAGATGAAGGTGTAACTGCTATGACTTTAGAGGTTAGAGCTTCAAATATAGCAGCACAAAAACTTTATGAACGTCATGGATTCAAAGTTGAAGGGATTAGAAAAGGTTATTACGAAGATAATAAAGAAGATGGACTTATAATGTGGAAAAGAGATATTTAAAGAATCGTGAATAATCATCACGGTTTTTTATTTTATGTTAAAATGTTCATAAATTTCTCAGTAAGTAAAAAATCCTTTTAGAATATTTATTATTTTTTAACAGTGACTAAAATATTAATAAGATAATATAACTCATTCACGACATATAAAAAGCTAGGATAAAATCCTAGCTTATTTTTCTATCTAATTTTTTAGCCATAGGTTCCACTTTAAATATTGATACAGAAACTCTTTTATATAATATAAATGTAAGTGCTGAAACTATTACTGCTTTTATTCCATTGAATGGCACTATTCCATACATTACATATTTTATTAGTTCACCTTGTGGCATATCTGGCATATATAGTGGAATTAATAAAAATACATTAGCAAGCACACCTACTATCTCCATAGATATAAGACCTACACTCATTGAAATTAATGCTGTTTTTATAGTTTTATTCTTATGATAAATATATGCTGCTGGACAAACTAATGAAATCCCAATTAAAAAATTTGCTAATTCTCCAATAAATCCAGTATGAGTTCCTTTTAGTATTAATATTAATACATTCTTAAAAGCTTCTATTATTACCCCAGCTAATGGTCCAAAAGCAAATGCTCCCATTAATGCCGGTACATCACTAAGATCCATCTTAAGCCATGGAAAAGTCGGTAATACCGGAAAATCAAAATACATAAGTATAAAAGCAATTGCTGATAATAATGAAAGTTTAATCATCTTATCTAATGTAAAATTTTTTCTCATTTTAAATACCTCCCAAATTTATACAACTTCTAGGAATCATATAAAAATTAAAAAACCTGACATATAAAAATACGTCAGGGCAGAATAATTCTTACACAATCTTCTTTCATCCAGACTATACTGTCGGCTTCGGAGTTTCACCGAATCATGCCTCTCGGCTCGCGGGCTTTACCGCCGGTGGGGACTTACACCCCGCCCTGAAGAGTATCAAAATATTTTTTTCACAATCTAATTATATACCAAAATCAAAAATTCCTCAATAGAATAATGATAATTAGTTATAATTATTTGAATATTTATTTAGATTTTGTCCCATAATTTAGATATAACAATTTAGATACAATATTATATACGTAATTACCTCCTCTGTATATAGGGCTTATTAAAGCTTACGGGAGGTGATATAATGGGTAATATCATCCTTTGCATCGTGGTTCTTTCAATAACATCAATAACCACAATAACTATATTAGCTATTTTCTGTTACAAACAAGAGAACATTAAAACGCTAATGAAAAACAAAAATGATATAAAAAATAATAAAATTTCATCAGATTTTAGGCATCTGAAATAAATAACCAGTCAAAGATGCGACGAATATTTTGTGTCATACAAAGAGGAAGGTTCCACTGATAGTGCTACTATCAGTGGGTTCTAACAATGAAGTGTGGCACAAAATAGTCTAGCATACTGACTAGTTATTTCTTGAAGATGCCTATTTAAGATAGATAAAAAAATAGTAAATAACTTCTACCAAAAGTTATTTACTAAAACTCATTTATTGCGTATATAATCGAGCTAATTACAGAGCTCTATAATCCTCTCTCCTATATTATGTCACTTTCTTTTAAAAACATACATATTATTGATTATTTTTTAATTTAAAGTATATAAATCAAATAGGCCATAAAGCTTCTAATCATATTTTATATCTAATAAAAATCAGTTTTCATAGATATAAGTACTATTGATTTCGCAATTCACAATGCACGATTCATAATTTTGGATATTTCTCAGCAATAGCTGAGAAATTTAAAATTAATTTATCTTTGGAGTTATGAAGTAATTTGAAAAGAAAAAAACTAGCAATTGTATTGCTAGTAAAAAAATTAGTTAAAGAAATTAGTTTTATTAAAACTAATTTCCACCAAAATTGTCAATTGTCCATTTTCAATTCTCCATTGATTAAAAGTAGTCTATCTATATTCCAGCTTAAGCAATATCTACAATAAATTTATCTATTCTATAAATACTTTAACTGTACTTCCTAATTTGTTATACTTTGAAGATATTTTAATTAAATTTTCTATGTACACTAAAAAGTTCGTGTTATTCTCAAGAACCATTTTTCCCTCTTTAAAAAAGGTTATACATTCATAGCAAACTCTAATATCATATTTTGAGTCAACATATATATGTTCAAGTACACTACCATGACCGAGATTATCATAATTTCTTTTTTTAGCTAAACTTACTAATTCTTCAAAATCTTCACATTCTCTTATAGGATTTAAAACTTCTTCTTTTAATTCATCTTCTAAATTATAGAATTGAAATTGAGTCTTTAAAAAATCTTCTATATTTTCTATTAATACTTCCTCTTTTAATACATATAGTATAATTTTTTCTGATTCTTTTTTATTATACAAACTCATATCAATTTTTTCATCTAACGCTCTTAAAACTTTATCAACTTCTAAATTACTATCTTCAAAATCTGGTTTGTAAATTATAATATTATAACAAATTCCACCTTGTAAATATGCTCCCATATTAACTCCTTCCTCATTTCTATAACTAGGCATCTTCAGCAAAATATTCGTCCTATATTTAACTAGTTATTTTAGACACTCTATTATTTTATATAAATTTAAACCTTTTAATAAATTCTCTTTTTACATAACAAAATATAAAATACTCCTTTTAAGTGATGAAATCAATATCGAAATTTGTCTATTTTAACTTAATTATCTTCTTAATTTTCTATTTGAATTTATCAAAGTCTATTTCCGTAAATTTATATCTATTTTTGATATATTGCTCAATTATTCACCATTTTGCTCTTTAAAACTAAAGATTGATAATATAAAAATTTTAAATCTATGTAAACAATTTTAAATCTATGTAAACATCTATATTGTATGGTAAATTAAAGAAAATAATACAGGTAGAAAATATTTTGATTATTTTTATATTAAACTAAGAAGATTTTAAAAAGACTTATAATAAAATTTGAATTTATACAAATTTTATTATAAGTCTTATTTAAGTATTTATTTCTTCATTACTTTCTCATAGATAGTGATATTCTTTTTCTTTTTTCATCTACTTCTAGTATTCTAACTTCTACTATATCTCCTACTTTAACTACATCTAGTGGATGCTTTACAAATTTATCACTTAATTGACTTATGTGTACTAATCCATCTTGATGCACTCCTATATCTACAAAAGCACCGAAGTCTGATACATTTCTTACTGTGCCCATAAGTATCATTTCAGGTTTCAGTTGAGACATTTCAATTACTCCGCTTTTAAATATTGGTTTTGGAAGCTCCTCTCTTGGATCACGACCTGGCTTTTTAATTTCTTTTATTATATCTTTTAATGTAGGAACTCCTACCTCTATTTGTTCTGCTAAAGATTCTTCACCTATAGTTTTAACTTTTTCATCTATATCCTTAAGCTTAAATTTCTTTAATTCTTCTTTACTATAACCTAAAATATCCAATAATTTTTTTGCTGCTTTATAACTTTCTGGGTGAACAGATGTATTATCAAGTGGATCCTCACTTTCCATAACTCTTAAGAAACCAGCACATTGTTCAAAAGCCTTAGCACCTAATCTTTTTACTTTTAAAAGTTCTTTTCTATTTTTAAACTTACCATTTTCTTCTCTATAGGCTACTATATTTTGTGCAATGGTAGAGTTTACTCCTGAAATATAAGATAATAATGAAGGTGTGGCTATATTTAGATCTACTCCTACATTATTAACACAATCCTCAACTACGCCTTTTAATGATTCATCTAATTTTTTAGGAGTTACATCATGCTGATATTGCCCTACCCCTATAGATTTAGGATCAATTTTAACTAGTTCTGCTAGGGGGTCTTGAAGTCTTCTTCCTATAGATATAGCCCCTCTTACAGTTACATCTAGGTTAGGATATTCCTTAGTAGCAAGCTCTGAAGCAGAATATACTGAAGCCCCTGCTTCTGAAACTACTACATAGTATATATCCTTTCCATTCTCTTCTTTTACTTCCTTTATAACCTGTGCTAAAACCTCTTCTGATTCTCTACTAGCAGTACCATTTCCTAGAGAAATAACATCAACATCATATTTTATAGCCATTTCTTTAAGGATTTTTATAGATTTTTTAATACTATCTTCACTGGATGCTGTAGCATAAACAGTAACATTATCTAGAAATTTCCCTGTTTCATCTAATATTGCTATCTTACATCCTGTTCTAAAGCCTGGGTCATATCCCATAACAGTTTTTCCTTTTATAGGTGAAATCATAAGTAGCGCTTTTAAATTTGCTTTAAATATATCTATAGCACCATTTTCACCTTTATCTGTAAGTTCTGAACGAATTTCTCTTTCTATCGAAGGATATATTAATCTTTTTAAACTATCCTCTACAGACTTTTCTATAAATTCATCAGTTATACTATTATGTTTTAAAGTTTGCCTTTTTAAATATTCTATAATCTTATCCATATCACAGCTTATTTTAACAGAAAGTATTTTCTCTTTTTCTCCTCTGTTAATTGCAAGTATTCTATGAGAAGGAATGGATTTTACAGCTTCACTATATTCATAGTACATTTCATAAGGTGTAGTTTCTTCACTATCTCCTTTAGTTTCAATAATGCCTTCATTAAAAACTAAAGTTCTTATATACTTTCTATACTCAGCTACATCAGAAATCTTTTCACTTATAATATCCTTAGCACCATTTAGTGCATCTTCTATAGCGTTTACACCTTTTTCTTCATTTATGAACTCGCTAGCTAAAGCTTCTATATCTCCTTTAAATTCACCTTCAAATATAGCTTCTGCTAATGGAGTTAATCCTTTTTCTACTGCAATAGTAGCTCTTGTTCTCTTTTTAGGCTTAAATGGTCTATAAATATCTTCAATTTCTGTTAATGTTTCAGCTTTTATAAGAGATGTCTTTATTTCTTCTGTAAGCTTTCCCTGTTCATCTATAAGCCTTATAACATCTTCTTTTCTTTCTTCTAAATTTCTAAGATAGTTAAGTCTTTCTGAAAAGCTTCTTAAAACTATATCGTCAAGACCTCCTGTTCTCTCTTTTCTATATCTAGCTATAAAAGGAACAGTGTTACCTTCATCTAACATTTCTATAACATTATCAACTTGACTTTTACTTAAACCAAGTTCTTTTATAAGTTTCTCATTAATACAATTCATTCATTTACCTCCATTATTAATTCTTTAAAAAACTACTAATATAATTCACAACTTAATTTAATTCACAGTTCACAATGCACAATTATAGATATTTCTCAGCGATTACTGAGAAATTTAAAATTGATCCTGTAGCGGCGAACAGTGTTCGCCACATAATAGAAATTATTTTGCTAAAAATAATTTCCTCCTTAATTGTGAACTGTGCATTGTGAATTATCTATACACTTCCTATCATACCTTATTATACACATACATATTATTAATAAGAAATATTTTTATTAGGAGAGTGTTATGAAAAAAATTATTGTACGCTATCTACTTTGTGTTTCCCTTGTTTTGTCTTCCTTAAGTTTCCAAAATTATTTTAACATATATAACTTTAATACTTCAAATGTTAAAGAAACTATAGCATATTTATCTCATGATGATTTAAAAGGAAGATTGGCAGGAACCCTAGAAAATCAAATAACTGAAAAGTTCATAAAAGATAAATTTATAAAAAATAATTTAATTCCTTTTGATGATTCTTTTTTACAATCTTTTAGCATTAAATATCCTAAAGTATTAGAGGATGATCCTTCATTATTAGTAATGGATAGTAATAATAATATAATTGAAAAATTTGATTATGGAGTAGAGTATAAAGAAGATTTTATTAACTTTAAAGTAAATGAAGCAACCTTTGATAAAAGTCATATTAAAAATAATAATAATGAAACCTTAGTTATTAAAACTGATAATGCTTCAATAGTGTTTTATGCTACAGATACTGATGACTTAAACTTTAGAAGTTCTTTTATGGTTTATTCTCCTTTTGATTTATATATAAAGATGAAGATGCAAGAGTTAAAAAGATTAAATGATTTTTTAAATATGGGTAATTCTATATATGTATATATACCTTATGAAATTTCTCAAGCTAATGTAAATAATGTTATGGGATATATAAAAGGTGCTGATAGTAAAAAAAGTCCTATTATTTTATCTTGCCACTTCGATCATATGGGACAAGATATCTTAGGAAATGTTTATAATGGTGCCTTAGATAATGCTTCCGGTACTGCTTTTCTTTTAGAAATGGTAAATTATATTCAAAAGCTAGGAAAAGCTGATAGAGATATTTTATTCGTAGCCTTTAATGCAGAAGAGTTTGGTTGTATTGGTTCAAATGAATTTTTAAATAAATATAAAGATAAAATTGCAGAAAGCAAGCTTTATAACTTTGATATGATAGGGAGCCTTAAAGGTGTACCTCTTTGTATTATGGGTGGGGATAAAGATACTAAGGAAACTTCACTAATAAAAGATTTATCTAAAATTTTTGAAGAAGAAAAAATATACTTTAATTATCTATTTGAAAATTCTAGTGACCATGAAGGTTTTAGACGAAATAATATAGAAGCAGTAACATTATCAGATTATGATTTATCTAGAATTCATACTCTTGAAGATAAAGTTGAATATATAGATGAAGATGCAATAAAAAGATGCTTTAACGTAATATCTCAGGAATTAATTAAAAATTATTATAAGTATAATCCTTTAGTTTATTATAATAAACAAGTATTTACAGGATCCATATTAGGTGTATTTTTATTTTCTTATCTTTATAGAAAACATGAACATTAAATAAGAATTTTTATTCTAATAAAAGTAACTTTTTAAATTATATCGTTGACTAGCAATAAAATTGCTAGTTTTTTATTATAAGAAAACATGTGATAGCCTAATGCTTCTTTATAATGGTGCACACCTCTATAACTTATTAGTGTTTTAAAGGATAAATACAATTTATAAAGAATAAATAACTATACTACAGTACTTTTAAATTATTCTATTATATTTTATTTGAAAATTATCAAGCTATGAGAGGTTGAACTATGATTCTAAAAACATTGAATTTTTTATTGATTTTATTAGCAGTTTTAGTGCTAATAGATATATTTAAAGGAATAAAAAATGTGAAGAATAAAACTAAGATTTATGTTATAGAAAGTATAGCCTTATCTTTATTAGTAGGCTCTTTATTGTATATCATAGTAGATAAAATTTCCTTTAACCATATATCTTATATTGTATATGCTATAGCAACATTGTCTTATTTAATAAAACTATCAATAGAATTGTTGCATAAAAAAAATAATTCTAAACATTATGTATTGCAAAGTATTTTAAATATACTATTAGGAATATTATTTATTTTTGATAGAGGATTATATATTTATTACAATAAATACAATTCTCATTTAGGTACTATAGTATTTTTCTTGCTTATAGCTAAGCTATATGCTTATTTAATCTTTGGAGGAGATGAAATAAATAACGAATAATTGTAAATTATAGTATTTTAGAGATTATATTTTTAATTTCTTAAACACCTAGATTGAAAATTAATACAAAAGAAAAGTAAAGAGCTTTTAATACTTAAAGGAGATGATATTATGAATATAAACTCACCAATCTCTATTCCTCATGGACAATTAGGAATTATAGCCTTAGAAAGTAGTGGTGAACTAGGCAATAAAATTGATAGTTATTTAATAGAAAAAAGAAAAAATGACTTATACGATAATTTCAATGATGGTAATACTTGTAGAAAATCTTATCTCATTCCTACTAATGAAGTTCGCTTCTCTAATGGTGAAGGTAAAGTCGTATTAGAAGATACTGTACGAGGTAAAGATATCTATATATTATGTGATGTTGGAAATTATAGTTGCACCTATGAAATGTTTGGATTTAAGAATCATAAAAGCCCAGACGATCATTTTCAAGATATAAAGAGAGTTTTATCTGCAATAGGCGGTAAAGCAAGAAGGATTACTGTTATAATGCCACTAATATATGCTGGAAGACAACATAGACGAAAGGTTAGAGAGTCATTAGATTGTGCTATTGCCCTCCAAGAGCTAGAAAGATTAGGTGTTGGTGATATAATTACCTTTGATGTCCATGATCCTAATGTTCAAAATGCTGTACCATTAATATCTTTTGATAATCTTTATCCTACATATGAAATTCTTAAAACTTTTATAAAAGAAGAAAAAGATTTGCTTATAGATAAGACAAAAATGCTTGTAATAAGTCCTGATACAGGTGCAATGGATAGAGCTATCTATTACTCTAGTGTACTTGGTCTTGATATTGGTCTTTTCTATAAAAGGCGAGATCATTCAAAAGTAGTTAGTGGTAAAAATCCAATTGTTCAACATGAATATATAGGTAGAAGTATAGAAGGACAAAATATATTAATTGTTGATGATATGATTTCTTCTGGAGAATCTATATTTGATATAGTAACAGAACTTAAAAAGCACAAAGCTGAAAAAATATATGTATCAACAACCTTTTCATTATTCACTGAGGGTATTGATAAATTTAATGAGTTTTACGAAAAAGGATTAATAAATAAAGTATACTCAACAAATCTGACCTACATTCCTCAAAATGTTAAAGATTCTAAATGGTTTAAAGAGGTTGATATATCTCAATTTATAGCAAATATAATAGATAATTTAAACTATGATAAGTCAATTAGTCCATTATTGGATGCAACAAAAAATGTTAAGGATCTTTTAAATAGTACGAAATCATAATAAGAATGAAAATCTCCATTTAAGAAATTTAAGATCCTATTTCTTAAATGGAAATCTTTATAATTAAATTTAAAATAAATAACTTCTTTACTACCATAATAAAATTCTAGTAAATATACTTAGTTTATCTATTAACATTTGGCAATCACATGACTTTAAAACTTTTTAATGCATTGTTTCATCATCTTCATTTTCTAAAATTAATTATTAATTTTATCTTTACTATTTATTTTTTCATCTATATAAATATCAAGGGCTTTAATCCCTCTACGAGCAAGTTTAACAAACAATATAAAACCATATACTCCCATAACAATTGTACATAAAATAACTATTATATATACAATTGACATTAATGTAACAAGAACATTCAAAACTATTCCCCCTTAAATTCCATTTAACATCTATATTCTGTCATCTCTAGAAAAACACCTTTTAAAAATCCTATAAATTCCTTAATATAGTTTAAAATATCCTTATAAAATAATGATTTAGAATAGTTTCAAATTATATTAACCTTATTTTTTTAACCTTACCTTATTTTGTATGTTACTAATAGTAATATTTAAAATAAGGAGTGTAAAAGAAAATAATAGATTATTATTTCCTTTTGCACTCCACATATAAATTTGAAATTCTTATTGTTTATCTAATTTTTAATCTTTTCTATTATTTTATCAAGAGTTAACTTATACTGATTTCCAGTATTCATATCTTTTAAAGTTAATATATTACTTTTCACTTCTTCACTTCCAATTAAAATTATATTTGATATACCTAGTTTATTTCCATAATTCAATTTCTTAGATATTTTTCCTTCCTCAAAATACACCTCAGAAATAATTCCTTCCTCTCTTAGTTTACTAGCAACATTAATAGAATAATCTAGAGAATCATCTACTGGAATTACTAAAACCTCTGTTAATGTTGAAACTCCTTTACTTTCTATAATTCCAGCTTCTTTTAGTTGATAAAAAAGTCTTGTAAGACCAATGGATATCCCAACCCCTGGAAGTTTCTCCTTAGTATAATATTCTGCTAAATTGTCATAACGACCACCAGAGCATACAGAACCAATTTGTGGATACTTATCTAGCATAGTCTCAAAAACAGTACCTGTATAGTAATCTAATCCTCTAGTAATCTTTAGATCTATAATAAAATTCTTATCTGATACTCCAAAGCATCTCATATAGTGGATTACTTTTGAAAGTTCTTCTACTCCTTCAATATAGGAAGTATTTGAAATCTCTAGCTTCTTAAGAGAATTTAATATTTCATCATTATTTCCTTTAATATTAATAAACTCGATAATTTTTTTAATATTGTCAATAGGAATATCTATTTTTTCTAATTCTGACTCAACTGCCTCTGTACCAATTTTGTCTATTTTATCAACAATTCTTAAAGCTTCTACTTTATTTAAAACTTTAAAATGCTCAAAAACACCATTCATTATTTTTCTATTATTTATGTGTATTTTAAACTCTTTCAATCCTATTTCATTAAATATAGAAAAAATTATACTTGGAATTTCTGCATCATTTATAATATTTAATTTTCCATTACCAATAATATCAATATCACATTGATAAAATTCTCTAAATCGTCCCTTTTGATTTCTCTCTCCTCTATACACCTTTCCTATTTGATATCTACGGAATGGAAAAGTTAAGTCTGACATATGCTCAGCTACATATCTTGCTAGTGGAACTGTTAAATCAAACCTTAAAGATAAGTCACTACTTCCTTTATTGAATCTATAAACTTGCTTCTCTGTTTCTCCTCCCCCTTTAGCTAATAAAACCTCTGATTTTTCAATCACCGGCGTATCCATAGGTATGAATCCATATCTCTCATAAACCTTTTGTATTTTTTCAAGGATTTTATTAAACAATATTTGATCTTGTGGTAATAATTCCATAAACCCTGGTAGTATAGATGGTTTTACAATTTCTTTACTCATTATTTTCCCTCCAATAAATTATAAATTTTTATAATAAAAAAACCCTATAGGTGCTGTACCTATAGAGCTGATAATTTAGTATTTATCTTATCATCACCATAGTTACAATATCCTAGTAACATTAATAGACTTGTATCTATGGCTAATTTTTTTCCATAAATCAAGTCTTAATAATGATGATGATGAATTGTGTAATTTATTAACTGATATTTTAAAATCACAGTTATTCCTCCTGAATCAAAATTTAGAATATTTTAACATATATTTTGCATATATGCAAGTTGAAGTTATACATCTTAAATGAAATAACTAGTCTATAGGTGAATTATGTTGATCTAATATTATAGAAAATAGATTACATAATTATCTTTTAAAGATATCCACATACTAATTCTATAATATTCATTTATAACCTCTATAGTTCTTATCCATAAAACTTATCTTCTTTATCTTTAATATAAAAGAAAATAATGAAATAAATATATTAATTATTTTTTTATATAAAAATAATACCTCTAGGTAAAGTTCCTAGAGGTATCATTTCTATTTGTTTTGCTTTAAATATCCAGTTATAAACTCATCAAGTTCTCCATCCATCACAGCATTTATATTCGCAGTTTCTACACTTGTTCTATGGTCTTTTACTAGATTATATGGATGAAATACATATGAGCGTATTTGACTACCAAAACTGTTATCTTTAACTTCTCCAGTTAAATCTTCTATTTTATCTTTATGTGCTCTTTCTTTTAAATCGATAAGTTTTGCTTTAAGCATTTTCATGGCATACTCTTTATTAGTATGCTGGCTTCTTTCATTTTGACATTGAACTACTATACCTGTTGGTATATGCATGATTCTTATAGCTGATTCTGTTTTATTAACATGCTGTCCTCCAGCCCCACCAGATCTATAAGTATCGATTTTCAAATCTTCTGGCCTTATTTCAATGTCTTGGCTCTCAGTAAGCTCAGGTAAGACTTCGCATCCAGCAAAAGATGTTTGGCGTTTACCATTAGAGTTATATGGAGATATTCTAACAAGTCTATGGACACCTTTTTCAGCCTTCAAATATCCATAGGCATATTCTCCACTTATTTTCAAAGTAACACCTTTAATTCCCGCCTCATCTGCCGGTATATAATCTAATACTTCAACCTTAAAGCCCTGTTTTTCACAATATCTTGTATACATTCTATAGAGCATTTCTGTCCAGTCTTGAGCATCATTACCACCTACACCGGTATGAAGGGCTACAATAGCATTATTTTTATCATACTCACCAGATAGTAGTATTTCTATTTTAAACTTATCAACAATATCACTTAATTCCTTAAATTCTTTTTTAATTTCTCTGTAAGAACTTTCATCCTCTTCTTCTATACTAAGCTGTATTAAAACTTCCAAATCTTCAACTTTTTCACTTACTGAATCAAATTTTTCTATTTTATCACTAATAGCCTTAGCATTTTGAGTTATCTCTTGAGCCCTATTTACATCATCCCAAAAGTTTTGTTCCTGCATTTTCATCTCTAATTCATGAAGATTTTTTTTAAGAGATGCAAGGTCAAAGAGAAACCCTCACTTCCGCTAAATTTTCTTTAAGATTATTTACTTCATTTAATGCTTCTTCTAATTGTAGTATCAATATTATTCTCCTCTTCCACAACAGTTTTTATATTTATGTCCTGAACCACATGGGCAAGGGTCATTTCTATTTGGCTTTTCTTTCTTTTTCAAAGGCACTTTTGTCAGTGAACTATCTTCATTAGTTGAAGTTTCTTTAGCTACTCTTTCTCTTTCTGGTGCCTTTTCTATTCTCACATGGAATAAATATTTAACCGTTTCAACTTTAATATTCTCGATCATTTCATCAAACATATCGCTACCTTCCATTTGATATGCTTGAGATGGATCTTGCTGTTTATACGCTCTTAAGCCTATACCTTGTTTTAAATGATCCATATTATCTATGTGATCCATCCATTTAGAGTCAACAACTTTAAGAAGTATAACTCTTTCTATTTCTCTCATTTGTTCTTCGCCAAATACCTCTTCCTTATAATCATACATTTCTTTAGCAACTTTTAAGAAACTTTCTTTAAGCTCATCATTTGACATTTTCTCAAGCTCTTCGAAGGTGTATGTTCCCTTTTCTATAAATAACTCTTCCATGTAGCTTATAAGATTTTTAAGTTCATCATCAAAGGTTTCCTCAACGCCACTAATATGAGATTTAACTGCTGATTCTATAACATCTTCTATCATGCCTTGAATTTGATCTTTTAAATCTTCTCCAGTAAGCACTTTCTCTCTTTGACTGTAGATAATTTCTCTTTGTTTATTCATAACGTCATCATACTTAACAACATTCTTTCTAATATCAAAGTTATTACCTTCAACTTTCTTTTGTGCACCTTCTATAGCATTACTTACCATCTTACTCTCTATAGCATCATCTTCTGTTAGCCCTAGTTTTTCAATAACTCCTGCTATTCTTTCAGAACCGAAAATTCTCATTAAATCGTCTTCCAATGATATGTAGAATCTTGATTCACCTGGGTCTCCTTGACGACCTGAACGTCCTCTAAGCTGGTTATCTATACGTCTAGACTCGTGTCTTTCTGTACCGATTATTTTTAGTCCTCCAAGGTCTACAACACCTTCTCCAAGTTTTATGTCAGTACCACGTCCAGCCATGTTAGTAGCTATTGTTACCATGGATTTTTGTCCAGCTTGAGCAACTATTTCCGCTTCTTTTTCATGGTATTTAGCATTTAACACCTGGTGCGGTATTCCTTTCTTTTTTAACATCATAGATAATATCTCTGACTTCTCTATACTTACAGTACCAACAAGTACTGGTTGACCTTTTTTATAAGTTTCAGCTATTTCATTAACTATAGCATTATATTTTCCTTGTACAGTTTTATATATAGTATCTGGCTGATCTTTTCTTACAACAGGTCTATGTGTTGGTATAACAATAACGTCTAATCCATAAATTTCTCTAAATTCACTTTCTTCTGTTTGTGCTGTACCTGTCATACCTGCTAATTTTTTATACATTCTAAAATAATTTTGGAATGTAATTGTTGCAAGAGTTTTAGACTCTTTTTCTACTTTAACATTTTCTTTTGCTTCTATTGCTTGGTGAAGACCATCACTATATCTTCTACCTTCCATTAGCCTTCCAGTAAATTCATCAACTATTATAACTTCACCGTCTTTAACGATATAGTCTTTTTCATTTTTCATCATATAGTTAGCTTTTAGCGCTTGAACTACGTGATGTTGAATATCCATATTCTCTGGATCTGCATAGTTTTCAACATGGAAATATTTTTCTGCTCTTTCAACACCTTCATCTGTTAATATAACAGAGTTAGCCTTTTCATCTTTTGTATAATCTGATTCTTCTTTTAATGATTTTACAAAGAAATCTGCAACTCTATAAAACTCTGTAGATTTCTCTCCTTCACCAGATATAATGAGCGGAGTTCTAGCTTCATCTATTAATATAGAGTCAACCTCGTCAACTATAACATAATTAAGCTCTCTTTGAACCTTTTCTTCCTTATATACAACCATGTTATCCCTTAAGTAATCAAATCCAAACTCATTATTTGTTCCATAAGTTATATCTGCACCATATTGTTCTTGTTTTTCAGCTTGACTTTGTCCATGAATAATAACTCCAACTGTAAGTCCTAAAAATTCATGAACTCTTCCCATTTCATCCCTATCTCTTTTTGCAAGATAGTCATTAACTGTAATTATATGAACGCCTTTACCTGTTAAAGCATTTAAGTATGCTGGAAGAGTCGCCACTAAAGTTTTTCCTTCTCCAGTTTTCATTTCTGCAATTCTTCCTTGGTGTAGTATAATTCCACCAATTAACTGAACGTCATAATGCCTTAGGCCAAGAACTCTTTTAGATGCTTCTCTTACCACTGCTGCTGCTTCAGGTAGTATATCATCTAAAGTTTCACCGTTGTTAAGTCTATTTTTAAACTCTTCTGTTTTTGCTCTTAATTGTTCATCATTTAGTTTCTCTATATCTGCTTCTAATTCGTTTATTTTTTTAACTATAGGCATAATATGTTTTATTTCTCTTTCACTATATGTTCCAAAAATCTTTTCAAAAAGTTTCATGACCGTCATCCTCACTCTTCATCTAAACTTTGATTTATGTATAACTGGTTTTAGCAACTACTGATATTATAACATATAAAAATTATAGCCCAAATAAGCTAATAATAATATGTAGTAAATTCATCTTTATGTTTAATAGTAAATAAATATGCACTTTAAAATTATAGCATTTATTTATATTTCCTTCAACTTTCTGTGTTATATTATTCAAAATTATTAAAAAAATAATGTAAATTTAATTTAACATTTTAAAAAAGAATTGGAACAAAATTAAATTAAAGCTGGTAGAGTGTCTACCAGCTTTTTATATATTAAATATTAAAATTGTTGTTCTATTAAACCATAATTTCCATCTTTTCTTTTATATAATACATTAACTTGAGATGTTTCCCCATTCTTATATACAAAGAAATCATGTCCTAAAAGTTCCATTTGAAGAATTGCCTCTTCAGTAGACATTGGTTTTATTGCAAATCTTTTAGTTTTAACTATTCTAGGTTCAACATTATCATCGTCATAAACATAATCATCTATATTATGAAATCTTAATGAATCGCCATGATTTTTTCTTTGCAATTTTGTTTTTTGTTTTCTTATTTGTCTTTCAATTTTATCTAAAACTAAATCTATTGCTGCATACATATCTTCATTTTTCTCTTCAGCTCTCAATGTCACACCATTAAATGGTATTGTAACCTCTATTTTATGTTTATTTCTTTCAACACTTAAGGTTGTATTAGCCACAACATCCTCCGCAAAGTACTTGCTTAACTTTGAGATTTTCTTGTCTACCACTTCTTTTAGTGCCTCTGTTAATTCGATGTTTTTACCTATTGATTTTACTTTCATAATTACAACCCCTTTCTAGAGTTTGTAGCACTCATGTTCCATATTTAGTTTGTATCAATATTGTAATACTTATGCTGATTACTTTCAATTTAATTTTTTTGAATTTTTTGAAACATAAAGCTAATATCCCTCTACATGTCTTTTACTCTCTTTCACATTATATTTTTCTATAGACTTTTACAAATGCAGTTTATTTATAATTATGATATAATAATTATATGCGTGGGTATGAGAAAATATAGCATAAGACGCACTAAGTTCTTATTACTTTTCAGTGCTATTATGCCTTTTTTAAGCATTATAAATTGCATATAGATATTTTTATTATAATCTATGTTGAAATTTTTTAATTATTAATATGTAAAAACTATTTAATGAAAATAATTTTAATTAGATTAAAAGTAAAAAATTTTTTTTTTTTTTAAAAATAGCTCTTTGTAAGTTCAAAGAGCTATTTTAAATTTATATAAAATATTATATTATCTTAATTGCTTAACTGTTAGTGAAATTGATACTGTTGATGCTAATGATAAAGTTACCGGAATAAGCGAGTTATTAACTATAGTTATTTGATCTCCTGCAGCTAATGTTAAAATTCCCTGTCCACTAACCTCTCCTGTTGCTACTAGAACACTATAATTAATATTAGTTTGAATTGTACCATTTACCGCAATTGCAAAGGCTGCATTAACACCTATAGTTGTAGCAACTATGAACTCAACTTCATAATCACTAGCATTATTCACTGTTACCTGTGCATTTCCTGGTGTATGAGTCAATCCTACAACCACACCATTATTTGTTAATGTTAAGCTGGCTCCTCCTAAAAATACTTCTAGTCCAAGGGCTGTACCTGGTGAGTAAAAATATCCATAACTGGTTATTCCAGCTCCAGTTAGATCATTTGGCCCAGTTGCTCCTGATCCGCATGAACCTGTTGCTTTATGCAGTGCCAAGTATAGACAAAAAAATAATTTTAATTTTTTCGCAAACGTTGCTCTTTTTTCTTTCAGAAAAGCATTTCTTTATAAGCGCAGACAGCACTTTATCATAAAACCCCACATCAATACCGGTTTAATATATCCGCCATTTTGCTATAGTCTTTGTACAGTTTTGTTTTCATAATATAATTCTACACCAATTTGCAGGCTCTTAGGAATCTGCTTTTTGGTTTCTAAGCATAGAGATTGGGCTATCTCAATGCTTTACTTTTGAGACAGCCCCATTATTTTTATTAGGTTTTTAAGGATTATAATTCTTTCACACATCGAGTCTTTGTAGTGCAGTTTTGATCTATTTGATTTAGGATATTGTTATTATATATCCTTGACCAGCTTGCTTGCAAAGAAATTTACAAGTATGGTTTAGCTAATCTTTTGAATCAATATAGAGGCATTGGCGTTAATTTGTGTTCCGCCTGCTAGCGTTTGCAAGGTAACTGCCGCAGCACTTGTATGATTTCTCAAAGTTAAAACATCACCTGCTGCTGCAGTGACAATTACCATACCTGGGTTTGGCTGAGTTCCGGCACCAGACCCATAAATAGCCCCGGCAACGGGAGCCCCATTTTGGAAAACAGCAAACTGGTTTGGTTCTACACCAGCAGCATTAAACCAGACAGCATAATCTCCCGCAGTGCCAATAGTAATTGTAGATGTTCCAGGTGTATGGGCAATCGTACCTACAATAACACCGTTAGTACTAAAGATTATATCTGCTTCTAATGCAACAACTTGAGCTAGTAGATTATAAATATAGGCATATTCAGATAATCCCTGAGTACCAGTCACTCCTGTTGCTCCCGTTGAACCCGTCGCTCCTGTTGGACCTATTGGACCGGTTGGGCCTTGTCGTTCCTGTTGCACCAGTTGCTCCTGTTGGACCTATTGGGCCTGTTGCTCCTGTTGCCCCAGGTGTACCTGGCGCTCCTGGAGCTCCATCTGCTCCATCTGCTCCAGCTGGTCCTGGAGGACCTGCTGGACCGGTTGCTCCTGGAGCTCCATCTGCTCCTGGAGCTCCAGCCGCTCCTGCTGCACCAGTAGGACCTGTCGGACCGATTGGACCAGTTGCTCCTGTTGCTCCTGTTGGACCAATTGGACCTGCTACCAGTTGCTCCTGTTGCTCCTGCTGGACCTGCTGGTTGTTACCGGTTGCTCCTGTTGCTCCTGCTAGGCCTGTTGACCGGTTGCTCCCGTTGCTCCTGCTGGACCTGCTGGACCTGCTGGACCTGTTGCTCCTGTTGCTCCTGCTGGACCTCTGTTGGTACCGGTTGCTCCTGTTGCTCCTGCTAGGCCTGTTGGGCCGGTTGCTCCCGTTGCTCCTGCTGAACCTGTTGGACCGATTGGACCTGTTGCTCCCGTTACTCCTGTTGGACCTGTTGGACCTATCGCTCCTGCTGGGCCTGTTGGACCGGTTGCTCCAGTTGCTCCTGCTGGGCCAATTGGACCGGTTGGGCCTGTCGCTCCTGTTGGGCCTGCTGGACCAGTAGGACCTGTTGCTCCAGTTGCTCCTGCTGGGCCTGCTGGACCGGTTGGGCCGGTTGGACCCGTTGCTCCTGCTGGGCCAATTGGGCCGGTTGAGCCTGTCGCTCCTGCTGGACCTGTTGGACCGGTTGGACCGGTTGGGCCTGCTTGGCCTGCTGGACCTGTTGGACCTGTTGCTCCAGTTGCTCCTGCTGGACCGGTTGGACCGGTTGGGCCCGCTTGGCCTGCTGGACCGGTTGGACCTGTTGCTCCCGTTGCTCCTGCTGAACCGGTTGGACCGGTTGGACCTGTCGCTCCCGTCGCTCCCGTTGCTCCCGTTGGACCGGTTGGACCTGTTGGACCTACAACACATTGTATGCAGTGATTACAATGATTACAATGATTATGACAACATCCTCTAGAGATACTTCTTTCTCCATACTCTTCTAATTCATCATCTTCATCATAATAATAAAATTCAACTTCAATATAAGGTGAATTGTCGCTCCTACTTGAATCATATTGTATTAAAGTAGCCGTATCATTTTCTAATCCAACTAAAGTCATTCCATAATTAGGATACTTATTATTAATCCATCCATTTACAAATGAAGTAATATCAAATTCAATATAAGAATCAACTTTTACATCATCCATAGTAGTACAATAGAAATCTTCAGAATAACTTGGGGAATGATTCCAAGTAGCTAGATAATCATCAAAATCTTCTACATTTCTATAAAGTCTAATATCTTCATTAAATAAGTGCATGTCTAACTTATGACTTACATATAAATATAAAGAGGCTTTTTCTATTTTTACATTCTCATTCTCAAAATCACTAAAATCAAATTTTAGCAATGATCTAAACAATTTATTGAATGGTTGAGTTATCGATTTATTACCTGTAAATAAATATCTTACATTTGAAAAATTAGCATTAAAAAACTGTGATGTCACAAAAATATCCGCTTTAGGATACAATGTTATATTATTCATATATATATCCCCCCTATCATATTTATTTTATGCTTAAATCTATAAATTGGTTATAGTTATTTATACATTTATGATAGTAAGTATCTTAAATAGAATAACCTTTATTTTTAGTAAAATTTATTCTATTTAAAATCTAAATTATTTTTCTATTTTAACTAAATTACTTTAAAAATTATAAGTTACATAAAAGGATTATTATGTTTTAAAACTTTTAATTATATTTTTCTTAATAAAAAATAATGCTATGTATACAATATTGTACACATAGCATTATTTTTAAGCCGTTTGACCTGGTCTTTGACCCCACACTCGCCTGCTGGAGCTTTCGCTACCCAGATTTACCCTCTCACTACTAACCCTCTCGTTTTTCACGGCAGGACTTACTTCTAAGCCGCACCATGCTCATTAAAACTTTGTTTAACTTACGTGGATCGTTTTGCCTGCGACTGGCATCGACTTTCAACCACAAACCCGACTCATATTTTATTATTATACTACACTTTTTGAAGCAGTCAAGATGTATACTCTTCCAGCTCCAAATTTTTTTAATAATTTTACACAATTTACAGCTGTGGCCCCAGTAGTTATAACATCATCAATTAATAAAATATTTTTTCCCTTAATACATAACTTCTCATTAAACTTAAAACAATCACAAACATTGCTCCATCTTTCTTCCTTATCTAATCCTATTTGATCCTTAGTTTCTTTGAATTTTTCTAATATATCTAAGCAAGGTTTATTAATTTTAGAAGATGCTACCTGAGCTAGAAGTTTAGCTTGATTATATCCTCTTTTTCTTCTTACATTTTTACTTATAGGTACAAAAGTAATTATATCAACTTTTAAAGCTTCTTTCTCAATTAAATCACTCATATAATTACCTAAAAGCTCTGCTGCTAAATAATTATTAAAATATTTTAAAGACAATACAAGTTTTTTAATAATGTCATCATGCTTTGCTATAATATAGCATTTATATCTCTTATTTTCCCTTATTATATAAAAACTCTTATTAATAAACTTTATTTTGCTTTCACAACTATTACATATTATTTTATCTTTAGTATAAGATTTACATATAATGCATTGTTCTTTCGTCGGATATATTACTAAAGATATACAATGTATTAAATATTTTAAAACTTTAAAAATCCTTCTTCCCACGCTTTCCTATTTAATTCTCTCATTATAAATTTAGCCTTATGTATATCTTGTGTTTCTTCTTTACAAAGAAAAATCACTTCTCCTCGTTCTAATGATTCCGCTCTTTCTACCTTACTTGTAATATAAACTAGAGTTTTATAATCATAAATTTTATCATCTGCAAAAAATACTATTACATTAATATTATTTAAATCTTCATGAAACTCATCATAATCATCGGTAATTAAAATACTATTATTTGAAAATAAAAATTTTTTAACATATGTCTTATCTTTTTTGTCTTTTATATGGTAATATATATTTTCTGTTAATTTTCTTTTTAATTTATCCATATAACTATAAATATTTAGAACTTTAACCTTATCTGGTACATATATTATAGTTCTTCTATTTAAAGATATAGCCCAAGTTAAATATTCATAAGCTGCTAATGGTAAATCTTCATTTATGTTAATTCTCGTAGTAATTACTCTTGGTTCAATTAGTGGTGTTTTATTCTTATTCATAGGAAAATATATATTATCATCCTTTAAAAACACAGATTCAATAGAATATGAAATAGCTATTCCACTATCACTACAAAGCCCAATTAGAATTCTTTCTATACTCTTTTTATCTTGAAGTGGCATATATCCTAAATCATCAAAGATAATTAAATCATATCTATTACCTAAGTATAATGCCCTATTATAGTTACATATAATCATCTTATCTTTAACTTCCTGTGATGAGTCTTTTAAATACACATATTTTTCTTTATTAATATGATTTAGAATCTCTATTTTATCTTCAACTTCATTAGTTATATACACTATAGATTTACTATTATTTAAATAATAGAATATGGTAGCTAAAAAAATTGTAGCTGTATTATAAAAATAAGAAATAACATTTAATCTATCATGTTTATTTCGACAATATCTTAATATATCTTGACTTACTTCTTCCTTACCTCTAAACATGTTTATATTTATAGCCATAGTTATCTCCTCAAATCATATATCAAATATTTCTTCTATTCTCCATTTTAGTCCTGAATATCTTTCAAAAGTTCTATCATTATCTTTCATAAAACTAATAGCTTTTTGCGAACCTACAAGAACAACCATTTGTTTTGCTCTGGTTATACCTGTATATAATAAGTTTCTATTCATAAGTAGTGGTGGCCCCATAAACATTGGCATTATAACTACAGGAAATTCACTACCTTGACTCTTATGTATAGTTATTGCATAGGCAAGTGTAAGTTCATCTAAAAATACAGAGTCGTACTCTACAATTTTATCATCTTCAAAACTAACTACAACTGTATCATTTTCTTCTTTAATATCAATTATATAGCCTACATCACCATTAAATACCCCAACACCAGTAGCTTCGTCTTCTGTATTATATTTATTCCACTTTAAAGTATAATTATTTTTTGTTTGCATTACCTTATCACCAATTCTAAAAACTATATCTCTAAATTCCTTTTCCAATTTATCTTTTGATTGAGGATTTAATATATTTTGAAGCTCTCTATTCAAATTATCTATTCCAACTATACCCTTTTTCATAGGAGATAAAATTTGTATGTGCTTTGTTTTATCCCATGATCTATTAAATTTGGGAAGTCTAGTATTTATTAAAGATATAATTTGTTCTAATATCTTTTCTGTATCATAACATTCTATAAAATAAAAATCGCTACCTTTTTTATTTAACATAGGCATTTTACCATCATTAATTAAGTGAGCATTTACTGTTATCATACTTTCTTTACCCTGTCTAAATATTTCATTAAGTCTTACAGTCCTTATAGAATTACTCTCTATAATATCTCTAAGCACATTTCCTGGACCTACAGATGGAAGTTGATCTACATCTCCTACTATTATTAATCTTGTGCCCAATGATATTGCTCCTAAAAGGTTATTCATTAAATTAATATCTATCATTGAAGCCTCATCTACTATTAGAACATCACATACAAGAGGACTACTTTCATCTCTCAAAAGTTCAATACCTTCTTCTCCTGCACCTATCTCTAAAAGTCTATGAATAGTTTTGGCTTCTCTTCCAGTAGCTTCTGTCATTCTTTTTGCAGCACGACCTGTAGGCGCAGCCATAAATACCTTCATACCAGCCTTTTCAAATATGCTAACAATACAGTTAATTATTGTAGTCTTTCCTGTGCCAGGACCTCCTGTAATAACTTCAACCCCATAAGATATTGCTCCTTTTATAGCCTCAATTTGTGATTTTGCAAACTTTAAATTATTTTCTTTTTCAAAAGACTTTATTTCCTTTTCTCCATTAACCTCTAACTCATCATAGGAATTTGATGCAAGTTCAACAATTTTTCTTGTTACACCCAATTCTGCATAAAGATATGGAATAGTAAAAACTGCACTTTCTCCATATATATTCTCTATCTTTAATTTTCCTTCTAAAACACTATCATATACGGATTTTTGAATGTTTTCTTCATCAACAGATAAAATCTCTTTACACCTAACAATAAGCCTCTCTAATGGCATATATGTGTTTCCTAAAAGGCAAAATTCATTTACAACATATCTTATTCCACTTTTAATTCTAAAAGGAGAATCTTTATCTATGCCTAAATTTTTTGCTATATTGTCTGCTGTTTTAAAACCTATTCCTGATATAGTTTCTGTTAATATATATGGATTTTCTTTAACAATTCCTACAGAATTTGCTCCAAATCTTTTATATATTTTCATACATTGATTAGCGGAGATTCCATAGGTTTGAAAAAAAATCATAATGCTTCTAAGTTCTTTTTGTGAGGAATAAGATTTCATTATAAGTTCAATTTTTTTCTCCCCTATACCATTAATTTCTCTTAATCGCTCTATATTATTATCTAAAACTTCTAAAGTTCTTTCTCCAAAAAAATCAACTATCTTTTTTGCAGTAACAGGTCCTATTCCTGAGATAACCCCACTAGCTAAATACTTCTCTATCCCTAAAATACTACTTGGTAAAATTTCTTCAATACTTAGTACTTTTAGCTGTTCACCAAATTTAGGATGAATTACCCACTCTCCAGTTACCTTATAATGCTGACCTTCACTAATATAAGGGATTATACCTACAATAGTTTTTTTAATATTACCATTTCTTATATTGGCAATGGTATAACCATTATCCTCATTTTTAAAGACAATATCATCTATTATCCCTGTTATATCTGTCATGAAAATCTCTCCTAAAAATTCTTCTTTTGATTAATTATAACATAGCCCCTTATAGGGTTTCTAATTTTAAACCCAATATATAGATAAATCTAATTGCCTTATTAAAGTATTTCAATGTACAACCTAAAATAATGCACAATTCACAATTAAGGGAAAAATTAGTTCTTCACCTCTAGGGAATAGTTTAATCAATGGAGAATTAAGAATTGACAATTGACAACTATAGTTGAAATTAATTCTGTAAATTAATTTCTTTAAATAGATCTTTTAATTAAAGTGACTATGTCACTTTAAAAATAAATCAATTTTAAATTTCTCAGATTCTGCTGAGAAATGTCCATAATTGTGAATTTTGCATTAATTGTGAATTTTGCATTGTAAATTGTGAATTAAATATAATATACCCTATTCATAATATATTTTTACCATTTCAGAATCATTACAAACCTTTTAAATGTAAATTAACAATTTTCTATTTAATGATTAATATATGTAGCATTATATATAAAATAAAACCCTGTACTAAATCAAGTACAGGGTTTTATTACTATATATATCTTCTAATTTGAGCTACTTTACTTAATTTTTCCCATGGAAGATCTAAGTCTGTTCTTCCGAAGTGTCCATAAGCAGCTGTTTGTCTGTATATCGGTCTTCTTAATTCTAATTCTTTTATTATAGCACCAGGTCTTAAATCGAATACTTCTTTAATTATTTCGACAATCTTATCATCTGATACCTTTCCTGTTCCAAAAGTATCAACTTCAATTGATACAGGATTAGCTACTCCTATAGCGTATGCAAGTTCTACTTCTAGTTTATATGCAACTCCTGCAGCTACTAGATTTTTAGCCACCCATCTTGCAGCATATGCAGCTGAACGGTCAACTTTTGTTGGATCTTTTCCTGAGAATGCTCCACCGCCATGTCTTCCGTATCCACCATAAGTGTCAACAATTATTTTTCTTCCTGTTAATCCTGAATCACCTTGTGGTCCACCTATAACAAACTTTCCAGTTGGATTAATATAGTATTTAGTATTTTCATCTAATAATTCAGATGGTACTATAGCATTTATAACATGTTTCATTAAGTCTTCATAAATTTGCTCTTGAGAAACATCTGGGCAATGTTGAGTTGATATAACTATTGTATCTATTCTTACTGGTTTTTCATCCTCATATTCAACTGTAACTTGAGTTTTTCCATCTGGTCTTAAATATGATAAAGTTCCGTTTTTTCTAATTTCTGCCAATCTTCTTGATAATCTATGAGCCATAGCTATTGGAAGAGGCATATATTCTTCAGTTTCAGATGTAGCAAATCCAAACATCATTCCCTGATCTCCAGCTCCTACAGCTTCAATTTCCTCTTTTTCTTGTCCTCTTTTTTCTATTGCCTCATCAACACCTTGAGCTATATCTGGAGATTGTTCATCAATAGATGTTAATACAGCACAAGTATTGCAATCAAATCCAAATTTAGCCCTTGTATACCCTATTTCTTCTACAGTTTTTCTAACTACCTTTGGAATATCTACATAACAATTAGTAGTTATCTCTCCCATAACCATAACCATACCAGTAGTTACTGCTGTTTCACAAGCTACTCTAGCATTAGGATCGTTCTCTAATATACTATCTAAAACCGCATCTGATATTTGATCACACATTTTATCTGGATGTCCTTCTGTAACTGACTCTGAAGTAAATAATCTTCTCATTTCTTAATCTCCTCCTCACTACGTTTATAAAATAAAAAAACTCTTCTTAGATAAGAAGAGGCTAAATATACATACTTGCACTCTCTTATCTTGCAGAATTACTTCCGCAGGAATTGGCACCGTTGTACATACGCACCGGTTGCCGGGTTTCACAGGGCCCGTTTCCCTCCACCTCTCTTGATAAGAGTAAATATTTTATTATTAAGTTTACTAGATAAATACTAACATAATGTCATTTCCCTGTCAACATTGCTACTGTAAATTATATTAAGGAGAAAATTTTCCCACAAATCTTACATATATTACAAAAAGACACTCTATAAGGATGTCTTTTGCAATATATACATAATCTAGGTATAACTTATTTTAAGTCAAAAGTAATTGCAATTTATTTTCAGTCAAAGTCTCTATTAAATAAACTTAATAAATTCTAAATTACTATCCCTTCCTCTCTCCCCATAATTTTTTTATACGTAAAAATACCTAAGGTATCTGATAAAAACCATCCAATAGGAATTGCTAAACATATCCCAGTAAATCCTAAAGGTGTTATTGCAAGACCATATGCCAAGAGTACTCTAGTTCCTTGGGAAACAAAAGTGAGAATAATAGACACATTAACTTCGCCAAGTCCACGATAAAACCCATAAAACATTTGTAAAAATCCAAGCAATGTATAAGTAACACATACAATACGTAAATAATACACGCTAACTTCAATAACATCAATAGCTTCCTTCTTAACGAAAATTAATACCAACTGTGGTGCAAAAACAAAAACCAGTATAGAAATAGCCAGCGAAAATATAACTATAACTTTTGAAACACCACGGATCCCTTCACGAATTCTTTTCATATTTCCTGCACCTTTATTTTGCGCAACATAGGTAGAAAAAGCATTACCAAAATCCTGCATAGGTATATTAGCAAAAGAATCAATCTTTGAAGCAGCTGCAAAGTACCGCCATTACTATAGCACCAAAAGTATTAACGATACTTTGAATCATCATCATACCAAAGCTTGATGCAGATTGTTGTACAGCAGTTAAAATAGAATAACTAGCAACTGTTTTAAACATCTGCCTATCAAATACAATATCTTGACGCTTAAATTTAATAAAATCTATACGTTTAATTGCATACACAGCACAGCTAACCGCTGAAATACCTGAGCAATAAATGTTGCCAATGCAACACCTGTTACTTCCATATTTAATATTATAGTAAAAACCAAGTCTAAAATTATATTGATTACAGCAGATAAAATTAAAAAGTAAAGTGGGGATTTGGAATCGCCAATAGCTCTAAGTAAAAAAGAAAATGCATTATAAACTCCTGAAAAAATTAGCCCTGCAAATATAAATCTCAAATAATCAGCAGCATATGCTCTTGTTTCTGGTGGCATTTGAAACAACTGAATTATTTGCCCCATAAATAGAGATGTTATTACCGTAAGCGTAATGCTTATAATAAAAATAAATATAAAGGAAGTTGAAATTGCTTTTTTCAATTCTTCATATCGCTTTGCACCAAAAAGTTGAGAAAAAAGTGCAGACGCTCCCATAGAAAGCCCAATCAAAATAGATGTCACAAATGTCATAATTGCAAAGGATGAACCAACAGCAGCTAATGCCTCTTTTCCCACAAATCGACCCACAATAATTGTATCAACAATATTATAAAATTGCTGAAACAAATTACCAATAAACATTGGAATTGCAAATCGAATGATCATCTTCATTGGCTTCCCTTTTGTCATATCAGTTTCCAAATCAAACACCTCCAAATATCTATTTAAGTTAAAAACTTAAATTTCGTCTTCTAGAATAGCATTTTTTCTTTTTTCACATAATTTAAAGTAATCTATATATCTTTAAATTATTGAAATAAATTATGTTCAATTTAATATAGGATTGTAAGCAATAGCTAGTCCACCAGTTACAGGATTCTTATAAATTTCACAATCAATTTCATATACGTGCTTTATAAGCTCTTTTGTTAGAATTTCATTAGGAACTCCATTTGCAATTACTTCTCCACTTTTTAAAACATATAAAATATCACAATAGGTTGCAGCAAGAGAAAGATCATGTAATGCAGCCAAAGTGCCAACTTTTAAAGACTTAACAATTGATAAAATTTGTAATTGGTATTTAATATCTAAATGATTTGTTGGTTCATCAAGTATTAAAAATTTAGGTTGCTGAGCAATAGCTCTAGCTAATATAACTCTTTGTTTTTCACCGCCGGAAAGAGTTAGATAACTTCTATTTGAATATGAAACTAAATCTACTTTCTTAAGGGCTTCATTAACAATTTCATAATCACTTTTATTATTTGATTGCATTAAATTTTTGTGAGGGGTTCTACCCATCATGACCATTTCATATACAGTAAAGTCAAAACTCATATCATTAAATTGTCCAACAACTCCCATTGTTTTGGAAATTGACTTTGGACTAGATTTTAAAACATCTTTCTCATCTAAAAATACCGATCCTTGTTTAGGCTTAATTACTTTATATATACTTTTTAACAAAGTGGATTTTCCACATCCATTAAAAGGCCCAATAATACCAACAAATTGTCCACTACCAACATAGAGAGAAATGTCTTTTATAATATCAGCTCCTGAAAGTGCAACTTGCATATTATCAACTTTTAAATTCATATTATTTTCCTCCAAATCCGTAACTTTTCTTAATTAACATATACATAAACATAGGAGCACCAAGAAGAGCTGTGACAATACCAATTGGCAATTCACCTTTTGGTATGATTGTTCTTGCCAATATATCTGTCCAAATAAGGAAAATCGCACTAGTAAGGATACCTGCTGGTAAAAGCCGCTTATGATCAGAACCAACAACACTTCTAACTATATGAGGAATAATTAAACCAACGAATCCAATGATACCGCATGTTGCTACAATTACACCTGTAACTATAGATGAAATAACCATATAAAGCCTTCTATAAAAATTAAGATTAATTCCTAAAGTAACTGCAGCTTCATCGCCCACTAACATTGTGTTCATTATTCTTGATTGTAACAAGAAAAAATAATAGCTATCATCACAACCGTTCCGATTAAGGGTAAATCCTCCCACTTGGCAGAAGCAAGACTACCCATTGTCCAAAAAGTTATAGAACGAATTCCTTCTGAGTCTTTTGCAAAATAAACAATAAAATTTGAAAATGCACTACATAACGCATTAATTACTGTTCCAGCAAGAACTAACTTGACAGAAGACATTTTGCCACCAATACTCGAGAGCACCAAGACCAAAATAGCAGCTCCTAAAGCTCCAATAAATGCCCAAAAAGCAATCCCCATCTCACCGATAATACTTGTACTAGCAAAACCTATCATTATAGAAAATGTTGCTCCTAAAGAAGCACCTGAGGAAATACCCAATATATATGGATCAGCCAATGGATTTTGTACAGAAGCTTGCATAACAGCTCCACATAAAGCAAGCCCTGAACCAACAATCATTGCTAACAATACTCTTGGAAAACGAATCTGCCAAATAATATCTACAAACATTCCTGACGTAAGTTGACTAAGATTCCCAATTTGTATACCTGTTAATTTATAAATCAATATTCTACAGGATTCATTAAAAGGAATAGACACTTGCCCTATAGATACTGAAATAATAATAGAAAATACAATAGTGACAATTAATAAAAGGATTATTGAATTAAACATATATCGGCTTTTTAATACAGACTCAAAATTTGTTGAAGTATCTTTCCTATCGCTTTGTTTTATCTTTAATATCATTTTTCCCTTCCCCCAAATAATTCAGGATGAATAAATGCTGCTACATCTTCATATAGATCAGCAAGTTGAAGACCACCATTTATCGAATTTGTATATTCTGCCACCATTACATTTCCTGTTTTTATTGCACTGACATTTTTGAGTCTTTCGTTTGAAAGTAGTTTGTTTTTTATCATCTCACTGTTAGGCTCCTGAAATTCTGTGATAATAATTTTTTCCGGATTAGCAGCAATAATTGCCTCAATTGACATCTCGATATATCCATTCTCTGACAATTTCATATATTCTCCGCCTGCACCTTCAATCATTTCATCAATAATGCACCAAGAAGGTGGATAGTAATAATAGGTTTCTCGTGCACTTCCAATAAGCAATACCTTTGGAGTTTCTTTAGCACCTTGAGCTATCCTTTTAACATTATTGATTCTAGAGTTCTGCTCTTTTAGATATATATCGGTCTCACCCCTAACATTAAAAGCCATTCCAAAATTCTTAATTTCCGTAAAATATTCCTCGATGCTGCGTCCTATTGTAAAGTTTACAGCGGAAAGTACTTGAATACCCCTGTCATTCCAAAAAGAAATATCCCCCAATAATTCTTCTTTAAAAGCTGAAGATATGGAATAGATAATGTCAGGTTTCAATGCAAGTACAGCTTCTTTAGATAATTGCACGATTCTGTAATAATTGGCATCTGGTTAATTTGATTAGCATATTTTGAAAAGGATTGATTAAGATAACCTACACCAACAACTTTATCCTTTTGCCCAAATTCAATCATGAGTTCAGCCATAGTTTCTCCAATAACTACAACTTTTTTAGGTTCTCTTTCAATGGTTTGTTCTATTTCTTTACCTTCATTCGTATACATTTTAATAGTGACAGGATAATGATTTCCCCCTTTTGCGTCACTTTTTTCTTGATTTAGTTTTGCATCTTGATTATTTTGGCTTTGCTCTTGATTATCTTGCACCTTCTCAGTATGAGAGCACCCCACCAACATAGAAATACAAAAGGCTATTGCTAAAAACAACGTTGTAAATTTTTTTGACATTTTCCTACCTCCTAAGTAATTCTGTTGTCTTGTAAATAATATAAATTTTTAGAATTCAATTCGCCGCCTTATTTAGACGAACGCTAATTGTATTCGTGTAATAATTAAGCACATAATCTGTGTCTTCTATTAAAATTATCAATGACTAATTTTAATAGAAGAATATACTATGTTATATGTTCAAGTAATCACTATAAATATTATCTATAATACTTGGCAATTTTCTATTTGGTCAGTATTAGAATCTAATTCCTATTTTTGATAATACTTAATTTATGTGTCTTTAAAATGTTCCTATAACTTTAATTAAGTTCTTTAAATAAGTAGCATATATAGATAAACTGCCTTAAATATTTCAATTCACAACTTTAATAAATGGACAATTGACAATTGTAGTGGTAATTAGTTTTAATCAAAATAATTTCTTTAATTATTTTTTACTAGCAATATATTACTCGTGCTTTATAAGAAGTGATTACATTACTTTAAAAAATTATTAGGTGGCTAAACGCTTCACTAATCTACATAAATTTCATATATATTTACATTTTCGTCTCTTTACTGGTAATGATTCTTAATTTCATATGAATCATGTACTATTATACTGAAATAATATCTACTAACTATGTTGATACAAGCATTGTTTATGTTGATAAAAGAACTTTTGAAATCACAAATATTTATGTGTTATGTTCTATCAAATTACCTCATCATCTTTACTAACTTTAGTAGATTAAAAAGAACATGATGATTTTGAAAAGAAGATGTAAAAAATAACCATGGTAAGCTTAATATGAAGGAAAAATTTATATATAGTAACTATAAGTTTTACTTAAGACTATTTCATACTATATTCGTTAAAATACTTCAAAGAATTTATTATTTAATAGTTATTAACTTTTAAAATTGAAATTTATCTTAAGCAAAACAAAGCCACAGGTATTACCCTGTGGCTTTAAGTTTAAAGAGAAATTGATAAACTAAGAAACTGTACAAATCTAAGAATAAAACTTGCAAATAAGTGAGTATTACAAAATTATATATTTAGCAATTGGAAACTAAAGTGATGTAGTTCTATACTGTAATGGTGTTATTCCAAATTCCCTTTTAAATGCACAACAAAAATTACTTGGATTTGAGTATCCTACATCCAAAGCAATTTCATTAATTGACCTATCTGTATCCAGCAATAATGTAGCAGCACGCTGCAAACACATTTTTCGATGATATCTAAAGATAGTGTCTCCATATACAATTTTAAAGCCTTTAGCCAATTTGTTTCTGTTAAGAGCTAATTGCTTTGATAGGGTACTGACAGTTGGAAGTTCATATAAATTCGTCATTAGTATTTCTGGTACTTTTTTAATTTGATTGATTTCAAATTCACTCAAAGATACTTGCTCTATTATGTCTGTTCCGAGGATTTCATAGGATACTATTTTCGAGAATATTTCCATTACTTTACTTTCAAAAATAAAATTTTTGATTTTTTAGGCAAACTACAATTGAATATTTGTAAAAATACATTTCCAATTTCAGGAGATACTTTTATTCCTTGATAATACTGTTGTCGAAGTGTATTTTCCAATTGTTCTATTGTATCCTCCCAAAGTTCAATTCCACAACTTCCGAAATAAGAATCAATAGTCCCTTTTTCAGCAGTAATGGAGATCCCTTGATATTTCTGACCGGCACAATATCTTACTGAACCACATGTTCCTCGAGACATTGATACAGAAAGATCATTTGGAGTCAAACACATATTGCCGACCTTGGACTCTTTTATGGATAAACAACCAGCAACACAGTATTCTACTTCAAAGTATTCTTGTGATAAATCAAACTCTGTTATAATATCATGGTGGAAGACTACATCAAAAATTGTAAGTGTTACATTTCCCATTAGTTTATAAACTTTTATGCATCCTTCTCCATAGTTGGAATCTATATCATATATAGTTTCCTTGTCATTTTGATTGGCTTTGAAATCACGTATCGTTGAAAACCGCCTTCGCATTTCTGAATATTGCATAAGCATGTCTTCATATCCTTCTTTTATATCTATGTGAAATCTATATTCCATATTTATAATTGCCTTTCTAGTAATTAAAAAATATTTTACCATAAAACTTGATATATTCATTAAGTAGTTAGTTTTTGGTGGAGAATTAAGTCTCCAAATCACCAACAAGTTTACAGTCTGTACTCTTAACCACTTAGAAATCGTCTAAATTACAAAATCAACAGTACCAATAGGAGTTACAGCCTAATAATTACAGATAATACTAGCATAATGGAATTTTCTTGTCAATATTGCTTATATAACTCTCAAAATGATAAAATTTTTCTATTAATTCTCTATGAAAATAAGAAAAGACATCTTACTAAAGATATCTTTTGGGAAGTTAAGTAAATATAAATGCCATTGTTTTCTTGCTCTCTATGATTATTATCTGTAGCAATAGCATATTAAAATACTGTTAGTTTGAGAATTATGATTATTACAATCACCCCTATAGGAACAAGCTCACTATTAGATACAATCGGCCACGTGAGCACAATTTGGTTTTCTTTTGCCTATTTTTCTTTTTTTCAAAAGAAAAGCAAGTAGGATTAATGAACAAGAAAGATGTTGCATAATCCATGAGAGCAGCTCGAAAAATTTTTCACATGATACCATGAGCAAAGTGGTTTCTCTTTTGCTCTCTAAATATCACTTTTTTTCGGAATGAGCCGGATAATCTTATCATCATCTATATTAGGATTGCCCCTGCCATCCATATTACTAGTTGTCAGATAAATTGATCCATCTTTCGCCTGAATAACCTCACGCAAACGTCCATACTCACTTTTTAGCCATGATTCCACATTCTCCACTTCTGTTCCTTTTTCATTTAATGAAATTGCAAGTAGTTGTTCTCCACGCAAAGTAGCAACTAGTAATTTTCCTTGCCATGGTCCTTGATTTACGAAGGCAATACCAGAAGGTGCCCATGTATCTTCTCCGCTGTGTATCAAAGGTTTTTGTGTTACAACTTCTTTGGATTCTTCGTTTCCTTGAACGAGAGGCCATCCATAATTAGCTCCTGGTCGTATAATGTTTATTTCATCATGTCCTGTCTGTCCATGTTCTGATTCATACAAGATATCTTCTGAATTCCACGCTAAGCCTTGAGGGTTTCTATGCCCTAAGCTATAAACAGGTGAATTAATAATTGGATTATCTTCAGGAATACTGCCATCTAATTCTATTCGCAGTATCTTTCCCGCTGTGCTGGTTACCTCTTGTGCTAATGCAGAATTTCCTGCATCTCCTGTTGTTATATATAATTTCTGATCCGGTCCTATCTTTATCCTTCCTCCATTGTGAATTTGTCCACCAGGGATTTTATCTAGAAGAATCCGGTCAATGGTTGCCTTGTTATTCTGTTCAACTAATCTGACAACACGATTATAGATTTGATTACCCTCTACATATGAATGCATAACATACATATAACGGTTTTGTGAATAATTTGGATCTAGCACAATCCCCATTAATCCACCTTCCCCCTGACTTGTAAAGGGTGCACCAAATGTAATGAGCGGCTGAGTATTAAGTTTACCATCTTCAATTATTCTAATTGCTCCAGACCGCTCCGTAAAATACACTTTGCCTTCATCGCTTATCGCTATAGCCCACGGTACATATAGATTCTCAGCGATAATTTCAATCTCGTAAGGAAATTGCCTTGATGTGACTACATTAGCTTTGGCATTAGTTGCATTACGACTACGCAATATAATATTAGACAAAACATTGTAAATCGTTTCTCTCATACTATTATCCTCCAAATTTAAATAAATCCATATCTAAATGCATACTTTAATTATATTATAAGATATTTGTTTTAATGCATTATTGGCCATGCCTTAAAACTTTCACTAAAGCATCATTGAAAAATAGTAGAAATAAAGCAATATTTTCATATTAATAAGTTAATTTAAGGATTTCGTCTGAAAAACGAGGAATTTAATTCCAGTATACAAGCAATAAAAAACGTAGCAGACTTCTGACTGCTACGTATAAAAACATGATTATTTATAAAATAAAAGCTACATTTGAGCCCTCAAAATAAGGTAACAAATGTAGCTTTTTGCTTGGTGGAGGAGGACGGATTCGAACCATCGAAGCGAAACGCAACAGATTTACAGTCTGCCCCCTTTAGCCACTCGGGAACTCCTCCATATATTATGGAGCTGGCAATAGGAATCGAACCTACAACCTGCTGATTACAAGTCAGCTGCTCTACCGTTGAGCCATGCCAGCATATTATACAATTTTTAATGGTGGTCGCAACAGGGATCGAACCTGTGACCCTCTGCTTGTAAGGCAGATGCTCTCCCAGCTGAGCTATGCGACCATAATTTGGTGGAGGAGGACGGATTCGAACCATCGAAGCGAAACGCAACAGATTTACAGTCTGCCCCCTTTAGCCACTCGGGAACTCCTCCATGTATTATGGAGCTGGCAATAGGAATCGAACCTACAACCTGCTGATTACAAGTCAGCTGCTCTACCGTTGAGCCATGCCAGCATATTATACAATTTTTAATGGTGGTCGCAACAGGGATCGAACCTGTGACCCTCTGCTTGTAAGGCAGATGCTCTCCCAGCTGAGCTATGCGACCATAATTTGGTGGAGGAGGACGGATTCGAACCATCGAAACGAAACGTAACAGATTTACAGTCTGCCCCCTTTGGCCTCTCGGGAACTCCTCCACGTTATAAAACTGACTATTTAAAGTAGAACTTAAACTTATTCACTACAAATTAGCTACTCTACTATCAATGAATGCCAGTATTTTCACAAGTTCTTCAGAAAATTCCTGAGAACATTGACAAGGAATAGTATATAATTTTATAACTATTTTTTCAAGTTTTTTTTATACCGTTTTCAGTATTTATACTTTATTATCTCCATTTTTCTTATTTTTACTTCATATTTCGTATAGCTACAATTATTGTTTTAATTATATATGATTTATTTCAAAGCTAAAGATTCAATTAAATAATGTGCATCAAAATTCCTCAATACACGCTATTTGCTCATATTATGATTATTGTATATCTTATATATTAAATTAAAGTTTATTGCAACTCTTCTTTGTTTTTCATATTTAAAGCAACTGTTTTCATGTTTGTAAAGAATGAATCATCTTTAAAAAACTTTTCATATTTTTCACAAGCTTCTATACAATGGTCATATTGATCAGTGGATAAATAAACTGTTATTAAATCTTTAATATGATGTAATTGTGGAGTTACAAATAATAAATCATCTAAAAAATTATCTGTTTTATAGTTTAATACTTTATTTGTAAATATAGAAAATAAAAGTATTCCCGATATCCAAACATACTTTGCTCCCATAGCTCTAAATTCACTAATATCCCATCCACTTAGATGTTGTTCTGCATCATTACCATAGCATTCATCTTGTTTATAAAAAATATATGGTGTTGATATTATAACACTATCCGATGTCTTAAAGCATGCTTCTAATAGCTTTTTTCCATCTGATTTTTTCAAATGCTCTATAACATCTGCAAGTACTATTAAGTCATATTTAGGAAAATCCTTTTTATTTAAAATATTCATTGCATTACCAATATATATATTATCATAAATATAACCATGTATTGGTGTGATATATTTCTCATATATTTCTATTCCATCTATTAATATATTCCAAGGTGCATATCCACCATCATTATTCTCTCTTAAATCTAAATATTCTCTAACTAAAAATCCTATCTTGCCAAATCCAACTCCTATTTCTAGTATAGATTTAGGTTCCAAACTATAAATTGCAGGAATTAAATTTGACACTGAAGCTAAATTACTAGAAGGCATATCACCAACTCCTAAAATATTTTAAATTCTTCTAGTTATAATATAGATTTCAAAAATAAAAATGTTACCTTGGCCTTAGAAAATACTAAAATATATTTAAATTATTATCTTTAAGAAATTTACTATATAAATTAATCAGCATTCTCTACAGTATCCATATCTATGAACTTTCTCGCTATTTTCTTAACTTCATAAAGCTCTTTTTCTGATAAATAATTTTCTAATACATCTAAGCTCTTTCTTACTCCTATTTTTTGATTTTTATATTGGAGATAATCGTTAATTTTATTCTGTTCCTCTTTTGGTATTTTATCACTTATTGTAAAAAGCTTCACTTTATCATTAATGGATAATGCTGTTTCAATCTCTTCTGGTGGAATTTTTATTACTGAATTTTTTTTCCTCTGCTCAATATTATAAGAATCGAATTCTCCTTCTACTATTACTTCTGTATTCTCATCAACTTCATCTAAAAATAGTTTCGTATCCAAATTTCTGTCATTAAATTTGCTTTTATTATTATCTATTTGAATATTTTTTTCTAGTTTTTCTTCTTTTTCTAAATCTTTTTCTTTATGTAGCTCATTTTTTTCATGGATACTGAAAATTTGATTATTATTTATCATTATGTTGTCTCTATTAAATATATTTGATACTATCTCTTCGTCTCTTTTATCTGTAGCATAAAATTTTAAAATGCATATAGTAAATATAGTATAAAGAATAACTATAAAAGAATAAATCTTTCTTTTCATTACATCACATCCTTGTAGTTAAAATATCTTTTATAATTCTTTACCTAAAATTTAGCAAATATACATTTATTACGATGTAATCTTTAGCAATTCCAATAGCAATTAAAAACATATCTTAAATACTTATATTTTCAATTATTAGTTTTTCTTTTAATTGCTTTACTTTCCTATATATCTCTATATTTTTATAAAATTCAATAATTACTATATATTATTTAGCATATATATTTTATTAGGGCTATTGTATATAGTGTATAAAATTCTTTAATATTATTTAATTTATGAACTTATTAATTCCTCTTTGATAATTAGTAAATGTATTTATAAAATCCTAAGATAAATATTTGAGTTCTTTAAACAATATTAAATTTTAATATAGCTTTTTGATTAAATAGAATATTAATATACTTATTCCTATATTTTATACTTTTAATTTTTAATTAATTAAGAATACACATTATTCAAAATATAATTATAAATAATTAATTAGGAGGTGTAATAGGTGACTAGAGTGAAGACACATTATAACAGTCCCTTAGCCTATTATAATTTAGCAAATTTTATTAAAGACTACTTGGATGAAAATACTATTATTATTTGCATAGGAACTGATAGATGCATAGGGGACTCTTTAGGACCTTTAGTAGGAACTTTTTTAAAGGAGAAACAGTTCCCACTACCAGTTTATGGCACAATATCAGAACCTATTCATGCCTTAAATCTTGAAAGTAAACTATCTCAAATAAAAATCAAACATCCAGATGCAAAAATAATTGGTATAGATGCTTGCTTAGGTCCTTTTTCAAGTATAGGAGAAATACAAGTAAGAGATTTCCCCATTAATCCTGGAAAAGGTGTAGGAAAACAACTTCCTCAAGTAGGGGATATATCTATAATTGGAATTGTCGATTCTAGTGAGGATACTGAATTATTTACAAATAGAAATATAAGACTAAATCTAATAATGCAATTATCTAAAGTAGTAACTCGCGCACTAATACACTCTTATTATTTAGTTTTTAACGAAGAAATTTTAAAAGAATCCTAAAGAGTTCTCTCTAATTTTAGAGAGACTTTTTCATTTCAATCTACAGTATCAAAATAAAGAATATAGTTGCTTTAATGTAGAGAATTGTAAAGTAAGATAGAGTTACAAAGAAGAAATTTTAAAATTTTCTCATTTTACTAATTAAATAATATATACAATTTTCCTGTACGCAACTTTCTTATCCTTCCTTCTAAAGCATCCAGCCTTTAAGCAATAAGTTTTAGTAATATTGCCTTGGCTGAAGGACTTTTACGAATTAAAATGGTGAAGCTTTGCTGAGAAGGGTAAAATTAAAAGGACATACTTTAGAGTATGTCCTTTTAATAACTAACTTTTATATTAAATTAATAAAATGATAAATCTTCTCCGCTGAATGAATCATCCATTTTATCTATGAAGTCTAAAGCTTTACCAGTTCCTAGCGCAACACAGGAAACTGAATCTTCAGCTACATATACAGGAACTTTAGTATAATCTTGTATTAGCTTATCTAATCCATCTAGAAGTGCTCCACCACCAGTCATAACTATACCTTTTTCAGCTATATCAGCTGCAAGTTCAGGTGGAGTTTTTTCTAATACTGCATGAGTACATTCCGCTATAGCTGCTACTGCCTCTCCTAGAGCCTCTCTCATTTCTGTTGAATTAACAACTATATTTTTGGGAAGTCCTGTAATAAGGTCCCTTCCTCTTATTTCCATACTTATTTCTTCTTCTTTTTTATAGGCAGAACCTATATTAATTTTTAAATCTTCAGCAGTTCTTTCACCTATCATAAGTTTATGCTTCTTTCTTATATAACGAGTTATTGATTCATCAAAATTATCTCCCGCAACTTTGATTGATTCTCTAACAACCATTCCACCTAATGAAATAACTGCGATATCTGTGGTACCTCCACCAATATCAATTACCATATTTCCACTTGCCTTTGAAATATCAAGACCTGCACCTATCGCTGCAGCTAAAGGCTCTTCTATTAAATGAACTTTTTTTGCACCAGCATTTCTTGCTGCATCTTCAACTGCTCTTCTTTCAACTTCTGTAGCTTCACAAGGAACACAAATCACTACCCTTGGAGCTGATTTCTTATTTCCACAAGCCTTTCTTATAAAGTGTTCAAGCATTTTTTCTGTTACATCATAATCTGAAATTACTCCATCTCTTAGTGGTCTAATTGCCACTATATTTCCTGGAGTTCTTCCTATCATTTTTCTAGCTTCTTCTCCAACTGCTAAAACCTTATTTGCATTTTTGTTTATGGCAACTACTGAAGGCTCTTTTAAAATAACACCTTTTCCTTTAATATACACAAGCACTGTAGCGGTACCCAAATCTATACCCATGTCTGTCCCCATTCCGAAAAAAAACATCTTAAAATTCACTCCTGCTCTTTCGTATTTTAATATATACAGACTTATAATAAAAATCTTTTATATTCTCTTATTATAATACGAAATATTTTATCCTTCAATCGTTTTGTATTTCATCTTTGTGGCCTTACCGCCTCTTATGTGCCTTTCAGCTTTGTTTAAATCCAAAATATTTTTTGCCTCCTCAGCAATCTTTGGATTTATCTTGGGTAATCTTTCTGTCATATCCTTGTGTATAGTACTCTTACTTACCCCAAATACTACAGCTGTTTTTCTAATAGTAGCTTGAGATTCAATGATATATTTTGCAACCTCTAGTACTCTATCTTCGATGTAGTCTTTCAAAGTGTTACCTCCTTAACCCTTCTATATTTATAAATATGCTAAAAACTTGGTTTAAATTACTTTGTTATCAGTCATTTTCCGACATAATCGGAAAATGACTAATATTTAAGTTAGTTATGAACTAATATTTTTCACTTAAGATAAATGGTTAACTAAATAGTTATTTTTTATAACTAACAAATTTAGCTGGATCTACATTTTTACCATCTTTTAATACTTCAAAATGTAAATGTGGACCATATTCTTCATAAGCAAAGTTTGTTGTATTTCCTATTTTTCCTAATTCTTGAGAAGCTTTAACATTATCACCTTTTTTAACGTTTACTTTTTCTTCTAAGTTACAATACTTAGTAAGAACTCCATTTTGATGATCCACTTCTACATATGTTCCTTCTGTTGAAACATCTATGGTTTTAATAACTCCATCCATAGCCACCACAACAGATGCTCCTTTTTCAGTCTTAATATCCATACCAAAGTGTGGTCTATAATCCTTAGTTGATGCCATATATACAGGATCTTCTGAATAAGCTCTTGCTAACGAACCTTTAACAGGATTTATAGCTTCACTATTAGCTTCTTTTGATACAGCCTTACTATCATTTTCCTTTTGAACTTGAATATTTGGTACAGGTTCTAATTCTTCTTTTTTAACCTGTAATGCATCATTAAAGTTCTTAGGATCTACTACTGCATCACCTTCAGCTTTTGCAGTTTCTTCTATTACAGGTGGATTAGTAGCAACATCTTTTCTATTTCCAGCTGTTATAACTGCTACTGTAGCCACAGCACATAAGCATACAAATAAGATTACGTAGAAGCCCTCCTTCTTCAAGAATTGTTTAAATTTAGATTTATTATCCATAAAAACACCTCCACTAATATTGTTGTCCTATATAAATAACTTCATTCAATTTGCATATGAAATTTTTTCCTTATTTTTCGACTAAATTTACTATTTAAATTAATTTATTAATATATATATTTGTATAAGTATGTTTTTATAGATATATTTTTAATATAAATAAAAATATATTAAAAATAATAAGGTTTAATTGAAATTGAACTATAATAATGAATACTTATATATTTTGTAAATATAAAAATAGTTAATTAATTTTATGTATAATAAAAGATATTTACTTATAAAAAAAAGAAAAGCGATTTTATCACTTTTCTTAAAAACTTTTTAAAAAAGTCAGTTCATTAATATTATATTTTCCTTAATTATTCATATTTAAAACATTACAAATAAAATAATTGATTAAAAATGCGTAGGTATTTCTTAGTAAAAGCTGAAAAATTTAAAATTATTTATTTTTAAAGTGATGAATCACTTCTTATAAAGGACTAGTAAGATATTGCTAGTAAAAAATTAGTTTAAGAAATTAATTTCAACCATAATTGTGAATTTTCCATTGTGAGTTATGGATTAAAGTATGCAACAGTTTAACTATATTAGCTATACATTAACTTTTTTAGGTAGTTTATCTATAGAATGCTGATTAGTTAATTTTTAAAGATAATTAATTTTTATTTTTAAATTTACCTATTAATTTTAGTTACTTCTACACCTTTATAATAATGACTTAATATTTGTTTATAATCTTTCCCATCTTTAGCCATAGCGTTTGCACCCCACTGACTCATACCTACACCATGTCCAAAACCGCTGCAACTTATTTCTAATTCACTATCTAAAAAATTCAAATTGAAATTAGCGGAATTTAAATTATATAACGCTCTAAATTTAGTTCCTGCTATAACGGTATCTCCTAACTTTATTTCCTTGACACTTCCCCCCTCAGTTCGTCCTAGTATTTTAATTTGACTTTTAATATTGCTTACTACCATATTGGCATTATATTCATTATTCACTTTATCTACTAACTGGTCATAAGGTACTTTCACAGTGCTTTTATATCTAGGTGCCTGTTCCTCGCCTTCACTTTCAACACTTCTTAAATATGGAAGAGCATTAACAAATACATCCTCAGAATTTTCTGTTCTTCCACTACTAGTTGAAAAATAATATGCGCCTCTTGCTAATTCGTTATTATAAGTAATAACTTGACCTTCTGTTGCTTTCACAACTTCCTCAACTTTCTTCCAATTTTCATTTGCCGAATCTCCCCAAAGTTCCATTCTTTTTTCCTTATTCATATAAACTTGACAATGAATAGTATCACAAAGATCTGCCCCATTTCCTTTTGAGCATCCTCCTCCCAATACTTTAGTATGTGCGATGGTATATGTTCTTGCAGCTACTGCTTGTGCCTTTAAAGCCTCTACTTCAAAATTTATAGGCATTTCACTACTGATTACTCCTTTTATATACTCTTCTAATGGTAGTTCTACAACTCTATTCTCTTTACTAAGATAAATTTTTACTATAGGTACGTTAATATTATAAGTAGTTGCTGTCCCCTTTTCACTCTTACCATCCTTTATTTTGACTTCCTGTTCTTTTATTTCGAAGGGATTAGTAGTTTCTTCCTTATTATCTCCTAAAATGAAATAAGTTGATAATAATAAAAATACAAATCCTAAAGCTAAAAATATTAACACTCTAATAATTTGTGAAGCTAAATCCTCAGAGACTATCCCTTTACATTTGTTTATATTTTTATAGTTATTTGTAGATCTCATTTTATTCTCCTCCCACTCAGTATTTCATAAGCTTTAATGTTAATTTACTATATATGTTTATAATATTGTCATTAAGATATTATTAAAGTTATTAGATATTTATTAATAAATATCTAATAATATAACCACTAATTTATTTTAAAAATTATTATAGTAATATTAAATTTAAAGTTGATGTTTACAGTAATATAATTAATACCTTTAAGTAAGAAAATAAAAGAACTTTTTTAAGTAAAATAAGAAGAGACTATGAATAAAATCCATAATCTCTTTTATCTATACTTTAATTCTTTCAATATCTGCTCCAAGCTCTCTCAATTTATTTTCTATAGAAACGTATCCTCTATCTATATGGAATACATCTGAAACTATAGTTTCCCCTTTAGCACAAAGTCCTGCCAATACTAACGCCGCACCTGCACGTAAGTCTGTTGCTTTTATTTCTGCACCTGTGAGAATATCTACGCCTTCTACTACCGCACACCTTCCATCTATTTTAATATTTGCTCCCATTCTTATAAGCTCTCCAACCTGCATAAATCTATTTTCAAATATAGTTTCTGTTATTAGACTAGTTCCTTTTACCGTACATAAGAGGCTCATCATTTGAGACTGCATATCTGTTGGAAATCCTGGATATGGCATAGTTTTTATATCTATAGGTTTCAATATACTATTGCCATCAACAATTAAACTATTACTATCACATTCAATTGTAACTCCCATTTCCTTTAATTTTGCAATAATTGGTTTTAAGCACTCTTCATTAATATTATTTATCTTTATTCTGCTCTTAGTAATAGCAGCGGCTATCATAAACGTTCCTGCCTCAATTCTATCAAATATAGGCGTGTGACTTACTCCATCTAATGCATCTACACCTTTTATTATTATGGTGTCTGTTCCTTCACCTTGGATATCTGCACCCATTTTTCTTAGGAAAGTAGCTAAGTCAACAATTTCTGGTTCTTCCGCTGCGTTTTCAATAATGGTTTCTCCCTCTGCTAAAACCGCCGCCATCATTATATTTTCTGTTGCTCCTACAGAAGGAAAATCTAAATATATTTTTTTGCCTATTAGCTTTCTTGCCGTAGCCTCTACATATCCATGACCCATAGTAATATCCGCTCCTAAAGCTGATAATCCTTTCAAGTGTAAATCTATAGGTCTTGATCCTATATTACATCCTCCTGGAAGAGAAATTTTAAACCTTCCAAATCGTCCAATCATTGCTCCCATTATTAAAAAGGAAGCTCTCATCTTTCTCACTAATTCATGATCAACATTACTATCATTTAATCTTGAAGTATTTATTGTTACAATATTACTTTTGGAATCTATATCTACGTCTGCATAAAGTGACCTTAACACATCGCAAAGCACATAAACATCTTCTAGCATAGGTGCATTTTTCAAAGTACACTGTCCGCCGCTTAATATGGTCGCTGCTAATATAGGCAACACTGAATTTTTAGCTGAACTTATGTTCACTTCTCCTCTTAATGTTTTACCACCTTTTAAAATAAATTTATCCATGTTAATCCTCCATCAATAGTGCTGATTTAAAACGCTAAGGTTATTTCTGGGGTACCCATAATTAAATAATTACCTGAAGAGTATCTTACAACAGCAAATTGGAAGTCTATTAATTCATTATTTACTCTTTTAGCAACATAATTTTTAGTATTACAAATAGTGCTATAACCATTATTCAATTTTACAGTATTTAAACCTATAGCTTTCTTGTTTTCTAAAGCGTTTATTATACTATAATTAATAGTTTTCAAATTCTTTTCTTCAAGCATAGACTTAACTTGACGATAATATTGTACATTATAAGCATGTTCTGATAACACTTTATCTAATACCCCTTTTAAATCTTCTAATTTATTTTCATTGGTCTTTTCTACTAAATTTATAGTTATTAGAGTTTCGTCTTTATAGCAAGTTTTCTCAATATAACCATAAATCTTATCAAACTTAAATTCTCTATAATTAGAGTTATCATATATTGTTTTCTCTTCTATTGAAGTTGTGTATTCTCTTAATAATAGTAACAAGTTTTCATAGTAGTAATCATAGTTTTTATCTGCCTTAAAGGTGGTCGTAATAGAAACTTCTACTATATTACTATTTGTTGTAGATAAGATTTCATTAAATACGTCTGTCCTCTCTTTAGCCTGAAAGAAAAATATATTAAAATTAATTATAACTATAGTCATTATCAAAAAAATTACTGCTCTTTTTCTCTTAATCATACCAATTCCCCCATTCACTTAAATTATTGACTTGGGTATAAAATTTTATTCCCTTATTCAGGAAAATAATAAATTATCCCTCCTCAACTAAGAAGAGGGTTAATAATTAGGGAATTGATATATTATATATTATTAATATATAACCAAAGCATCGAAATTGTGCATTATTGTTTAATAATGTAGAAAAATAAAAAAAATATTATTAATTATCATAACTTTTCACATATATAATTAAAGATTTAAAATAATAAATATTATATAGTTATAGATAAAAATTAGAAATTATCAAATCTCTATTAAAATTTTCCTACAAACATAAATATTATAAAAATTAAATATAATACTATTTTAAGTTTAAAGAAAATCTCAAAATATATTTATCAATTACATAAAAAAAGAAAAGTGACTAGGCACTTTTCCTAAAAATCATAATAAAAATCCATAATTGTAGCTTTATTTAATACTAATTAAATAACGAAGAAAAAGTAGAAACATTTTTTAATAGTTTAATGGCAGTATTTAAATCAATATACTTCTCTCCATCTAATTCTATGCTATTATTCATAAACTGCTTTACTGCTTCCTCATACTCGTATTCAATATTAACTACAGAAGAATCCGGCACTTTAATTCTATTATTCTCCATTTTCCTCTTCCTTTCCAAGATAATATATACATAGTATGTATTAAAGTAGAAATTTTTATCCTTAAATATATATTTCCTAGGAAATCGACAAGATTATACATTTAAAATTTTACATTTTATATTTAACACATTGTCTAATAAAAAAGATATCTTTTTCAAAGTTCTTTTAACCGCAATTTAAGCCTTCCCTAAAAATAGCTAGTTAAAAATTCTAAAGATATTTATATTAGACAAAAAATAAGCTTCCACAAATAGTAATCCTATCTGTGGAAGCTTACATTGCAGTATTTATATACAATATATCAAAATACTGATTAATTATTTTATTGAAGATATTTTAAGTCTCATTAAAGATCTTCTAAGAGCTCTTTCTGCCCTTTTAATGTCTATATTATCTTTATTTTTTAACCGTTCTTCTGCTCTTTCTTTAGCAGATTTAGCTCTTTCTTCATCTATGTCTTCTGGCCACTCAGCCACACTACATAGCATTGTAACTACATTATTTTTTACTTTTATAACTCCGTTAGATGTAAAGCCATGAAATTCTCTATCATTTATATCTTGAAAGGTAGTTATAGTTGGTACTAAGTCAGATGCCATAGATATATGGTTAGGAAGTATTCCAAATCTTCCTTCACTACTTTCTGAGTTTAATTTCACAACTTCACCTTTATAAAATTCTTTATCTGGAGTCATTATTATAAGTTTGAAACTCTTCTCCATAGCTTTCCTCTTTCATAAATTTTATTCTAAAGTTTTAGCCTTTTCTACTGCTTCGTCAATAGTTCCAACGAATAAAAATGCAGATTCAGGTAACCCATCATGTTTACCTTCTAGGATTTCCTTAAAACCTCTTATAGTATCCTTTATAGGCACATATTTACCTTTAATTCCTGTAAACTGTTCTCCTACAGTAAATGGTTGAGACAAAAATCTCTGAATTTTTCTTGCTCTACCAACTACAAGTTTATCTTCTTCTGAAAGCTCATCTACTCCTAATATAGCAATTATATCTTGAAGTTCTTTATATCTTTCTAATATATGTTTAACATTAGTAGCTACCTCATAATGTTCTTCTCCAACAATTCTAGGATCAAGCATTCTTGAGCTTGATTCTAGCGGATCTACTGCTGGATATATTCCTAGCTCAACTATGGATCTTGAAAGAACTGTTGTTGCATCTAAGTGTGAAAATGTTGTTGCTGGTGCTGGGTCTGTTAAGTCGTCTGCTGGAACATATACTGCTTGAACAGAAGTTATAGAGCCGTTCTTAGTAGAGGTAATTCTCTCCTGAAGTGCTCCCATTTCTGTAGCAAGTGTTGGTTGATATCCAACAGCACTTGGAATCCTTCCAAGTAATGCTGAAACCTCAGAGCCTGCTTGTGTAAATCTAAATATATTATCTATAAATAACAAAACATCCTGACCTTGATCTCTAAAGTATTCAGACATTGTAAGACCTGTCAACGCAACTCTCATTCTCGCTCCAGGCGGTTCATTCATCTGCCCAAAAACTAAAGCTGTCTTGTTAATAACTCCAGATTCCTTCATTTCGTTATAAAGGTCATTACCTTCTCTTGTTCTTTCTCCAACACCAGTGAAAACAGAAAGTCCACCGTGTTCTTTTGCAATATTATTTATAAGCTCTTGAATCAATACAGTTTTTCCTACTCCTGCACCACCAAATAGACCTATTTTCCCTCCACGTTGGTATGGTGCTATAAGATCAATAACCTTAATTCCAGTTTCAAAAACCTCAGGTTCTACAGATTGTTCTTCAAAGGAAGGTGCTGGTCTGTGAATTGTGTAATAGCTTTCTCCATTAAATTCACCTTGATCATCAATTGGCTTTCCTAGTACATTGAAAAGTCTTCCAAGTACAGGGTTACCTACAGGGATTGCAATTGCTCTTCCTGTATCTACTGCCTTAACTCCTCTTTTTAAACCTTCTGTGCTTTCCATTGCTATAGTTCTTACTATATCATCACCTATATGTTGTTCAACTTCTGCAATTATAGTTTTACCATCCATTTTTATTTCTATAGCATTGTATATATTTGGAAGTGATCCTGATTCAAACTTTATATCTATAACAGGTCCTATAATTTGTACGACCTTTCCTATTCGCTGTGACATATTACCCCTCCAAATTCATCAGTCTTTTTAGAATTATTCTTGTGCCTGTGCTCCACCTACTATTTCTGAAAGCTCTTGAGTTATGGCACTTTGCCTTATTCTATTATACTTTAAGTTAAGCTCATCCAATAAGGTATCTGAATTACGAGTTGCTCCATCCATAGCTTCCATTCTGTAACTTTGTTCACAAACCTTAGAATGAAGCATAGAATTTAGCACTTTTCCATTTAAATATAAATCTATTACATTTTCAGTTAAAGTTTCTGAATTAGTGTTAAACTCCAAAGTTCCATTAGAATGAGTAAAATTCTCCATATTAATTGGCAGTATTTTTTCCATTCTAACCTGTTTTTTAAGCTGAGAAATAAACTCTGTATAAACAATATGAACTTCTGAAACTTCTCCTTTTCTGTATAAATCAAAGGCATGATTGTATATAGCTGAGGATTCTTTAACTGTAGGTACATCACCTACGTCAACATATTCTGCCACTGTGTCAACCTTATATCTATTGAACAATGTTTTTCCTCTTGCTCCTACAACTAGTACTAAACTATCTTCTCTATTATTTTCAATTTCATCTATAACATAATTTACTATAGAACCATTAAAGGAACCACATAAACCCATATCAGAAGTAAGTACAATATATAATTTTTTAGAACTATTGTTTTTGACGGTGTAAATACTCTCATCTTCATAGCTTTTTAAAACCTCATTATATACTTCTTCACACTCTTTAAAATAGTAGTTATTAGCGGACAATTTTTGTCTCGTCTTTTTAAGCTTTGAGGTAGCAACTAGTCCTAATGCCTTTGTAATTTTCCTAGTGTTTTTTATAGATTTAATTCTTCTCTTAATTACTATAAGTCCTGTTGCACTCATTTTCTACACCCCTATAGTTCTAATGAGAATTCACTTTTAAACTCTTCTATAGCAGCTACAAGTTTATCCTCAATTTCTTTATCTAATTCTTTTCTTTTTAATATAAGTTCTCCAACTTCCTTATAATGTGTACTCATAAATTCTAAGAAATTTCTTTCAAAATCCTTAATTTTAGATACAGGTATATCCATTAGATGTCCATGAACACCTGCATATAAAATCATAATTTGCTTTTCAACTGGCATAGGAACGTATTGATCTTGCTTTAGTATTTCAACTAATCTTCTACCTTTTTCAAGCCTTCTTTTAGTTTCTTTATCAAGATCAGAGCCAAATTGAGCAAAAGATGCTAACTCTCTATATTGAGCAAGTTCTAATCTTAATGTTCCTGATACTTGCTTCATAGCTTTTATCTGAGCATTTCCTCCTACCCTAGAAACTGATATACCTGCATTAACCGCTGGTCTCTGTCCAGCGTAAAACAACTCTGTTTCTAAGAAAATTTGACCATCAGTAATAGAAATAACGTTAGTAGGTATATATGCTGTAACATCACCTGCTAAAGTTTCTATTATTGGAAGAGCTGTTAATGACCCTCCACCTAACTTATCAGAAAGTTTTGCAGCTCTTTCTAATAATCTTGAATGTAAATAGAAAACATCTCCTGGATAGGCTTCTCTTCCTGGTGGTCTTCTAAGTAGTAATGCCATTGTTCTATAAGCAACAGCGTGCTTAGATAAGTCATCATATACCACTAAAACGTCTTTACCTTTATTCATGAAATACTCACCCATACTACAACCTGCAAAAGGTGCTAAATATTGTAGTGGTGCTGATTGTGAAGCAGTAGAAGCTACTACAATTGTATAATCTAATGCACCCATTTCTTTTAAAGTGTTAACTATGTGTGCAACCGTTGATTGTTTTTGGCCTATTGCAACATAAATACAAATAACATCTTTACCTTTTTGATTTAATATTGCATCTAAAGCTAAAGCTGTTTTTCCTGTCTGTCTATCTCCTATAATTAGCTCTCTCTGACCTTTTCCTATCGGAATCATTGAGTCAATTGCCTTAATACCTGTTTGTAATGGTTGTTTAACTGATTGACGCTCAATAACACCTGGCGCATTTACTTCAACTGGCCTAAATTCTGTTGTATTTATTGGTCCCTTACCATCAATAGGCATTCCTAATGAATCTACAACTCTACCTATCAGCTCTTCACCTACTGGTACTTCTACAATCTTACCAGTTCTGTGTACTATATCGCCTTCCTTGATTCCTTTTTCTGAACCAAGTAAAACACACCCTACATTGTCTTGCTCTAAATTTAGAGCCATACCATATACTTTATTAGAGAATTCTAAAAGCTCTCCCTCTAAACAATCATCTAATCCATATACCCTAGCTATACCATCACCTATTTGAATTATGGTGCCTGCATCTACGGTATTAATCTTATTTTCGTATTTATCTAATTCTTTTTTTAGAAGAGCTGTTATCTCTCCTGGTTTAATATGCATTATTTCACCTCAATCCTATATAAAGACATATCTACTTTTAATGTACGGATTGTCTCATATTCTTTATCTTACCTTTAACGGTACCGTCTATTATATCTTCTCCTATTTTGATATAAACTCCACCTAAAATATTTTCATCAATAACTTCTCTTATAACAACATTAACGCTATAGAATTCTGACAATCTCTTTTCTAGGTCTTTTCTTTGAGTATCATTTAAAGAAGTTGCTGTTCTAACTTCAGCCTCAATAGTTTTCTTTTTATTATCATAGTTTCTTAATTTTTGTTGTTCGTCTATACTTTCATCAAGTTCTTCAAAACTTCTGTCTGATAATGGTCCTTTAAATAAAATTCCTCTATGCTTAAAGTTACTAAGCTTTCCTTTTACTGTAGCATCAATTACATCCTCACCTACAGTTACATGAATTCCACCTAAAATACTACTATCTATAACTTCCTCAATAACGAACTTTCTTTCATAGAACTTTTCAAGATTAGCTATTAGATTTTTTCTTTGAATTTCAGTAAGTGGATTAACGGTTTTAACTATTCCTGTTAATACTTTAAACTTATCTTTCAAATAAACTTTATCTGTTCTCTTCTCTTCCATAAGTCCTTTCATTGCTTCAAATCTATTCCTTACAGTTCCATCTATAACGTCATCTCCAACTTTTATAAACATACCGCCTAATAAATTTTCATCAACTTTTTCTGAAATTACAATCTCTTTATTATATTTTTTTTCTAGTTTTTCTTTTAAACTTAATTTTTGTTCATCACTTAGTTTTACAGCAGTTCTAACTTCAGCTTCAATCATATTATGACGTTCAAAATAAATAAGTCTCATTTGGTTATATTTTTCTTTTAAATATAATATTCTATCTTTCTCAATTAATAAAATTAAGAAATCCAAAAGCTCCTCACTAACTTGATCTTTAAAAAGTTTTGTGAAAATTTCCTTTTTAGCTGCTCTGTGTATTTGAGGATGCTCTATTATTTTAATAAGTTCATCACCAGTTTCCATACTTTCGACAATGATACTTAGGTCCTCTAAAGTTTGTTCTAAAGTTCCTCGCTTTTCACAAACATCATATAATGCTAATGCGTATCTTCTGTCTAGAAATTCATACATTTTAATTACCTACCTTGGAGATAAACTCATCAATAAGTCTTTTATGCTCATCCTCATCAATTTTCTTCTCTAATGCTTTCTCAGCTAAAACTAAAGATAAATCAATAACTTGTGATTTAATTTCACCTTCAGCTTTACGTTTTTCTCTTTCAATGTCCTGCTTAGCCCTTGCACGAACTATATCTGCTTCTTTTTTAGCTTCTTCAATCATTTCGTCATAAACTCTTTCAGCCTTAACCTTATAAGTTTCTATTAGCTTCTGACCATCTTCTCTATATCTCTTAATTTTGTCTTCTTGCTCTGCTTTTAAGCTTTCGACTCTACTTTCTTCAAGCTTAGCCTTTGCAAAAGAGCCCTCAACTTCCTGCTTCCTTGATTCTATCATTTCCATTGTTGGCTTAAAAACAAATTTTCTTAGTATAAAAAAGAATATAAAAAAGTTTATTGTTCCAGCTAAAACTATACTTAAATTTATATCCATATAAAATCCTGGTTCTATATCCTAGACCAGGATTTTCACCTACCCTTCTTAATAAATTTTTTAGCCTTTTACGCCAAATAGAACTAGTAATAATCCTATAAGGAAACCATATATAGCTGTAACTTCTGAGAAAGCTCCTCCTATGATTAATGCGTTCATTATTTTTCCGCTTGCATCTGGTTGTTTTGCTATACTTTCAACAGCTTTAGCAGTTGCGTTTCCTGTTCCTATACCTCCACCAATAACTGATAATGCTGCTATTCCAGCACCTACCGCTGACATACCTGCTATAAATGCACCTGAATCTATATTCATAATTAAAATCCTCCTTAAAATACTTTAATTTATTTATAATTTTTTTAGTGTTCTGATGTTATCTTGATATGAATCATAGTTAACATTACAAATATTATGGTCTGAATTATCCCATCAAAGAAGTCAAAATAGAAAGCAAAGGGAACTGGAATTCCTATAGTTGCAATAAAATGAATATGACCTAGTGCTTCATATAAAAGCTCCATAACCATTGTTGCAGCAAATACATTACCAAATAATCTTAAACTTAATGATACTGGCAACATTACTCTTTCCAATATATTTATTGGTAATAATAGTGCTATAGGGCTAGCATACCCTTTAAAATACCCTTTTAATCCTAGCTTCTTAATTGTATAACCTTGGATTACTAAGAATGTTGTAAGTGCCAACCCTATGGTTACACTCAACTCTGATGTGGGTGGCTTTAATCCAAACATACCTATCATATTTAATGAAAATATATATAATGCTAATGCTCCAATATAAGGAACAAAGGCTAGTTTATCTTCTCCCATATTTTCACTAACTATTCCACTAAGCTTTTCAATTATTATCTCTATGGCACTTTGAATCTTTCCTGGAATCCTTTTAACTGTCTTACTATAAAGAATAGATAATATTGCTGTTACGCCAATAAAAATCCATTGAATTACTAAACTTAATGTAATATCAAACGGAAACCCAAATATATTTAACGTAAATATAGGTAAAACTTCCTCCATGTAAACACCCCTTTCTTATTGTTTAGCTTTAAAACCATATAATATTAATGAAATAATTTGAGAAGTATATCCAGCAATAAATATGAAAAAGTTAATAGTGCTTCTATTAACTATATAAGCTGCAACTAATGAAACTATAACTACTCTATAAATTTGGCTCAGTATTAAAATTATTTTTGACATTGAGTTATTTTCTTTCACTGATATATTTAACACTAAGCTATTTACTAATAAGTTAATTAGTGCAATTCCTATTCCTAACATAAAAAATAAGCAGGCTTTTCCAAATATAAAATATCCTATGGATATAAATATTAATGATAAAATCAAATCAAAGCTTGCTACTTGTTTTAAAAGTGATGTATTCTCATTATACACTTGAAATTCCTCTCTCTATGGGCTTACTAAGATATACGCTCATTAAGCTACAATAAATTATATGCTTAGACATAATATTAATAAACATTGTAATTTGACTAAATTAGCTCGTTTTTGTGAATTGCAGTTCAATATACCTAAATATTTCATTGTGGATATGTTTTACTCTCTTTTAATCTATTTTTCTGAGCCAACAGATATTTCCTTCAATTGTTATTCAATTCTTCAACAACGTGGAATTTTCTGACTGATTAGTTCATAATGGTTATGAATAACGCTTCATAATATAATTCAATAAATTAATAGCTCATTAAAAATTAAACGATTTTATGAATTTATTGTTTTTTAATGTTTCATTTTACTGAAAACTCTATAGACGTTATTGTTTATCACTTTTAATAATATGAATAATCCAAATTGAACTTTATTCATTTTTTATTATATTTATATAGTATTTTGTGAATTAACATCTGAAAATATTCAAGTTTAATCTGCTTTATACTTTTATTTACTCTTATTTTCTCACTAATTCAAAAAAAGTAAAAGCATTAGAATTATGAAAGTTAATTCTAATGCTCTATAATTTTACACATTAATTGGAAAAGTAAGCTTTTAATATATTGCATATTTCAATAGAAGTTTTTCCATTCCCATAAGGATTTGAAAGATTACTCATATGTTCATAAGCATTCTCATCTCTAAGAAGTTTGTTAGCTTCAAAAACAATCGTGTTTATATCTGTTCCTACTAGTTTAATAGTACCTGCCTGTAGTGCTTCTTGTCTTTCGGTAACATTTCTCAATACTAGTACAGGTTTACCTAAATGAGGAGCCTCTTCTTGAATTCCTCCTGAATCTGTCATAATCATATAACATTTATTCATAAGATTATGAGCTTCTTCAGTATCTAATGGATTTAATAAATGTATTCTTTTAATTCCACCTAAATGTTTTTCTACATCTTCTTTAACTATAGGATTTAAATGAACTAAATATATTATTTCTACATCTTCATTTTCATTAACTATTTTTTTTAAAGATGTACATATATTTTCTATTCCTTCTCCCCAATTTTCCCTTCTATGAGCAGTTACCATAATTACCTTTTTATTTTCAAAATCAATGCTATTTAATTCTTCAGTTTTAAATTTATAGTTTTTCTTAACAGTATAATTCATAGCATCAATTACAGTATTGCCCGTAACAAAAACACTATCTTCTTTAACATTTTCTCTTAATAAATTTTCTTTTGTAAGATTAGTAGGTGCAAAATGTAAATCTGCTATAGAACCTGCTAACTTTCTATTCATTTCCTCAGGGAAAGGAAAATATTTATCAAAAGTCCTAAGCCCAGCTTCTACATGTCCCACTTTTGTTTTATTATAAAAAGCAGCTAACGAAGCTACAAATGTAGTAGTTGTATCTCCATGCACTAATACTATATGTGGTTTTTCCTTTTGTATAATCTCACCTATACCTTCGAGTGCTCTACAGGTTATTCTACTTAAACTTTGCTTTTCAACCATGATATTTAAGTCATAATTTGGTTTTATAGAGAAAATTTCTAATACCTGATCTAGCATTTCTCTATGCTGTGCAGTTACACATACTATTGAATCAAATTCTTTTCTTTTTTCAAGCTCTTTAACAAGTGGTGCCATTTTAACTGCTTCTGGTCTTGTTCCAAAAACAGACAAGACCTTAATTTTTTCCATAGGTTTCACTCCTTAACTATTGTTCTCCATCAAACAAACCAAGTTCCCAAGCTATAAAGGCAATAAAAGTAACTACTGATGCCAATAAAAAATATGCTTTCTTACTGCTTATTTGCATTGCAATTATAGCTATACCACCTAATATTGCACTAATTAAATACATTATTAAAACAACTTGTCTTTGCGTTAAGCCAAGTCCTAATAATCTATGGTGAAGATGTCCTTTATCTCCTTGCATTATAGGTTTACCATTTACCTTTCTTCTTATCATAGCAAATAGTGTATCGTAAATTGGAAGCCCTAAGGCTAAAAGTGGAACAGCTATAACCAAAGCTGTAGCAGATTTAATTGCTCCATCAATAGAAATAGCAGCTAATAAAAATCCTAAAAGTTGTGAACCTGTATCTCCCATAAATATACTTGCAGGATTAAAATTATAAGGTAAGAATCCAATAATTGCGCCACTTAATATAGCAGTTAAAAAAGCTGCATCTACTCTTCCATTTATGATAGAAACTATAAATAAAGTTACAGAAGATATAAATCCTACTCCAGCAGCTAAACCGTCAACTCCATCTATTAGATTAAAAGCATTTGTTATACCTATAACCCAAATAATAGTTAATGGAATTCCTAACAACCCTAGATTTAAAAAGCTACCTCCACTATTTAATGGATTTGTAACTAATGTTATCTTAAGCCCAAATACTATTAAAATAATTGCTGCTACTATTTGAAAAACTAACTTATATTTTGGTCTTAATTCTTTAATATCATCAATTATTCCACCAATTACAATTACAGTAGCACCAATAAGAAGTCCTAAATCTTGAATAGAAAAATTACTTATGTTTAGAACTACTCCTACGATAAAAGCAATATAAATTGCTACTCCACCCATAAGAGGAGTAGGCTTGTTATGTATTCTTCTTGAATCACTTGGAATATCTATTGCCTTTAACTTAATGGCTAATTTTCTAACTAATGGTGTTACTACTCCTGATATAATTGCTGTAATAATCACCAATAAAACTATACTATCCATATAAAACCTTCCTATGAAATTTTATTCGCTTTAGTTTCTAAACTAAAATAATGTTGTTTAATGTTACAACTACTAAAACTCAATAATTTACATAATTATAATTAAGTATTAATTTTTTAAATTTATTAATTAAATCCATACTTATAATAATAAATATAAATGCTCATTAGTTAACTCAATTCCTAACTAACTAAAAAAATATATTTTTGTTATTTAAATACGAAACTTTTTCTAAAATATTATCTTAGTTTTAATATCCTTCTTCTTCTGTAAGAGAGTCATCATTTTCAATCCATTTGTTAACATACACTTCCCTATAATCTCTCTTGCTATCTCTTATTATAACCTTTTCTATACCAGCGTTTATTATAAATCTTTTACAAAGTGCACAAGGAGATGCATTTTCAACTAAATTTCCCGTAGATTGCTCTTTTCCCACTAGATACAACGTTGATCCTATCATATCATGTCGTCTTGCAGAAATTATGGCATTTTGTTCTGCATGAACTGATCTACAGAGCTCATACCTAGTTCCCCTAGGAACTTTTAATTCTTCTCTTCTACAGACACCAATATCACTACAATTTTTTCTTCCACGAGGTGCTCCTGAATATCCGGTAGCCATTATCTCATCGTTTTTCACTATCAACGCTGCAAAGTTTCTTCTTAAACAAGTTCCTCTCTCCAAAACTGTTTCACATATATCTAAATAATAATTATGTTTATCTATTCTCTTCATAAAATCCCCTCAAAAATTAATATGTATTCTACCTTATTATATAAAAAAACTATAATAAAGTCACGTATTTTCAGTTTTCATCTTAAATCGCTATAATATTAACTACTTTTAATTCACTATTAAACGCTAAATAGAATTTCATAAATTATTTTAGTTAATGGATTTTATTTAATAATAATTTGTAAGTAATTTCAAAAATCTTATGAAGTAAAAATAAAGTAAACACTACGAATTATAAATAGGCTTTATTAACATTTGTCTAAATGTGTAATTTGTAGTAAAATAATTTATATGTAAATTATGTAAATACCTTTGAAGTTTAATATAATATAAAATATAATTAACTAAATACTTATAAAATTGCAGAGGTGTATTATGGATTATATAACAAAAGCACTTAAAAAATGCATTCTTTTTAAAAACTTATCAGAAGAAGAAATTAAAAAAACTCTATCCACAGCCAGATATACTATATATAATCAATGTAAAAATTGTGTTAATTGCAAAACTTGTGTTTTAGCACTTGAAGGTGATGATTGCACTTCCTTAGGTATTGTACTTGAAGGAACAATAGAAATTCAAAAGCAATATCCTAATGGTAAAATAGTATCACTTAGTACATTAAAAACAGGAAATATATTTGGGGAAGCCATTGTTTTTTCTACACATCATAAATATCCTGCTACGATTATCAGTAATAAAAACTCAATAGTTATGTATATTTTAAAAGAAGATATCATATCAATGTGTAGTGGCAATACATTAATTTTAAACAATTTCATGGAGCTTCTATCTAGTAAGATACTTAATTTAAATAAAAAAATCACTGAACTATCTTTAGAAACTTTAAGACAAAAGCTTTGTTTTTACCTATTACAAGAATATAAAAAACAAAAAAACTTAAAATTAACTATTCCTATGTCTAAAAAAAGTTTATCAGAATATTTTGGTGTTCAACGGCCTTCTCTTTCGAGAGAATTAATTAATATGAAAAATGATAAATTAATTAACTCTAACAAGAATATGATAGAAATTTTAGACTTAGATAGACTTCAACAATATATTGATATATATTAATTATTAGCTAAAGCTTTATATTTCAATGGGTTATCACTTCAACTTAAAAATTTCTAAAAATTTCGTTAAAAAATAATAATTTTCTCTTGATAATTATTATCCGATAGTATATAATAAATTTGTAAGGAAGATTAAAACAATTAAACAAAATAATTCATTAAATTAGTAAATCATATTACACTATAAACTAAAAAATATTTTTATTTATTATTAAGGAGGATTTTTTTATTATGAAAAAGTTTGTTTGTACAGTATGTGGATATATTCACGAAGGAGATTCAGCACCAGAGTTTTGCCCAATTTGTAAAGCGCCAGCTGACAAATTTATAGAAAAAGTTGAAGGACAAATGGCTTGGGCTGATGAGCATAGAATAGGAATAGCTAAGGACGTAGATCCAGAAGTTATAGAAGGATTAAGAGCTAACTTTGTAGGAGAATGTACAGAGGTTGGAATGTACTTAGCAATGAGCCGTCAAGCTGATAGAGAAGGATATCCAGAAGTTGCTGAAGCTTATAAAAGAATAGCTTGGGAAGAAGCAGAGCACGCTTCTAAATTTGCTGAATTATTAGGAGAAGTTGTAGTTGCTGATACAAAAGCTAACCTACAAGCAAGAGTTGATGCTGAGCATGGAGCTTGCCAAGGTAAAAAAGATTTAGCTACATTAGCTAAGAAATTAAACTTAGATGCAATACATGATACAGTTCATGAAATGTGTAAAGATGAAGCTAGACATGGAGCTGCATTCAACGGATTATTAAACAGATATTTTGGAAAATAATAAATAAAATAAATTATATTAATATAGGCTATAGCATACTCTATAGCCTTTCATTCCCTATCCCATAAAAAAAGCATGGTAATCCATGCTTTTTTTATTAAAATGAATGTTTTATTATGATTTTAGTTGATAGTTATATAAACTAAAATTATTTATTTCTCTTTTAAATTTTTCTATAAGCAAAAGGTATCTGATATTTCTCACTTAAATCATTTTTATTGGTAAAAATAATATATCCCTCATAATAACCTAATTCTGAATTTTCAGGTACAGTTATCCTGACAGTAATTAATTTACTGCCCATACTATTTATAGTTATATTCTCATCAGTATCAATTGTCACATTATTTTCAACAGCATTATTTCCTATTTGACTCTTTAAATATTTAATATCTATGTTAAAATCCTTATTTAATACTGAATTATTGCTTATTTTAAGATTTTTAGTTTTTACTATTTGATTACTGGTATTTTCATTAAAATTTAAAGAGGATGTTATATTATCTATCTCTATTTTTTCGTAGTTTTTATTTAAAGATGCTGTCTTATCTAAAACTTGAAATTTAACTTTTGAATATACTGCTTCGTAAGCATCTATCATTCCTGCTCCAATTTCATATACACTATAATCATATTCTAAATCATCAGCAGTATTCATTAAAGCTGATTTTATATCAGAAGGATTATAGCCCTTATTCTTCTCTAATATTAAAGCAACAACTCCAGTTACATAGGCAGTTGCCATAGAAGTACCTGATTGTCTTTCATATGCTTTATCATAATTTCCTATTCCTTCTTCTCCTTTAAAATAGCTAGGTACAGACGATAGTATGTTAGCTCCTGGCGCAACTATTTCAGGTTTTATTATATAAGTTTCATTCACTGGTCCACGAGAGCTAAAATCTAATAATACTCCTTTAGTTATTTCTAATTCAGAAAAACTATTAATTTTAAATTGTATTTCTCTTTCTTTAAGTATAGATAAAATGGCTTGTCCTTCTTTAAACGGCAAAGTAAATACAGTAGGATAATCTTTATGCTCTCCAAAGTACATAGGTATATATCCTTGTTCTTCATTATCATTAATTACTATAGTAAAAACCGCTCCTTTTTCTTTTGCATTTTTTCCTTTTTCCAGTAAAGAATTTTTTCCTCTACTGACCAAAGCTATAGAATCATTTAGTTTCTTATCTTTAAAATCTTCTTTCATTCCATATCCACAATAAATAACTTTAAGATCCCTATTATTATAAAGCTGTAAATTTTGCATTTTATCTTTTAGTAATAATCTTAAAGTATAACTTTCATCTAAGGAACTAGAATTTCCTTTTATAGTAGGTATTATCATATGATTATTACTAGCACCTACAGTTATTCCTAAGGAAGCTGTTCCCGGCGTAGATATTGTATATAGCTCTGAACCATTATTTCCTGATGCCGCTACTACCATAACTCCTAAATTCATCGCATTATTTATAGCTATTGATGTAGGATATAGTGGATCATTTACATCTATTCCTAGTGATAAATTTAAAATATCCATACCATCCTCAACAGCCTTTTCTACTCCGCTTATAATACTCTCCATAGTCCCAATTCCATAAGGCCCTAAAACTCTATATACATATATCTCCGCTTCAGGTGCTACTCCTAAGACCCCTAAGTTACTATTTCCTTCAATACCTTGTCCAGCTATTATTCCTGCTACATGAGTACCATGAGTAGTGTAATAAGTATTCTCGCCCTTTTCATCATATTCAGGCGCTTTAGAATTTTTCCACTGTTCATATGTAGTCTCCATAGGATCATTATCCTTATCAATAAAATCATATCCACCTTTATAAACATCTTTTATTGCTGGATGATTATAATCAATTCCTGTATCTAAAATTCCTATCTTTATATTTTTTCCTTTAATCCCTTCTTCATGTAATTTATCAATATTCTTTAAAGGCACTGAACTAATTAGCTTTGAATTTTCACTCAAATTTGCTTCAGCTTTAATAGGTTTTATTTTTACTTCACAATCACTATAGATACTCTTAATCATAGGTATTTTCGACAATTCCTCTATCTTATTAGCGGGAATACTTACTGCTGCTCCATTAAATACCTTTTCATAAGAATTTGTAACTTGAACCTCAGGAATTTTCTTTTTATTAACTTCTTTAATGAAATCTTCATTAGCCTCATCATTTTTAAAGTTACTAATAGTACTTCTATATTCATACGGATTTTTTTCATCAAACTGAACAATCACTTTTACTTTCTCATTACTATTTAAATTTATATCCTCATCTAACTTTAGTACTTCTTCAGCTGATTCTGCATTGTTATTTAACGTCTCCCAATATTCTTGTGCCATTATTATTTCACTACCACTTAAAGTAATAATAAAAGTAGTGCAAATAAATATAGCTAACAATTTCTTAAAGTTTCTCTCCTTCACTTTTATCCCCCTTAACCATTTTATTATATATACTCATCCTAAATTTAATATATAGTTCAATATAATTACACCCTTCAGTATTTCTATTCTCAACTTAAAATAATGCACAATTCACGATTCACAATTCACAATTAAGGTTGAAATTAATTTTACAAATTAATTTCTTTAAAAATAAATCAATTCAAAGCTTCTCATGTAAAAGAGAAGTATCAATAATTCTCCATTGTCAATCGTCAATTTTCAATTGGCGAAGGGTGCAGTATAGTTCGGAAGAACACTAGTAAATTTAACTAACACTATGAAGAAACTACAGCTGTTAATTTTTTATAAAAAGTGATTGTATCATTTCAAAAAATTATTTCTAAATACATATCGACCTTAGAGCTGGCATATCTATATATATTTGTACTTTAATTGTAAATTCCCTTCTTTTTTTCAATATAAATCTATTTAATAAATATGTATAGTACTATTCTAATTCATAATATCTATACTTATTTATTTTTATTTTTGATATAGTATAAATGATGATTATAAATTAAGTCTATATTTTCCTATGAAAAATGAACGAGATTAGAAAAAGCTTTTCAAAAGCTGTTTTCTTAATGTTCTCCTACACTTATAGCTTGTATTTTAATGCAAGCTATTTTTTATACAATAAAACAATATATAAAATAATTGAGAATTGACAGTTGATAATTATCATAAAAATTAGTTTTAATCAAACTAATTTCTTTAATAGATTTTTTAATAGATTAATTTTAAATTTCTTAGCCATCGCTAACAAATATTCAAAATTAGTAATTTTCCATTTTGAATTTAATAGTTCTAATTACAATACTAAAAAATATCAATTATGTTCACACATATGCTAATTTTGTAACTTGTATATCTAAAGATTATCCAGCAATTTATAGATATTTCTTTTAATAATAAAATACAAAGTAAAGCCCCGAAATTATATCGGGGCTGTTAGCAGGTATCTGAAAGAAAATAATAAACCAAAGATGTTAGTATTTTAGACATATGAAATAAAATAACTAGTCAAAAATGCGAAATATATTTTGCATCAGACAGGTCGACAGGCTTTCATGATAGTCTACCTATTATGAAGTTATGACGACGCAGTATAATAGAAAATAGACTAACATACTGGTTTATTATTTTTTGAAGCTGCCTTGGTTATTTAATTAAAAATTTTAATAATACTCCACCATATTCGGCTATTAATGGAGCAAATACTAATGATATTATAGTCATAAGTTTAACTAATATATTCATTGATGGACCTGAAGTATCTTTAAACGGATCTCCTACAGTGTCTCCAACTACTGCTGCCTTATGAGTTTCGCTGCCCTTTCCTCCAAAATGTCCTTCCTCAACATACTTTTTAGCATTATCCCAGGCTCCACCAGCGTTAGCCATCATTATAGCCATTAAAACTCCACTGGCAACTGCACCACTTAGTAATCCTCCTAAAGCCTCTACACCAAATAAAAATCCAGTTAATATAGGAACTACTATAGCTAATACGCCTGGAAGTATCATTTCTCTTAATGCAGCATGAGTTGATATTTCAACACATTTTGAATATTCTGGAGTATTCTTTCCTTCCATTATTCCATCTATTTCTTTAAATTGCCTTCTTACTTCTTTAACCATGTCATTTGCTGCCTTACCTACTGATTCCATTGTTAAAGCACTAAATAAGAATGGAAGCATTACTCCTACAAGTACTCCAACTAAAGTAACTGGGTTTAATATATTTATCTCAATAAGCTCAGAAGCTTCTGCAAAAGAAGCAAATAATGCTAGTGATGTTAATGCGGCAGACCCTATAGCAAATCCCTTACCTTTTGCAGCTGTAGTATTTCCCACGGAGTCTAGCTTATCTGTAATTTCTCTAATTTCTTCAGGTAAATCTGACATTTGAGCTATTCCACCTGCATTATCAGCAATTGGACCATAAGCATCAACAGCAACAATAAGTCCAGTTATTGATAACATTCCTACTGCTGAAAGAGCAATTCCATATAGCCCCATTGAACTGTTACTACTTCCATCCATCACAAAGTAAGCTATTAGTATTTCTAGAGCTATTAATAATATTGTTCCCATAGTGGATTTCATACCAACTGCCATACCAGAAATAATATTAGTTCCTGCTCCTGTTTGTGATTGATCAGCTATTTTTTTTACACTCTTATAATCTGCTGAAGTATAAACTTCTGTTAGTTTACCTATCAAAATTCCTATAATCATTCCACTACCAACAGCAAAGAAACTGTTCAAGGTACCAAAAATCATCTTACTAGCAAACAATGCTCCTAATAAGAACAATCCACCAGCAATGTAAGTGCCTGAATTTAAAGACTTCTGTGGATTTTCACTTTTAGAAACTTTAACATATATGGTTCCTATAATTGAAGCTATTATACCTAAAGATATCAGAATTATAGGATAGGCTACTCCATTTGAACTATCTTTATAAACTACAGCTCCTAAAGTTATTGCTGAAATAATCGATCCAACATAGGATTCAAATAAATCAGCTCCCATACCTGCAACGTCTCCAACGTTATCTCCAACATTATCTGCAATAACTGCTGGATTTCTTGGGTCATCTTCTGGTATTCCTGCCTCAACCTTACCAACAATATCTGCACCTACGTCAGCGGCTTTAGTATATATCCCCCCACCAACTCTTGCAAATAGTGCTATTGAAGATGCACCTAGTCCAAATCCTGTTAATATACTTGTATCTCCATTAAAGACTAAATATATTATTGAAATTCCTAGTGTTCCTAATCCTACAACACTCATTCCCATAACTGCTCCGCCAGAGAATGCAATAGATAATGCCTTTCCTATACCATGCTTTGTAGCTTCTGCCGTTCTCACATTGGCTGATGTAGCTATCTTCATTCCGAAATATCCGGCTAAGATTGAAAATATAGCTCCACAAAGGAAAGATATACCAGTTTGAAAATTTATAAATATGCTAAGTAAAATTACAACTATAACTATAAAGACACTTAAATAAGTATATTCTTTTCTTAAGAAAGCCATTGAGCCCTCTTTTATATAGGATGCTATTTCTGTCATCCTTTCATTTCCTTTTTCTTCTTTGACAATTGTTTTACTTAAATAAAACGCGAAAATTATTGCAAGCACTCCGCCTACAATTCCTAATAAATATGCTTGTTCCATAATATCACCCAAATATAATTTCTAATATTTTATTAAAATATTAAATAAAATTATATTTTTATCCTTTTCCTTTAATTAAATTCCTTCAATTGGACTAATTTACCCTATAATATATAGAATAAATTTTTTAAAATATTTCAAAACCAAAACTTTTTTATTAAATAAATATAAATAATGTTATCCATATTTATTATAATTAAAAACATTGAACACTCTCATATCTCAACTACCTCCCTTTAACAATATTAAATTTTCTGAATATAAATTAGAGTAGTTAAATTTATAAAATTATAAATTTTTAAAATAAAAAAATTTTTATTTTTAATTATGTTTATTTTGAATTAATATGCAAAATATTATGCCTTAAATGTATAAATTAACTTTAACATAAATGTAAACAATTTCAAATACATTCTATATTAAATTATATTCTTTAAATCTTATTTATGAATTATTTCTTAAAAATATTAAAATAATACTTAGTTATTTTTGAAGTTTTTTCAAGTAATTTAAAATTTCCATATAAAAGCTAAATAAAAAGTTATATTAAAAAGTTTCAAATTTGTTGTATTTAAGCCTAACGCGAAAACATTAAACAAAAGTGAAACTTTTATAATAGTTTATTAGAAAAACTATTAAATTTCAATATATAAATTGAAAATTTTTTCAATTCACTATTTTCAGTATAGTTTTTAAATGATAAATCTTTAGTATTTAAATATTAATAATACCCTAAATAAAATATTTTTATCACAAATATAATTCTTATTATAAATTACAATTTAAGTTACTTAATTATTAGTATATGTATTCTTTAATGTCTTTATTTTCTATACTCCTTGTTACTTTCATATATCTTATTTATAATTAAAAAAGATATAACTAATTTATTAAAGGAATGATGGTATTGAGAGAAACAAATCTATCGGAAGATAAAAAGCATAATATAATCTATGCTTCAATTGATGAATTTAGTGAAAAGGGTTATAGCAAAGCTTCTACTAATACAATAATGAAAAATGCAGGAGTTTCTAAAGGCCTTATATTTCATTATTTTGGTAATAAAAAAAATCTATATATTTATATAGTACAATATACTTGTGATTATATGTCTCAATTTTTATCTTTAAATACACTTAAAGGTAAATATGATGTCTTTGAATTAATAACAGATATTCTTATAAGAAAAGTAAAAATTGCATGTGAGCATCCCAAAATGTATATGCTTATTTTCGATGCTTTCTATAATACTCCAGATGAAGTTAAGGAGGAATTTGATAATAAATCAGTTAATATTAAAAGCTCAACTATAACTATGCTTAAAGACAAAATAGATACCTCTAAATTTAGAGATGATATTGAATATGAAAAAGCTATATATCTAATTTATGTATTCATAGAAGCAATGATTAATAAGCACATAGATTCTTTTAAGAGCAAGCCAGATAAAGGATTGAGTCAAATAGATATGTTACTTGAAGAATTAAAATCTTATATAGATATACTAAAAAAAGGTGCATATAAATCAAAGTCGTGATAAAGTCACGACTTTTTCCATAGATAAATTTAAATATTTTTTCTACTATAAAAAATATTATATTTTAATATTACTAATTTAATTTTATATTTAATCTCAACTTAGTAAAATAATCATCTTCATTTTCATCTATATGTCTATATCCTAAATTTATAATCCCTTCCCCTTCATTTCCTGATTGAAAGTACATAAAATTTCTGCTATTCGATTGTCCATCTCTTTTTTTAGGATTAATTTCAAATGGATTTATTTTTTTATACTCTATAAATTTTATTACATTAGGATTTAACTCATTAATAATATCCCACTTAGCAGTTATAGTTGAATTTTCATATAGAGATATAATGAATTTAGAATTCTTTGGTATTGTAATGTTAATGCTATCATTATTATTAATATTATATTGATGAAATTTAAGTAAACCTTTATTATCAATAATTATATAAATATTTTCAGAGCCATCTACAGGATTAACATACTTATGATTTTCAAGCCATAAGTCTCTAAAACATAATTTAATTACCGTATTAGAGTAAAACTGAAAAATGTTAAATAAAGATATCAATATTATAAATAAAATAATTGCATTTTTTCTTCTCATAGTATACCCTCCTCTCATTATAGCTAATATTCATTTTTACTATTTTATGAACTATTCTTCATTTGCATATCTATAATATTTTTTACCAATACCCTTAGTAATTTTTTAAATATAGAACATTAATTAATTCTATATTTAATTGGACATACCTTTATTTTTAAATTTTTTATATTATCTCTTTAAAATTTTATTTATATATTGTTATTGCGAGTTCTCTTAACACTCTTTAAGTTCATAGCTTAGTTTGTTTAAAGATAAAAATTATACTGTTTATATTAAGCTTTTAGGTAATATTATGTAATTTTATTATCTACATAACTTCTCCACAACTTACTGATATGATGTACTCAAAGCTTATAGTAAAAGGAGAGATTGTTTATGAACAAAAAAATTTTAGTAATAACAGCTTTAACACTATCACTAGGAATTACATCCATTGCTTATGCAAGTAATTTATCAAATAAAGATTATGATATTCCTAAGGTTAATAGCTCAACTTCTCAAGATTCATCAACAAAAGAAGATGTTTATAATGACGATTTACTTAACGAGTTTGACAACGTAGATGTAAAATATAGAAAACAGATTCTAGAAGAAAAAGCTAAAGCTGTAGATAAAGCTATAGAAGATGGTAAAATTTCTGAAGAAGAAGGAAATAAAATAAAAGAAAACCTTCAATATAGAATAGACGAATGTAATAAAATTATGAATAGAGGATCTTTAAGCAGAAGTGGCAGATTTGGTTGTCACTAGATGTATAAATAAAACCGTGACTGATAGTCACGGTTTTATAATTTAAAATTAAAAATAATTAAGGCATCTTTAAAAAATAGCTAGTCTATTTTATTCAGATGCCTAATTTCATTCTTAATTCATATTCTTAATTCTCTACATTATTCATATCTTAATGCTTCAATAGGATCTAACTTTGCTGCCTTTCTTGCAGGATAAATTCCAAAGAAAATTCCTACTGAGGAAGAAAATATTATAACTGCTATTATGGATGTTATCGATAATACAGGAGTTATTCCTGCAAAACTACCTAGTCCATAGGCTGCTGCAATTCCTAATATCATTCCTATAATTCCACCTAAAAGTGATATTATAACAGATTCTGTTAGAAATTGAAGGAGTATAGTATTAGTTGTGGCACCTATTGCTTTTCTTATACCTATTTCTCTAGTTCTTTCAGTAACAGATACAAGCATTATATTCATAACTCCTATACCACCTACTAATAATGAAATAGCTGCTACTGCTGATATAAATCCTGTAAATATTCCTAACACTTCATTTACTTGATCTAATTGCTTCATAAGGCTTTCTGCAGTATAAACTTCTCTATCTCGATTATTATGTCTACTTTTTAAAACATTAATTGCACTATTTCCTGCTAGTTCAATATTTTCCTTTGTATCAGCCATGATATATAGAGTATCTATAACAAAATCTGTAGGATATAAACTTTCTAAGAATGACAAAGGAACCATGCTCATAATAGGCATATCCTCATTTTCTGCCATAAACATCATCTGTGAACTTTTTGTAACTCCAATTATTCTTGCTTTCTTAGCAGCTGCTTTAGGACCTACAGTAACATACTCTCCCACTACATCCGTATATCCAAAAAGAGATTTAGCTCCTATTTCATCTAAGACAATCACTGCTTTGCCTTCATTAGCTTCTATCTCATTAAAAAATCGTCCATGGATCATTTCTACACTTTGAATAAAAGCCAAATCTTGATTTCCTGCTGAAATTGATGCTTTTTTAGATTTTGTTTCTGAAGATATGTTACCCATTTTATAAGAAGAAGGGGTTATATATTTTACTGTATTAACTCTCTCAGCTATTTGCTTAATATCATTCTCACTAAAATAATCGGACATAGTAGCCTCATTTGAATTTACTTTTATACTTACTGTGGAGGATCCTATTTTCTCAAATTCACCGGTTATAGAGGATTTTCCACCTTCCCCTAAGGATAGAATAGCTATAACTGAACTTATTCCTATAATTATCCCTAACATAGTTAGAAAAGATCTTAGCTTATTAGCCTTTATGCTATCCATAGCCATTTTAAAATTTTCTATAAAGTTCATATTAAGCCTCCTCTCCATTTATCTTTATGATTCTAGATTTATTAAGTATTATTCTATTATTTACTATCTCATCATCTACAATTAAACCATCTTTAAACCTTACAATTCTCTTAGTATGTTGAGCTACATCTGGTTCATGAGTTACCATTATTATAGTTGAACCTTCATCATTTAAATCTTGAAATATTTTTATAATATCATCTGTAGAATTAGAATCAAGATTTCCTGTAGGTTCATCTGCCATAATCACCGCTGGATTATTAACTATTGCACGTGCAATTGCAACTCTCTGTTTTTGTCCACCTGAAATTTCAGTAGGTTTATGTTTAATCCTATCTAAAAGCCCTACTCTCTCAAGTGCTATTAATGATTTTTCTCTTCTTTCTTTAAATGACACTCCTGCATAAACCATAGGAAGTTCTACATTTTCTAATATTGTCATGCGAGGAAGTAAGTTGAAGGCTTGAAACACAAAACCTATTTCTTTATTTCGTGTAATTGCTAATTCGTTATCACTCAAATTGGATACATTTTTCCCATTTAACAAATAAGTACCACAATCCATCCTATCCAAACAGCCTAGTATATTCATAAAGGTAGATTTACCTGATCCAGAAGGTCCCATAATTGAAGTGAACTCACCTTTTCCAACCTTTAAAGTAACTCCCCTTAAGGCCTTAAAGCTAATATCACCTTGAGCATAGGTTTTTTCAACATTCTTTACTTCTAGCATTATTTAACCTCCTCTACATCTGCCTTTACCTCATCCCCATTATTAATGTTATTAGGGTTTAATATTATTTTTTCTCCCCCTTCTACACCTGATAGAACTTCAGATTCCATATCAGACTCTAATCCTAATTGAATTTCTTTTTCTACTGCTTTATTATCTTCTAACATATAGATAAAGTTTTTACCTGACTTATCTGCTTTTATAGCCTCTGCTGGTATTTTTATAACTTCTTTTTTCTCTCCCAAAAGTATATTTACATCTACATCAAATCCTGCCATCAATCCCTCTATATTATCTAAGATACTTAGTTCTACTTTTAGTGTAGTTTCTCCACTTCCCATAGCAGACATCGGCTGTTTAGCTATAGGATCTACATGTTCTACTTTCGCTTTATAACTCTTTCCATTAAATTTTACTTCGGCACCTTGCCCTACTTTAACTTTGTGTGCATCAAATTTACCAAGACCAACTTCTATTTTTAAGTTATCTAAATCTTGTACTACTACTGCAGGTTGATTCATATTTCCTATAGTACCTTCTAAAATATTTATTTCTGTAATAGTACCATTAAATTCTGCATCAATACTTCCCATATCATAAGATACTATTATATCTCCATCTTTTACTTTATCTCCTACTTTAAAATTAACTTCTGAAACCTTTGATTGAGGACCATAGTATTCTTTGACTTTCTTTGAAGCTATAACCCCTGCAGTACTTAAATAGGATTTAACTTCTCCTTTTTCCGCTGATATAGTTTTAACTTCTGGAACTTTTCCTTCTTTTTTCTTTGCTATAGGTAATGACATAGCTACTAAAGCTAAGGCTACTACCAAAATACCTATTATAGTTTTTCTTTTCATTCCTTATCCTCCCGTAATATAAAGTTATCAAGATATTTTATTTTTTCCATCAATTGATAATTTATTTTGTTATGTTTTCATAACTATTCTACCATCATTTTTAATAAATTCAACTAACAATTTTATAAATTCGTGTTATAATTTAAGTGTAATTATCTTATAGTTAGGAGTAATGTTTATGGATGACAAAGAACTAACTGTCATTGCAGAAAATATGCTTTCAATTTTTCCACTACTTATAAAAAAATTTTCTAAAATTGGAGACTTTGAAAATAATCAATGTTTACCAATTTCTCAATGCAATATATTATTTTTACTACATACTTTAGGAATATTAACTATGTCTGAAATATCAAAAAGACTATCCATAAATAAATCTAATTTAACACCACTTATAGATAAATTGATAAGTGAAAACTTGGTAGAAAGAATACCTGGAGAAAAAGATCGCAGAATCATACAGATTTCACTTACGGAAAAAGGTGTTGGATTCGTGGAAAATCATAAAGCACTTATAGCATCAAGGTTAAAGGAAAAATTTTCTCAATTTAATGAAGAAGAATTAAAAGAATTATCCTATCACTTTGATGGTATAAAGGAAATACTTTCTAAAATGCAAAGTTAATAGCAAAGTGAACTAGTTCACTTTGCTATTACGAATTTTTTATTAACTTTAATCATTAGTTATCCTAAGTATTCTTTTATTGAAACTCTCTTATGCCCATCTCTTCCCTCTGTTGTTTCTGCATAAACCATAGAATTTAAAACACTTTCTTCAACAGCTTCTGCCGCTGCTCTAAAAACTAAATCCATCTTCTCTTCATTTATCGCTTCAAAGGAAGTTATAAGTCTTTCCTCATAATGATTTATTTTATTAGCAGTTGTAAAGGAAATTACTACATCTCCACTTCCATTTCCAACATAAGAACCAGTTCTCGCCAATCCTATAACTGCTCGTTTAGAAACTCTTTTAAGTTGTCTTTCATTTAAAGGTATATCAGTAGCAATTATTGTTATTATTGATCCCTTATCTGTTTGTTCTGTTTCTTCAAGGTCATAGATTTCTTTTCCTAGTTCTCTATAATTAATTATTAAATCTTTTTTTCTTCCAAAATTAGAAAGCACTAATACTCCTAAAGTATATTCCTTGTCATCTAATTCTACAATTCTTGATGCTGAACCTATTCCCCCTTTTAATCCATAACAACTCATACCTGTTCCTGCTCCTACAGCACCTTCTTCAAAAATTACATCAGCATTTTTTATAGCTTCTAGAGCATGGTCACTTTTAATTGCTAATTGTCGTATATCATTTAAATATCCATCATTACATTCACAAACTACTGGATTTATTGTACCCGTTGTGTCTCCTATATCAGCATTGTTATTAAGCATATATTTTATTAAACCTTCACATACTGCTCCTACACTTAAAGTATTAGTAAGCAATATTGGAGTTTCAATATTACCAAGTTCCTCTATTTGAATAGTTCCTATGGTTTTACCAAATCCATTTATAATATAGGAAGAAGCCATAACTTTCTCCCTAAAAATATTACCTTCATGTGGAAGAATAGCAGTAATTCCCGTCTTAATTCTATCCTTGTTTAAAGTAACATGTCCTACTTTTACTCCTTCAACATCAGTAATTAAATTATTTCTACCTGTTTTTAACTCTCCTATAACAATTCCATATCTTCTAATTCCCATATTACCCATGATAATCTCTCCTTTATGAGTTTTAAAATATAAAACTTAAACTACAGCTAAATTATATCAAAAATCTTTTCTATGAATTGAAAATTAAGAATAGAAAATACAAATTATGGTTAAAACTTCATAGTCAAAACCTTTGGAGTTTTTTAGAATAAATTTTATTTTAAAAAATTCACTAAAGGTGATTTTCATCCTAAATTCGTACTCTTAATTATTAATGCCAAATTTCTAAGGATTTAAGCTGTTTCTATAGAAAATTTATTTTCCACAGTATATTTTAAGGTTTTATATACATATATAAAACCCTAGATATAAAATTTTATATCTAGGGTAAATAAGCGTAATCTAAAATTCATAAATGACAAATATATTAATCAAATTAAGAATTCTTAGGATACAGTAAAGCATTAGGGATTATGCTTTAATATATAAGAGGTTATTTAAGGTTTTAAGTAATCTTAATTTTTGTACTAACTATTTTATTGTCAGAGGGATTAATGATGTTTTAGTTACGCTATTTTGCTATATTTAATTGTACGTAAATTATATATCATTCATTTTAGGTTCAAGTGCTAGCCTTAGCACATCTCCTAAAACATTAAAACTAAGTACAGTTATCAATATTAAAAGTCCTGGAAATACTGCAAGATAGGCTTTATCTGACATTCTAGCCTGTGCTGCTTGAAGCATACTCCCCCATGAAGCCATAGGTTGTTGTACTCCTAAACCTAAAAAACTAAGTGCAGACTCTGTTAATATTGCGTCAGCTATATTAATACTTGATGCCACTATAACTGTTGGTAATACATTAGGTATAATATGGGTTTTAATTATATACCAATTACTTGCTCCTAGGGATTTTGAAACAAGAACATAATCTCTTTCTTTATAAGACAAAGTTTCTGATCTTACTATTCTCGCTATACCCATCCATCCAAAAGCTCCTATTATCACTATTGTATTTACTATGCTTGGCTTTAAATAAGCATTAGCAATTAATATTAAGAAAAATACAGGAATACACATAAGCATATCAATTAGCCTCATTATAATTGAATCTAAAATACCTCCTACATATCCACTTATAGCACCTACAACAGTTCCAATTATTACAGACACAACCATAGATAGTATACTCACAATAATGGATACTCGTCCTCCATATAATGCCCTTGTAAAATAATCTCTCCCAAGTTCATCTGTTCCAAATATGTGATTAATACTTGGACCTTGAAACTTAATTGCTATATCTATTTCATTGGGATCATAAGGAGATAAAAAGGCAAATATTGAAAATATAAAAATTACACAAAGAGATATAAGTGAAAACTGTGCTAATTTATTTTTTCTCATTTGCATTTTAAAATTAGTTTTAAATCTGCTTTTTACCACTTATGTCCCACCACCTTAATCCTAGGGTCAACTACTATATACAATAAATCTGCTATTAAATTACCTAAAATCACCATAATAGATGTCATCATAGTTATTGCCATAATTACTGGATAATCCATTGAAAATATTGAATTAATTCCAAGTCTCCCCATACCAGGCCATCCAAAAACTGTTTCTGTGATAAAAGCACCAGATACTACTGATGGTAAGCTCATGCCTAATATAGTTATTATAGGAATTAACGAGTTTTTCATAACATGTTTAAATAGAATCCCTCTCTTTGATAATCCTTTAGCCATAGCTGTAACAATATAATCTTCTTGAAGCTCTCCTATAGTAGCTGACCTTACATATCTAGTTAAAACTGCTATATTAGGAAAACTTAATACTACAGTAGGTAATATACCGTGTTTTAAAACATCTAAAAAAGAATTAACACCTACGGTTCTCATACCTACACTAAGAAGCAATCGAAGCTTTAACGCAAATATAGTTATAAGTATCATTGAAAACCAAAAGCTTGGTATAGATATACCTATATAGCTTAAAGTACTAACAAAATTATCTACAAATTTATTTTTATTAAGAGCTGTATACATTCCTAACGGAATTGATATTAATATAGATAAAACCATTGATGCTCCCATAAGACCTAATGTAGCAGGAAGTCTTGATAAAATTTCCTTTGCTACTGGCTGATGAGTTATAAGAGAATAACCTAAGTTTCCGCTTAAAGTGCTTTTAAGCCAATAAAAATATCTAATAAAAACTGGTTTATCTAATCCTAAGCTTGCCCTAATTATAGCTACTTGTTCTTCTGACATTTGAGGTGTTCTAAACCCCTGCGCTGGGTCACCTGGAGCTAAATTCATCAATATGTATGATATGAAGGAAATAAATAATAGCATAGGAATAGCTTCTAATACTCTTTTGAATATATGTTTCTTCATAGTATTTTCCTCCATCTCTTTATTCAATTAACAATGGACAATCATATAGGGTTCCACAATTAAAATTCAACTTATACATGATTTTAATTTCCATAATAAAAATTCTTTTCTATGAATGAAGAATTATGCTTAAAACTTTACGGTTAAGACCTTTGAAGTTTTTGAGAATAAATTTTATTTTAAGAAATTCACTAAGGGTGAATTTTTCCTAAATCCTTCATTCTTAATTATTAATCCTTAATTTTTAAGGAGTTAATCTGTTTTTATAGAAATTTAATTTTGTTCCAATTGTCCATCGTTAATTCTAAGTTTATTTAGATTATTTTTCTATCATGTAAAGCTTAGATAAATCTTCAAACATATATATAGGTACTGTTTTAGCTTCTTCTACTCCTCTAAAATTAGAACTTATAGCAATTAATGACTTTGTATATTGTATTGGGTATATTGTTGCATCTTCTGCTATACCCTTTTGTATTTTTTCATATATTTCTTTTCTTTTACCTTCGTCTGCTTCTTTTGCCCCTTCTTTCCATAAATCATCCATTTCTTTATTTGAATAACTCATGGCATTAAACATTGCACCAGTAGTATAGGCACTAGCATATCCGTTAGGGTCTACCCCCATAACATATCCATTTAATATTAAATCAAAATCTCTCTCTTGTTCACCTACAAGCTTACCAAAGAAAGCATTTCCATCTATAAGCACTGGTTCAACCTCAATACCTATTTCTTTTAATTGTTGTTGGATAATCATAACCGTATCTTTATCACGATCATATTGAAAATTTAATTTCATTTTCTCAACACCAGCACTTTTCATAAGCTCTTTTGCTTTTTCTATATTATGTTCATATTTAGGTACATCTTCAGTATAATATTTAGTGCTAGGCGCTAGAATTGAATCTGCCACTGCTGTATTTTCTAAATTCTTAAATTGCCCTTTTAATATCTCTTCTTTATTAAGTGCATAGCTAATAGCTTGTCTAACTTCTTTTTTCTTTAGATTCTCATTTTTTTCATTAAAAATCATATAGCTTAACATACCTTCTTCAAAAGAAGTTGTACTAAATCTATCATCATTGGAGAATTTTTCAAGTTCTTCTTCCGTTACATAAGCTGCATTAACTTCTCCATTTTCAAAAGCAATTTTAGAAGTATTTTTATCTGGAATTATTCTATAAACTATGCTTTCAAGATGAGGATTACCTCCATGATAATCTGTAAATCTTTCTAAGGTTAAACTCTCACCTTTTTTCCACTCTTTAAATTTGAAGGGACCTGAACCTACAGGAGTATTATTTTTCTCTGATTTTGCAAAATCTTTTTCTCCTTCAAATATGTGCTTAGGTATTGGTCTTAATGAGCCTAAATTGGCATCAAAAGGAGCAAATACTTGAGGTAGTTTAAATTCAACGGTTAATTCATCTTTTTTAACTACATCAATATTTTTTCCATCTACTACAAAAGACTCTCTATCAGCAATACCATTCTTTTCATCTTGTACAGCTTGAACCGTAAAAACTATGTCATCGGCAGTGATTTTTTGCCCGTCATGCCATTTTAAATTATCTTTTAATTTAACTGTATATGTAAGTTTATCTTCTGACGCTTCCATCTTTTCTGCAAGATAATATCTTGTCTCATCTTTATCTACAATGAATAATGGATCAAACAAGGCATTATTCACAGTGAATGTAATTCTATTTTGTTGAAAAAATGGATTTAAACAAGTAGGATCTGTATTAGCAGAAAACACCATTGTACCTCCATCCTTTTTAACTACCTCTTCTGTTTGTTCTACTTTTTTTCCTGTTGTATTGTTATCTGTTGATGTATTGGCCCCACAACCTATTAATCCTAAAGTTAAAACTATTGAAAGGGCTGTACATAAAAACCTTTTACTTTTCATAACTTTCCCCCCATAAATATAAGGTATTTAATTTACCCCATGTCTCCATATAGAATTCTATTAAAAATTTACTGAAAATTCAATGTTTTATGACTATTATATTAACTTTCTATGAACTTACCTTTTACTATTTGTAAATCAAATAGATACAATTCCTTTTTCCTATATCAATAAAAGTACTTTAAAATATTTTTATTCTTTATACTTTCAATTTTAATTAAATTTATTCTATGTATATAAATCCACTTTATTTTTTTATTTCTCATCAAATTTAGCCTTTTTAATGTTAAAATAGATTTAAATATACAAAAGGAGGACAATAGATGAAAGGTAAACATATTTCATTTATTTTATTAATTATAGCCACATTATTAGGAACTACATGGGGATTAAAAGCCTTAAATAATAGATATTATTCAATTGAAAAAAGTATTAAATATTTAACAAATTCTAAGTTTAAAGGAAGACTTACAGGAACAAAAGAAAATAAAAAAGTTGAAGATCATTTAAGTATTTTACTAGGGAATATAGGTGTAGAAAGATATAAGAACAATACTAATTATGCCATTCCCTATAATCATATATACTATCCTCCAGAGAAACAAACCTATAATATAGACCTAATCCTCAAAGATGATAAAAGACTTTCCCTTAAACGAGGAGAAGATTTTCTAGAAAATATTTATAGTGATATGAAAAAAACTTTGGATTTTACTTTTGATACTGATAATAATGATGACAAAATTCTAGTTGCTAATGATGTAAATAAACTTAAAGATATAAACTCCAATGAAAAGATAATATTTCTTAAAGCAAACGTATTTAAGAAAAACATCAATACTTCCGAAAGTTTAGATGATACTAATATAAATCTAATACAAATTTCACCTAAAACTTATGAGCTTTTAGAAGAGAATAAAGGTAGTAAGATTGAAATTAACTTTAAATCTCTAAAGGAAGATGTACAAGCTAATAATGTAGTTGGAATGATTAAGGGAAAAGATAGTAGTAAAGCATTAGTTCTATCTGCCCATTTCGATCATATTGGTAATGTAGATGATAAAGTATTTAAAGGTGCTATAGATAATGCCAGCGGAACTTCGCTCTTACTTGATCTAAGTAAAAAGCTAAAAGAACATTATAGCGAAAATCCTCCTGAGCATGATATAGTTATTTGTTTTTTTAATGGTGAAGAATCTAATCTTCAAGGTAGTAGTGCCTTCGTTAATACTCTAGTTAAAGATTATAGTGAATTATATAATATTAATATTACATCTATAGGAATAAAAGATGATGTTAATACTATTTTTTCAACTACAGATAATAGAGAAAATGAATTAATGGTAGATTTGAAAAATCATTTTGATAAAAATGGTTATAAATCTAAAATTGGTACTTCTTATTCTTCAAGTGATCATGATGCTTTTATAAGGAAGAATATTGTAGCAACAAATATTTCTAATGAGAGTATGGATAAAGTTCACACTTTAGAAGATACTTTAGATGGAATAGACTTTAAATATTTAAAAAATACTAGCAATGTACTTTTTGATTTTATAATAAATAATAAAAAATCAACTTATAAAATTTCTAATTCTAATGAAAATAATGTAGTTTCAACTCCTTCCCCTGAGGATATAAAAAAGCTTAATAAAGTTTTCGATATCTTAAAGTATCATCAGTATATGCTTGATCCAAATAATAACAAAGGAGTTATAATGAAATCCAATATAGTATTAGATAGTAATCCAAATACTGATAATAGTATACGTACATTAAACAAATACTATCCTAATCTAAATGTAGATAATAGTATAGGTAATTTCAAATTAACTTCTCTAAATATTTCTGAATATTGGTCTAATATAGATAGAAATTCTCTTGAACCAAATAAAATATATTTTAGAGATTATAATATTGATGATATCGATAACTTAGAGTTACTCTTTAAAGATAAAAATGAAGATCAATTAAAAGTTAATTTATTTATAGAAACTCCTTCAAACAATATGGATATATCACAAGAATATCCTATAAATAAATATAAAATTAGCAATGATACAAAAAATATAAATGGAGAAAGTTATTATTTATGCTTAAAAGATAATTCTCCAAAAGCATTATACAAATCAATAAAGATAAAGGGTAAAACTTTTCATCTATTGATTACCACTTCTTCAAATAACGAAGAAAATATTAATATTTTAAAAAACTTAGACTTAAAATCACCAATAGATAACTTAATAAATTCTTTTTAAAACTTCATATGTTGTACTTACATGATATTAATATATTAATGCCAATGAAATTAACTAGTGTAATAGATTAGATAAATCTATTACACTAGTTAATTTTTTAAATTATATCTCTAAAGTTTTGATATCTTTTTTGAAAATATAGAAGAATTTTTTTATAATCTTCCATGGTATCTATATCCATTAATATTCCAGGTTCCTCAACATTTACAGATTTAAAGCCTTTAATATTGATAAACTCTCTTAACGTATTACAATATTTGGACTTTATTAGTTCTTCTATTAGATAACTTTTCATTAATAGTGGATGACCTTTTTTTCCTTTATACATTGGAATAACTATATCTTCATCTAGTTTTAGCATCTGTTTATATATTTCTTTATTAATAATCGGATAATCTCCAGGAATCAAAAAAAATTTCTCCTCTTTAATATTCATTAATCCTTTTTTTACTGAGCTAAACATTCCATCTAAATAATCAGAATTATAGATTAGTTCTACTTTAGGATATTTGTTAAGTATGCCCTCTATTTCTTCTATCCTATTGCCGCCTACTACTATAATTTTAGAACATAAATCATACATTCCATAAATACATCTTTCAATTACAGTCTTTCCACCTATGTCTAATATTAGCTTGTTTGTACCAGCTCTCGTTGATAAACCAGCAGCTAAAATTATTCCCTCAACTTTCATATTTAATTACTTCTTATAAATTCCTTTCTATTTTTTAAACTTTACCATTTAAAATTGATTTTATGGCACTTTCAATTTCTTCATATCCTGTACATCTACATAGATTAGATTCAAGCCATTGTTCTATTACAGTATCATCAGCATTGGGATGAATCTTTGAGAGTGAATGGCAAACCATTAAAAATCCAGAAGTGCAATAACCACATTGAAATCCCCAATTTTCAACAAAGGCTTTTTGAATAGGAGCATCTTTTAGTCCTTCAACAGTAAGAATACTCTTTCCTACAGCTTCCACAGTAAGCATTAGGCAAGCTTTTATGGGCCAATTATCTACCAGAACAGTACAAGTACCACAATCTCCATTTTCACAACCAGGTTTTACACTAGTAAGGCCAAGTTCTTGACGTAAAGTATGTAATAAAATATCCGAAGGCTTAGCAATTACTTGCCTATCTTCTCCGTTTATATTCAGTGTTAAAACAGTATTATTTAATATCTGAAGCATTTTTACTAACCCTCCTTAAACTCTTCTAATACTTCACATAGCATTGTATGAAGCATAAACTTTCTATACTCAGAAGAACCACCAAGATCATTTATTATACTATCAGATATGTTATTAATAATTTTATTTATTCTTTCATTTGTAGAAATCAAGTTATTATTTAAAATGTCTTCTATTAGGTAATTTCTAAATGGATATTCGCGTAATCCACTAAAAGCAATATTAATTCTATTATTATTTTTTAATGCTGCTATTGTAATTAAAGGATAGTCTATCTTTTCATTTTTTGTTCTTTTTACATGTATGCACGGAAGCGAAAGAAATTTAGATTTTATAATTACTTGTACAATAAGCTCCCCTTTAGCAAGTTCAATTCTTTTATTAAATATGTCTTTTAGAGGAATACGCCTTTTTCCACTAATACTTGCTACTACTATCTCACTGTCCGATACCATAAGAGGTAGTATAGCTTCTTTATATATAATAGTTCCAGCTAAGTTTCCTCCTAATGTTATCTTATCCTGTATTGTATGGTCAGCTATCCTTTTAACTGTCAAACTAAGTAATGGAAAAAGATTTGATTCTGCAATATTAGTAAGTGTTACAGCAGAACCAATTATTAATTCGTCATTTTTCAATTCTTGTTTATTACATTCTAAAATACCTTTAATATCAATGACTGCTCCTGCATATACATTATGCACTCTTGCCATGCTAATAAATTCAGTTCCTCCACCATAATATATTGGTTCTTTCCCTATAGAATTTAATTTATGAAATAAATTAGCAGCTTCTTCTACGGTTTCTGGTTTATAATATTCAAAATCAAAGGGGATCATATTTACCTCCAGTCTCAGTTTTCCATATTAATTCAGGCGATATTGGCAATTTATCAAAATCTGATTGTGCTGCTAATGATATAGCATTAGCAAAAGCAGCTGATATTCCTAGAATGCCATGCTCTCCCATACCACGAGCGCCAAAAGGAGCATCTACTTGAGGAGTTTCTACAAAGTCGACTATATATTTAGGATTTTGCCCATAATGAATTGGTTTATAAGTTCGTAAAGAAGTATTTTCTAATATCCCAGCATCATTGTATAAAAGTTCTTCTCTAGTAGCTAATCCTAGCCCCATACTCATACCACCCATTATAAGTCCTCTAGCAGTTTTAGGATTAATTACCTTACCTACATCAATAACAGTTGCGGCTTTTAATAATTTATAAGTGTATTTTTTAGGATCATATTCTATTTCTACAGCTTGAGCACCTACAGTCCACGATACTCCTGACTTACCTTTTCCTGTCTCTTTATCTAATTTGGTCAAGTGCTTCATAATATAACTACCGCGTCCAATCATTTGCCCTCCTATAGATGTCCCTCCAGGATATTCATATCCGTAAACTAAATCTTTAAATGATACATATATTTCAGGATCATCTCTTAAATATACCTTTTCATTTTCAACCTCTAAATCTTTTGGAGTACATTTAAGTACTATAGCTCCAAGTTCGCGTAATTGTTGCATTAAATCTTCTGCAGCATCAATAACTGCATTTCCTATCATAAAAGTTGTCATACTTGCAACTGTCTTCCAATGCTTAGGTGAAGTTTGAGTATCTACGTTCATAACTACGTAAACTTTGTTTATATCCATTTTCATCTTTTCTGCAAATATCTGAGCTACGGTAGTTTTCATTCCAGGTCCAATTTCCACAGCGGAGAAATTAAGATTTACACTACCATCAGTATTTAGAGTAATAATAACACCAGATGAGGCGTTGGTTGGCGAGGTAGATGTTTTCCAAAAACAGCTCACTCCTTTAGTTCTTATCATACCGTTACTTAACTCTACCCTTGTACCTTCCTGCCAATTAATTACCTCTTTTAATTTTGATATACAACTTACTAAGTTACCTGTATTACTTAGTGTTATTTTATCTTGTGTTGGTGAAGAACTTCCAGAATATATAGCATTTTTCATTCTCAATTCTAAAGGATCTACTCCTATTGAAGCTGCTACTTTGTCTAAGATTCTCTCAATACAAAAAGTGAACTCTGCGTGGCCGAAGCCTCTATAAGATGTAACATACGTATGATTAGTATATACTGTGAGTGCATCACACCATACATTTTCAATATTATATGGACCACTACAATCAACAGCTATTGCTTTTGCCATACGTGGACCAGTATCAGCATAAGCACCACAATCTACATGGTAAGTACACTCTAATGCTTTTATTAAACCATCTTTAGTAGTGCCTATTTTAAGTTTAGCTTCAATTCCTATTTTAGATGGTGATGTAGTTATATCTTCTTCTCGAGAGTTAGCTATTTTAACCCTCCTTCCTCCAACAGCTTTTGAAGCAAGATATGCTATAAATTCAAGCTGAACAGTAGCTTTTCCACCGAAAGCTCCTCCAACTAAAGGAACTCGAACAATAATATTACCTTCCGGTATATTATAAAGTTTACTTAATCTCTTTTTTACTGAAAAAGGTGCTTGAGAAGATGTATATATTATTACATTTCCATCAGGTAGTATTTGAGCTTTAGCATTTCGAGTTTCCATAGCAATATGGTCAGATTGTGGAAGTGAAAAACTTGATTCTATAATGACATCGCTTTCTTCCCATCCTACACTCATATTTCCTTTTCTAATCTTCACATGGTCAGCAATATTTGAATTAAGCTGAGGATATACATCATCAACTGGACAGTGGTATTGTCCCAGATTTTCATGTATTAATGTAGCAGATGGTTTTATAGAATCACCTATTGAATTTACTACAGGTAATGGCTCATAAACAACTTTTATAAGCTTTACAGCTTTCATTGCCTCTTCCTCACTATTTGCTACTACCACAGCTACTGGCTCACCAAAATATCTTACTTTATCTTTTGCAATAGGAGGCCTGTCTTCAATTACAGAACCATTTAGTACAGGATAATACTCACCAGTGATTACAGCTTGAACGCCAGTAACTTTTGATGCTTCTGAAGTATCAATTGATTTTATAATGGCATGAGCATGAGAACTTGTGAGCATTTTAGCATGCAAAATATTAGGAGTTGTTGTATCATCATTATATTTTGCAGCACCAGTAACTTTATCCCAGGCTTCTTTTCTAGGGGTATTTACTCCAATTCTCGATATATACTCCATGTGATTCTCTCCTTTATATAAATCTTTAATAAATAAAATTCCACTTATATTAAAATAGTTTTTCCACATTTATCTATGATATTCATAAATGAAGGAAATCCATTAAAAGGCCTCAGTAGCATAAGGGTAATATTGTTAATAACTTTAATATAAATTTAAAAAATATTTTCTAAATTAATACCAAAGTTATTAATTTTTTTATGAATATAACGCTTGTTATATTCATAAATTTTCTATATTTTATTTGATTTTGTGACACTTTATTAACTATCTATTAATCTTTTTTTACAAATAAGAAATAATATTTTGTATATTATTGGTAGTATTTGTAATTTAATTTCATTTTTTGTTTTAAAAAACTTTGATTGAAAACAGTTACAAAATTCCTCTTTATTACTCTTTTATTTTAAAAGACTATAAAGTAGGTGAATAAATTATGAACAACAATCTATGCGAATTATTAAGGCAATGTAAAAATAGGGATTCTAAATGTATTTTAGAAATAATTAACAAGTTTAGTCCCCTAATAAGAAAGTACAGTAACTTGTTAAACTATGATGATGCTGAACAAGATCTAATAGTAGCTCTTATTGAAATAGTATACAAGCTCCCATTAAGCACAATTTCCAGCAAATCTCCTGATAAATACATTGTATCTTACATTCATTCCTCATTAAAAAATAAGTATATATACTTATCTAAAAAACAATCGATTTTATTAAAAGAAAGTGATGAGTTAAACTTAACTATATGTGAAGATCCTATAATGTCATATGACTTACATAATTCTATTTTTATAAAGGATTTACTAAGTCAAGTTACTGAATTGCAAAAAAACATATTAATATTAAAATTTATACAAAACTATAGTGAAATTGAAATTTCTAATATTTTGGAGATATCTAGGCAATCTGTAAATAGAGCTAAAAATAGAGCTTTAGTAACATTAAGAAAGTATTTAAGTGCATAAAATAGGAGGTTAAAAATGGATGATTTTATAAAATTAGCTTCAACACAAGGAATATGGAGTGCTTTAAGCATAGTTCTTATTTTTTATATATTAAAAATGCAAGAGAAAAGAGATTTGAGACAAGAAGAGCGGGAAAAAAGTTATAAGGAGATAATTTCTAAATTGACAGATAAATTGAACATAGTTGAAGATGTAAAAAAAGATGTAGAGGAAATTAAAAATCATGTATTTAAAAAAAATAAATGAAAGATAATTTTATTCTAAAGAAAATTGTTATATAACTCATTGATATTATAGATATACCAGTTCCAACTTTAATGTATCAAAAATATAAATTGTCCTAATAATAACTATAATCAAATGCCAAGGAGAGGTTATTATGGAAAGGAAACAAACTCAAGTAGCTACATTACACAATCATACTTTAGAAAATTTAATTAAATTAGAGCAAGAACATACTAGTAAATATTCTCGTAGAGCTCTTCGAGCTGTAATTATGAGCTATCAAGGTATTCATCTAGACGATATAGAAAGAATCTTAAATGTTTCAAGAGTTACACTTTTAACCTATATAAAATCTTGGAACAAGAATGGACTTGATTCTATTGAAGATGGTCGTGGTGGTTCTGAAAGCTCATTTACTAATGAAATGTTAGATGAAATTAGAATGATTTTAACAACTAAAGACCCTAGAGAATTCGGTTTCATTTCATCAGTATGGAGTATTGACCGCGTAAGAGAATATGTTGATAAAAAATTTGGTAGGCTATACTCCTATGAAAGAACAAGACAAATAATGATAGAACTTGGTTTTTCATATAAACGTGGAGAATACCATCCTACTTTAGCAGATCCTCAAAAGCAAATAGCTTTTAAAAAAAATGCGCAAGATACTCCGTATTGTAGAAAGCTCTTCTAATAAACTCTTATATGCAGCAGATGAAACTGCTATCAAAATAGAGGCTAATAATAGAAAAAGTTGGAGCCCTATAGGTCATCCCCTCTAATCGAAAAAAACGGGTTAAAAGATGGCTTAAAACTTATAGGTGCTACAGAACTTTCTAAAAAGTATGATTCAATTGTAGATGCATATCCTTATAATACTTCAATAACTTCAGACAATTTCATAGCATTTTTACAACATTTATTAGATTTAAATGAAAATAAAAAGATATATATGATATTAGACAATGCTAGAATTCATAAATCTAAAACAGTTGAAGCATTTCAGATAAGTAATAAAAAATATTTAGAGTTAATCTATCTTCCACCATATTCTCCTGAACTAAATCCTCAAGAAAATGTGTGGAATAGATATAAATCTTGTATACATACTTATCTATCTAAAGGTTCTAAAGATGTTTTGTACAATGAAACAGCTAATTTTTATGAAGTTTTCAATAAAAATCTTGAAGGTATAAAATCCTTGGTAAATCCTAGCAAGTATTACGCTGAATAATTTAAGTTTTGACTTGGTATATCTATAGAACTATATATACCAGTTCCAAATTTAATCTATGAATTCATAAAATTGTGCTATTAAATTATTTGAGTTTACATTAATATGAAATTGAGAATTGACGATTGACAATGGACAATTATTGATACTTCTCTTTTATAAGAGAAGTTCTCAATTGATTTCTTTTCATGTGGCACAGTTACTTGTATTAAAAAAATCTATTAAAGAAATTAGTTTGATCAAAACTAATTTCCACCACAATTCTCCATTGAATAAAGTTTATCTATAAAAAAACATATGAATATCCAATAACATTTTTTTATAAAATAAAAACTATTGTTATAAATCAAGATACCACGTTAATAATCTATATATTAACATGGTATCTTGTGATATATCTTATTTATATACTATCTTTAAAATAAAAATGCTAATATATAAACTTCTTCTTTATATAAATAAAATGTCTCAAAAATTACATAATACATATTTATCATATGGTAAATAAGATGTTTATAAAAGAATAAAAAAGCAATTCTTTAACAAATTACTCTTTCAATTAGGCTACGTAAAATATATATTGGATATATTTATTAATGATTTTTCACAGTAATTTTATTGCCTACTTTTACTATTTCTGCAGTTCCTATAATATTTTTATAGTTATTATTGATAACAAATTTTACTCCATCCTGTTCTACTATTAAATCATTTTCTTTTTGTTCATCCAGAACAACATCGAATTTACTCCCACTTCAGCAGAAGCCAATAGCTACAAGTCTTATAGCAGTTTTATTTTGCTTGTTTAAAAGCATCATAACGTCATTTAATACTGTAGGTGATATTATAATATTAAAGTTTGACTTTTTCTCTTTTTGTACTTCTTTACTTCTTTTTAAAAATGAAAATATCCCCATTTTATACCTCCGTATATATAGATAAACTACTTTAAAAATTAATGTATAGCTCAATATAGCTACATCCTTAAGTATTTCAATTCACAATGCAAAATTCACAATTCTGGTGGAAATTAATTCTTTATGAATTAATTTCTTAAACTGATTTTTAACTAATACTTGGAGAAGCTACAACTATTAGTTAGTTACTGCGTAACTTCAAAAATAAATAATTTTAAATTTCTCAGCTTTTGCTGAGAAATATCCACAATTGTGAATTATGAATTGAAAAAAGTTGTGAATTTAATAGTTCTAATTATAATACTAAAAGCATCAATTATTTTTACTTTTCTCATTCTAATAATTATTATAAAGAATAGATGTGGAGATGTTATGAAGATGGCATTATCACAGAAGCTAAAAATACCATAATAGGTATAAATTATATGAAAGAAATAATGAAATAAAAATAATAAAACAAAAACTGCTGGCATATTTATCTTGCCAACAGTTTATTAATTATAATTAACTATTTTGTTCCGAAAAGTCTATCTCCTGCGTCTCCAAGACCTGGTACTATGTATCCTCTATCGTTTAATTTTTCATCAAGTCCTGCTAGATATATATCAACCTCTGGATGAGCTTTGTGAACAGCTTCTACTCCTTCTGGTGAAGCAACTAAGCACATAAGTCTTATATTCTTAGCTCCTCTTTTCTTTAATGCAGAAATTGCATCTATAGCTGAACCACCAGTAGCTAGCATTGGATCTGTTACAATTACATCTCTTTCCTCTATATCCTGCGGTAATTTGCAGAAATACTCTACTGGCATTAATGTTTCTTCATCTCTATACATTCCTATATGACCTACTTTAGCAGCTGGTATAAGTTTAAGCATTCCATCAACCATACCTAATCCTGCTCTTAATATTGGAACTATCGCAAGCTTCTTTCCCGAAAGCATTTTACAAGTTGTTTTACATATTGGAGTTTCTATCTCAACATCTTCAACTTGTATGTCACGAGTAACCTCATAAGCCATAAGCATAGCTATTTCTTCAACTAGCTCTCTAAAGTCCTTCGCACCTGTATTTTTATCTCTTATAATAGCTAATTTGTGTTGTATTAATGGATGTGTTATTTGTATTACTTTACTCATGAATTTTGCCTCCTACTTGTTGTATTTTTTTTCTATTTCTGTAATTTTATCAATTCTGTTTTGATGACGATTGCCTTCAAATTTAGCATCTAAGAAAGTATCAACTATATCAAGAGCTAAGCCCTTGCCAACAACTCTTTCCCCTAAAGCTAATATATTTGCATTATTATGCTCTCTTGTTGCATGAGCACTAAAAGTATCACTACAAAGAGCTGCTCTTATTCCTGAAACCTTATTTGCAGCTATACTTATTCCTATACCTGTACCACAAATTAATATTCCAAAATCAAAGTTTTTAGCTGCTACTTCCTCAGCTACTTTTAATGCGTAATCTGGATAGTCACAAGAGTCTGATGTGTTAGTTCCAAAGTCCTGCAATTCATGTCCCTTAGCTTGTAAATGCTTTATGATTTCATTTTTTAAGCCTAATCCACCATGATCACTACCTAATGCTATTCTCATATTTGCACCTCCGAACTTCATTGTTTTCTATTTATTATTATAAAAAAAAGATATTAGTTAAATACTAGTATCTTTTTTTATTTTCTCAATAAGTAATAGAACATTCTCCTCTAATTCATTAAAGGTTTTAGAATATATGTCAATATCTCCTCCAAAAGGATCAATTACATCTCCTGACTTTCCTATATACTCATTGAAGGTAAATACCCTGTCGCTAAACTGCGGTACCTCCGTAGTCAAATAAGTTTTCATATAGGTTGTCATAGTTAAAACTAAGTCAGCTTGTTCTAATATATCAATATTCAATTGAACTGCATCTCTACTACTAATATCAATGTTATACTTATCTTTCAAAAGATTTGAGGTATGTATTGAGGTTTTAGAAGAAGGATTAATAAATAAACCTGCTGAAATTGCAGATACATTTTCTAATTTGCAATGATGATTGAAAAGCGCTTCTGCCATATTACTTCTACAGGTATTTCCTGTACATATAAATAATATCTTCATAATTACTCCTCCTTTTAAAATTTATATAATCATACTAAATAATCTTAAAGTAAGTCAAAAGTTCGCTATAACTTTTATTCTTACCCTTTAATCTCAATTCTTTTAATCATAGATTTATTATATCAAAACCAGCACTTTTGTTTAATCTATTCATTATTGCAAGGCCTACACCTTCTTCTGTAAATGCCTCACAAAGTATAACATCAACATCACTATGATCAAAACTTCTTAAAACTTTAAATAGGTTTTTTGCTACATCCTCTAAATTTTTTCTACTTCCTAAAGATACCACGGTACCTAGCTTATAATTTTCTATAGTTTCATCTGTAGCTATTACTCCTACCTTTTTATTATTTTCTATATAATTTAACATCATTTCGTTGATTTTTGCAATAGTTTTTTTAATATCTCCATTAAATACCTTTACTGGAGCCTTAGGTGCATAGTGTCTATACTTCATTCCTGGCGCTTTAGGCTTAAATTCTTTTGTAGGTTTTGAAGTTATAGTAGGATCTATATAAACATCTTTATCAATCTCTCTAAGCATTTCTATAGTTATACCACCTGGTCTTAGTATACAAAGTGGTGATGATGTACAATCTATAATAGTAGATTCTAAACCTACTTCACTTCTATTGCCACCTAAAATGTAATTAACCTTCCCACCTAAATCTTCTATACAACTCTCTAAATCAGTAGGACTAGGTCTACCTGAAATATTAGCAGAAGGTGCTGCTATAGGAGTATTAGATGCCTTTATAAGCTCAAGTGCTATTTTGTTTGATGGCATTCTTATGCCTATGGTTGGAAGGTTTGCACTTGTAGTCTCTGGAATTATATCACTTTTTTCAAATATTATAGTTATTGGCCCTGGCCAAAACTTATTCATTATTTTTTTAGCAACCTCTGGCACATTTTTGACATAAGGAGATATATCAAAATCTGCTACATGAACAATAAGAGGATTATCTTGAGGACGGCCTTTAGCAATAAATATCTTTTTTACTGCTTCACTATCTAATGCATTTGCCCCTAATCCATATACAGTTTCTGTAGGAAAAACTACAGTTCCTCCATCTTTTATCACATTTCCTGCTTCCCTTATTATATCTTTATCTATATTTTCTTCAACTAAATTCGCAACCTTTGTTTCCATATATTTATTCTCCTAAATTTTCTATTGTTTAAGGCATCTAAAAGAAAATAATAAATCAAAGATGTAAGTCTATTTTACATCAGACAAGGCGTCAGGCTCTGCTCATAGTGGTGCTATGGTCAGGTTCTGACAACGCAGTATGATGGAAAATAGGCTAACATACTGGTCTATTATTTTTTTGAAGGTACCTTAGGCATCTGAAAGAAAATAATAAGTTAAAGGTGTTAGTCTATTTTATATCATACAAGGCATCAAGCTTCACTCATAGTAGTGCTATGGGCGGTTCTGTGAGCGTAGCATGATATAAAATAGGCTAACATACTGGCTTGTTATTTTTTGAAGATGTCTAAATTACATTTAACATTATAAATCCTAAAACTATACCACTAAGTATTGATAAAGTAGTAGTAAAATCATCTGTTAGTTCATTACTTTCTGGCAACATTTGGCCAAAAATAACATAAAGCATTACACCACTAGCAAAAGCTAGGCACTTTCCTAATATTGCTTGTGAAATGGTTCCTAAGATAATTCCTAGCCATGCCCCTATAGCTGTTGGCAATGCAACTAAAAAAGCGTAGAACAATATTTTAGAAGGCTTAACTCCTGAAATAATAAGAGGAGTCGCCATAGCAAGTCCTTCAGGCATATCATGGATTGAAATCAATATACTCATCTTTATACCTAAATCTGCTTCTTTTAAAAAACCAAATCCCATAATAAGCCCTTCTGGAAAATTATGAAGCATAATACCTAATGCCATTAAAAAAGCAACTTTCATATGTGTATCTTTATGAAGGCTTGTTTCCTTACTTAGCATATCCGTTAATAATATAATTATTATGCCAAACAAAACAAACAACAATGTATTAATAAATCCATTATAATTTAAAGCTTCTGGTATTAGCTCTAAAAAAACTATGGATACCATAATACCTGTAGCTACTCCTAAAATTGTTCCCATCAATTTTTTAGAAGGATTCTTTATAAAGACTCCTAGTGCTGCACCTAAAAGTGTTCCCGCAAGCGATACTAAAGCAGAAAATAAACCTACATAAATTACAGTTTTCATGTGTGTCCCCCTAACCTCATGACAATTAATAATTTACGATTACTAATACCTTGTTTATAATGTATCTTTAAAAGTACTTAGTTAGTATATTAGTCTATTTTAGACCCTAATATAAAAATACAAATTAGATTTTTAAATGTAAACTATAAACCATCATTACCAATTCTATTACTATCAATTTATTTTAGGTTAGGGAAATTTATTCTTATCTTCTGCATTCTTTTATTATTTCTACTGCACTGTCAGTGAAAATTGCATTTACACACATCTTATATAAATACTCAAGTAAAATATACTTTTTAATTCCACCCTTTCTAATTATAAAGTAGAAATAGGGGTCTTCCTCTAGCAATCTTACCCTACTATAGTATTTTGCTACTGTACGTTGTTTTCGCAAAAATTTAGGGCCTATTTGATAAATCCTTTTATTTCTAAATTTTGATTTGGTTATAATCATAATATTAAAATATTTATCACTAGGAATAGCATGAACTATTGCAATCTTATCTATTATGATGTTATATTTATTTTTTAATATTCCTGTCTCAATAAAAAGCCTATCATCTTTTTGTTCAAACTCTAAATAATTTTCATTATATCTTATTAACATAGCTTGAAATATTAAAAATTCCGTTACTAATAAATATATAATAAAAAATATATTGAACTTTTTAGAGTAAAATAATACCACTGGTAATAAAATGAAAATAAAGCCCATAGACAGCATAAACCTTTTATAAGATTTTTTTTGCTTCTTAAGAGCTTTATTTATGTCCATAATCTCACACTCCATAATAATAAATTAATTTAGCTAATTAAAACATAACAATTTAATAAACATATTGTTATCAATATTCTATTATATAAACATTAAATTAACTCTAAAATAGTTATTTATAATACTATATAATAGTAAGTTAAAATATCCTTCATAAATACTACATAGTTATTTTTTCAAGATATCTAATTATATTTAATTATTATTTCCCATTGCTTTCATTTTTTCTGCTTGGTCAGTTGTGATTAATCCATCTAACATCTCGTCTATATCTCCATCAAGGAACGCTTCTAATTTATATAGTGTTAAACCTATTCTATGATCTGTTACTCTTCCTTGAGGATAATTATAAGTTCTAATTCTTTCACTTCTATCCCCTGTACCAACTTGACTTTTTCTGTCTTCAGCTATACCCGCAAGTCTTTCAGCTTCTGCTGCTTCAAATAATCTAGCTCTTAATATTTTAAGTGCTTTTTCTTTATTTTTAAGCTGAGATTTTTCATCTTGGCATGATACTACAAGCCCTGTTGGTAAGTGAGTCATTCTTACTGCTGAGTCAGTGGTATTAACGCATTGCCCACCGTTTCCTGATGCTCTAAATACATCTACTCTTATATCATTCATATTAATTTCAAGATCAACATCATCAACTTCAGGAAGTACTGCAACAGTAGCTGTTGATGTATGAATTCTTCCACTTGACTCTGTATCTGGAACTCTTTGTACTCTGTGAACTCCGCTTTCGTACTTAAGCTTACTATAAGCCTTGTCACCTTTAACCATGAATACAATCTCTTTGAAACCACCAATATCAGTTTCATTTGCACTCATTACTTCAACTTTCCATCTATTTCTTTCAGCATATCTTGTATACATTCTAAAAAGATTTGCAGCAAATAGTGCAGCTTCGTCTCCACCAGCTCCTCCTCTTATTTCTATAAACACGTTTTTATCATCATTAGGATCCTTAGGTAATAATAAAATTCTTAGTTCTTCTCTTAATGCTTCTATTGATTCATTAAGTTCTTTTATTTCTTCTTGAATCATCTCTCTCATTTCTCTATCTGATTCTTCATTTAACATTTCTTTATTAGTATCTAAATCTTCTAAAGAGGTTTTATATTGTCTATATTTTGTTACAACAGCTTCAAGATCAGAATGTTCCTTACAAAGCTTTTGCCATTCTTTTTGGTTAGCCATAACAGATGGGTCACTTATTTTGTTTGAAAGTTCATCATACTTGTTTTCAATAAAATCCAATCTATCTAACATAAAATTATCACTCCGTATAATCAATTTAAATTTATCTAAAATCTAGTTTAATTTATCGTAAACACTTACATACTATTATTCTACATCATATCATTATACCAATAAAATAATTTGTTTGCAATTTGTGAAATAAAAATTTCACTGTGATATCTTAAGTAAAATAATTAGCAAAACATACTAGAAGTTCTCTAAAATATTTGACCAATTACAACCCTATCATTTTGGTATAAATCTTTTAAAGAATAGATATTTTCAAACCCATTTTCCTTTAAAATTTTTATCACTGCTTCTTTCTGGTCATGACCTATTTCAAAGGCTAAATATCCTCCACTTTTTAAAGTATATTTACTTCCTAAAGTAATTGTTCTATAAAAATCTAAACCATCATCTCCACCATCTAATGCTAAATGAGGTTCATAATTTTTAACATCCTCCATTAAAGCTTCAATTTCATCCTTTCTTATATAAGGTGGATTAGAAACTATCATATCAAAGTTTTTCTTTTCTTCTATTCCTTTATTTAATAAATTACTATAGTAAACCTTACATCGCTCTCTTACCCCTAACTTTTCTATATTCTTTTCTGCTACTTCTAACGCTACGTCGCTTATATCATAAAGAATAACATTTGAATTACTTATGTAATGTGCAATAGAAATTCCTATTGCACCACTGCCTGAACAAACATCACATATATATTTAAGATTATTTTCTTTTATAATTTTTATACATTCTTCTACTAATGTTTCCGTGTCTGGTCTTGGAATTAAAACCCCTTCCTTAACATGAAAATCTAACCCCATAAATTCTGAACTTTCTAGTATGTATTTTATAGGCATTTTTTCACTTCTAAGTTTTATAAGAGATAAAAATTCTTCTTCATCTTCTTTAGAGACCTCAATATCCCTATTCATCATTATATACAGTTTTTCTACCTTCAAAACATGGCAAAGTAAAAGATTAGTATCTATCATGTAACTTTCAATTTGATTATCTTTTAATATTTCATAACCTTTAGTTAATAATGCTGCTATTTTCATAAGCTACCTCATCTAATACTTTATCTTCTATTCCTTCTGCTTCCTTTAGAGCTTTTATTGCTACCTCTATCATTTCTAAATCTGGCTCTTTAGTAGTTAGATGTTGAAGCATAAGTCCTGGTTTTGCAATAATTCTTGATAACTTACTTTCACTTTTCCCCAAAAATCTTATAATTTCATAAGTTACACCAGATACTATAGGAAGCAATAATAGTCTAGAAATAATTCTTTGTGATATTGATTGCCAACCTGTTAATGAAAATATTAATATACTTATAATCATAACTAGAAATAAAAAATTTGTTCCACATCTTGGATGTAATCTACTAAATTTTTTAGCATTTTCTGGTGTCAACTCTTCTCCACTTTCATAGCAGGCAATTGACTTATGTTCTGCACCATGATACATGTAAACCCTTTGTATATCCTTCATTTTTCCTATTGCAACAATATATATAAAAAATATAGTTACTCTTATTATTCCTTCTACTATATTTAATATTAGAGGAGTATCTTTTATATAGTTTTTGGTAACATTAGCTAAGAAGGTTGGGAGTATAAAAAATAATAGTGTTGCAAACCCAAGAGATATTATCAATGAAATTCCAAGTATTATATCCTGTCCTTTATCCTTAAAGGTTCTTTCAAACCATTTATCAAATTTACTTTCTTCCTCTTCTTCTGTTTCAAATAATGATGCTGAATAGTTAAGGCTTTTTATTCCTATAATTAAAGATTCAATTAAAGATACAAATCCCCTTATTATAGGTAGAGATAATAGCTTATTTTTTTTGGTATTACTTACATAACTTTCACTTTCAACTTTAATTTCTCCGTTAGTAACCCTCACAGCAGTAGCTATGCCTTTAGCTCCTCTCATCATAACTCCTTCTATTACAGCTTGCCCTCCTACGGAAGTCTTTCTTTTTTTTAAACTTAAATCCTTATTCACATAAACACCTACCTACCTAATTATTTGCTTCATTTTAAAATATTTAGATTATTTTATAGAATTAAGATTTTACCATACAGTATGATATAAAATGTACTAGAATATCAACTAATTATTTTTAAGATATCCTATTTTAAAAAATCAATTTAATATCTCAAGTTTAAATATGCTTCTAATGGATATTTAATTATTTTTCTCTCTCATACTTATCTTTATATTCAAAATAACATTTTGGGCAAAGCGCCTCATATTCTACATTATCTTCTTTATCTATAGCAATCTGTTCACCTTCAAAAACAAACTTTCCATTAATCATTCTTCCATTTAATAGAGCTTTCTTACCACAATTACAAATAGTCTTTAATTCTTCCAAACTATGTGCTAAAAGTAATAATCTCTCACTTCCTTCAAAGCCTCTCATTTGGAAATCCGTTCTTAATCCATAGCATATAGTTGGTATATTCATTTTAACTGCAATCTCAAAAAGTTCATCAATTTGTTTAGCCTTAAAAAATTGTACCTCATCTCCTAAGATACAATCTATAGGACCATTTTCTTCTATATATCTACCTATTTCATCATATAAATTTACATCGCCTGGTACCCAAATGTCTGCTTCTCTTGTAACACCTAATCGTGAAACTACCTTATTTCCTCCTTTAGTATCAGTTTTAGGTTTTACTATAAGTACTTTCATACCTCTCTCTTCATAATTATGAGCTACCTGTAATAAGTTTGTTGATTTTCCACAATTCATAGCACCATATCTAAAATAAAGTTTGCTCATTATAATTACCTCCACTTTTTAACACAAAAACATAACTATACAGTTTATTAGCGAAAATTTAACTTATACATCATTTTAAATTTCTTAAAAAATTCTTATTTATGAATTGAAAATTAAGAATGAAAAATACGAGTTACGGCTAGAACTCCATCGTCAAAGCCTTTGGAGTTTTCTTAATAAATTTTATTTTAAGTTTTCACATTGAATCTCTATATATTATGATGTTTTCACTATTACAAAATCGTATAATTTATTTTAATCCATAATTGATTGTAAATCAAATTAAGCTTTAATAAAAATTGTTGGAAATTTCTACACTAGGCTCTAAATTTATTGACTTAAAGTTTTAAATTATGCTATAATCAAGTAGTTGACAATACGGGTAAGTATGTTCGAAAGAGGTGAAGATAATGAGAGAAGGAATACATCCAAATTACAATCATGATACAGTAGTTAAATGTGCTTGCGGAAACACTTTTACAACTGGTTCAGTAAAAGATGAACTAAAAGTTGAAATCTGTTCAAAATGTCATCCATTCTACACTGGAAAACAAAAGATTGTTGATGCTGGTGGAAGAGTTGATAAATTCATGAAAAAATTCAACATTAAAAGCGAATAGTAATGAATATATAAGGCAAGAAAATGTAATTTCTTGCTTTTATTTTTTTATGGACAAACTTATATATAAAAGTCGTGATAAGCTATCACGACTTTTTATTTCATAATGTAATGGACAATTTTTAATTGTTAAGATTCTATTTATTGTTTTAATAAATCTGTATTTTTACTTAGAATATCAAAAAAATCTTTATTGCTCTTAGTTTTCGATAGAAGATTTATAAGCTTTTCAGTTACTGCTTGGGAATTCCCCTCATTATACATAAGCTTTCTAATACTATATGTAATCTCTAATTCTAATTTATTTAATAATAAATCTTCTCTACGAGTTCCTGACTTATATATATCTATAGCAGGAAATATCCTTCTTTCTTGAAGAATTCTATCTAAATGAACTTCCATATTTCCTGTACCTTTAAATTCTTCGAAAATCATATCATCCATTCTACTTCCTGTTTCCACTAATGCCGTTGCAAGTATAGTTAAACTTCCACCTTCTTCAACATTTCTAGCTGCACCAAAGAATTTTTTTGGCATTAAAAGAGCCCCAGTATCTAGTCCTCCAGATAAGGTTCTTCCTGTTCTTGTTATTGTAAGGTTATACGCTCTTGCAAGTCTTGTTAAACTATCTAACAATATTACAACATCCTGCCCCTGTTCAACCATCCTTTTTGCTCTTTCAAGTACCATATATGCTACTTTAGCATGATGTTCTGGCTCTTCATCAAAAGTTGAGTAAATAACATCTCCATGAATACATCTTTGCATGTCCGTAACTTCTTCTGGTCTTTCATCTATCAGTAAAACTATTAATTTGGTTTCTGGGTGATTTGTGGATATGCTTTGAGCAATTTTCTTTAAAAGAGTCGTTTTACCTGCTTTAGGTGGAGCAACTATAACTCCTCTTTGCCCTTTTCCGATTGGCGATATGATATCCATAAGTCTGGAAGATAAATCATTAGAATTGGTTTCAAGTTTGATTCTTTCTGTTGGATATATTGGAATAAGCTTTTCAAAAGATGTTCTTCTAGAAGCTTTTTCTGGATTTTCCCCATTAATACTTTGAACAAACAATAACGCTTTATATTTTTCGCCTTCTTTTGGTATTCTGACTTTTCCTTCTACTTCATCTCCAGTTTTTAAATTGAATCTTCTAATTTGCGATAGTGATACATATATATCATCTGGTCCACTTAAGTAATTGTTGGACCTTAATAATCCAAAATTTCCGTTATCACTTATCTCCAATACACCTTTTGCTGTGTCTGATTCATTTATTAACTCTCTAAGTCTCTCTTTTTTCTCTTGAACTGTTTCAATTTTTTCTTCCTCAAAATCTGTAGAATCTTCTTCTCTTTGAAGTTCCTTATTAGTTACTTCTACTTTACTATATTCAGGTTCTACTATTTCTTGTTCAATTTTATTTTCCTTGGGACTAATTCTCTCTCTTAAAATAATTCCCGATTTTTCTATTGATACTGGCGACACTTTTTTTATTTCTTGTATAAGTTCAGCTTTTTTAAACTTAGAAATATTTTTTATACCCAAGCTCTTTGCAAGTTCCTTAAGCTCGCTAAGATTCATTTCATCTAAGTCCTTACTCATGAGAATTTCCACCTCCGAATTCTTAAATTATCTATTTTAAGTACAAAATTATTCTCTATGATACATATGTAAATATTGTTAGGTTAAATTATATCCTATTTAAAGAGTTTTATCCATATTTTTCAAGAAATAATTGGAATACTTTTAATATGTATTATAAATACTTCATGTTTTATGTATTTCTAAAAAACAGCAACTATTAGTAAGGTTACAGTGCCTTATTATACATATACCATATATCTTTTGCAATATTTTTTCAAATGTTTTATTTGTTTTTTCTATTTTTATATTTTAAGTTTAATAATTTATCCTATTTTAATTATACTCTTTTTGTATTCAAAATAAATTTATCTTAAAAATATATTGCACTTCATTACATAATATGAATAAAATGTAATTGTATTGTATACATTTGTTGGAACTATTTCTATTTAAGAGGGGGAAATAAAATAAAATGAAATTTAAAAAATTAAAGAATATCAAGATTGCTACACTTACCATAATACTAGTAATTTTATCTAGTATGTCTACTCTAATTTTAGGTGGAGATGGTACTCTAAGTATTAAAAAAATGAATGATAATTCTGTTAAATTATCTTCAAAGTCTATTACATCACTTTCTACTGTAACAAATATAAGGGCTAACTTTATAAATCTTAGACTTTATGTATTGAGAAATATAAATTCTTATAATGTTGATTTAGAAAATGCTCTAAATTCTCAAAAAAGTGATTTAGAAGATGAAATTAAAGATTACTTAAGTATAAATATGGATTCTACTGAAATGACTCTCTTTAGTTCATATAGAGATTTATTTAATGATTACTGGAATAGCTGGTTAGAAATTAGAAAAGATTTAAAGCAAGGAAAACCCATATCAAATAATAGAATAAATGATTTAAGTAAAATAGGAGATGATTTAGAAAACATATTAAATAAACTTAGACTTCACTTACTAGATAATGCTAATAATATAATTAATGAAAATAGTGAAGTGTATAAAAATACTATGATGAACTTTCTTATAATTCTATCAATAGTTATATTTATTAATATTCTAGCTTCTATATTGATAGTTTCAAGACTTAGAAAATCCTCTAAGGAAATGGTTGAACTTTTAGATGTATTTTCAAAGGGAGATTTATCTATAAAAATTAATGAGTCTAGAAATGACGAATTTGGAATGATGAAATCTTCATTAAAGTCAACTAAAGATAATATATGTGAGATGATTACTGTAATAAAAGATAAAGCTGAATATATAACTGACGCCTCTGAGGTGTTATCAAATATTTCTAAGCAGCTTTCATCTGCTTCTGATGGAGTGAGTGCTACTATTCAAGATGTATCAAAAGGAACTCTTTCGCAGGCAGAGGATTTATTATATATCACTACCTTAATGAATAATTTAAATGATGATCTTAATAATATGATAGAATCTATAAAGGAAGTAGAACTTAATAGTTCAAATATTTATATTAAAGCAACTGAGAGTAATAAGGATATGGAGAATCTTAATTTATCCATGAAGAATACCTCTGAATCCTTCTCTAAGCTAACAAACATAATGTCAACAGCAGAAACATACCTATCACAAATATCTTCAATTACAGATTTAATTAATAGCATTTCAGAGCAAACAAATTTATTAGCCTTAAATGCTGCAATAGAATCTGCTAGAGCAGGAGAAGCAGGAAGAGGCTTTTCCGTAGTTTCTGATGAAATTAGAAAACTCGCTGAACAATCTAAAACCTCATCTCAAAAAATCAGCAAGCTTATAGAAAATATTTCTATTGAGTCAAATAAAATGTTAAAAACTGCTGATGATATGAAAAATGAAATAGAGAACCAAAAATCAAATATAGATATAGCCATTGAATCTTTTAAAGAAATTACAAAATCCGTTGAAGAAATGAGTCCTAGAATTGTGGCTGTTAATAATAATACTATTAATATTATAGATAAAAAGGCTTCTATATTAGATAAAATCCATTCAAGTTCTGCTATTGCTCAACAAGTTTCTGCTTTTTCACAGGAAATAGTAGCTTCATCTGAAGAAACATCAGCTTCCTCCCAAGAAGTGGCATGCACTTCCCAAAATTTAACTTTTAAGGTTAGAGAAGTTCTAGATGAAGTAAATAAATTTAAGTTAAAATAAATATATTATCTCTTTTAAAAAGATATATACGGAGTCTGAAACTATATATCTTTTTTATTATGAGAAACTTAATTTAATTCACGATGCACAATGCAAAATTCACAATTGTGGATATTTCTCAGCAGAAGCTGAGAAATTTAAAATTGATTCTGTTTGAAGTGACACAGTCACTTTTATTAAAAAATCTATTTAAAGAAATTAATTTGCAAAATTAATTTCAACCATAATTGTCAATTGTCCATTTTCAATTCTCCATTGTTTTAAGTTCTCCTTATAAAATAGAAAATGGAAAACTTTTCATTTACCTTATTTTTCTTTTCCTTTAAGAGAAGCTCTTATAAAATTGCTAAACAATGGGTGAGGTCTATTTGGTCTTGATTTTAATTCTGGATGAAACTGTGAAGCTACAAACCATGGATGGTCTTTTATCTCAACTATTTCTACTAATCTTTTCTCAGGGCTTGTTCCACTTAATATTAACCCAGACTCTATTAATTGCTTTCTAAATTGATTATTAAACTCATATCTATGTCTATGTCTTTCGTATATCACTTCATTATTGTAGGCTTCATAAGCTTTTGTATTTTTCTCTAATCTACAAGCATACAAACCAAGTCTCATGGTCCCACCTTTTTCATCTACTTCTTTTTGATCTGACATTAAATCTATTACTGGATGAGGTGTTTCTGGCATAAGCTCTGCACTATTAGCACCTTTAAGCCCTAATACATTTCTAGCATACTCTATAACAACACATTGCATTCCTAAACATATACCAAGAAAAGGCACTTTGTTTTCTCTTGCATATTTTATTGATTCTATCTTACCCTCTACCCCTCTATCACCAAAGCCACCAGGTATTAATATTCCATCTACATCTTTCAAGTGCTCTTCTACATTAGTACTTGTAACTTCAGCCGCATTTACCCATTTAATTTCTATTTTAGCATCATTATTCAATCCACCGTGATTTAACGCTTCAACAACTGATATGTAAGCATCGTGCAATTCTACATACTTACCTACTAAAGCAATTTTAACATTTCTTTTCAAATTCTTAAGTTTATCAACCATGCCAATCCATTCACTATTATCTATAGAATTTGAATTTAACCCCAGTTTTTCACATACTAATGTATCCAATCCTTCGCTATGTAACATTAATGGAACTTCATATAAATTTTCAGCATCTAAGTTTTGTATTACCGAAGAACCTTGTATATTGCAAAATAATCCTATTTTATCTTTTAAATCATTAGAAATTTCTTTTTCAGAACGACAAACAATTATATCTGGTTGAATCCCTATTGATCTTAATTCTTTAACTGAGTGTTGAGTTGGCTTTGTTTTAAGTTCACCTGCTTTTCCTAAGTACGGAACTAAGGTAACATGTATAAAGCATACATTTTCTCTTCCAACTTCATATTTTATTTGTCTTATAGCTTCTAAAAATGGTAATGATTCTATATCTCCAACAGTGCCACCAATTTCAGTTATAACTACATCAACATCTTTTTCTTTTGCGACTCTATATACTCTATCTTTTAGTTCATTTGTTATATGAGGAATTACTTGAACAGTGCCACCTAAATAATCTCCTCGTCTTTCTTTAGAAATTACTGACCAATACACTCTTCCTGAGGTTACGTTATTATTTTTACTTAAGTTTTCATCTATAAATCTTTCATAATGCCCTAAATCCAAGTCTGTTTCTGCACCATCATCAGTTACAAAAACTTCTCCATGTTGATATGGACTCATTGTACCTGGATCAACATTTAAATAAGGATCGAATTTTTGTATAGAAACTTTTAAACCTCTGTTTTTCAATAATCTTCCTAAAGAAGCTGCTGTAATTCCTTTTCCTAAAGAAGAAACAACTCCACCTGTAACAAATACATATTTCGTGTTCATAATAACTCCTCCTCACTAATTTTACCTATACATTAATTTACCAATATTTTATAATGCAAAAACAAAAATTCTAAAAATAACAATAATTTTTCTATTAAAACATGTTGACAAATTAAAATAGTTTGATTATAATAGAAATTACCCTATCGTATAATGGGATATTTGTATTTAAAAAACAAGTACTATACTATCATAATTTTTTGCTTTATGCTAGTGTTTTTTTGTTTTTTATTTTTATATATTCTCTTTTGGGTTAATACACAAATACAAACAACAATAAAAGGTGACTTATGTCACCTTTTTTATGTGTAATTTATATTAAGTTACAATACTAAAGATTTAAATTCCTGCAACGTAAAAAAGTAATCCTAATTAAAATTAGAATTACCTTTTATCTACATTAAAGTTATTAATACATGAGCCGACTTTCTTTCTGTGTCCAGAAGCATTACACTATCTTTGCCTATATCTTGCTTTATATAAAATTTAAAATTACTTAAATTAGATCTTAAATATCTAAAATATTCTTGTTGTTCATTGTCTAATTCATTAAACTTATTAATTTTTCTCATTATATTGTGTGTAAAATTCTTCTTATAAATTCTTAATATTTATATCTAATGTTGTATATAGAATTTCTTGTCCTTGGACTACCATCTCATATTCTATATGTATGTCACCGCCATCATTATTAACATCAATCTTTAAAGCTTTAGTTCTAAGTTTTAAAGATAATCCTCCATGAGGAGTACTATACAAAATATCTTCTTGATGATTTTTTTCAAAATTCATATTAGTAGTTATACTACCCTCTCTTATAAGAGAAAATTTTTCTTTTTCTATTTTTAAGATAGTAGTAGTACCTTCCATACCTGAAACTTCTGTTTCTTCATATTTTGCATGGAATACTCCTTCTTCTTCATAAAATACTCCTGGTGTTACTACCTTAATTTCTTCTTCATCATTTTGTTTACTATTTAAAGTTATTATAGCATTATCAACCATATATCTTCCTCACTAATTAATTATATATTTTTCAAGTTCACTATCATTTACTGTTTTTACTTCTATTATATTACTTGAAGGCTTGCCATACTTCCCATATTTAACAGTAACAGACTCTTCATCTTTTCCTTTACTATAACGTGCTGTTACTTTTGCTGCTAATTCTATATCGGCTTCTGTAGGATCACCAATTATAACAACCATTGATCCTTTAAAATCTGCTGCTAAAAATATAGTATCATTTTTAGCTAAAAGGTCTTTTATAATTTCTGCTTCCTCAGCCGTTCTTGTAGATATAATCTTAGAGTTAGTACCTATCCTAAAATGTCTTCCTATTTTTAATAGTTCTAATTCCCTATCAGATGCATCTCCTTGACTTTCTAATATGTCCTTTAACCTTCTGGAATAGTTAGGTTCTGTAAGCTTGCAACCTCCTGCTGGCGATGGATACTCAACTATATTCCACTGCTTAGCAAGTTCCATTTGAACTTTTCTATTTCTCCCTTGAATATCTAAAAGATTTTCTCTGTTTACTAATTCCTTTTCTTCCATCTCTGTAGGCGGAAGATTTTTAGCACACAGTGGTCTTAATATTTTAGTACCTATTCCACTTTCATTTTTAACCTTATCTAGAGCACTTCTATTTTGAGACATAGGTCTTTGATTTAAAACCTCACCTGTTATTATAAAATCTGCATTGAACTTTTCTAATAGTTCTCCACAGTATCTCATCATCATTGCATGACAATCTATACACGGATTCATGTTTTTTCCATATCCATGCTTAGGTTTTTTTACCATTTTGAAATGTTCTTCACTAAAATCTATTACTTCAAGTGGTATATCAATTTGTTTAACCATCTTTTTAGCATTTTCTTCATTAAAAAAATGTGATTTAAAACAAATGCCGATAACTTCCACTCCTTGATCCTTTATTAGCTTTGCAGCTAATATACTATCTAAGCCACCTGAAACCATCGCTAAAGCCTTTGTCATGTTCTTTCCCCCATTTAGTTCAATTTATACTTTGTCATACCTCAGTTCACAACTTAATTCAATTCACAATTACCAACATTCAACAAATTAGCTAATACTTTAATTGTATTACTTATCTCCATTATTCTAGTTAAGTAAACAGATTTTGCTCCGAACTATACTGTACCTCAGGGGAACCCTTATACAATTGAGAATTGACTATTGAGAATAAAAAATTATTGATACTTTTCCTTTATGGAAGAAGTTTTCAATTAATTTATTTTTAAAGTGACATAGTCACTTTTATTAAAAATCTATTTAAAGAAATTAATTTCAACCATAATTGTCAATTATCCATTCTTAATTCTCCATTGATTAAACTGTTGCCCAGAGGTAGAAACTAGCAATTGTATTGCTAGTTTAAAATCAGTTGAAGAAATTAGTTTGATTAAAACTAATTTCAACTTTAATTGTCAATTGTCCATTAATTAAATATATTATCTATTATTTCTTTCCATTGCAAGCTCTATTAATTCACTAATTAAATCACTATAAGATAATCCTGTTGCTTGCCACATTTTAGGGTACATACTTATGTGAGTAAAGCCAGGAATTGTATTTACTTCATTTAAATATACTTCTTCAGTATCTTTATCTACTAAAAAATCTACTCTTGCCATTCCTGCACAATCTAGAGATTTATATATTTTTACTGACTGCTCTCTTATAAAATCTAACTTTTTTTCATCAAGTGCTGCAGGTATCAATAATTTTGAAGCTGCATTTTGATACTTTGCTTCATAATCATAGAATTCTTTAGCAGGTATGATTTCTCCTGGTATCGATGCTTTAGGATCGTCATTACCTAAAACCGCAACCTCTATCTCTCTAGCATTTAATCCTTCTTCTATTAATATCTTTCTATCATGTTTTAACGCTTCTTCTAATCCAGCTTCAAGCTCTTCGCTGTTATGAGCCTTAGTTATCCCTACGGACGATCCACTATTCGAAGGTTTAACAAATACAGGATATCCTAATTTTTCTTCTATTTTTTTTATATATTCATCTTTTGATGTTTTATAATCATAATTAGTTATAACTACATAATCAGCTTGCTTTATTCCAGCATGCTCTAATATATACTTTGTATATATCTTATCCATACAAAGAGCTGAACTCATTACCCCTGGTCCAACACAAGGTATATTAAGTAATTTACATAACCCTTGAACTGTTCCGTCTTCACCAAATTGACCATGAAGAACAGGGAACACTACTTCTACTTCTTTATTAAAAACAACTTTTTCTCCATTAGGGCTTTTATGAAACTCATCCTTTTCCCAATCTCCACTTTCAATATTATCTATTTTTCCTGAGTATTCAAACCATTTGCCATCTTTATTAATCCCTATTGGGTATATATCATATTTACTTTGATCTATATGTCTTAATACAGAAGAGGCAGATACTCTTGAAACTTCATGTTCTGTTGATTGTCCACCAAATAATACTGCTACTTTTCTCTTCATTTAACATCTCTCCTAAATTGAAATTCATATTATTATAATATTCTCTTGTTTTAATTTGGAATCTCTATCATAATTACCGCTACAATATAGTTTATTTATTTTCACTAACTTTATCAAGGAAAATTATTAAAATTATAATTAACAATTAATACTTTTTAACTGAACTACATTATAAATTTACATATAATAACACTATTAAACAAGATTGTTAAATAGTGTTATTATATAAATTAAAAATTACGAATGAAAGGCACAGCAGCATAATAACTAATTATTTTCTCAAATATGTGTAGCTTGCAATGTAAAAGAAAATAAGCCTAACTTTTTAGAAGATTAGGCTTATTTCCTATTTGTATTATTTATATTAAATTTGGGGAGTTTACTTAAACACACTTTCAAATATCTCAAAAACTTTAGATTTAATTACTATATTATTATCATTTGAGTTATCTATTAGATCTACACCTTGGTTGCCATTAACCAAATTATTTACTTTATTATACTCTTTTTCATTTAGAACCTCTTTCATTTGCTTTTCAGTTTCCTCATAAGCAATTGAACCCTTAGTAACATCTACAAAACAAAGCGGGGGAAACATTACACACCACCAATTTTGACCTTCTCCGCTGCCTATAATTATTCTATAAGCCTCATACTTTCCTTGTGGTAAAGTTATGTTTCCATAAGTTTTAATAGGAAAATATTCTTTTGATAATGTGCTTTCCACGTCATAATTATATCCATTCTCATTTATTACTTCTTTTGCTATGTTTAATATATTTTCATTTTCTATGTCTAATATTTCCCTTGACTCTTCAATAGATTTTGAATTATTTAATTTTGGTGATATATATTGTAAAACTCTATCTCTAATCTGAAGTTTTAACGCTTGGTCACTTTCATTATCACTATTTGCTATTACATGAAATCTTATAAGTTTATTAGAAATATCATCTATAGATACATCCGTTGCTTTAACAGAATTTGATTTATAAGCTGAAAATATTGTAATAATTATTGTTAAAGTTAATAAAATTGACATCATTCTTTTCATATTTAAATCCCCCTAATTGCTTTTTTATTGTTATATTACAATTATTTCCAGTTATATTTTTTCTATACAACCTTTTTTATTTTTTTAAAACTTTATAGCTATTTGTCTAAATAAACATCTGCAAGGTAGTACTTTTAAAATTGTTATATATGTAAAAATAATTAATATTACTTAATATCATAACTGAAACTATTGATAATTATTCTAGAGGCGAACAGTGTCCCCCCCTAGAATAATTCTTTTAAAGAAATTAATTTGAAAAATTAATTTCTACTATAATTGTAAATTTTGCATTGTGAATTTTGAATTTAATCCACTACCCCTACATTCATTATCTTATTATTTACATCTACAGTTATCTCAGCATTTTCATATAAGATATTCCATTTATCTTTTATTTCTGCCCATAATTTAGGTTTATATCTCTTAATATACTCTCTAATTTCTAGCGAATCAGCTTTTATATCTGTTTGGAGATTTTTTGCTACCTTCTCTAATTCCTTTTTCATCGACACATTTAAATTTTCTTGAATCTCCTTAATATCTTTCTCATTTAAAAGTTTAGCCCCTTTATAATATCCCTTAATAGCCCCTTCATTTGTTATTTTGTAATTTACAAATAATTTCCCCTCTTTATAATCAACCTTAACTTTACTTACATTTTCATCTATATAATAATCAATTGGACGTCCATCTCTATACACAACTTTCTTCCCTGATCCTAACTTGCCTCTAATTATCTGAATATCTTGAGTTTCAACATCATTGACATATCCAATTATGCTAAAATCTCTAATTATGGCCATTCCTGAAAGTGATAAATCTTGTTTTGCTTTTAGCTCTTCTTTTTCATTTGTACTTTTCTTTTTCTTTTCTTGCATCATATCTGCTTTTTCTTTCTCTTTTTCTTTTTTCTTTCTTTCTTCTTCTGGTTCTTTTTCTTCTTCTAATACAATATAAGGCAGCATACTATCTTGCTTTTTTACATCCTCTAAATAATTATGTAAAGTAACAGGAATAATTGCTCCATATCTACTATTATTACTCATAATACCTGAGATATAAGACTCTAAATTTTCTTCCATTGTAGGTTTGTAAGAAACATAATTTTTAGCCACATCTTTTACAATTACTATCATCATTGATCTATTTAAAATAGCATCTCTTTCCACATAATCAAATACTTCTCTTAATACTTCTGGATAACTAAATAGCCTATCACTTATAACTAATAATTTCGTATGTCCAAAATGTAATGCCCTACTGCTTTGAGCAATAGCTTTAAAATAAGTATCCGTCATAGAGTACCCACTGGTAGTTATAGCTATCTCCTCTGCAGTTCCTTTTTGCGGGTTCAGATTTCTTATATCAGGAAACCCATAAGTAACTTCAATAATCGATAATGGCTTTTCTGAAAAAGCTTCTTCTGATCCTATATGCTTTAGCTCTTTTACTCTATTAATATCTGCTCCTATATCTACTGCAATAGTTGATACAAAAGCTCTTCTATCTATTTCAACGTTATCCCAACAACCTGTTAAAAGTAAGCACATTATAAAAATTATGAAAAATTTTTTAACTCTCATTTTTTATGCTCCTTTTCTTTTTAAGTAAACTTATCAAATAAGATATAATAATAACCACAATTATAGATATTATAAAAATCATTTTAGACATACTAATATCTCCACTATGCGTTTCTATCATGCTCTCAGGATATAATGCAGCTATATAAATAACAGGTATAAATAATATTGATGAAATTCTTATATGTTCTAAATTTAAGACTTTCTTTACTATATAAGAAGAAAAATAATATGTATTGCAAAAAGTAGTAAAATAAAACAATACCCATAATGCCATAACCAATCCATCCCAACGCTCCAATATTCCGCTCCTTGTATTTATGGATTTAAGCATAGTTATTGTTGGAAATATTCGCTCTGCTGTTTGTTCAACAGATAAAGTAGAAATTACAAATATAAAAGTTACAGCATAAAATAATGCTATAAAAATACTACTACTTCTAAATATTTTAGTTATACTTTCTTTTTTTTTAACATGTGGAAGCAGTACAAACACTATGCAAAAACCATTGATTAAAAAAAGTATATCTAAAACTCCCTTTACATATGATATAGGCTTTTCCCTTAGCATTGGAAGTAACATAGTGAAATTTGCGTTTGGAATATTAAGTAGTAATATAAAAATAGTTGGAATAAACATAATCCAAAATGTAATTTCATTAAAATTTACTATATTCATAAGTCCGCCTCTTACCAAATAAACTCCTATGAAAATCATAATTACAATTATAAATTCCCTTGGCGTTTTCTGAAGTAAGTACATGTTTATAACATCAGCAAAAATTCTAAGTGAAATAGATAATATATAGATCATTACAATTGCATAAGCTAGGGATATTATGTTTCCTAATATTCTTCCATAAGTATTATTTAAGATTGTTACAATATCTCTATAATCATTAAGTTTCATAAGATGGTTAATAATATAAAGAAGTAAAAATAATACTACTCCCATAATTAAAGCTGAAATCCAACCATCACGCCCTACAATCTTAGCAAGAGAAGATGGCCCATAAAATACCCCTATACCTATCATTGAAACTACTAGACTGGTAAACAATCCATGTTCTCTTATAAAATCATTATTCTTCATTTTCACTCCTCCAACCTTAGTAATTTATTTTTGCCTTATTTTATCTTGAGGCTTCATAAATTCTGGTCTTTGTTTAAATTTTATAAAAGGAAGTCTAACATATAAGTCTTTCATATCCCTAGTAACAAGATTTACTGATGGTGATAAATAAGGTATTCCAAAACTTTCTATTCTTGTTAAGTGTATTAAAAAGAATATTATTCCAACCATAATTCCATACAAACCTAATATGGCAGACAATATAACAAATAATACTCTAAAACAGGCAAAAGCATTAGTTAAAGAATAGTTTGGTATTAAAAATGTAGTAATAGCTGTTATTCCTACAACTATAACCATTATAGGGCTTATAAGCCCTGCGCTTACCGCAGATTGGCCCATTATTAATCCTCCAACTATCCCTATTGTAGAGCCTACAGGTTTAGGTAGCTTTATAATGGCTTCAATCAAAAGAGCTAAACTTAACTCCATAAATATTACTTCAATATAAGATGGGAAAGGAACGCCCTCTCTGGAAGCCGCTATAGCATAGGCAAGCTTAGTGGGTATTATAGAAGTATGAAAAGATGTAACCGCCACATACATTGCTGGCATAATTAATGAAATTATTATAGCAATTAATCTTATAATTCTAACACCGGATCCGTTAAGCCATCTATTATAATAGTCATCAGGAGATTGTAAAAATGTAGCTAGTACTGCTGGAACTATTAATGCAAAAGGAGAACCATCTACTATTAAGGCAATTCTCCCTTCATATAGAGCCGCCGCTACTACATCTGGCCTTTCAGTACTTTGCACCTGTGGGAATGGAGTAAAACTATTATCTTCAACATATTGTTCTATATAACCACTATCTAAAATAGCATCAAGATTTATTTTATCTAATCTTTTCTTTAATTTTTCTAATACATCTCTATTTACTATGTCATCTATATACATTATTACAACGTCTGTTTTTGATCTTGTACCAATTTGAGAAGATTCAATTTTAAATCTTGTGTCTCTTATTCTTCTTCTGACTAATGCAGTATTAAATCTTAAAGTTTCAGTGAAACCTTCCCTTGAACCTCTAATCGCCGTTTCACCTGAAGGCTCTCCTATGCCTCTATTAGGCCACGCTCTATTTGCTATAGAATAGCAAACATTCAAACCATCTATAAATAAAATGGTTTCTCCAGCTAAAACTATATTTATTCCATCACTAAGTTTGTCAATTTCTTTCATATCAGAAATAGTAATCAATTTATCTTTTATTTCACTTGGAGATTGAATTTTTATATCTCCAGTCATAAGTGGCATCATGAGATATTCATTAAGAAGATTTTTTTCTGACATTCCATCTATATAAACAATAGCAGCTTTGTATTTATCATCTATATCAAATTCCCTATAAACAACATCGGTTGCATTTTTGAATAATTTTTTAACATACTCAATATTTTCTTTTGCACTAGTATATATGGTATCGTTTATAACTTCTTTCATGCTTTACCCTTCCTCTCACTATTTTTTAAATTTATAACTTATAAAACATTCTTATTAAGTATACTGATACCGCAAAAATCATAAGACCAAACCCTACATATTTTGCCTCCTTATAAGCTTTCATCTCATTATTATTTTTAAAATAAGCTGTATCAATAAATGCTACAATGCCACCATTTAAAATACATAAAATCAATATATATATATCGAAATTTTCTAATATCTTCATAAAATACCCTCACTTTTGCATTTTTATGTAATCCTATTGTCTACAGTAAAAGAGAAAAATATACTTTTCTCAAACTATATGAGATCTTAAAAATTAGAAATAAAAAAATATGAACTTAAAAAAATTCATATTTTCAAGAATAGTTTAAAATGGATTTTTAGATATCTTCAAGAATAATTAGCCAATATACTAATGTGCTTTGTACCATATTCTGTTGTACATTTCTACTGAAAAATCATTCTCATTGAAAACTACCGCCTTATCTTATACACAGTATTCATTCCATCTTTAATTAGCTATTTTAGGGACTTTAAATAAACTAGTTAGAAAAAATAAAACCGCGACTATCAGTCACGGTTTTATATAGTTCTTGTTATAAAACATTCTTTATATTTAATTTTTAACTTTTCAAAACATCTTTGAGCTTTTAACATATCATCAAAAAAACCAAATACTGTAGGACCACTTCCACTCATCATAGAGCCTAATGCACCTAATTTTATCATTTCTTCTTTTATATGTTTTAAAAAAGGATATTTTTTTATTGTAACATTCTCAAGTAAATTTCTCATATTTTTGCTCACAAATTCTATATCACTATTTTCCATGGCAGAGATTAATCCTTCTGTATCAGGATGTTTAAATATCTTTTTTATATCTAAAGCTTTATAAACGTCCTTAGTAGAAACTCCAAAGTTAGGTTTAACCACAACTAGTATATGATTATTAAAAGGCTTTAGCGGAGTTATAACTTCTCCTATACCTTCACATAGTGCAGTTCCGCCTAAAATACAATATGGTACATCAGCACCTATTTTAAGCCCTACGTCCATAAGTTCCTCATCACTCACATCATTTTTATATAAATCCCTCATAGCTTTTAAAGTTGCTGCAGCATCAGCACTTCCCCCTGCCATTCCAGCGGCTACAGGTATATTTTTAGTAATATTTATTTTAACTCCTTCAGAAATTTTATATGTATTTTTAAATAATTCTGCTGATTTATAAACTAAGTTATTACTATCCACAGGTAGAAAATGTTTATTACACTTAATGTGTATACCTTCACCACACTTTTCAAAATCTAATTCATCATATATATCTATATTTTGCATTATCATTTTTAGCAAATGATATCCATCTTCTCTTTTTCCTACTACATCTAAGGATATATTTATCTTTCCATAAGCTTTAATCTTCATTTAATTCACCACCATAAAAATATTTTTCATTAGTATAGTATAACAATTATAACAGATATATAAGCTTTTTTTAAAGAGCTAGCAAGTTTTTAAATATACAATTTTATCCAATAATTATAAATTAGAAAGTATCACATTTAAATTTTTATCCTAAATAAATAAAATAAAGCTGCAAGGATAATTCCTTGCAACTTTATTTTACATTACCGCTCTACCTGGGATAATCAATTTATCCATAGGTTTAATATCATTTTCTTCTTGTAATTCATTAATATTCATGATTTCTTCCTTAGTTGTATAATATTTTTTAGCTATTTGCCACAAAGTATCTCCTGGTTGAACTACATAAATAGTTATACTAGCTTTCTTATTAGGCATTTCGCCTTCCATCGGCATCATCTCTGTCAAGAATTTTTTCTTAACTGTATATAGCACCTTACAGTAATTCCTAACTATTGCTCTTACACAAATATTACCCGCTTCAATACTTGCTTCTAACATTTCAAGATACATTTTACATATAGCATTCATGTCTATCTTAGCGCCATTTACATCAGTACTTGTAGTAAATGGTATCTCATCACTTACAGAAGCCACATAATCTTTTTCATCGTTAGTAGAATATAATACATCTACCTTAAGCACTCCATCTAAAGCCACTTTATCTTCCATAATTTTTTTATCAGTAATATTAACAGTACCAGTAGACATTATAATCCTATTTGGCTTAGGCATATCGTTATCTAACTCAATATCACCCTTAACTAATGTTTCATTTCCAACATTTCCTTGGACTACGTTCATATCAAAGTCTTGCTTTTCCATTTTAATCATTTGACTTGGAGAATAAGCGTCTTCTATCATTTCGACTTCGTCCTTGCTCATAACATTAGTAGTAGTTTTAACTAAAAATTCTACTTCTAATATTCTATTTTCCCCCATATCATCTTCCTTAACTTCACATTCAATTGGATGAATTAAAAAGTCTGTATTATGTTCCATTCTTTGTGATATTTTTTCTACGTCTAATTCCTTTGTTAATAATACATTTTCACTTACACATATAAGCTCTCTAGAATTTTTAGCTTTATATAAGACTTGAACGTTAGCAACAGCTTCTATATGAATTCCACCATCATAGAGTCTAATATCTTTTTTTCCTAGTGTAATAAAGCATTTAACTATTCTACCTATCTCAGGCTTATCCATATCTATCTTAAAATCAGTTTTACCTATAATCTCTCCTTGGAATTGTCCTACAACCTTATCTACTATCATAGGATTTTTCAAGAATTGAATATCATTATTGCTATCAACATGCTTAACTATTTCAAAACTATTTTTTTTAATAACTTCACATTCAACATTCATAACACCTTGAATACAAATTTTTCTCTCATTAACTATTATACAATGAATATGTTCCATATCTGCCTTTGCTTCGCAGAGCATATCATCTGTTGCATCTGGAGCATCAAGATTAGTATTAAATTTAGTATTATAAGTAATTGCATGAGCTTCAGTATTCTCATCTTCCCTAGCCATATATAAAACATTAAACTGAATTTGGCCTTCTACTACTACTTTTCCATTCATTACTTCTTTATTGGTAACTAACGGCGTTGCATCAAGCATCAATATTTCAGTTACATCCGGAAGAGTATCTGGTACTACGTATTCTTCTTTTATAACTATATCTTGAGATTTTTCACCTAATGATTGTTCATAGTCTATATTGTCTTTAACTAGATTCAAATCCATAACTTAATCCCTCCTATAAATACCTACTAATAATTTATATATATCTCTTAATAAAAATATGACTTAAATACAAAACAATAAATTCATATTTTCGTCATATTACGATAGTTTAAATATTTTTTTTAATTTTTTTTATCATTTTTGTTGACATTTGTCGATATTTGTTCTATTATAAAGATGGTTATTGACCATATAACCTCTCATAAATTCTCAATACCCTTTTATACCATAGCTGAAAGATGGATACCCCATCTTTCATTTTTTTATTTATATAAGATGACTAAAATAAAATAGTTGTTCAAATATATAATGAATATGTAATAATATCAATATAATTTAAAATCTAATTTAACATAAAAAAAGAAAAACGATACATGAAATTTGTATCGTTTTTCTTTATTTATGTCTAAACCTTATCCAGCAAATACTAATTGAACAGTCTTTGTTAGTACATCCGAATAACTGTATGTAACAGTCCTCTGAGATCCGTTTTCTAATCTGATGACAAAAATACTATCATAAGTTTTTTCTAAAATTCCATCATTTATTAGTATTTTTCTTCTGCCACCATTAGCCTTTAATGTTACCTTCTCGCCAACATGACGTTCAATATCTTTTTTAATTGAAGTCAGTACATCCCTTCTTTGCATGGTAAACACCTTCTTTCATCTTATATTATACGCCCAAATTACATTTATGTCAAAATAAAACTTATAATTTTATCACTTTTAATTAATCGTTGTCAATAATAATTATACGGGAAATTCTTTGATAATTTTATAACTAAATTATATTTGCTAAGGATTGGTTGAATTTTCATGTGTTTTTAAATATGAACTCACTTGTGTAACTTTAGTATGGCTGTATTTGAAGATTACTATACTTATATAATTTTTATTCTTAGATTGTTAACAATTAACAAAGTTTATTTTAAAGCCTTCTTCAATATAAAAATGAAAGATAAAATTACAAATAAAAATTGAGAATGAAGGCCTCATAGATATTCCTTCAATAGTTCAACAGTTATTTCTTCAAAGTTATTTAGTAACTTCTTATAAAAAAGAAAAGTGACCCAGTCACTTTTCTAGAAATAAATTTATGGCATAAAAATTATTTTTGACTTTTTAGGCAATATCTTTTTTTTAATTATCTTATATATTGAGACTTAGGAAATCCTTCTCTATATTTTCCTCTAGTTTGAAGTCCTCCAACTCCTTTTATTCCTGTTATACTATTTTGAATTGCATCCTGAATATCTACTATAGTATCGATACTTGTATAAGCTATTCTTTCGCATATAAGTACAGGATCTAAACAATGAATTAAAACTCTATTAGGTGAACTAGCAAAATTTGCTCCTGCATCTAAAAGTGCTTCATAACATGATTGACAAGCACCTGCGAAAATAACTAAGTCATCATAATTTGATTTGTATTCTCTTAATATGGATACACACTCTACAAAGTTTTTAGAATTTCTATAGTTATCTAAATTCATATAATCTGTTACTCCTTTTGTCATACCATCATGACCTGTAATAACAACTATATCTGGATTTACTTCCTTAACTACCTCCAATATCTTACTTGGTTGTTCCTTTTCATTTATTATTCTACCTACAGCATCTATTGAAAGTTGTTTGTACGTTTTAAGACATACTTGAAGATAATTAGGATCTCCATCTACATGAAGTACTTTGCCTGGTCTTCCAAAAAATAATTCTCTATTTTGTAGCCCTGTTTTCTCTCTTCTTACATAATCATAATAAGATTTATCTAATACTTCAGCTGCTTCGCCTCTATAATTAGAAGTTCTAGATAACAATATTTTTTTAATAGAAGAATTTATTTTTTTATTGAAAACTTTATCTATTTCTCCTAATCTATCTCTAGATACAGGTTCTAAATCCTCTTTAGAACAATCTGCCTCAATTCTTATGTTTAATCCTTTTAATACATAAACCTCTTTTCCATTCTCTTCTTTAATATCTATAATCTTAAAAGCTATATCTCCATCATAAGACTTTCTTACTACAACATCTCCTATTTTCATATACAATCCTCTCCATTATAACTAGCTATAATTATATGATATGGAAATGTAAAATTAAGGTGATAGATTTAAAAGTAACCAGACAGTATGTCCTCTGTTTTTTCTTATACTAGGTTGTCAGAGCTCTGTGATATAGGGTTTCATAATGAAAGTTTAACTTATACATGATTTTGATTTTCATAGCAATTTTTTCTATAAATTAAAAATTAAAGATACGAATTATGGTTAGAACTCCACTGACAAAAGCTTTGGAGTTTTTTAGAATAAATTTTATTTTAAGAAATTCTTCATTCTTAACTATTAATTTTTAATTTTCAAAAGGTTAAGCTATTTTTTTAGAAAATTTATTTTCAAGAGTATATTTCGAGTTTTTACATTGTATCCCTACAGCTGTGCATCATGGAGATTTATTTCTTTGTCTAATGCAAAATATACTACCATCTTTGACTAATCTTTTCTTTCTTATGTCTAACACATAAATAAATTAAAGCTATGTAATTAATATAATTACATAACTTTAATTAACTACAATGGATAAATTATTCCAAATTATAAATACTACTGAATTCTTTAATAAATGTTGTAAATTTTTCCTGTTCAGAGATTAACTCCTCCATCTTCTTGTTAAAGGTGTTCTGAATCCAATTTACTTCGTTATAATAATATCTGTTGCATAATCTCCAATAACGCTGAGGAAATAATAAAAATGAATATAAAACCTTATATTCTTCTTTTGTAAGTGGACTTATACTATTATATGCATCTATTATTAAATTAGCATATTTAATATCCCACTCTCTTCTTTTTAGTACCTTAATTAAAAAGTTTGATATGTCGTAAACTCGTACTTCTCTCTTACAGTAATCAAAGTCAATAACATTAACCTCATTATTATCACTAATTATTATGTTATGATATGTGTAATCATGATGACAAAAACTTTTACTCTCCTCTGTTTGTCTACAAATTTCAAAGTAATCAGAAGAGTTAAGATTGTCTAAGGCTTTTTTACTTAAATTTTTATAATAGTCTACTGTCTTTAAATAGTTGATGTCAAATTCATATTTATGATTTTTCTTTTTTCTCACCATTTCCTTCATCTTATCAAAGGATTTAATTCTTTTTTCAATAAGATGTGGCCATCTTCCTAAATCTGATTTTAATTTACTGTTTTCAGGTGGTTCATACCCTTTAGAAGCAATATGCATATGTGCTAGATTCTTTGCAGCTATAACTAAGTCGTCATCATTATAGAAGTCACACTCTCTACCATCAATCCACTGAGATAAAGTATAAATATCTTCATTTACCAGTGCATAAGGATTCCCTTCTTTATTTAAAAAATACCTATCTATATTTAGAAATCCACTCTTATATAAGTGCTCTTTTGCACCATATACAAATAATAGCTTTTGAGTGCCATAATTAATTTTTTTAAGGCATTTTGCGCCATCATCGGTCTTTAAGAAATATACACCTTTATTAGGTTTTATACTCTCTATTTTAATATCAAATTGACGCTCAATCTCAAATTCTCTCATCATAGTTAACACCTCCCCTATAATTTATATGTATTTATATATGCGTTTAGAATATGATTATAGGAACTTCTCACTTATACAATGGAGAACTTAATTTAATTCATAATTCATAATGCAAAATTCACAATTGTGGATATTTCTCTTTTATAAGAGAAGTTCCAAATTTATCTCTTTTTAAAGTGACACAGTCACTTTTATTGAAAAACCTATTTGAAGGAATTAATTTATAAAATTAATTCCTTCCATAATCCTTTATTCTTCATTATTAATTCTTAATTTTCATAAGCTGTTCATTATAAATTTTTCGTTGATTAAAGTTATGAATTAAAATACTTAAATAAACAACTATATTAGTTTATATAGCTATCATATTAAGTAGTATATGTATACTATAAAACCAATATTAATATTTGTTATACAACTTACCCGACCATAACATATTTTTCTATACTCAATTAATATAATTTATTAATAGTAATTTTTCTAAAGATATCTGAAAAAGTATGTTTAAGGAGTTTTAATATGAAAATTGGAATAGATGCGAGAGCAGCTAAATGGTACAGAGGAACAGGTATTGGTACGTATACTTATCAATTGATAAATTCATTAAATAAAGTAGACTTCATAAATGAATATTTATTGTTTACTGCTGAAAATTATAATAATCATATAGATTTTAAAAAAAATTTTTTTCTTTCACCTATTAAAGAAAGTAACTCTTCTAACTTTTGGGATGAAGTTAATATACCTAATATGTTAAATGGAAAAGATATAGATATTTATCATGTTCCTCAAAATGGAGTAGGGCTTCCTATTGAGAAAAAGTGTCCTTTTATTATAACCCTTCATGACACTATTCCTATTCATATGCCTGAAACTGTAGGTGATAGATATTTAGAAATATTTACAACTAAAATGAAATCCATTGTAGAAAACTCCGATGGTATAATTACTGTTTCGGAGTTTTCTAAAGAAGATATATCTAAAGATTTTAATTATCCTAAAGAAAAAATTTTTGTAACTTATCTTGCTAGTGAAAATATATATAAACCTATAGATAAAGTTATCGCAAGTTCTATCTTAAAAAAACAGTATTCTCTTCCTAATAATTATATTTTATATGTAGGTGGTTTTAGTCCTAGAAAAAATATTTTAGGCCTTATAAAAGCATATAGTAAATTACCCAAAAATATAAGAGAATCTCATAACTTAGTTATAGCAGGCAATAAAGGTAAATCCTATGAACTGTACAAAGAATGTGCTGAAGAATACAATGTAGATAATCATGTTATATTCCCTGGATTTATCTCTATGGAATACATGCCTTATTTATATAACGCTGCCTCATTATTTGTCTATCCATCATTTTATGAGGGTTTTGGTTTACCCCCTATAGAAGCTATGGCTTGTGGAGTTCCTGTAATAGCTTCAAATGTAACTTCTATACCTGAGGTATTAGATGATGCAGCAGTATTATTTAATCCTAATGACATTGATGAGCTGAGTAGTAAATTATATGAGGTCTTAATGGATGAAAATATTAAACAGGAGCTTATTCATAAGGGTTTCATTAAGAATAACTCCTTGTCTTGGGAAAAAACAGCTTTGGATACTTTAAAAGCTTATAAAGCAATACTTTCACCATGATAAATTATTAAAATAATTTTTTTAGATTATTTTAGAATTGCATAAAAAAGCTGCTTTAGAATTAATTTGAAAAATTAACTCTAAAGCAGTTCTTATTTATATTCAATTTTGAACTCATTATAAATTTTTTAATGTTTATTTGAAATTTTTCTTTTATAAAAATCTTCCCAACACCACTTAATTGGAGTTGGATTTTCTATCACTATTATTGATTGAAAATAATCTGTAGTTACACCTTTATTAGTTTCAAAAAGCTTTTTATCTACATGTAAGGTCTCATGACCTTCATATACATCAGAAAATGAAAAACACTCTTTAAAAATTTTCTTTTTATATGGACTTCTTTTATTATCTAATACAATTATTTTGCTTCCCTTTTCTATATCAGCTTCTTTTAAAGTATTTTTTAAATCTGTGGTAATGCTATAAAAATACTTTGGCCTCAACCAACCATAATCATAACATTGTCCTTCTTTATATATTATATTTATACTATATATTTTATCTTTAAAATTAGAGTCTTCTTTAATATTTGCGCCTAAAAATTTTACAGTATTGATTTCATTTTGATAAGCATTTTGTGTACCATAATGAAGATAATACTTGCCACCATCAAAATGTTCATATATTTTCTTAAAATTCTCATAATTCATTTTATCTCTTTGTTCATAACAATCTTTATTAACATATACTGGTGCATTAAACACTTCATTTATTCCAGAGTTGTTTTTTAAATTATTTACTATTAACTTAAGATCAAATACTCCTTCACTACCTAAATATTTTACATATATATTTTCATTTTCTTCTAAATCTTTATCTAGATCTTCAAGGGATTTTAAAAATTCACTGCTTTTTCTTCCTATAGTCCATTCTAATTCAGAATATTTTAGAACCTTTTTCATTTTATCCAATTGTTCTTTAGGAATTTCCTTATATTCCTCTAATATATTTTTAAAATAATAAGTTACACCACCTTGCTCTTCCCCAATATCTAACCCAACTATAGTTAATTTTTTATCCTCTGGTAAACTTTTATTTTTTAGATATAATTTTTTCATAAATTCCTTTGCTTCTTCGGTATTTCTCATTTCTATAATTTCCCATTTAAAAATATCATCTAATAATTTTTCATCTCCACTTTGTAAATACTTATTAAAAATAACTCCAGACGCATGCCCCCATTCCACTAGAAAATATTTTAAATCCCAATTATCTATCAAATAATTTATAAATTTATATTGAATATATGAGTTTTCTTTAACTGCATGGTACTTATTTGTGAAAATTATGCTTTTATCTTTTATATTTTCCCATATTAAATCTAAGTCGCTATTATCATTAATATCATTAAGTTTTAAATCTCTGCTGTTTTTCTTAATATAATCAATGTTATTAATAGGACGATTATAAAAAACAAATGCTCCTACTAAAACACATAAGAAACATATAATAGATACAATTTTTTTCTTCAAATATCTCACTCCTTAATTTTTTTAGTATCATGATACAATTCTAATGTAAATCATTTCAAAGCAATTATTAATTAATAATTCATGAATGTTATTTCATTTTTTATCAATCTTTCATTTTTTCAATTTATTATAAAATTATTAAACAATATCCATAACTTCCTCTTGCTTTTTAACAATTTATGCAAAATTTAAAAATAGCAATAATAAAATGCGAAAATTTATTTCTAATTTGGGATCAAATTATATTAAATAAAGTTAATTTTTTATTTCGAATATTTAAACTGAGTTGAGTATGTTTTGTCTCATAAAGTACGTCAGTAATTAGTCTTGATAACTTTGTTATTAGTGAAATATTTATGAAATGCTATTATATATTTATATAATAAAAAGAATAGCTATAACCTCATCATAGCTATTCTTTTATGTTAATATTTTATATTATAATAACTTTTAAATTGCTCTAAGAATTCTTTTCTCTCCTCCTGATATTCTAATTTTCTTTTAAGTTTAAATAAAAACACTTCTTCTGTCCATAATTTTTTTCTTTTATAGTAATTCTTACTTACACTATAAAAATCCTCAGGAAAGTATAACATTCCGTATAATACTTCTAGTTCTCTATTATCAAGATTTATATTTTCTTTATAACAATTTATTATATTATGCGCTTTTTCAAAATCAAAAGCAAAATTCTTAATTACTTTATTTATAAAATTACAAAGGTCATGGACTCTTAAATCTATAATTGCATAGTCAAAATCTATAAAATAAACATCATCCTCTTTGATTAATATATTATGATATGCTAAATCATGATGACATAAAACTATTTTATCTTCTTCGCTGCAAAGTTTTAAATATGGAGATGAATTTAAAATTTCTATACTTTTATCCATTTCCTCTATATAATAATCTACATTTTTTATAAAAATTTTATCAAATTCTTTTTTATTTTCATAAGTTTTAACTAAATTCTTAAAAATTAAAAGTTCTTCCTTCTTTCTAGCTAAATTGTCGATTAGAGTTCCTACCATATATCTATAACTATTTTCTTTATATCTAAAACCTTCAGATGATAAATGAAGCTTAGAAAGTGCTCTAGATGCCATACTAACCTCTATGGGATTATTAAATTCGCATTCTCTTCCTTCAATTAAGTTCATAACTACGTAATAATTATTATAATGTTTAGTACATATTTTACCTTTTTTATTCTTCTCAAAACTAAAAGTGTTCTTAAAATTATTATTCTCTATATAATTAATAGCACTATCTATAAATTCTAGATGATTTAAATCATAATCTAATTTCTTTAATATTTTATTTCCCTTATTTGTAGAAATTATAAATAGCTTTCTAATCGGAATTATATCATTAACCTTATAATTATATTTCTTAAAAAGTCCTATATCTAAATCATATTTACACAAAAAGTCTTTATCTCTAAATCTTCCCTCTATCATTACTCCACCTCACCTATTAGGGAAAAACCATCCTCCTCCATAGCCTTTATTAGTTTGCTACTATAATCTTTATCACTCCAATTTTTTTTATTTTTTCTATATTTATCATATATTTTCATAAATTCATGAGGATATGATAGCATTGCTAATATAAATCTTTCACTGTTATTATCTAGCTTTTCTAAATCGCAAAATTTCTTAACATGTTTTTCCCAATTTAAATTTGCTCCTTTTCTTTTAAGCTTAGATAATAAGTAATAGGCATCCATTTCAACCATATTATAGGCTATGTCGTAAAAATTAACTATTTCTAAAGTTTCTCCCTTATCTAAATTATCAAAACCTACATCACTTAGACACACCTCAACATTTTTCATACTTCTTGAAATCAAGTCCATATAATTTGAACTATAAATATAATTCATGCATTCTTCAGCTCTTTTTAAATATTTATCACCATTAAAGATTAATAATTTTTCAAATTCATTCTTAGGTCCAACTTCCTTTATTGTTTCCATATGCTTAGAAAACCTCTTTATCTGTACTTTATATTCTTCAACTAGCTTACAAGTATCATTATTTATCCTTCTTTTTAAATAGCCATTAAAGCCACAAGAATTAGCATGAAATTCAGAAATTAATTGTAGTTGATTAGCTACCCTTTCATCTAACCCCCTCTTGCTCAATGACTTATTATCTTTCAATATAAAATCGATCTTTTTAACTCCTTTTTCTTTTAAATATTCTCCAAAAGTATCATAGAAAAATCTTCTCATAGCACCACCCCTACTTGTGCTTTCTTTTTAGCCTTTTAGACATTTTATTTAATATTTCTTGCTTCTCTTGTTCCAGTTCTTGAAGCTTCTTTTGTCTCTTCTTAATCTTCTTAAGCTCTTTAATATTCTCCTCCATTTGTCTTAGCTTTTCATCATAGTCGTCAACTGTTTTTAGTCCATTATCCTCTTCATAATCTTTTTCATAGTTCTCTATTTTGTTTTCTTCATCTCTTTTATATGACATAACACCCCTCCATTTAAAATGATAAATTTAGGCATCTGAAAGAAAATTATAAATCAAAAATGTTAGTATATTTTAAGCATATGAAATAAAATAGCTAGTTAAAGATGCGAAATACATTTTGCATCAGACAAGAAGACAGTTTTTCATGATAGTTTAACTATCATGGAGCTCTGACGACGCAGTATGATACAAAATAGATGAGCATACTGACTAGTTATTTTTTTGAATATGCTTCATATCAGACAAGGCATCAGGTTCTGTTCATAGTGCTTCTATGGGCGGGTTCTGACAACGCAGTATGATGAAAAATAGGCTAACATACTGGTTTATTATTTTTTTGAGAATGCCTCAGATTATGAGATTTCTAAAACGCTCTATAAATTCTTGTTTTTCCTCTCGATCATCACAGAAAAATTTTAATTTTTTAAGAAAAAACTCTTCACCCCATGGTTTCTCTTCCCAATAATATTGAATACCTCTTTGCCAATAATCTTGAGGGAATTCCATAAATGCTGCCATTATAGGAATATCATCTTGCTCTAATCTATGAGTCTCCATATAAGCATCTAGAATCTCCCTAGCACTATTTAATTCCCATTTACTATATTTCATCCTTCTAATTAAAAGACTACTTAAATCATGAAGATAAGAATCTAATATACAATAATCAAAATCTATGATATTTATGTCTCCATTATGATTAATTAATACATTATGGTGAGCATAATCATGATGGCAAAAGCCTTTATTACAAACATGATTCTGCATTTTCTCCATATATTTACTACTCAAAAGATTTTTTATACTGTTATCACATCTTTTTAATTCTTCTTCCATAATGCTTAGATAAATCAAATCAAATTGGGATTTACATTCTTTCTTATCAATCCTTATCTTAAAATCTATAATTTCGTTTTTTCTTATCTTGTAAGTTTCTATCCATCTAAACCACCCAATTCTAGGCTGCATATTTGGTTTTATAATAAAATTTTCACTTTTACTGTGAAGTTCTCCTAATTTTTTAGCCGCATTTTTAACATCAAAAGGATTATCATAATTACTTTCTCTTGCATTTATCCACGGAGTTAGATAAGCATAATTGTCATATACCTTAATATAATCTAATCCATCTATAGTTTTAATTATTTCAGGAACATAATTAAAATCATTGTTTTGAAGATGTTTAATTGCCCCCAATATAAACAAAAAATGCTCAAATTCATAGCCTATGACTTTTAAGCAATAGATATTATAAGGAGTTTCCACTCTATATACACTTTTATTTTTTTCTACATAAGTTATATCAAGATTATAGTTCTCTTTAACTAATTGGCTAATAGTAGAAAGGTTCAAAAATCTCCCTCCAAAACAGTCTTCTATTTGTAATATATGAAAAGTATTTATAATGTGTGTTTTAATTTGTAAAGTTTGTAACATATATTTTTAATTAAACTAATATAGTAATATATAGTTTTGGTTTATTATTCCTTTATAGTGATACCATTCCTAAATTTAATATGTGATAAAATAATTGCTATTTTTTAATGTTTTAATTACCATCTATTTAATTGAAAAATTGTTGATTACTGCTGAGAAATACTTACAGTTGTGGATTATCCATTTCCATTGTTAAATTAATTACTATAAAGAAGAATACATGTTAATTTATATTAATTATAAGGGGTGAAATTCTATGAGGATTGCAATTGATGCTAGAGGTATCAATTGGTATGGAGGAACAGGAATTGGTACTTATACAGAGAATGTTCTACGGAATCTACTTAATATAGATAAAAATAATTATTATCATATTTACTGGTCTGGGGAGAATTATGAAAAATATGAGAAAAGTAATAGTAAAATAGTAATGGCATCAAAAAAATATCATAGATTTTTTCAAGATCATTATTTTCCTTATAATATGAAATCTGAAGATATTGACATATATCATATCCCCCAAAATGGTATAGGACTAAATTCTTCTATACATTGCAAGAAAATAGTTACTATACATGATTTAATACCTTATATCATGCCTGAAACTGTAGGTAGTGGATATTTACTAAAATTTTTAAAAGAAATACCTACTATTATGGAGCAAGCTCACGGTATAATTACTGTTTCTGAGTACAGTAAAAAGGATATATTGAAGTTTTTTCCTGTAGATGAAAAGAAAATTTTTGTAACCCCTTTAGCTGCAGATATAAAGTACAAACCTTTAGACAAAGAGGTTTGCAAAGAGTTTATTAGTAAGAAGTATAATATAGACAAACCTTTTATATTATATTTAGGTGGATTTAGTGAGAGAAAAAATGTACACTCTCTAATTTCAGCTTTTACAAAGATATATAAAGATTTAGATAAAGAATTTAATCTTGTAATTGTAGGTTCCTATAGAGATGCTTCTCAAGAACTGGTAAAACTTAGAGATAAGTTGAATATGACAGATAAGATATTATTTACAGGTTTCGCCGATGAAGAAGATCTCCCTCTTTATTATAATGCCTGTGAGACTTTTGTTTACCCTTCTTTTTATGAAGGCTTTGGACTTCCTCCATTAGAAGCTATGAATTGTGGTACTCCAGTTATAACTTCTAATGTAACATCTATACCTGAAGTAATAGGTGATAGTGGTATGCTAGTAAATCCTCATAGCATAGATGAACTTTCTAATGCCATAGGTGAAATGCTCTCAAATGAAAGCTTAAGAACATACTATGGAAATCGTGGCTATGAAAGAGCTAAGTTATATTCTTGGGAAAATACAGCTAAAAACACACTAAATGTATACAACGAGATTTATTCTAAAGTAGATATATACTAGGCTTTCTCTTAGATTACTTTACTGTCCTATCAATAAAATATAAGTTTTCCCTAAAAATATAAAAATAAAAGTGTAATAAATTATATTACACTTTTATTTTTAGCCTAAAATTAGTATTAAAATATATTCCAAGAATTTACGCCTAGTTATTTTAATTTAAGCATCTGAAAGAAAATAATGAAGCAAAGATGTTAGTATATGTCTCATATCAGACAAGGCATCAGATTCTGCTCATAGTTATGTTATGAGCGGCTTCTGACAACGCAGTATGATGGAAGATAGGCTAACATACTGACTTGTTATTTTTTTTAAGATGCGTTATTAATATATTCTTAGCATATCATGGCTGAAAGTTTTTATCTATATTACTATTGTAACTCAAAGGATACAATAAAATTATACTTCTTTGTCGCTTTATTTAAATTATAACTTTAGATTTTATCAATACCTTTTTCCACTTTCTTCTCAAACCATTTAGAAAAAACTAGTTCTTCTTTAAAGCCATATTTATTATAAAAATTGTAAGCTACTTCATTTGAACTTATAACTAAAAGCTTAATTTCTATTACATTTCTCTTTTTTAGTAATTCAATGGATTTCTTAACTATAGCCTTTCCTATTCCATTTCTTCTAGAGTTATTTAATACTCCAATATTATCAATCCAGCCTTCATTATCTATATCCGCTAACATATAGATTCCCACATTGACACCATTATCTTTAACTATACCTATAAGTTCCTCATTTCCCTTATACTGATGAATAAAATTTTCTACCTCTTCCTCACTTAAAGTTCCAGCATTAGGAGTACCTTTAAATGCTTCATTGTGAATTATTCTAAATTCACTAATATTCTTCTCTGTCAAAGGAATAAATTCTACTTCTATATTATTTTGCAACTGTGATAATTTATCAAAATTATACTTCATAATAATGGCATCATGAATATATTTAAATTTATAGCTTTCTATATAAGGTGATAAATATATGATTTTATTTCTAATACCTAAAATTATTCTCTTACTAAAAGCCTTATCACAAGCGTCTTCTGCTTTACTCATCAACAAAGATAGTATATTAGGATTTTTCTGTAATGTTTTTTCTGCTATGTAAATATCAGTAATATATCCATCTCCAGAGATTTTAACCTCTCTTGTTATGGCAGATATTGACCCCTTTATATCTCCATCTTCAAAGATAGCAAAAACATTCTTTCCGTAATTAAAAATCTCACTTTCAAAAAGTTTTATCATATCTTCAAGAGTTCTATTATAATTTTCATCTAAATTAATTATAAAATTGTACAAATCTTCTCTATTCTTATCATATAATCTATCAAAGGTTAGTATTCTCATTACTTCCTCCCAGTAAGATATAAAATTTAACATTTATACTATATTATATCATTAAATTTTAGATAATGATAAGATATATATCAGTTCTAAAATTAATATATGTGAAAATAATCGTTGCTTTTTAGCATTATAATTAGAACCATTGAATTCACAACCTTTTCAATTCAAAGTTCACAATTGTGGACATTTAATACATTAGTTAATACTTTAATTGCATTACTTATCTCCATTGTTATGGTTAAATAAATAGGCGTTGCTCCGAACTATACTGTACCTTAGGGGAATCCTAAAGGGCTTCACTACTGTTCCCCTGAGGTGGAAACTAGCAATTGTATTGTTAGTAAAAAAATTTATTAAAGAAATTAGTTTCAATCAGACTAATTTTCACTATAACTATCAATTGTCCATTAATTAAAGTTGTAAATTGGGATATTTAAGGACGTAGCTATATTGAATTATATATTTCTTTACTAAATATGAGAAAATCTTAATTAACTATTTTTTATAAAAACATACAAAGAATTAATAGTGAAGAATTAATTCTTTTCTTAATTCCTCACTATTAATTATTGCTTCTTGTAAATTCTTTACCTTTTAATTCTTCCTTAAATTTCATATATAGTTTACCTAGATTCCAAGCATCATCAAGGGCATTATGCTGCTGACCTTCAAATTGGATATCATACGCTTTCAGAGCATTTATTAATGAAATTTGAGTCTTGTTATTTAAGTGTTTCGTTAAAACAGCTTGAAAATTACCATAATTATCTATCATTTTATTCACAATTGAAAGATCACATTTATTTAATCTTACATCTCTTTTTAAAGCTCTTATATCATCATTTCCCCAACTTATGAAAATCGCTTCATCTTCTCCTACCCATCTTTCAAATCTAGAAAAAACTTTTATAAAATAGTCCGCATTATCTATTTCCTTCTGTTTTATATTTGTTAGTGTTTTGCAACGATCACTTAAAATCCAATTAAAAGATGGTTTTATATAAGAGTAAAATACTTTATTATCATTGTTACTATATCTTACTGCTCCAATTGAAATTATTTCATTATTTACACCTTCCGCATTGGTACAGTTCATTTCAAAATCAAAAAATATAATATCTAAATCATTATTTTCTAATATTTTATTTATATTTTTAGTATCATTATTTTCTTTATTTCTTCTTTTTGAATCTTTTATTTTTTTATTATTACCATAAAATTCTTTTAAAAACTTATACAGTTCTTTACTATTATTCTTATTAAAAACCAATTCCCAATTTTTATGCCATTGTAATTTTAAAGCTATTTTAGATAATTTTTTTATACTGCATTTATTTTCCTTAAATCCATTTAAAATTTCATTTATTTTATCTATTACTGCTTTAGAATCAGTATTAATATAAACTATATCCTCAGAAGTTATCTTTCCTTTTATCTCTAATCTTTCAATTTCTGCCATTAAACATTTTAAGCATTTTATATGTGCTTCTCTTAAATCTTCAGCATTAAAATTCTCTCTTGATTTGAATATTAGCTTTTTTTCATTAATAATCAAAAATAATCCTTTACTATTACCATTATCAGCATTAAACTTCATGCTGTAATAACATATAATATGTCTCTGCTGATTTTCCAACTATTACATCTCCTTTAACAGTGTAATTTATAATAAGCATTCTAAAAAAATAATTAGTCAATATAGCTAATTTTATCTTATATTACATCTATAGAATTTACTGATAGCTAAACTGTTTGTAAAATACAGTAAATTACCTTAACTAACTTTTATGTATACAAAAATTTATAGTTTAAAATACATTATTATTTTATATATAATACCGATTTTAATAGCTTATACCTTAAAATATTTATAATTCCTACTTACCATTTGGTATAACTTTATAAATTAAAATGAACTATATATAATTACTTATACATTATAATCTACAAGTTTATATTTTTATATTAAAATTATAAATCACTATTGAAAATCATAACTAAAATTAACAGATAAATCAAATAAAAATTATAAAAGTACTAAATCCTTTTAAAAATAAACTATAAACATTACTTTATCGACTTTACAAAATTTATTATAAAAAAGAAAAGTGACTTCGTCACTTTTCTTAAAATATCTTAAACTTCTCAATATGCTTGAGAAGTTTCTGTAATTCTTAATTCCTTACTCTTTATTTTATCATAAAATTACTCATATATATCTTTATAAGAATCCCCTTAAATCCTCTTCTTTTTTAATTTCATTTAATAAATGCTTTATTTCTTGATCTTTAGATTTGTCCATTACCAATATAACATCCCCAGCATCTACAATAACTAAGTCCTTAAGCCCAAAGCCAATAATTAAATTTTTACCTCCAAATACAGAACAGTTTTCACTACTATTCAGAAAAGCTGGTCCAGATATACTATTTCCTCTATAGCACTTTAAAAATCTCGTAAGTGCTGCAAAGCTTCCTATGTCATCCCAAGTAAATTCACATTTTATCACATAAGCCTTACGAGTTTTCTGCATTATTCCAAAATCTACAGATATTCCGTCTATAAGGTTATATTGTTCTTTAATAATATCCTCCTCATATTCTTCACCTATATGCATATAAATCTCCGTTATACAGCTATGCATCTTAGGAAGATATTTTTCCATTTCTCTTAAATATACATCTGCCCTCCATACAAACATACCGCTATTCCAAAGATAGGTTCCTTTTAATAAAAAATCCTTAGCAACTTCAATATTAGGTTTTTCAGTAAATCTTTCAACTTTGAAGGTTGGAATATTTCCCCCTATAGGTTTACCCATTTCAATGTATCCATAACCAGTTTCTGGTCTTGTAGGGTTTACACCTATAGTAACCAATCCTCTCTTTTTTTCTGCTATCTCAATAGCCTGATTTAAAGTATCGATAAACTGCTTTTCACCTTCTATATAGTGATCTGATGGCAATACCACCATAACAGCATCTTTATCTTTCTTTAACAATTTAACAGCAGACAATCCTATACAAGTTGCAGTTTCTTTATTCGCCGGTTCTAGAAATACATTCTCCTTACTTATTTCAGGCAATTCTTCATATATCTTATCAATATATTCTTGATTTGTAACAACAAAGATATTTTCTTTACTTACTATTGGCTTAATTCTATCTACAGTATTTCTTAAAAAACTCTTATTGTTTACAGTTTTTAAAAACTGCTTGGGATTATTAGCTCTTGATAAGGGATACAATCTTGTTCCTTTTCCACCTGCCAGAATTAATGCGTACAACAAAATATCACCTTTACATATTGCTTAATTTCATACTATGATATCTTCTGTTTTTTTGTGATAATAACGGATAAATTTATATTTTATTCCATATAAAGTTATAAATTTTTTTTATAATAATAAAACCTTAATGAGATTTTTAATCTATAATTCTTATTCAATTAGTTAATTATTTCAATATAATTAACTAATTGAATTATTTTTTATTTATATTTATAACTTTTTTGTTGACAAGGAAACAAAAAGCATATATACTTAAATTGTTTCCTAGGAAACTTTTTTTAAAATAAAAGGAGGTAATATTATTAATAAGTCACATGTTCTTTTCCATAATTTTAAACAAGTATATGAAAAACAAGATTTATTAGGTAAGCTTACAGACACTTATGGATATTTCAATGATTTTCGCCTTTCAGAAGTACACTGTATTGATTTAATAGGAAAAATAGAGGATCCCAATGTTACTAAATTATCAGAAGCTCTAGATATGACAAGGGGAGCTATTAGTAAAATGACTAAAAGAATGCTGGAGCAAAAGGTAATAACAAAATATCAAAAGCCAGACAATAAAAAAGAAATATATTTTGCGCTCACTGACCTTGGAAAAGAAATCTATATAAAACATGAAAAAGCACATAAAGATTATGAAAAAAGAGATTTAGAATTTTTCCAGCAAATAAGAGAAGAAGAACAAGATATTATAATTAAATTCTTAGAAGAGTTTAATCATCATTTAGAAAATAAAATTAAGGAGTTAGATATATATGAAGATTGATTTAACAGTTAAAATAAGTAAGGATATGTGGAATAAGCTTTGGAATGAAGCTTCAGAAAACAAAAAAATGACAATATTAGGTCATATAGGAACTCATTTTGATGTTATGGATAAAGAATTCTCATTGGATAACACTGAAAGAAATGGAAAAGTATTTGATGTAAGTCATATTAAGGATAGAGAAATAGAACTAGACGATATAGATATAACATCAATAAAAGAAAATGATTTTGTAATGTTTTATACAGGATCTTTAAAAGAAAAAGGATATGGTACAAAGGAATATTTTAAAGACTATCCTGAGCTGTCTGAAAAGCTAATTCAATACCTTCTTGATAAGAAAGTAAGTATAATTGGTATAGATACAGCAGGAATAAGAAAACCTTCTGAACATGTAAAAATAGACCAATATTGTGCTGATAATAATGTATTTGTTATCGAAAATCTTGATAATTTAGAAATACTGTTAAAAGAAACAACAAATAAAGAATTTAAGGTTCATACCTACCCAATAAATATAGAAGGCATGTCAGGACTTTGTTGTAGAGTAATTGCTGAAGTTTAAAGTAAAAAATCTTAGAGAAAAACTCTCTAAGATTTTTTATTTAGACATGTGAAAGAAAATAATAGGCTAATATATTTGTCTATTATTTTGGGGAAATTCCTTATATAGATTTTATTATTTCTAGAATTAACTTAGTTGAATCTACTAAATCTTTTATGTGTAGATGTTCTTCTAATGTATGAGGTTTTCTTTCCCCTATTCCCAAGTTTACTGCTTTTATTCCATTGGCATTTAATACATTTGTATCACTTCCACCGCCTGTAGCAGCAATTGATATTGGAAAGCCTAAGCTATTAGAAGCATTTTTTACAATCTCAACTATTCTATCACTTTCTTCTACTGAAAATGCACCATACATTCTTTGTACATCTATATCAACTTCTGCACCAAATTTTTCTGCAGCATCTTTTAAACATTTAACCATATGTTCTGATTGTTTATCTAATTTTTCATTAACTAAACTTCTAGCTTCAGCCTTTATAGTTAATTCTGGTGATACTATATTTGTAGGACCATCTGCAATCATTGAACCTATATTAGCAGTTGTATCTTCATCAATTCTAAGTAATTTCATATTACTTATAGCATGTGAAGCTACTTCTATAGCACTTATTCCTTCTTCTGGACAAACACCAGCATGAGCAGGTCTTCCTTTTACTACTGCTGTTATTTTATCTTGAGCAGGTCCTTTAACTATAATTTTTCCTGGTTCTCCACCACTATCAAGCACAAATCCTAGTTTAGAATTTAGCTTACTATAATCTAAATTTTTAGAACCAAATAATCCACCTTCCTCATAGATTGTGAATGCTATTTCAATTGGTCCATGTTCTATATTGTTTTCTTTTATAACTCTTAACGCTTCAACTACAGCAGCTATTCCTGCCTTGTCATCTCCACCTAATATAGTTGTTCCGTCACTATATATAACATCATCCTTTATAACAGGTTTTATACCTTTTCCCGGAGATACTGTATCCAAGTGACAACTGAATAATATTGGTTCTACCTCTTTTGTTCCTGTAAGCTTAGCTATGACGTTTCCAGTATTTGAACCTACTTTTTCCCCTGCATCATCTATTGTCACTTCTAATCCAATTTCTCTAAGCTCGGTTGCTATAAAATCTGCAAACTGTTTTTCATTTTTAGTTTCACTGTCAATTTGAACATATTTTAAAAACTCATTTACTATTCTATCTCTATTTATCATAACATCCTCCATCTTTAATCAATTGACAATTGAAAATAGACAATTGACAATTGAGGTGGAAATTATTTTTATATAAAATAATTTCTTCAAATTTGTTTTAAACTAGCAATACAATTGCTAGTTATTACGTGGCGAACACTGTTCGCCGCTACAGAATCAATTATAAATTTCTCAGTTTCCACTGAGAAATATCCATAATTGTGAATTGTGCATTGTGAATTAAAGAAAAAGGCACCGTACAGTGCCTTTAATTTTTATTAAAAGAATAATGGTGCTCCTGGTCCTAAGTTAAATCCTAGTAGGTACCAAACTATTAATAATGCTGTCCATCCTAATAAGAATATTAATGTATACGGAAGCATCATAGATATTAATGTACCTATTCCTGACTCGTCATCATAAACTTGTGCTGTTGTTACTATGAACGCGAAGTAACTCATAAGCGGTGATATAATGTTTGTTGATGAATCTCCTATTCTATATGCAACTTGAGTTAACTCTGGAGAGAAACCAAGCTTCATAAACATTGGTACAAATACTGGCGCCATGATTGCCCATTTAGCAGAAGCTGAACCCATAAACAGATTTATGAATCCTGATAATAATACAAAGGCAACTATTAATGGTAGACCTTTAAATTTTAATGCTTCTAAGAATGCTGCTCCTTTTACTGCTAATACTGTACCTAATTGAGTATAGTTAAAGTAAGCTATAAATTGAGAAGCCGCGAAAGCAAGTACCAAATATCCACCCATGCTCGCCATTGCTTTAGACATAGCACTTACAATTTGTTTATCATTTTTTATTGTTCCTGAGCCTATACCATATCCAACTGCTGGTATGAAGAAGAATAACATTATTATAAATACTATTCCGTTCATAAATGGAGAGTGTCCAAGAATTTCTCCTGTTTCAGGATTTCTTAATATACCGTTAGCTGGTATTAATAATAAACATAATGCTCCTATAAATAATAGGAATGCAATTCCAGCAAATAAAAGTCCTCTTTTTTCTTCTTTACTTATTTTATCTAGTTTTATTTCCGCTGAGTTTCCTTTGTATTCACCAAGTCTTGGCTCAACAATTTTCTCAGTTACTAATGTACCTAATATTGTGATTAAGAATGTAGACACAAACATAAATGCCCAGTTTGCCATTGGTCCTACTGTATAAGTTGGATCTATCATTTTAGCAGCTTCCGTACTTATACCACCTAATAATGGGTCAATAGTTCCTATAATTAAGTTAGCGCTAAATCCTCCAGAAACCCCTGCAAAAGCAGCTGCAATACCTGCAAGTGGATTTCTTTTAAAGCTTGCAAATATTAAGGCACCTAATGGTATTAGAACTATGTATCCTGCATCTGATGCTACGTTTGACATTATACCTGCAAATACAACAACTGCTGTTATTAAACTTTTTGGAGTTGATAAAACTAATTTTCTAATTAATGTTGATATAAGTCCTGTACCTTCTGCAACTCCAACCCCTAACATTGCAACTAGTACTGTTCCTAATGGAGCAAATCCTGTAAAGTTAGTAACAGCATTTTCAAACATGTATCTTATTCCATCTGGTGTCAATAAGCTAACTACACTAACTATTGTATCTTTAGCTTCATAAACTCCCGCATCATTTTTTGCGATTTTTGTGAAATTAACAGCAACTTCAGCTTTATAGCAAATATGCGATATTATCATAACAATAACACATAATATAAAGAAGATTGTTACTGGGTGCGGCAGTGCATTTCCAGCTTTTTCTACACCGTCAAGAAATTTTTGAAACAAACTTTTTCTTTTCTTTTCAGCCATAATTACCTCCTAATATTTTATTTTTTTGTTTGAATAGATTAACCATTCTTAAATGTAATCCATTACTTAATAGCTTGTACGAATTTTCGACAAATTTGTACAAAAGCCATTGCTGATATTAGAATATTATCATATGACTTTGCCCCAGTCAATCCATTTTATTGTCAAAAAAATTTTAAAAATATAAATTATATTAAAAATAAATTAATTGTACTATAAATTAGATTAAATGTAAATTAGTAGTACATTTAATTCAAAATTTTAAGGTATTATGGCGTATTAAATACCGCATTATGTGCACCACCAATACCGTATAAAAGGTAATATTATTTTATATTTTAAGATATATAAAGGTTGTATCTTTATCTTATTCTTTAGTTTGAATATTCTAATTAACTGTATTTTCAAAAAATTATAATCAAAATATAAAAAGCTACTGTAATATAACTAAAATATTACAGTAGTTTTTTCTTATAAATTGATTTTTATTTTTTCTCCATTTTTACTTGAAATATCAATAATATTTATTCCTCTATATTCTTTCAGTATCTTTACGAAACTTTTTACATCATTTTTCTCTAAATTTTCTATAAATTCAACGTTCTTACATGCTATTTTATTTAATAATTTCTTCCTACAAAAATCACTAAGTGCAACGCTCAATAACCAATAAGGACAATAAATAGTTATTTTCTTCTTTTCACTATGCTGAATTTTAATTTTTATCATTCTATATAAACCTGCACTATATCTCCATCTCCACTTTTTATATCGACAATAGTGCCTTCTAACCCTGAATCTATAGCCTCCATAATCATACCTACATCTACACCATTTTCTTGTAACTGTGGTATGTTTTTTATAGAATTTCCAAAAGCTTTAATTACCTTTAAAGGTATACTCATATTTACCTTATCACTGTTGTCTTTCTGAGAAGTAACTTTGATTTTTAAGCTTTTTTCCAATTTATCAAACTTATTAAATTTATCAACTTTATTTTGAATAATAACTTCACTTTTATCATTATTAAGTGATTGAATAAGCTTAGCCCCCTCCTCAGCAGTAATTTTGTTTTCAGAAATCATTTTTGTAATTCTTAATACTTCTTCATTCATAATTAACCCTCCCCAATTAGGCATCTGAAAGAAAATAATAAGCCAAAAATGTTAGCTTATTTTATATTAGACAAGGCGTCAGGTTCTGCTCATAGTGGCACTATGTGCGGGTTCTGACAACGTAGTGTGATAGAAAATAGGCTAACATACTGGTATATTATTTTTTGAAGATGCCTTACCTAATTATTTTTTTAACATTTCTATTGCCTGCTCTGCTGTAATTTCTCCTAGCTCTAACATATTTAATATGTCATCATTGCTATCATTCTTTCTAGCTAATTTGTATCCTAATGCTTCTACTACATCATCAAGTTTTGCTCTTACTGTTGGATAAGATATTTTTAATTCTTTCTCAACATCTTTAATACTTCCCCTACACTTTAAAAATACCTCCATAAAATGTATTTGTTCATCATTTAAATAGTTTATAGCTGGTAAATCAAATTCATTTTCTATTACTGTATTGCATGTGTTACATTTTAATCTTGTGATTTTAAGGTTAGAAGCACATACCGGACATTTACTTATAAGTTTGTACATAGTAATCACTTCCATTTGTTGTTTTATAATTTAATTATACTATACATTTTATATTTTTCAATATATATTTTAAATATTTTAATTATAATCAGGAAATAAATTAATATTATTAATTTACTTATTAATAATATTAATTTTTATAATTGGTATTTCATAATAAATTAATTTATTAAAATATCCTAATTACAATATATATTCTTGTACTGGAATAAGTTTCATAGCAAAAATTTATTATATAGCAATAATATATGTTTATTCATCAATTAAATACATTATATCCTAAATACTTACATTCTTTATGTAATCTGTATATTGATAATAAGTTAACAAAGAGTTATAATTTATATGAACTAGTTATCAGAATCATATTATAGGGGGGATATTTATGTTTAAAAAATTTACTAACGGTTGTGTTAAGTTAGTACAGAAGTATTTACCTGATCCATTTATCTTTGCTTCCGCACTTACTTTCATTGTTTTCATCCTAGGAATATTCTTAACTAAACAAAGTCCGTTAGATATGGTAAAACATTGGGGTAATGGTTTCTGGACCTTACTTGCCTTCTCAATGCAAATGGCTTTAGTACTTGTACTTGGACATGCTTTAGCTAATGCACCTGCATTTAACAGACTGCTTAAAAGACTAGCACGAATTCCCAAAACACCTTTTCAAGCAATTATAACTGTTACCATGGTATCTTTGTTAGCTTGTTGGATAAATTGGGGCTTTGGTCTTGTTATAGGAGCAATATTTGCAAAAGAAATTGCTAAAGTTGTAAAAAAAGTAGACTATCGTTTACTTATTGCTTCTGCTTACTCTGGCTTTTTAGTTTGGCATGCAGGACTTTCTGGATCAATTCCATTAACAGTTGCTGGCGGTGGAGAGGCTGTAAAAAAACTTACTCAAGGAGTAATTGATGCTCCTATATCTACTAGCGAAACTATTTTTAATCCTGTTATGCTTGGAATTGTAATCGTTTTATTTTTAACCTTACCTTTGGTAAATAGAGCAATGCATCCTAGCGAAAAGGAAACAGTACTTATTGATCCTTCTTTATTAGAAGAAGCTAAGGTTGAGGCTGCCAGCACTGTTGACATGACTCCTGCTGATAAAATTGAAAATAGTCCTGTAATTTCAATAATTTTGTGTTTGCTTGGTTTTTCTTATATAATTTATTACTTTATAGAAAATGGATTTAATTTAAATCTTGATATTGTTAATACTATATTCTTATTTTTAGGAATTTTACTTCATAAAACACCTAAAAATTATGTAGCTGCTATATCAGATGCTGCAAAAGGTGCTTCCGGTATTTTACTACAATTCCCATTCTATGCTGGACTTACTGGAATGATGATTGGAGCAAATTCATCTGGTATTTCAGTTGCTGGATTAATTTCAACCGGCTTTGTTTCAATTTCAAATAGAGTTACTTTCCCTGTATTTTCTTTCCTAAGTGCAGGTATAGTTAACTTCTTTGTTCCTTCTGGAGGCGGACAATGGGCGGTTCAAGCTCCTATTATGCTACCTGCTGGTCAAGCTTTAGGAGTATCTCCAGCAATAACTTCTATGTCCATTGCATGGGGTGATGCATGGACAAACATGATACAACCATTCTGGGCATTACCAGCCTTAGGAATCGCTGGACTAGGTGCTAAGGACATAATGGGATACTGTATAGTTGACCTTATATATTCAGGATTAGTAATAACAGCTGGATTCCTATTGTGTGGTATCATATTCTAAAACAATTGGCTTTTTTCTAACATTTAAAGGGATAGTATTAACTATCCCTTCTTTTTATTAAAACTATGACTTTTCATATAAAGTATCTAATTTAATGAATTTATAATTTCATCTGTCACTTTAAATAAAAATGGATTATGAGATACTATTTTAATAAATAATAAAACATACACTATCCTTTAATTATATTTACCATTAGAATTACGTGCCAATTACGAATATAAGATAGAGCCATGATAACCATTTATGTCCTTAGCAAATTGGTTTACGTTTTGGAGAACATAATTTTCCCCAACAGAAACTCCGACAACAACTGTCATCATCACTTATCGCAAATATATTTTTGTTTATAGATTTTACTAAATATTTCATTATATTTTCTCCTCCTTTTTTATTAGTGCAAATTAATAAAAAACGATTAAAATAATATAATTTTAGAAAATATTTAATAATAATTTTTTATTAGAAAATGAATAATTAGTAGTTTTTAGCATGGTTCAGCTTTAGCACCACTACATAGTTTTCCCCAGCAAAATGTTGGGCAACATGGGCCAGGACTTGATGCAAATATCTTCATGTTTTTTGGGCTTACTAAATATTTCATTTTATTTTCCCCCTTATATTTTTACTATAAATAATTAATTACTAAACTTGTTAATCTTTTAAATAGTCTCTAATTTTTTAGCATGGTTCAGCTTTAGCACCACTACATAGTTTTCCCCAGCAAAATGTTGGGCAACATGGTATTTTCAGGACTTGATGCAAATATCTTCATGTTTTTTGGGCTTACTAAATATTTCATTTTATTTCCTCCTCTTCTAATTTAAGTTTTATTGATTTATATGGACATTGTTTTCCCTCTAATCATGATAAGATTACTTTAAAAGGAAATACAATGAACAATACCAACAATAAATTTTACATCTTGCAGTTCTTATAAATCATTAAAAGCTTAGCAAGAACTATGAATCATTGGCTACTGATAAGTAATGGTTAGCAGCCTTCTTTAAGTAATCTTCTAATACGTATTTATATTCTGAACACCTAATAGAATCAAATTCATCTATTCTATATCTTGGACATCCACCCATGCATATAGGTAGTATATTACAATCTTTACATCTTACATCTTCACTAGCATCATATAAAAGATATTTAAATATATTATTAGCATTTGCCTTTTCTTCATTTAAGCTACCTATGCTTAAATTTTCCATTCCTATATCACTCCAGCATTTATATAAATATCCTTTAGGGTCTATAACATAGCTATTTATCATATCTGCACCACAATAATTGTGAACTAACGAAGGGTATCTTATTGGAGTATCTTCTTCAAATCCATATTTTACAAGTTTACCCGCAAATTTAAGTTGTGCTTCTGAAAAAGCTTGTCTACTTAAACATTTCTTATTTTCATAGCAATTATTGGTTGGTTCCACAAATCCTAGATATACTAAAATATTATTTTCAGTATTAATATGATTTATTTCTTTAAGAACTTCCTCCACTTTTTCTTCATTTTCCCTATCTACATTTATTCTTACAGATATTCTATTGATGTATTTTTTAATAATATCTAAATTAGAAATTATTTTGTCATAAGTTCCTTGTCCACCTAAAAGAAATCTTCTCTTATCATGGGTATCTTTTGGTCCATCTAACGTTATCTGCATAGATAAAATATTACATTCCTTTAATTTCTTAGCAATATCTTCTGTTATACCAAATCCATTGCTAATCATCTGCCCAATATAAGTAATATTCTTTTCTTCACAAATCTTAATTATCTCTTTAGACATCTTTTCAATCACATCCATCGCTAAAAGAGGTTCCCCTCCATACCAAACAATTGATAAAGTATGTATACTTGATGAATGTTGTTTTATTAATTCTATTATTTGTTTCTGTATATCTTCATCCATTACAGTAGTATTTCTACTATTTTTTTCATAGCAATACACACATCCAAAATTACAATTTAATGTAGGCGCTATAGTAAGTCCTAGTGAAGTTGTCCCAAATCTACTTTTAAATAATGAATATCTTATTTCTTTTAGTTCATCATAATCATCCTGTACAATAAATCCCCCATATTCCAAATCATTAAGTAATTCTTCACTAATGCTATTTTTTTCTTTCTCAAAATCTAAAAATTTATTTAAATCTTTCTTATCCATCAAAGCTAATGAATTAGTTCTAGCGTTATAAGCCACTACTTTTTTCTCATCTCTTTCAAAATCAAAGAAAAAATTGTATCTAGATTTTTTCATATTATTTTTCCCTCGCTTTCTGCTTTGTATCTATATATTCTATATTGTTGAATTTTTTCCTTCTTATGTAATTATTTTTTTAATATTCAAAAGTAATTGTTATAAATTCATCTTATTTTATTGAAAATTATTTAAAATATACAATTTAATAAGCTTATTTACTAAATTTAACTCTAAATTACATATTAAAAAAGTTAAATAAATATGAGATTTAAACCAAAAAAAAATTTGAAGGGGCTGTTTTAGAATTAATTTAAAAAATTAATTCTAAAACAGCCCCTTTGCATCAATACATTATAAAATTCCTTAAAATGACGGTATTATACTTCCATTATATTTCTCTTCTATAAATTTTTTAATTTTTTCTGAAGCTATAGCTTCACATAGAGCTTTTATATCTTCTTTATCTTCATTTCCACTTTTAACTGCTATTATATTAGCATAAGGTGATTCCTTATCTTCAATTACTATAGCATCTTTAGTAGGATTTAAATTAGCTTGCAGTGCATAATTTGTATTAATTATAGAAGCTTCCACATCATCTAAAGTTCTTGAGAGTTGAGGTGCATCTATTTCTTGTATCTTTATATTCTTAGGATTCTCTACTATATCTAATTTAGAAACTAAATCTTTGTTTTGAAGTTTTATAATTTTATTTTCCTCTAATAGTTTTAATGCTCTTGATCCATTAGTAGGATCATTTGGTATTGTTATAGTTATACCGTCTTTTAATTCATCTAAGTTTTTTATTTTCTTTGAATATAATCCTAATGGCTCTAAATGAACTTTATTTAATGCAACTATATTAGTTTTGTGATTCTTATTAAATTCTTCGAGATATGGAATATGTTGAAAAAAGTTTGCGTCCAGCTCACCATCTTCTACTGCTCTGTTAGGTAATACATAGTCGGAAAAAACTTTAATTTCAAGCTCATATCCTTTTTCTTTTAATATTGGTTTAACTTCCTCTAATATTTCTGCATGAGGTACTGCTGTTGCACCTACTGTTAATTTTTTACTATCAGCTTTTTTCCCACATGCTCCTAATGTAAAGACTAATAAACCACTCAATATTATTGTTAAAATTTTTTTCATTTAAATTACCTCCCTATTATTTCAATTTCTTATAAACTATATTTCCAAAGGATTGAATGCATTGTACTAAAAGTATTAATACAATAATCGTATATATCATTACCTTTTCATTAAACATGTTGTATCCATACATTATAGCAACAGAGCCTAATCCTCCTGCCCCTACTGCACCAGCCATTGCTGAATATCCTATGATAGTGATTGTAGTTAAAGTTATAGCTGATATTATAGAAGGCATAGCTTCCTTTACTATTACTTTAAATAATATTTGAAAGTTGCTGGCTCCAAAGGATTTGGCTGCTTCTATCAATGATTTATCTACCTCATTTAATGCTGACTCTACTACCCTTGCGACAAAAGGTGCCGCTCCTATAGTTAAAGGTACAATCGCTGCTTTTTCACCAATTATTGATCCTGTTAAAACTTTAGTCAAAGGAATTATGGCTATTATTAATATTATAAAAGGAAATGATCTTAAAATATTTATAACCACATCTAGAGCTTTATATATTAATCTATTAGGCTTTAATCCATCTCTATTAGTAACTGTCAATACTAATGCTAATAAAAACCCCAATATTACAGCAAATATTGTAGACCAAAATACCATATATAAAGTCTCTAAAAAACCTTTTAATAATATACCTTTTAATAGGGTTATAATCTCACTACTCATTATTAATCACCTCCCAAGATATATTTCTAGTTGAAAGATAATCAATAACTTTTTCTTTATTACAATTATCAATATTAATTACGAGACTTCCTAGCACATCGTCTCTAAATCTTTCAAGCTTTCCCCACACTATAGACATATCAATATTTAATTCTCTTGCCATAGAAGTTATAATGCTTTCATTAGATGCTTCTTTAGGAAAAAATATTTTTATATTTACTCCACTAGCTGGAACAATTTCTTCCTCTCCTATCAATCTTTTTAAAGCTTTAGGCGGCTTTATAAAAAGCTCTTCAACCTCTCCCATCTCTACTATTTCTCCACTCTCCATAATTGCAACCCTATTACAAGCTTCTCTTATTACTTCCATTTGATGAGTAACTATAATTATAGTTATGTTAAGTCTTTCATTAATCTCTCTAAGAAGATTTAGTATATCCTTAGTTGTTTTTGGATCCAATGCAGAAGTTGCTTCATCACATAAAAGTATATGCGGATCTAAAGCTAATGCCCTAGCTATTGCTACTCTTTGTTTTTGTCCTCCACTAAGCTCTTTAGGTTTAGAATTAACTTTATCTTCTAAATTAACTACCTTTAATAGTTCTAAAACTTTTGACTTTATATAATTTTTATCAAATCCCCAGCATTCTAATGGTAACGCAATATTTTCAAATACAGTTTTCCTTTCAAGAAGAGAAAAATTTTGAAAAATCATTCCTAAATTTTTTCTAAATTCTCTCAGTTCCTTTCCTTGCAAGTTATTTATTTCTCTATTTTCTATTTTTATAATGCCACTATCATACTTTTCTAGTTTATTTAGACATCTTAGTAATGTAGACTTACCTACACCACTATGACCAACTATGCCAAATATTTCTCCTTTATTTATCTTTAAGTTTATATCCTTCAGTACTTTTAAGTCTCCGAAGCTTTTTTCTACTGACAAAATTTCTATCAAAAGTATCACCCCTTTTTTTAGTACATAATTTGCTATACACTATATCTATTTCATAATTGTGAATAATTTTTAATATTACTAAAAACTTTTTTCTATCATAAAAGAAATCAATAAAGTTCTAGATATAAATTACTAATTATTATAATTAGCTGCTTATATTCTAAGATACTTATTTAGTATCTTCAAAAATTGACTTGTGAATGTATCACTACAGCTTTCATTTTATTATTTCATCAGAATATAGTAATAACTCAAACTTAAGTCGAATTTTATATCTTACTAGCAGGAAATAGATATTGTATCTTAATTAATTGTTTTATCTTATATATATTAGATGATAAATATTATCTAAAAATAGTAAATATTGTATAATAAATATTATTCGCGAATAAATAAATTAAAGCCCGAGGAAATCCTCGGGCTTGATATACCAAAGTATCCTCATCTCTCAACATAACGTTGCAGGATTTAGCACCAATGTACATAATGTACTGGTTGCCGGGTTTCATAGGGCCAGTCCCTCCACCACTCTTAATAAGTGTTATTATTTTTTTATTATTTTTTTCTTACATACTATTCTATATCTATTTTAAATTTTTTTCAAGTACTTTTAATTTTTTTTCAATTTTAATTTGAGTTTTTTTAGTCCTTCTCCTAAATAATCCTTATATACAACCATTAACAGAATGATTTCACCTATTCCTATAAGTATATAAACTAAGTTAACTTCCATAAAAGTTGAGTATAATACGTAGAGTGTTAATGCTACGGTCATTATAGAGAATTCCTTTATATGATAGTTAACTCTAAAATGCTTTAAAGATATAAAAGTTCTCATAGCAAAGAATATTATATAAGAAATTCCTGTTGAAATAGCTGCACCTTTTGCACCATATATAGGTACTAATATAATATTACCTATTATATTAGCTATGCATGATACTGCTGCAATATATATATGTGATCTAGGATTTTTAAGGAAATTAATTCCCATAACAGTAGTTTCAGATATTGTGTACATTATTGGCATAAAACTTAAGAATGGAATTAAGAAAATAGCACTTCTATATTCTTTACCAAGTAATAATATTATTAAATCTCTAAATAATATTAGAAGTATGCCTCCAAGCATCATTACCACTGTTATTAATAAGTTCATTTTCTCAAAAAACTTTGTATCATTAGGATCTTTTTCATAACGTTCAAATGCTACTGGAACCCAAAATGTTGTAAAAGAACTTTGAATTATATTTAATATAGAAATAATTTTAAAAGCTGATCCATATATTCCAACTTCATTCAAGTCATTAAAATGTTTAATCGCTATTTTATCTGCTGATTGGAAAAGCCAAGTGATTACAAAAGTAAATAGCAATGGTATTCCATATTCTAATATTTCTTTTTGACTTCTCTTATAATCTTTTTTATTTAAAGTAAATATGTTCCAATAATTAAGTTCTACCACTACCCCCACCAATGTAACTACAAGATTAGAGAAAAAGGCTGCATAAGCTAGTGTTCTAAAATCTCTGTTAAAAAATCCTGCTGATAGAAGTATAAATATTAAATTTGAAACTTTCTGTGCTATTAAAAGTGCAGAATATGCTTTTCCCTTTTGCTGCATTCTAATTAGCATAGTTGCAAATCTATTAAGTATTAGAAATGTTGTATGTACTATTAATAATATAATTATTCTTATACTATATTCTCCAAATAAATAGTTAGATATTTGTTTGCCAAATAAAACTAATATCAATATAGAAGCTATATTTAGTATAAAAGGAATTTTTAAACAACTAAAGAGTAAGTTCTTTCTGTCCTCCTCTTTCTCTTCATAAAAAAATCTAACAAAGGCTTGGTCTATTCCACAAATTATAAAAGCCATTGTTATATTTGTGTATAACTCAAACATTGAAAATTTACCAAATTCCTCTGGTGATAAAAGTCTAGTAGTTATAGGAGTTGTTACAACTGCTATAAGAATGCTAATCCAACTTCCAATGGAAAAAGATAAAAACTTACTTATCAAACTATCCTTCTTCATAATAGTTCTCCTTCATTTAACGTTCTCTTTATAGTTGTCTTAAAAGACATATAACTTTATTTTATACTTCTATATTATTATGTCAATATTTTAGTTCCCTTAACATATAGTCATAATGGTTAAAAAGTTGTTGTATATCTAAGTATAGCTATGCCTTTAAATATTTTAATTAACAACTTTGTCAATGGAGAATTGACGAGGACAATTGACATTTAAGGTCGAAATTAATTCTCAATTAGTTAAAGCATCTTAATTTTTCATATAATAAATTAAGATGTTTTTAATTTTGCTGTAGTATATATAAACTATTTCTTAATATACTTTTTAATAAATATTGATATTCCCCTATTTATATAATCTTTATAAAGTATATATAATAATAAAAGCTCTCCAATTCCTATAAATATATAAATCATATTAACCTTATTAAAAGTTGCATATAGTACATAAGATGTAAATGCCAATGTTATAATTGAAAATTTCTTTAAGTGATAATTTACTTTAAAATGCTTTAGTGAAATAGAAGTTCTCATTATAAAAAATATAATGTTAGAAAGCCCTGTAGAAATAGCTGCTCCCTTTCCTCCATACATAGGAACTAATATGATATTCCCTATTAAGTTTAATACAAGACATACTACTGAAATATGAATATGAGCTTTAGGATTTTTAAGAAAATTAATTCCTATAACAGTTGTTTCAGATATGGCGTACATTATTGGCATAAGTGTTAAAAATGGAATAATAAATCTTGCTACTCTATATTCTACCAAGAATAAGTATTATTAAATCTCTAAAAAGTATTAAGAGTATTCCTCCTAAAAACATGACTATGGTTATAATTTGATTCATGTTCTCAAAAAATTTTACATTTTCAGGTTCATTTTTATATTTTTCAAAAGCCACAGGTGTCCAAAATGTAGAAAAAGAACTTTTAACTATATCAATTATTGTTATAACAAATAATGCTGAACCATAAATTCCAACTTCTGATTTTTTACAAAAATACTCTATAGTTCCTATATCTGCCGTTTGAAATAAAATTGATATTAATGTTGTAAAAGCTAATGGAACGCCATAATTTAAAATTTCTTTTTGAGCTTTACCATTTTGGTGATTTTTTAAAGTGAAAGGATTCCATATTTCTAATTCTACCAATATAGCAATAAGTGTCATTACTAAATTTGAGAAAAAAGCTGCATATGCTAAGGTCATAAAATTACTACCATATCTAATACTATAAACTATTATAAAAATTAAATTTGAGATTTTCTGTGCTACTACTAACGCTGAAAAAGTTTTTCCTTTTTGCTTCATTCTAATTATGGTTGTGGAAAACCTATTAAGTATTAAGAAAGTAGTATGTAGCCCTAATAGTATAATTATTCTTTTATTACCTTCAAATAAATATGAGCTAATAGCATTTCCAAATATAATTAAAAATAATATAGAAATAAGATTAACTATAAAAGGCGTTTTTAAACATTTAAAAAGTAAATTCTTTCTATGATTTTCACCATCATCATAAAAAAATCTAATAAAAGCACTATCAGTACCACAAATAATACAAGCCATAGCAACGCTTGTATACATTTCAAACATTTTAAAAACACCTAAATCGTGAGTTTTTATAAGTCTTGTGATAATCATTGATTGAAAAAATCCTATTATAATAGCTATCCAGCTTCCAATAGAAAATGATAAAAATTTTTTAAATAAATTATTATTACTCATAATTAAACCCCTTAAATCCTATCTAGTAAAATCCATTATAAAAAATAATGGAGACTTTAATTTTATAATTTAAAAAAATAAACTAAACTATAAGGCTTAGTTTAAACAAGATTATTCTATAACTTTTATACCTATATTCTACTTTTGTGCTTTAAACCCTTTTCTACAAAATTTTAATCCTTATACATAAATTCTTTATATTTTGAACAATATATAGTTATAAAGAGTATTAAGGAGGTTTTCTCATGAAGAAAAAATCCATTCCTCTAGTTTATCCATTAGAATCTGAAAACCATAATAATTTTCATAGTATCTCCTATGATATTGAATTATCTTATGAAAAAAAAGATACGATAAAAGATTGGACTTATCATTATTTACCTGTGGAAAATCATTGCAATTGTGATTTTAATACCAATGTATATTTAAATGAATTTCATGAAGATCTATCTATTGATAGTAAAGATACAAACTATATACATAATGATTATGAATACTATTCAAAGTATTAAGAATAAAAATTTCATTTCATAAATCCTACCTAATATATAAAAAACGTGAGTTTAAAAACTCACGTTTTTTATATATTAGGTAGAATGAAAAAATATTTATAAATGTTAAAACACATTTTTAATTTCTAAAGTACAAAATTTATTTTCAACTATTAGCTTATATCTCTTATTCACTCTAACTTATTCATTACATATTGTTTTAAGTTACCTAATTTTTCTTCACAAGATTTAAGAGAATTTCCTCTAGCTGATATATAAATTTTTATCTTAGGTTCTGTACCAGAAGGTCTTATAACAATCCAAGAGCCATCCTCCAATATAAACTTGATAACATTTGATTTAGGTAAACTTATATTCTTTATATTATTATTCTCTAAAGTCTTAGCAAATCCTAATTTATAGTCTTCAATTTCTTTTACATTGTATTTACTTATGCGAGTTATATCTTTCCTAAAAGAATTCATTATATTATTAATTTTATTTACTCCTTCAATTCCATTAAACTCTAAAGATATTAATTCTTCTTTATAATATCCATACTCTTCATAAAGCTTTGTTAAGGCTTCATATAATGATATACCTTTAGTTTTATAATAAAGTGCCATCTCACATACAAGCATTGCCCCAATTATTCCATCTTTGTCTCTTACAAAATCTCCACATAAATATCCATAACTTTCTTCAAAGCCAAAAATAAATTTTTTAATCTTTAATTCCTCGATAAGCTCGCCTATATATTTAAAGCCTGTAAGAACTTCTAAAATTTCTACTTCAAATTCTTCACCTATAGGTTTAACCATGTCCGTAGTTACAATGGTTTTAATTATTACCCCATTAGAAGGAATCTCATTTATTTCTCTTAATGAGGTTAAAATATAATGACTTAAAAGTGTTCCTAATTCATTTCCTGTTAATAGTTTATATTCTCCTGTATGGTATTTAGCCATAACACCTATCCTATCACAATCAGGGTCTGTCCCTAATATAACATCAGGGTTAATATCTTTAGCCAATTCTAAGGCTATATTAAAAACCTTGGGATTCTCTGGATTAGGATAAGGTGCCGTTGGAAAATTTCCATCAGGTTTTTCCTGATCTTTAACTACAAAAGTATTTTTATAACCTAGTTCCTTAAATAACCTTCTAATAGGAACATTTCCTGCACCATGTAGCGGAGTATAAATAATATTTAATTCTCTACTATTTTCTTTTATTAATTGCTTTCTTATAGTTACATTTTTAACCTTTTGTAAATAAGAAGAATATATATCTTCTCCAATATAATTTAATAACCCTTTGTTTAAAGCCTCATTCTTTGAAATCTTTTTTATATCATCGAAATCTTTAATTAAACTAATATGGTATAGAATTTCTTCTGCTGCTTTATCAGTTATCTGAACTCCACTTTCATTATAAACTTTATAACCGTTGTATTCTTTAAGATTGTGAGAAGCAGTTATAACTATACCAGCTTTACAATTTAATTCCCTAACAGCATAAGAAAGAATAGGTGTTGAAGTTAAAGTATCAAATATATATACCTTTATATTATTTCCACAAAAAACTCTGGCTGCAAACTCTGAGAATTCATAAGACATATGCCTTGAATCATATGCTATAGCTATAGAAATATTTTCTTTATATTTTTTTGTTAGATAATTGCTTAAACCTTCTGTTACCTTGCCTATAGTATAAATATTTAATCTATTAGTACCTGCCCCTATAATTCCCCTTAATCCTCCAGTGCCAAAATCTAAATCCTTGTAAAATCTATCTTTTATTTCATTTTCATCAATGGCTTTAAGCTCAAATTTTGTTTTTTCATCTACTGAATTAGAATTCAACCATAAATTATACTTTTCTTTATATAGCATATTTCCTCCTAATTTTAATTAATAAAAGCTATATTAAAAAACCGTTACTAAACTTTATTTACTATATAGATCTCCAAAATAACTATTCAAAAGTATAATGAATATTTTAGTATACTGGTTAATTACCTTTTAAACATGCCTTGTTTAAAAATAAAGGCATCAATTTCCATAGAGAAAAGAAACATGTACACATTGTAGTACATGTTTCTTATATCAGTATATGAAAAACCGTCAAAATATTGCATATTTTCCACAAAATATTATTTTAAACTATTCTACTTTCTCTTCAGTTTCTTCAACTTCTTCTTTTATTTCAGGATTAAAAAACTCTAATTCATCCTCATCAAGCTTTGCACCTGTAGTTTTTATTAAGTCAAAGATTTCTTCATCATTTAATAACCTTGCTTCTACCCTATCAGCAAAAGTTCTAAACATTTCTTCTCTAAAATACTCTGAATTTATTCTAGGTAGGTTTGGAAGTGGTGTAAATCCATAATCCATTGCTTTTTTTACGCCTTCAACATCATATTTAAAGTAAAATTTAGATTTTTTCTTTACAAGTTCTCCAACTTTAATCTTTTCTCCATCACTATTCTTAAACATTAACCATAGTATGTCTTCCCTATTATTCATATCTTGAAGCTCCTTTATTTCTAAATTAAAGAAAAGCAAGTATATTCTTACTCATTTTTCTTCATTATATTTACATTAAAATTTTATGTATCATATCTATATATGATTTATTCTAATCCTTTTAGTTATCCTTTCGCAATATTAATTATTGCTTTTAATGATACAAGCTTTTTAAAATTAATTTCCAATACCAGCCATAGTGCCTATATATTCTTAACCTTTTAAGTCTTTTTCCAGTTATATCCTTTTAAATTCCAATACTCATCTTAATTATAAAACACTTTTTAAGAACTAAATATATATATACTATAGATATATAATATTATTGCCCCCCTAATAATAATCAATTCATAATACATATTTCATAAAAAGTTTAAATATATAAAAAGTGCTAATAATTTATACCAATTATTAGCACTTTTGTATTAATTTACAGAATCATATAATCTTTTTATAGTTTCTTTAGGATTTAAGTAAAATTCGCTACTTCTAATCTTATAAAATCTCCAACCTACCCTTTCTAGAGTATGTTGGCGTTCGAAAGATTCTTTCCATGAATATTTTTCTTCTCTTCTCGAACCTAAACATTCAATAGCAATTTTATGTTTAGCCTTTATTACAAAATCTATTTCGTATTTACCTACTTTAACTTTAGAAATTACCTCTATATTGAGATCCTTAAGCTCCTTTAACACATCTTCTTCGAAGGTTGTAAGAATATAGTGTCCAGTTTCTTCTCTTTTAGTAGTACATTCTTCATACTCCATAGCATATTCTAATAAGTTATGTCTTACTCCCTTAGGATTTAAATCCTCAAGATCTATAGAGTGGAATAACCACATTTGATTTCTCGCCCTACTTGCTGCAACATTAAATCTTCTTATATCTGAATCCTTAGAAAGCACTCCATATTTTACATTATCCGCTATAACAAAAGATAAGAACATTACGTCTCTTTCATCCCCTTGGAATGAATAAGCATCTCCACAAACTATTCTCCTCTTAACCATTTCTTCAATGCCTAGTTTCTCAATTATAAGATTTTCAATGAACTCTGCTTGTGCATCTCCTAAGAGAGATACTACTCCCATGGTCATATTTTCATATTTAGAATCATTACAGCATTCAATAATCTTATCCACTATAGCATAGGCTTCTTTTATATTTATGGCCTTACTTTCATCTCTAAAAGCTTCTTCTACTTTAACAGTAACTATAGGCTGTTCTAATGGATTATCGTTTTTGCCACATCTTAGAGGTACAATTTCATTAGAATAACATAGTTTATTACTGAATCCTATAATCTCATCAACACTTCTAAAATGCTCCTTTAAAATTAGCCTGTTAGGGAAAATTCTTAATGCTGTATTATATAAACTTGTTTTTAAATCAAACCACTCTGCATGTGGAATTCCTTTAAGATGAGTTTCAATTAATTTTTCTACCATTGAGTTATCCTTGCCTATTGCTTCTGGACTTATTTGTTTTTCATCACCAACTATTACTGCTCTTTCTGCTCTCATCAATGCAGTTAATGCAGTAATGTCACTTTGACTACTTTCATCTACTATTATAACATCAAATAAATTTTCATTTATCTTTAAGTTCTCAATAACTCTGTTTATAGGCATTATCCATACAGGAATAACATCTTTACAATTTTCCATTTCTCTTTGAGCAATTTTTCTGTATTTAACCGCTTGGGTACCAGTACCCTTACCTATTCTTTTTATAGCTTCCATCCAAGTAAACAAACTTCTCTTCTGTAATTCAGTAGTTCTCAATATTTGATTATACCAACTTTGCTTACAAACTATTTCTTTAACTAGCTTATCTTCAATTGCCTTTTCTTCATAAAGCGCTCTTTCTAAACTTTTAATATCAACATCAAGCTCTGTAGTTATATAATCGTTCCATACTTTATGTTTAAAAGCCCCTTCAAAGTTTTTAAAGTTTGATTTTAAGGTTTCTCTTTGATGAACTAAAATGTATTTTGTAAATTTAGGGCAACTATCCATAAGCATATCTCTAAACTTCATTAACTTTTCTATATCTTGAGAGCTTTTATTTAAATAACTTATACGCTCATAATATTTTAATACAAAACTACTGTTATTTTCTTCTATTTTATCTGCAAGCTCCTCAAAACAATTATATTTTCTTAATGCTTTAATATTATCATCTAAGTACTCTGCTAAATCCTCAAATTCTTTAATTGCCTTTAAGCTAAGAAGAGAATCTTTAATATAGCTATAGCTCTCTTTTTCATAGAGATTTATTTCTCTATTAAAATGTTTAGCTTTAAGTAACCCTAAAATTTTATCTTTATAATTGTTTTCCCATTCAATCACCATAGTTATCTTTTCAATAGCATCTTCTATAATACTATTGAAATTCACATCAGCAGGGGTTATTATTCTTCCTCCATACTCTTTCATAGTATTATTATAATAATTTTTAAGATCACGCTCTAATTTATATAATTTTATATAATTATTTATAACTTCAGCATGTTCCAGTGTAGATATAGGTTCATAATCAATCTTCACACTGTCTAATATATATTTAACATTTCCATGAAGTAATTTAAAGATAGCACCTATCTTACCTTTTTCTCTAAGAACCTTTTCCACTATTTCAAAGTCCTTTTTGAAATTATTCATATCAACATTTTCAGGAAGTTGAACTTTATGCTTATTAAGCTCACTTTTTAATCTTGAAACTTCTTTTAAAGTATCTCCACAGTGCTCTATAAATTCTGTCCATATATCTCCTTTAACTTTACTACAATAATAATTTTTCATTATAGTATAAACATAGGTATTTTCAATTTCTTCTATATTTTTATAGGCTTCATCTAATAAATTTAATAAATGATTATTAGAATAACTGGTAACTTCCTTATCACTCCACTGACTTACAACTTTTCTATGGATATAGATATCACTTAAAAGCTCTCTATATTTATCTATTTTTTCTACCAACTCTATTAATTCAGGAAGTTTGTCCATATATTCTTTAGTATTTTCATAGTTCTCTACCTCTATTAAAGAATATATTTCCAATAGCTCTAAAAATTCTTCAAATTCTTCATTGGTTAAAGGAGATTTGTCCTTTATAGAAAGACTATCGTCTATATAGCTTAGTTCTTTGCTATTTTCTCTTATGTACTTTGCCATATCCATTAAAGTATAATTTTCATTATTATAGGTAACATTATGATTCTCACTATACTCTATCTTTCTTAAACTTTCATAAATTCTATCCTGATTATCCTTACACTGTTTTAATTTAAATTTTAGAAGTTTAAATTGTTTTTTAAGTTCAGTAGTGTCTAAAGATAAATTTTCAGTAATTTTGCGTACTGCATCATCTAAATCTTCCATGGCCTTTGCATCATCACCTAATATACTCATACAAAGAGATCGAATTTCTTCTGGTATCTTGTTATTTAATACTTTAAGTGCTCTATCTGTTTGACTTGTAACTAATACTCTCTTACCATGAGCTAAAAGATGACAAATTAAATTTACTATAGTATGACTCTTGCCTGTACCCGGAGGCCCTTGTACTACCACTCCAAAATTTTCTGATAATCTCTTTGTTATTTCTTTTTGATCTTCATTATATGGCAGTGGAAATAATAAATCTTCACCTATCTCTTTCCATTTTTCTACTGTAACTTCATCTATTTCAAGTTTTTCATTATTAACTAACGCTTCTATAGTCTTAGGAATCTTATAACCCTTTCTTATCTCCTCAAGCATAGAGTTTAATTCCATATTCCACAGTCTTGTATCAACTTTTCTAAAGATTATAATAGGTTCATCATAAAAAATTATATCTCCAGTTTTTTCCATATCTAATAAAGAATCTAGTTTTTTATAATCATTACTATTATTTTGTATATCTAAAATATCTATAATTTTATCAATTGCCTCAGTTACTTCATCTTTATTTCTAGCATCTATACCTAGAGAATTTATTTGTGAAGTAGCTTCAATTATTTTTTGTAACGGAAAAGCCTCAAAACCACTTAAAATATCGAGCTCTATATTAGTTAAGTTATTATAAGGTTTTAATGAGAATACACTATTTTTATCGTTAAAACTTAAATCCATTTTTGTAGTAAAAATAGGGTGCATTATTTTAACATCTTCAACTTGTCCAATTAATAATCCATGAGCATATATAACTTCTAAATTTTCACTATTTTTCTGTAATTTTAAATATATTTTAGAAAATTTATTGTATATATCCTTAGCACTTTTATTTATCTCTAACCATTCATCTCTATTTTCACTGTTAATAACATTACAACCATCTATATCTAATATATGAGATTCAAAGAATACTTCCTCATATTCATTTATATTTCTTATTCGCTTATCATTGATATTTTTAATACTATGCAAATAAGTAAATATCTGCTCTACTTTCTTATTACTGCTCAAATCTAAACCCTCCAATTTTACTATTCACTCTATGTAAACTACTTTAATTTTTTATAATAAATCCTTTAAAACAATCATTCAAATATACTACAAATATTTTTATAGCAAGCTCATAACTTCCATTGATAGTTGTATTATCAATGGCTCCTCTAACTTAGTATGTCATAAAATAAGTTAGAATTTATTTTTTCAAAATTTCTAACTTTAATTACATTATAATTTATGTCAATAATATTGTAAAAGATTTTACAATATACAGTACTATCTTAAAAATTAATGCACAACTTAGTCAATGGAAAATTGAAGATGGACAATTGACAATTGACAATTGTAATTAAAATTAATTCTACAAATTAATCTCTTTAATTGGATTTTTAAAAAGTAACTGTGTCACTTCAAAACAAATTAGTTCTAAATTTCTCAGCTTTTACTGAGAGGTTTTCTAAATCGTCAATTGTAAATTTTCTACTCTCCATTGTATAAAGATGCAGTGTAATTCGGCATAACCCCTATTCATTTGACTATAACAATGTAGATAAGTAATAGATCAGCTAATGTATTAAATATCCACAATTGTAAATTGTGAATTGAATATCTATAATTTAAAATTAAAAATAATAATTATTTTGATATATACGTTAGTTTTACAACTAGTACATCTATAATATTGTACTACTTTTTTAATTATAAAAAAACTTATAACAATAATTCGTCATAAATTCCCTCTATTCTTGCCTTGTATTGCATTATCCTTCAAATTTTATTACTTGTTTTATGCTTTAACTGAACAGTTCAGAAAAATGAAAATTTTCCGTCAACTCTAGATTTTTTTCATTCAAATTTTGTTATTTTTTTAACGATTTTATGTTATAATATATCTAGAAATCTTGAGGGTGAAATCCTCATTACTAAAACTATATGGGTATAAAATTATTTAAAGGGGATTAGGTATATGTTTATTTTTGAAACACATTTAAAAAAAGTTAAACATGATGTTTTAAAAAGTATCGCTATTTTAGCAAAAAAGGACAAATTAACGCTTGAAGAATTAGGAAAAATTCACGAATGTATAGTAGACAAAGATAAACCTCAGTATAGATGCTGTATCTATAAAGAAAGAGCTATTGTAGGACAAAGAGCTAAACTCGCTGCAGGTTATTTACCTTCTGGTGAAAGCCTTGATGATCTTGTAGACATAAAAAATGATGATCAAATTATATATGTTATAGAGGCTGCTTGTGATAAATGCCCTATTAACAAGTTTACTGTAACTGAAGCCTGTAGAGGATGTATTGCACATAAATGCATGGAAGTCTGTCCTACTAAAGCGATGGTTCGAGTAGGTGGAAAAGCTTATATAAATCAAGAGCTTTGCAAAGAATGTGGCCTTTGCAAAAAACAATGCCCTTATGAAGCTATTTCTGAGGTCTTAAGACCATGCAAAATAGTTTGTCCTACAGGTGCACTTTCTGTAGCAACAGATAGGCAAGCTATGATTAAAAATGAAGATTGTATCCAATGTGGTGCCTGCATGACTGCATGTCCTTTTGGTGCTATCTCTGATAAAAGTCTAATTGAACCTGTAGCAAGAAGAATATCTCATGGTGAAAAAATGTATGCTATTGTTGCTCCAGCAATTGCAGGGCAATTTGGCGCCAAAGTATCAATGGGCCAAATAAAGACTGCACTTCAGAATATAGGATTTATAGAAATGTATGAGGCTGCTTGTGGAGCAGATGTAGTAACTGCCCATGAAAGTAAAGAATTTATTCATAAAATGGAGAATGGTGATAAATATATGACCAACTCCTGTTGTCCAGGCTTCTTTAGTTATATTGAAAAAAAATTTCCTACTGAGACAGCTCATATATCTACAACAGTTTCGCCTATGATAGCCACTGGTAGATATATAAGATCTTTAGATAGTGAGGCTAAAATTGTATTTATAGGACCATGTACTGCTAAAAAGTCTGAAATAAGAAGAGAACCTATAAAAGATATTATAGATTATGCTCTAACCTTTGAAGAATTATCTGCACTATTAGATGCATTCGATATGGATCCTGAAAAATGTGAGGATTCTAATGTAGATGGTGCTTCAATTTATGGTAGAGGTTTTGCCGCTGCTGGTGGATTAACTGCTGCTATAGAGAATTATATTAAAAGTCAAAATGTAAATGTGGAATTTAAACCTGTAAAAGTTAGTGGCCCTATGGAAATAAAAAAGGCTATGTCATTGGCTAAAGTTGGGCGATTACCAGGAAATTTCATAGAAGGTATGATGTGTGAAGGTGGATGTATAGGCGGTGCTGGAACAATTCTTCCACCACTAGCAACAAAATTAACTTTTACAAAGCAAAATAACCAAGCTACTAGAAAATCAGTAATTGAAAATGAAAAAATTGCAGAGTTTGAAGCTTTAAATTTAGAAAGATTATAATATAAAAAAAGTTCTATATTATACCAATAAAAAATTAAATTCTACGAAATAGAAAAATGGATAAGAAAATTTTCTTATCCATTTTTCTATTTATTAAAAGCCTAAGTCAAAATGTAATAACTTTAATGATGCCAATTTTTACTCAATATAAAGTACTTTTATTTTGCTTTTTAATGATACAAATTCTTTTGAGATTTTAGTTAATATGAATTCTCCTGTTACTTGCTCAATTTCATTTATACCAGTAACAACAGCAACTGCAATGGAAGCAGATCCACATGAAGTTTCATAATAAAAGGTATTGACTTCATTTACCCAAATAATAGGATGAATTTTCACTTGTTTATTTTCTCTCTTTGTATACCAAACTACACCTACAGCACTTCTGCTTAAAAGGTCTAATTCACTAGTAACTTCCTTATGAATATCTTTATAGTTACTAGGTAATTTCCCCTCAATAACAATATGAACGATTCCACCAAGATCAACTAAAAATGCTTGTGTACCATTAGAAAGTTTAACTTCTTTTGAAAGTATATTCATTCCATTAAATATACTTTCAACATTATATTCATTATCGGAATATTTATTTACAGTTGAATGAACACTACCATTAAATCCAGAAACAGTAAAATTAACTATTGATTCTTTTCTTAATATTGAAAAAACTACTGCTGCAGCTCGAGAAGCATTTCCACAAAACTCACTTCCAGCCATTTCAAAATGTAAATCCTTTGGAATAAGAAAACCAGACTGTTCAACTTCAAAATTATCATACTTTTTTATTAATTCATTGCCATTACTGCTATACCATTCTCTAGTTTGTGAATTTTCAATAAGTTGAATTACTGTAGTATTTCCTCCAGCTGCACTTACCAAATACTTCATATTACCATTCCCCTTATATAATTTTTTACTGACCATATTTATATAAACAAATTATTTAAAAATATACTTAATTGGATTAATCATAAAATTTTTATAGGTTTTTAATTATGATAAATCAAATGTTTCTTATAACTGGATAACTAGAGCTTTACTGGATTGCTACAACTAACATCTATATAGATAAACTACTTTAAAAATTAGTGTATAGCTGAATATAGCTACACCCTTGAATGTTTCAATTCACAATTCACAATGCAAAATTCACAATTATGGTGGAAATTAATTCTTTAGAAATTAATTTCTTAAACTAATTTTTACTAGCAATGTATTGCTAGTTCTTTATAAGAAGTGATTGTATCACTTCAAGAATAAATAATTTTAGAACTGGTATATCTATAAATATGCTACTTTGAGGTTTTGTTTGTAAATTCTATAAATTCTTAAAATTGTGTTATTAAATTATTTAAGCTTACACTAAATTCAAACAAAAACAGGATTTGCTTGCGCAAATCCTGTTAACTTATATTGTCTACTGCAAGACTTTCATTTATTTTCTTAAAACATTTAAAAATTTTTAAAATAATTTTTTGTAGAAAATACTTTTTAAAGGAAAGTCCTTCTATTTACAAGAATTTCTCTCTATTATTTCATAAGGTAGAACGAAATATTTTTTATCTATTTCTTCCTTATTTATTATTTTTATAAGTAATCTCATACTTATTGATCCCATATCATAAAGTGGCTGAGATATAGTTGTTAAGGTTGGATAATACATAGAGGCTAAATCCGTATCACTAAATCCCATAACATCTACGTCATCAGGTACAGATATATTTCTTTCTCTCAACGCATTAATAACACCTACTGCTACTTCATCGCTTCCACAAAATACAGCATCTACTTCATTATTCTCAAGTATAGTGTTTATACCTTTATATCCTTCTTGAGCATTTAAGGAAGAGAAATAAACTAGAGACTCATCAAATTCAAGTTTTTCTTCTACTGCACTTTTATAACCTTTGAAAAGTTTCTCGTAATTTCCACCATACATTGATGGGAAGAATCCTATAAAAGCAACTTTTTTATTTCCCTTATCAATTAAATAATTAGTTGCATCATATGCAGCTTTATAATTATCTATAGTTACACTTGGGTATTTACCCTTCTTATCACCTGTACCTACAGATACAATTGGTAGTTCAAGTTCATTAATAAGCTCTTCAACTTCATCTACAAGAGCATTACCTATATAAACAACCCCATCTACCATCTTCTCTTTTAGCATTCTAAAGCTTTCTTTTTCCCTTTCTAAGTCCAGATCTGTATTGCAGAGCATTATGTTATAGTTATAAATATTTGCAACATCCTCTGCACCTCTAACCACTTCTGGGAAAAGAGAATTTGCAATATCAGGAATTATTATTCCTATTGTACTTGACCTATGTGTCTTTAAACTTCTTGCTAAAATATTTGGTCTATATCCTAGTTTGTCTATTGCATCTAATACTTTTCTTTTCGTATCTTCGTTTACAACATTTATTCCGTTTAAAACTCTAGAAACAGTTGCTATTGAAACTCCCGCTTCTTTAGCTACATCTTTTATTGAAGCCGCCACGTTAATCACTCCTATTATAAATTAAGCTTTATTATTTATAGTAAGTTATAGAAACATAATTTACAATAGTTTTTCCTAATAAAATGTATTCTATGTTAACTATTAGCTTAATCTTTCAATTTCTTTTTCTTTAAAATAGACTGTTGAAAATGTATAGGCTAAAACTGAAATTACTATTGTAGAAATAATTAATAGTTCTGACATATTATCCTCTCCTTACACCCAATCTTTAACTTAACTATAATATATTGGGCAATTTATTTGGTTACAAATGAATTACATTTAAATAAATATAAATTTAAACTTGTAATTTTTCTTCCCTATAATATAGACGCTTTTTAAAGATAAAAAGTTTCATCATTTATTAAATTTTAATCAAACTTTAATAAAAGTCTTCTATATTTCTTATAATTGACATAAATTCCTTTTTTGACCCCTTAATTTTACATATGAGTGGCCACAATATTCTTTTTTCAATATAAAAAAAGAAAAGTGATTAGTCACTCTTCTTAAAAATTAATTGGATATGTCCTATATACTATTTTAAAAATTTGTTTATTTTATTACCTGTAATAGCTTATCCACTAATATAAATTCTATAGCTAATATAATTATGTATATGAATATTAAGAATAACAAATGTCCTTGAGTCTTGCTTTTATGCTTTCCTTTTTTCCTTCTATTCTTCTTTGAAAAGAAACTAAAATATATAAATATAAATAATGGTATGTTTGCTATAAGTAGTATTGCTATAAACTTTATTGGGTCCTGCATATCTTAGTCATCTCCTAAAAATTTAAATTCATCGTCTATCCATAAATTTTATATTACTCTTAATCTTTTAACAATTTTTTTAGCTTACATTTATGTTCATAGTACTTACACTTTTGTAATATATAGAATTTACTACTAGCATACCTTATACAATGAAGAATTGACAATGGGCAATGGAGAATTATAGATACTTCTCCTTTATAGGAGAAGCTTTAAATTGATTTCTTTTTTGAAGTTACACAGTAATTTTCTATATTGAAACTAGTTCTACAGTTGTTATTTAAATTAAGTAAATTAAATTCAACTATAATTATCAATTTTTCATTATTTTATAATTTATATTACTATGTAAAAAACCTTATTAATCAAATTTGAATTTGATTAATAAGGTTTAAATCGTGCCAAATAAAATAACTTATTTTAATTTCTTAAGCTAACTTTTCTACAGCAAGGTTTAAGCTTTCTCCATTTATCTTAACTTCTTGATAATTAGAGTCTGCATTATACACTATCTCAACAGCTAATGTATCTTTAGCAATTTGCTCTTCAAATTTTCTAATAATATTTTCAAGCATTTCATTTCCAGATACATATATGTTAATCTTATCTGCAACCTCAAAGCCACTTTCTTTTCTCATATTTTGAATTTTACTTAATATTTCTCTTACATGACCTTCTTCTCTAAGTTCATCTGTAATATTAGTATCAAGTACAACTCCTATATCTCCTTCACCTGCAAAAGCATATCCCTCTAAACCTTGCATTGTCACAAGTAGATTTTCAGATGTTAACTCTATCTCTGTTCCATCTACATTAATGCTAACAATTTTACCATTGTTTATAGCTTGTGCAAGCTCCATTTGATTCATTGAACCGATAGCTTTTCTTATACCAGGTATTAATTTACCATAAGCTTTTCCGAGTATAGGTAAATTTGGTTTTATTTCAAAGTTAACATATTTTGAAATGTCAGCACCAAGTTCTACTTCTTTTATATTAAGTTCATCCTTAACTATATCTCCATAATATTCTGGAAGTGTTCCTATTGAAACAAGCATTTTAGATAACGGCTGTCTATTTTTAATATTAGCACCATTTCTTGCACTTCTTCCAAGCTTAACTATTTTATATGCTTTATCCATTTCCATCTCTAATGAGTTATCTACTAAATCTTCTCTGTACTCAGGCCATTTGCATAAATGAACACTTTCTTCAGCATTTTCATCAAAATTAACTACTAAATTTTGATATAACTCTTCTGTAACAAATGGTATAAATGGAGAAGCTACTTTAGCTAAAGTTGTTAATACTCTATATAAAGTCATATATGCTCCTATTTTATCCTCTGTTAGATCTTCAACCCAATATCTTGCTCTATTTCTTCTTACATACCAGTTAGAAAGCTGATCTACAAAATCTTCAAGTTCTTTAGCACCTTGAGTGATTCTATAGTTTTCTAAATGTTCATCTATGTTCTTAACTAAAGTATTAAGTTTAGACATCATCCACTTATCCATTATGTTTTCTGATACAAAGTCTTCATACTTAGTTGGATCAAATTTATCTAATTCTGCATATAGAACATAGAAAGAATAAACATTCCATAATGTTCCTATAAATTTCCTTTGAGCTTCTATAACTGCATCTTCATAAAATCTTGAAGGTAGCCATGGTGCACTAGCTGTATAGAAATACCATCTTAATGCATCTGCTCCTTGATTTTCTAGTACAGTAAATGGACTTAATACATTTCCTTTATGTTTAGACATTTTTAATCCATCTTTATCTAAAACGTGTCCAAGTACTATGCAATTTTCAAATGGATTTCTCTCAAAAACAGTTGTTGATATAGCAAGTAATGTATAGAACCATCCTCTTGTTTGGTCAACTGCCTCTGATATAAATTGTGCTGGGAAATTAGACTCAAATATTTGTTTATTTTCAAATGGATAATGATATTGAGCAAATGGCATTGAACCTGAATCAAACCAACAGTCAATAACTTCTTCTACTCTCGTCATTTCTTTAGCACATTTTGGACAATTTAAATGTACGTTATCTATATATGGCTTATGAAGCTCTATTCCTTCTGGTACATTTATTCCCTTTTCATGAAGTTCGCTAACACTTCCTATCATTTCTCTGTGACCACATTCACATTCCCAAATTGGAAGTGGAGTTCCCCAGTATCTATTTCTTGAAATACCCCAGTCAATAACATTCTCTAAGAATTTTCCCATTCTTCCTGTTTTTACGTTATCTGGCATCCAATTAATTTTATTATTATTCTCTAATAATTGATCTCTAACAGAAGACATTCTTACAAACCAACTCTCTCTTGGATAGTAAAGAAGTGGTGTATCACATCTCCAACAATGTGGATATGAGTGTAGGAATTTTTCTCCTTTATAAAGAATATTGTTCTCTTTTAAGTAAGCAACAATCTTCTCATCTGCTTTTTTAACAAAGATACCAGCCCAAGGAGTTACCTTTTCAACAAATTTTCCTTCTGCATCAACCAAGTTTATCATTGGAAGATTGTAACGCTTACCTGTTTGGTTATCCTCATCCCCATATGCAGGTGCTGTATGAACTATACCTGTACCATCTGTTAATGTTACATAATCTGCATGAACTATATAGAATGCTTTTTCTTCTGGAGTTTCAAATTTAAACATTTGCTCATATTCTTTTCCAAGTAGAGCTTCTCCTTTGAATTCCGCAACGATTTCATATTCTCCCTCAAGTTTATTTAAAAGTGTTCTTGAAAGTATTATATTTTCTTCATTGTGCAGTACTTCTACATAATCATATTTTTTATTTACTGCTAATGCTACGTTACTTGGTAATGTCCAAGGAGTTGTTGTCCAAACTAATACATATTTATTCTCATCTTTTAGTTTGAATTTAACATATACGGAGCTATCCTTAACATCCTTATATCCTTGTGCAACCTCATGAGATGAAAGTGTAGTTCCACATCTTGGACAATATGGCATTATCTTATGACCTTTATAAATTAAGTCTTTATCCCACATTTGTTTTAATGCCCACCAAACTGATTCAATGTAATCATTGTGGAAAGTTACATATGGATCATCCATATCTACCCAATAAGCTAATCTTTCAGACATTTGTCTCCACATTTCAACATATGTAAATACACTTTCCTTACATTGTTTAACGAACTCTTCCACACCATACTTTTCTATTTCTGGTTTACCTGAGATTCCAAGCTTCTTTTCTATTTCAAGTTCTACAGGAAGACCATGGGTATCCCATCCTGCTTTTCTTAAAACCTTGTAGCCCTTCATTACCTTATATCTTGGAATTATGTCTTTCATTACTCTTGTTATAACGTGTCCTATATGAGGCTTACCATTTGCTGTTGGAGGACCATCATAAAATGTAAAATATTCACCATCTTCATTTGAATCAAAATTCTTTTGAATTACGTTTTTTTCTTCCCAAAGTTTTAATACATCTAATTCAATATCCATAAAACTCTTTGAAGAATCAATTTTCTTATACATAATAAATCTCCTTCCTAATATTTAATCTATATTTTATTGTAATCTATACTAACGATAATAAGATTAATCCTCATTATTATCATTAACACAATATATACTTCCTATAATGAAATATATTTTAAAAAATAAAAAACTCCGTCCTAAATAGGACGAAGTGAACTTCGCTATACCACCTATGGTAATATCATAAACTCAAACACTAACATGTTCTATCCTTTAACGCAGAAATACGGACAAACTTACTAAAATTCAGTCTTCAGCTCCTAGGTGATTTTCCCTTAACCATCACTATGAGGTTTCACCAAATCCTCACTCTCTGTAAGTTACTTGTTAAAGTACTTTTCCTAATCTTAGCCTTTTAAAATTTTCTAAATTAATTTTATATCAATTATAGTACAGTAAATTTTTATTGTCAATTTATTTCTATCCTTTTTTTATCTTAAATATTCAAGATATTTAAGATAAAAAATTAAACTCTATCTAGTATTTTTACATATTACATTTATTAGGATATATTAGAAAGAATTTTTTAAAGTATATTATTTAAAATAATGCTAATAATTAAATGAAATATAGTTTAATTTTCAACAAAATTAATCTTAAATTACAACTTTAGTTAAATTTTTAGATTAATATAGCAAAACTTTTTATTTATAAACTTAAAAATCTTTTACCTAAATATTTATAATAATTCCAATTATTTATATCCTATACTATAATTAAGATAAATTTAACAAGGAAATGTAAAATAAATAATTTATAAGGAGAGATGAAAATGAAATTAACTTGGCTTGGCCATGCTTCTTTTTTACTTGAGGATAGTGATGGTAGAAAACTTCTTACAGACCCTTTCGACGAAACTGTAGGATACACTGTTTTTAAAGGTAGAGTTGATGTAATTACCATAAGTCATGATCACTTTGATCACAATTACATTAAGATAATTGGTAATGAAGCTAAAATCATAGATAAAGTAGGCTTTTTTAATGAATGTGATATCCCTATTAGAGGAATACCATCTTTCCATGATGAAGTTAAAGGAGCAAAACGTGGAGAAAATATAATTTTCATAATTGAAATGGATGGATATAAAATTTGCCATCTAGGAGATTTAGGTCATTTATTAACAGCTCAAGACTTAGATATGATTGGTGATGTAGATATACTCCTCATTCCTGTAGGTGGAAACTATACCATAAGCGGCAGTGAAGCTGCTAATATCGCAAACTCAATTCAAAGTAAGATAACTATACCTATGCATTATAAAACTCCTCGCTTAACTTTTCCACTAGATGGAGTTGAAACTTTCTTAACTCACATGAAAAGCGGAGAAAGAATTAATAGTAACTCCATAATAATTGAAGATATATTAGATGAAGATAAAAATAAGGTGCTAATACTTACAACATAAAATTACAACTATAATATAGTCATTACATTAAAGCTTAATCCTTATACAAATATGCTTACTTGCTAAAATATTTTTAAATTACAATTACAAAAACTTATCTATTATACAATTCACAACTTAAAATAATGCATAATGTCAGTTCACAATTATGAACTGAGCATTATGCATTCAATAGCACTAATTAAAATACTAAAAAATAGCGTTTATTCTGATATATACAATAAAGTTAACATGAATATATCTATATAAAGTATTTATATGATAGCTGATAATTATAGAAGCAATATGATTTCTATAATTATATAATAATGTTATAAATTTTTAACTTCTTTAATTTTATTATTTATTATAATGTATTGGAGATAAGTTATTTTATTAAAGCCAAGTTTTCCATAAATAAATTTATATAATATATAATTACAACATAATAATATGTAAATAAAAGAAGGTGAGAGTATGATATTAAAGAATATCTTGATAGGAGTAGAGTACTTACTAATTCAAGGAACGTTAGACATATCTATAAATGAATTAAAATATGACTCTAGAAAGATAACTTCTAATGACGTGTTTATATGTATAAACGGAACATTAGATGATGGTAATAAATACATAGATGATGCTGTACTAAAAGGAGCAACTGCTATAATAACCAATAAAAATATTAAAATTGCTCCCCATATTACAGTAATTAAAGTAGATGATACAAGAGAAGCCCTTGCTATTATGTCATCTAATTACTATGGTAATCCTAAAAATTATATTAAGATAATAGGAATAACCGGTACTAACGGAAAAACTACTACTAGTTACATGATAAGAAATATCTTAAAAAATGCAGGATTTAAAACAGCATTAATAGGTACTATATGTAATTATATAGGTGATAAAAAAATTGAAACAGATAAAACAACACCTGAATCTTTAGAACTTCATAAACTTTTAAGAGAAATGGTAGACAATAATATTACTCACTGCATTATGGAAATCTCCTCTCACTCCTTAGCTTTAAAGAGAACATACGGAATTACTTTTGAACATGGGGTATTTACTAATATAACTCATGATCATTTAGATTTTCATGGAAATTTTTATAACTACTATCACTCTAAAAAAATTCTATTTATAAATTCTAAGAATTCAATTATAAATATAGATAATGAGTATGGTAAATCACTTTTAATTGAATTTAAAAATCGTTACACTTACTCACTTAAAAATAACGGTTCAATAAGCGCTAAAATATTATATTCTTCCTTAGAAGGTTCCTCATTTTATCTTAATTATAAAGAGAATTCTTTACCTATTAATTTAAGAATAGCAGGATTATATAATATTCATAATGCTTTAGCTGCTTCTATGGTAGGAATTCTGGAAGGTGTAAGCTTAGATTTAATAAAATTTTCTCTTGAAAATCTTCCTATAATTGAAGGTAGATTTCAATATGTATGTGAGGAATATCCTATTGATTATAAAATAATAATAGATTTTGCCCATTCTCCTGATGCTATAGAAAAAATATTAAATACAGTAAAGTCTTATACCGATGGAAGAATAATAACTGTATTTGGATGTGTAGGCAATGGTGATAGAGATAAACGCCCTATTATGGGACAAATTGCTACTGGTTTAAGTGATTACGTTATAATTACTACAGACAACCCTAAAAATGAAGATCCAGAAGAGATTATAAAAGACATTAAAAGTGGCATATCTTCTGATAATTATTCTATAGAAATACATAGACCTGCTGCAATTAAAAAGGCACTTTCAATTGCTAAAAAGAATGATATTGTTTTAATTGCTGGTCGTGGTCATGAAAGTTCTATGAAAGTTAAAGATAGAACACTATATTTTACAGATGAAGAGGTTGCAATAGACTTTCTAGAAAGAAGAATATAAGAAATTCATGTATAAAAAAAAATTACTTAGACTACTTAATTGCAATTAAGTAGTCTTTTATACTCTTATTTTCTTATATAATATTTCTTATTAAAAATTGTATATCTGTTATACAAAATGACATGCTACTATTACAATCATCTAACATATTTTTAGGCTTTGGTTATCTTTCTTTACATATGACCTTTGCACAAGTACATTAGAAATAAAGGAATATACCTAAGCCCACAATTACAACTCTTAAACTAACTATATAATTTCTAGCATTCTTCTACTATAACAACTTCTCCTTTTGATAAGCTTCTTTTTACATCCACTATTCTTTGATTTGATGATCCTCTGTACTTTAAATTATCATCTTTTTTACTAATATCAAATTTTCCATCTACAAGTACATCAATATTTTCAATTAATTCTCTCAATCCTACTTTTTTATTACTATTATTTAAAATTTCTTCAAAGGTATATCCTGTATAACACCATATATCTTTATTTAATTTCTTAACTTCCTTAGCTATTTGTGAAAAAGCTTCTGCTTGTTCTACAGGATCTCCTCCACTAAAGGTAACTCCTTTAATTAATGGATTTTTCTTTATATCATTAATAATATTATCAATATTAAAAGCTTGACCATCATTAAAGCTATGAGTATGAGTATTAAAACAACCTTTACAATTATGCATACATCCTTGAGCAAATAAAACTCGTCTCATACCTGGTCCATTAGTTAAACTTTCATGTATTATTCCTGCTAATTTTACTGTTTTATTCATTTAATCACCTATATACTTATAATTTCTGTCTTTCCAAATTGTTTATATATTTTACTAATAATATAATTTAGTTATTAATTTTAACTTTATTTTTTCATTTAAGTAATCTTAATAAATATTTTATCATAGATAAAAGTTACTAAACAAATATACAATTAAAACTTTTTATAGACTTAAATATTGGAAATAAGCCTTCTTAAAACAACTATTCTGCTATATCTTGTTTCTAGTTAAAAGCAAGACATATTAATTTTAGAAATTAAAAGCACCAAGAAATATTCCTTGGTACTTTTAATTATTTATTATTTATATTATAAACTTTTTTATGGTCTTCTGTATGAGAAATTCTATCTTCTCTCTCATGATATTTTCCTGGCCCAAATCTTTCATCTAGACTTAAATACCCTGTTACTCTAGATACACCTTGAATGTTTGTACTTCCACAAGTTGTACATTCAAACTTTTCACTATCCAAATAAGTACCACATTCTCTACAATATTTTATATGAAAATTAATTCCAAGATAGCTTATATTGGTATTTTCATAGGCATACTTAATTATATCCATTATATTGTCACCATTTGGGTAATCATCAACCTCTAAATAACTTATATGGCCTGAATTACAAAGTTTATGATATGGTGCTTCTATATGAATTTTATCTATTATAGATATTGGGAATCCTACAGGTACGTGATAACTATTTGTATAATATTCCTTATCCGTTACCCCCTCTATTTCTCCAAATATCTTTTTATCTTGTAATATAAATCTTCCACTTAATCCTTCTGCTGGTGTTGCATAACAACCCCAATTTAAGCCAGTTTCTTTAGTTAGCTTATCCGTAAAGTTTCTTATAAAAGTTATTATTTCAACCCCTAAGTTTCTTGAAGCTTCATCTTCTCCATGATGCTTTCCAGTCAAAGCCACTAAAGTTTCAGCAAGTCCTATAAAACCTATAGCAAATGTACCTTGCTTTAATATTGGTTCAATTGAATCATCTTGTGATAATCCTTCTGATCCCTTTAAAAGTCCTTGACCTGCAACAAAAGGTAAATCTTTTATTTTAAGCTTTTTAAGTACATTATATCTATGCATTAATGCTTCACTTGCTTGTTCTAATCTATTTTCTAGTAGTGAGAAAAACTTTTTCACGTCACTTTTTGCAAGTATTCCAACTCTTGGAAGGTTTATTGTAGTTGGTGCTATATTTCCTCTTCCTTTTGTGCCTGGCTCTCCATTGCAATTACTCATTACATAAGTTCTACATCCCATAGTCGCTGGCACTATTCCTTGATCATAATAAACTTTATTAAAGTCAGAATCTATATTCATGAAAGTAGGATTCATTCTCTTACTAGCTACTTCACATGCAAGTTTAAATAGATAGAAATATGGATCATTCTCTTCCCTATTTACACCTTTTTTAACTCTAAATATTATATTAGGAAATATAGGTTGTTCTCCACGACCTAATCCTTTTTCGTATTCTTTTAAGAATATTTCACATATAAGTGCTGCATCTTTACTTTGAGGTATTCCTATATTCATAGAAGAAAAAGGAACTTGACTACCTGCTCTAGAATGCATTGTATTCAAATTATAGACAACTCCCTGCATGGATTGCTCTATTATTCTTCTTAATTTTTTTTCTACTGCTTCTTCTAATACTTCTTCTGATATTCCTAACTCTTTTAATTCTTTTCTTATTTCTTCTCTTGTTGGTTCTACAAAAGTGGCTAAGTCATTATCAAAATCTGCATGGGATTGTCCTCCAAACATATCGTTTTGAGTAGATTGAAGTAATATACAAGAAAGTTCTGCTGCCGAATCTATACGTTTAGCCTTTCTTAAATAACCATATCCAGTATTAAAACCTCTTTCTAAAATTTCTTTAGTAGGGATATGCAAGCAGTTTATAGTTAAATTATAACTATCTAAATCGTGGTAGTATAAATCTCCATTTTCATGGGCTTTTGATAGGTGCTTAGGCATAGTAGATAAGTTATACCATTTATTGGACTCACTAGCTATTCTGAGTAGTTTAGAACTAAAATTGTTTCCAACATTAGCATTGTCTCTATCAGTTTCTACTCCTATTCTTTCTATAGCTTTCATCAAATCAGATTTTATTTCTCTAATTCTAGTTCTCTCTTTTCTATAATTTCCATAAGCAACACCTATAGGCTTATGACCATTTTCAAGTAAAGTACTCTGTACTATATTTTGAATTTCTTCTACTGTTAATTCTTCTACATTTAAATTCTCTATTCTTTTTATTATCTTTTGAGTTAACTCTATTTTTTCACTTTCTAGTAAATTATAAGATATTTCCTCTGCTGATCCTTTAATAGCATTAGTTATCTTAACAGAGTTAAATTCAACCTTTCTACCATCTCGCTTAACAACATATAGCATAAATTACCCCCCTAAAACACAACATATTGCACTCGGATAATTATACTCTACTAAAAAAATTATATCAATTTATAAAAATATCTATGAAAATGGACTATGGTTTATTAATTACATTTAACTTGTAATTGTTCCTTTTTTCATGTGGACATCATAATTGACATAAAGATTTATTTAAAATATCCATTAATCTAAAGTATAAAACTATCTAAAAATGCTCAAGCTATATTTATAATGAAAATTCAATGTTAACTATAGCCATATTAAGCTTAAATTTTATTATTACAGTAAATATGGTACAATCATAACAAGTGAAATTTTTTTATTCAGGAGGAATTTAGATGAAAACAGGTACAGTTAAATGGTTTAATTCTGAAAAAGGATTTGGTTTTCTATCAGTTGAAGGCGAGGAAGATGTATTTATTCATTTCTCTTCAATTCAAGGAGAAGGATACAAAACTTTAGAAGAAGGTGACAAAGTACAATTTGAAGTTGTAGAAGGTTCTAGAGGACCCCAAGCAGCTAATGTTGTTAAGTTATAATTTAGCTTATATAATTAAATATTTTTATTTCTTTATAAACAGCTACACCCTTCACATTATTATGAAGGGTGTTTATAGCTTAAGTAATATTCAAAATTTAACTAGTCAGTATACTAGTCTACTTTTCATCATACTGAGCCGTTAGAACTTAATGATAGCTTGAAGCCTCTGAGCCTGTGTGATGCAAAATATATGCCTACCTTTGGCTAGTTGCTTTTTCATATGCCTAAACTATTTCTTTATTAAATTTTTTATACTTATACATCTTCTTATCTGCACCACAGATTATAGTCTTAAAATCATATTTTTCTCCTCCAGCTATTTCAAAAATTCCGTAACTAAAATCTAAAGTATAGTCTTGTTCTCTATGATTTTTACATATCTCTCTCAAATTTTCCATAATTTCAATTGCCTCATCTTCTCTACACTTATCTAATAATATTAAAAATTCATCTCCGCCTAGTCTACCATATAAATTATTGCTATTGATATGAGATCTTAATGCTTGAGAAAATCTTATCAATAACTCATCACCTATAGTATGTCCATAGTTATCATTGACATATTTAAAATTATTAATATCTATAAAAACTATAGAACTTGTATAGTTTTTATTATAAAATTCGTTAAGATAATATTCTATTATCTGTTCTAAATAACCTCTGCTATAAAGGCAAGTCAGACTATCATAAGTTGCTTTTTCCCTTAATTTGCCTTGAATCAAATGACTTCTAACTGCCAATCTAAATTCATTCAGTATATATTTTACTGTTCGTATATCTTCACTTGAAAAAGCCTCTTCTATAACAGTACTATCTAAATTTAATATTGCAGTTAAAACTCCATCTAAATATATAGGTGCACTTAAAGTATTGTGTATATTTAAAGATTCTGTTGAAATAAGTATATACTTTTTTGAAGGATCCATATAAACTTCATTAAAATTTCTAGGATTTTCTATTATTGCAATATCCTTAAAATTATTTATTTTATGAAGATATATTTCCTCTTTTTTTAATATTATTTTTTTTAAATCATCAGAATATCCATGAAGAGATATAAACCTAAATTCACTTCCATCTTCTGTTATTTTAAGTAAGCTACCTTTAGACGCCTTCGGTACCAATTTTATAGCTGTATTTAATATTAGATCATAGACCTCTTTTTCATTTTTAAGGGAAATTATCTTTTCACTAACAGCATATAGAACTTCTTTTCTTTTTTCTCTTTCTATTAAGCTTTTTTTATAGCTATATATTATGCAACCCTCTATAACACATATTAGTGTTAATACCCCAGTCAATGTTACTAGTAAATTATTTGTCAACATATTAACCCCACTTTTTAACATATATGTTTATTCTTAATTATACAGAATAATTGTGAATATTTGCTATAAAAAAGATAAAAATAATATATATGAGTATTTGTTTTGTAGAAAAATAATTTAAGTTTTATATTTATGCAAGATTTTTGAAAATTGTTTTGTATATCTTTAAATTAAATCTATTTATTAGTCTAATACAAAATTTATAATACAGTTGAAAGGGTGATTTAATGTTTGGCAAAGTAATAGATATGAACAATACAGATGCATTTGTAGAACTTACAGAGGGTATAACTATAAATGTATCTGTAAGCAAACTCCCTAATCATATAAAAGTTGGTGACAAAGTAGATGTATCTTTTTCTAATTCTTCAACTATGCTATATAATAAAATAATAGATTTCTTATAATTTTTATTGTGTTTTCTTTAGTTACATAATATAATGAAATTGTAATAAAAATCTAATAAATTGCTAGGGGTGCCTTATGGCTGAGAGATGAACAATTCATTAACCCTTGTACCTGAACTGGATAATGCCAGCGTAGGAAAGCGTCTATATTAAAATAGAAATTAATATACCTTATGCCTATATTGGCATAAGGTTTTTTATATATTTAGCACTTTATAATATACAATTATTAGATTTATATTTCTTTAATATACACTTTTAAAAGTAATTTTATTTTTAACATATATTTAAAGCATCTTTGATTTATTATTTTAGATGTCTAAAATAAAAGGGGGGTTCAACTATGTTAAATGCATTACAAGAAAACTTATCAAAAGTTTTAAGTAGTAGTACTACAATTTTTACATTAATAGGAGCTCTAATAATAATTATTGCTTTTACAAAAATTAAAAAAATTAAATTTTCTACATCCATGATAACTCAAATTGGTGTAGCTTTAGGTGTATCCCTAGCACTTAGCTTTATAAAGCCTTTTAATGCACCTTATGGTGGAAGTGTTACTTTGGGAAGCATGGTTCCAATTATAATTATTTCCTATATTTATGGCCCTGTAGTTGGAGTTTTAACTGGATTTTTAAGAGGAGTATTAGATTTTATAATTGGTCCAGCTCAGATACTCCATCCTATACAAATACTATTTGACTATGTGCTACCATTTATGGCAATAGGTCTTTCAAGCTTAATTAAGAATAATAAATTATTAGGGACAGTTTTTGGTACCTCGCTAAGATTTGTATTTCACTTTATTTCTGGCTTTATATTTTGGTCAGCCTATGCACCAGAAGGTATGTCTCCTTTAGTATATTCATTCTTATATAATATTTCATACGTATTCTTTGATGGGTTAATCTGCGTATTAATATTAGCAGTTCTTCCTCTTGAAAGATTACAAAGAGAATTTAAAAGAGCCTAGGGAACTCCCTAGGCTTTTAAATTTAAAAATCATCTGGTTTTTTTTCGTATATTCCTATTTTCCATTCGCCTTTTTCATATTTATTAACTACATAATAGTTAGTTTCATACTCACCAGCATGTCCCTTAAAAGTAATTATCGCTTTATATTTTGTAGAAGTATATCCTTCAGTATTTATATTCATTACTATATCAAAACCTTCTACCTTTGCATCCTTCACTAAAGTTACATCAGACATCTTATTAAACCTTTGCTCAAAGTTCAATAAATCAGTAGATAAAATAAATTTTGACATTTCTAAATCTGAACTCATATTAATTCCTATTTTAGGATTGTCTTCTTTACTCTTTTTATACATGTCGACTGCTTCGTATATTGTATCATAATAAACATTTTGAAAATCTATAGGTTTTCTTATATTCCAGAAATTTTTAATTATGTCATTATCAAGTCTTTTTGATACTATATAGTTTTTATCATCATTATAAAAATTTGCACCATCATTCTTGTCTAATCCAGCAATATAGTTGAATTTATGAACCTTATCAGGTCCTTCATAAATTTCAAAAATATAATCTGCTTCTAGTGGACTTTTTGTATCAACTTCTTTAGCACTTGATAAGATTTTATATATTTCCTGTGCTACTCCAACATCAGTAACAGTAAATTTATAACTTTTATCTCTTGTACTTTGAATAGTGATTTTAGTTGCTCTTTTTTCTTTCATAAATTCAAAAGCATTGTTATTGCTCTTTAGCATACTACAACCAGTAAATATAAATACATTTACTAGAAATATTAATAATACCGTTGCATACTTCTTTAACTTATACACACTCTTCCTCCACACTATAAAATTAATAAAAGAGAAGCTTATGATACTTCTCTTTTATTTTTTATATTTTTAATTATAGTACTTATATGATATTAAATCAAATATTAATTGGCTTTAAAAGTCTTCATTATATTTTCAAATATTATAGGAATATTTTCTTTGTGACTTTTATCTTTTATATAGAAACTTGATTTTATTTTATTTCCATTCAAATTTAAAAAATAATCATATGTTCTATAAAAATCTTCTTTAGAAAGAGAAATATTATATTGCATTGAATAAACTTCGTCTTTCCCTATGTTTAACTTAACTAGTTTATAATCTTCAATACCTATATCCTTTATATGTTTTTTATTTTCCTTAATTATAGACTGTATGTCCTCATTTTCGTCCCAAAGTTCTACATGCCCTTTAATTATATTGTCATCAGAAATAAAATCACTATGATATTTAACTTTTTCATTGTTTACTTTAGTCTCACTATTAATCCAAGATTCAGGTAATCCATAAGTAATCTTTTCTTCTATTTTATATGTCTTGAAGGATCCTATATTATTTTGAGTCAATGTAGCAATTTTTAGCTTTTCTTCAAAGTAATTTCCAAGACCAATTATTAAAACCATAAGACCAACCATTATAATGGCTAAACCAGTTTTTCTCTTATTTATCGTTAATACCTTCATCAAATTTTCCTCCATAAATTATTATTAATATAATATATGAGTGCTAATATTAAATTATTAGAAAAGATTGTAACTTTATTAAATTTTAGCTATATCTTAAGGCCTATAAAATAAATACTTAATTAAAAATTAGAAGAATATTTTGTATCATATAAAAAGCTACCCTCTACGTGCTGAATTGTAATATACATAAAATATTACAATTCAATATGTTTTAAAATCTTAACAAATTATTTTTTATATGTAAAATAAATGTATTTACTAATTTACTCAATATTAGAAATTTGTTGATACTAAACGATAATAAAAAATGAAGGGAATTTTTCCCCTCATTTTATTTTTTTATATTATCTTTTAACTGGTACTACTACTGTAGAATTTTTAAAATCATAGAACATTAACCAATATCCCATTTCTGTATCATGCTTATGTGGCATCCATGCTACAAATCCTGTCTTTCCTCCATACGGTTGATCAGACTCAGATTTTTTGCCAGGTAACGCATATACGATATATTTTAAAATTCCATTACTATCATACTTATGACCTATCATAAAATGCTTATGCTTTGCAATATAAGGATAATAACAAATCATTGGATAATAAATCACTGTATATTTTTTATAATCATGCATGCAATACATTTCTTCCATTTTTTCAACAGGAACTTTATACCACACACAATTTTTAATATCATCATATTTATCCATTTTTTCAAACTCTTTAACTATATCTTTAAAGAATTTAGTCATCATATTCTTCATGTCTTTTTTGTAGTTATCGTCTTTATTATACATTTTTTCATGTTCTTCATAATAAGGATAACACTCATGTTTCATTTTGTGATCATAATCTTCTTTCATATGCTCATAATGCTTTTTCATTTCATGATCATACTCTTTATTCATATATCCATAGTCTTTTTTCATATGATCACAATCTTTTTTCATGTGATCGTAATATTTATTTATATAATCATAATCCTTTTTCATATGATCATAATGTTTATTCATATGTTCATGATCTTCCTTCATATGGTCACAGTCTTTTTTCATATATTCATATTCTTTCTTCATTTTATGATCGTGATCTTTTTTCATGTGATCACAATCTTCCTTCATATACTCATATTCTTTTTCCGTGTAATCGCAATCTTTTTTTATTTTATAATCATAATGCTTGTTCATATAATCACAATCTTTCTTCATATCATGATCATAATCCTTTTTCATATGACTGCAATCTTCTTTCATATACTCATATTCTTTTTCCATGTAATCACAATCTTTTTTCATTTCATGATCATGATCTTTTTTCATGTGTTCACAATCTTTTTTCATTTCATGATCGTGATCTTTTTTCATGTAATCACAATCTTTTTTCATTTCATGATTGTGATCTTTTTTCATGTGTTCACAATCCTTTTTCATTTCATGATCGTGATCTTTTTTCATGTGTTCACAATCCTTTTTCATTTCATGATCGTGATCTTTTTTCATGTGTTCACAATCCTTTTTCATTTTGTGATCATCACAATACTCTTTTTCCTTATGATGTTCTTTTTTCTCTTTATGATCATGTTTATCGTATTCATAATCTTTGCACTCATGCATTTTTTCTTCTTTCTTCTTCTCTTCTTTTTTATATTCTTTCTTTTCTTCTTTCTTATGATCATCTTTTTCTTTACATTCACAATCAGACTTATGTTTTTTCTTTCTCATTTCTTCATCTAATTCAGAGTTTTCGATATCTTTCTTAACAGTAGCTATATTTTCTTCTATACTACTTTCCTCTATATTAATTTGTGCTATATCACTTTCTTCTATATTACTTTTTTCTATGTTACTTTGTGCTATATTACTTTCTTCTATATTATTTTCTTTTACAGCTTCTATTTGTTGCTCATATTCATCAAATTTAACTTCTCTTGGCATAGGTTTCATATCTTCTTCCGAAATAACCTCATATTCCTTCCAATCCTTAGATACATCTGAAGTAATAAATCCATGCATTGCACATGTGATTTTGCTACCATCAAACTTAACAATGGCTGCTCCTGCTATTTTATCAGCACCTATACCACTATTTGCTATATTATCCATGTCATATTCATAAGTAACATCGGCTCTGCCATAATCATCTATGTTCATTTTAGCTATTTTCATTATTTTTTTAGTATCTTTCTTATCGCAAATAAGTACCATATAGCAAGGTCCTTTTTGTTTATTCATGTTTTGAACATAATATGATAATTTACATTTATTATTTTTCATTTCTAATTTAGCATAACCTGATGGAGCTTTATCTTGGTCTAAAGAATATCCTTTTTCATCTTCTTGCAATATAATAAAGAATCTACTATAACTTTTTTTAGGTGTCACTTCACGTTACCTCCATTTAAATTTATACACTATAAATATATGAGAGGGAACTTTAAAAAATGATAAAAACCTATACAAGATAAAGTTTAAACTCCTCCCATTTTGTCTTATAGTAGATTATATTTATACTTATTAAATAATATTCTATTTAATGTTAAAAACATTTAATTTTTAACTAGCTATTAATTATAAAAAATACCTCTTAGCTTTCTTAAAATATTTTTAGTCTTATACAAGATATATTTATAACCTCTAACTAATTATTTTCTTTCAAATATTTACAAATTCTTTTAAAATGAAAAAATCATTTTTACTAACTAAATTTTTAATTAGCAAAAATGATTCTTCAAATTAATTTTTAATTCTTTTTTTCTTCTAATATATTATTACTTAATGTAGCAAACTCTTGTATCGTTAAAGTTTCTCCTCTTCTATTAGGGTCTATACCTGCCTTTTCAAAAGCCCTTTGCAGTTTCTCTTTATCCATACTTAAGTTTTTCATTCCATTCCATAGTGTCTTTCTTCTCATATTAAATGATTGACGTATTATATTAAAAAATAATTTTTCATCTTCTACATCTACAGGAGGCTTATTTAATTTATCCAATCTTATAACTATAGAATCAACCTTAGGGGATGGTATAAAGCATGATGGTGGCACTCTTCTTATTATTTTTGTATTACAATAATATTGGACTAATAATGAAAAAGCTCCATATTCTTTAGTACTATGCTCTGCATCTATTCTTTCCGCAACTTCCTTTTGAATCATTATAGTTAAAGATTTAAAATTATAATCACCATTTAATAGATTAACTATAATAGGAGTTGTTACATAGTATGGAAGATTCGCAACAACTTTTACGCTCTGTTCATCACCTATAAGCTCATTATAGTTTACCTTTAAAGCATCTTTATGTATAAGTTCAAAATTGTCATATTCTTTAAGCTCTTCTTGTAGTATAGGTATTAATTTATCATCAAGCTCAATACTAGTTACTTTTTTAGCCTTTTTTAAAAGTTCTTTAGTTAAGGTTCCTACACCTGGCCCTATTTCTATAACATAATCTTCCTTTGAAATCTCTGCTCCATAAACAATATCCTTTAAAACATTATCATCAGTTAAAAAATTTTGTCCTAAACTTTTAGTAAACTTAAAACCATACTTATTCACTATATCTTTAGTCGTTAAGTTTTCCATAATCCATCTCCTTATCTATTTTTTTAAGTGCTTCTACAAACTCTTCTTTAGATATACCATAGTTATTTAATCTAGTTACAAATTGAGATGCATTACAATATCCTATGCCTAAAACTCTACCTAATGCATCTCTTCTTTCTTTAGATTTGCTATCCCCTGTAAGCTTAAAAAAGTACATATCTTGAATATCAAATTCTTTTCGAACTTCTTTCATTTCACACTTAGCATTTTGTAATGCTTTTATTATAGTTTCCGGTGATGCATTTTCAACTCCTATATCCCCATCTTTAGTACCTTCTTTTTGACTTATATATGCATGTTTAACATTGGGTACTCTTTTCGCTATTATCTTTCTTATTTTCTCTCCAGCAAAATCAGGATCTGTGAGTACTATAACTCCCTGCCTTTTTTGTGCTTCTTTTATCTTATTTATTGTACTTTGATTTATACCAAATCCACTTACTGCTATAAGCTCTGCATCTACAGCTCTTTTTACAGCAGTAATATCATCTCTTCCTTCTACAACAATAACTTCTTTAATCATCTGCTCCTCCAATATATTTCCATATTCCTTTATGTCATTTATAATTTTCTTCTATATATTTATTAATGTCAACTGAAAGTTATATACAAATTTAATTTATACAAAAACTATATGTAGTCGTTAGGTGGGCACTATCTCTATTATATGTTGAAAAATACTTTTTAATATATAAATAAGCTTTTAATTCTCAGTTATACAATTAACAATGAAGAATTATTGATACTTTTCCTTTATGGAAGAAGTTTTTAATTGATTTATTTTTAAAGTGACATAGTCACTTCTATTAGAATATTTATTTAAAGAAATTAATTTACAAAATTAATTTTAACTATAATTGTCAATTGTCCATTCTTAACTCTCCATTAATTAAACTGTTCCCCAGAGGTGGAAAAACTAGCAATTGTATTGCTAGTAAAAAGTCTATTAAAGAAATTAGTTTTAATTAAACTAATTTCCACCATAATTTTCAATTGTCCATCGTCAATTCTTCATTGACTGAGTTGTACATTAATCTTTAAGGTAATTTATCTATATATTCTAGTTCTATATAAATTCTGACAAGAAAAAAATAGGAGCATTGCTCCTATTTAAGAATATAAACATTTACTGTTCTTCTACCCCAATTGATCATTTCATTATAAGTATTAAAATATACATCAATTATATTTCCTTTGATAGCTCCTCCAGTGTCTTGCGCTATAGCATATCCATAACCCTCAACATATACTTTTGTTCCAAGAGGAATAATTCTTGGATCTACAGCAATTGTACTGTAACCATCTGGATCACGAACACAGTTTACTCCTATAGCAGCAACACCATTGTCATCTCCTCTATCAGCTGTATAAGCCGTAGATGACATAGTTAACATTTCCGTATAATAATCCTCGCCACCACGAGAAGGTCTTAAAACCCCTAATGTTCCTACATCAACTACTTGATTAATAGGTTGCTTTTTAACCTTTTCATTTAAAACTTTACGAGAAATTTCTTTACCATCTTCATACACAATCTCTGTTGTGATTAATTTCTCGCCTTTTTCTCCTTTTTGGACTACATTCTGTGTTCCTTGAGGCAAGTCTTCATTTTTTCTAACTTCTGTTGCAAAATTTAAATGCTTAACCTCATCTTTAACTTTCTTATTTACTCTTGTTATTTGAACTTTCAATCCATTCTGTAGAAGTTTTGACTTCTCAGGTATTATTTTATCAAGCTTACTTAAAGCTATATTCTCTGCTTGTAGCATTTTTTCTACATTATCCTCTGCAGACTTAATCTTTAACACCTTTCCATCAACATTCACTTCAACATCTATAGCTTTATTTATATATATATTGTCTCCATCTTTCACTTCACTGTCTAATGCCACAGATACTTTATCAAATTTACTTACTACAATACCCTCATTTTCTAGTATTGTATCTAAATTATTTGATAATGTTGTAATTTGTACTTCCTGGCCATCAATAACTATTGATATGGTTTTTCTCATGTTTATTATAGTAATAGTTATTCCTAATAATACTAACATTACTATAAATAGTGCCTTCTGCCAAGTTGAAAAATAAGTATTCAACTTCAGTTTTGCATTCATAATCATAAAATTACCTCCCTTAGACAAGAGTACTTCGAAATTATAACCTAAGTTTTGCAATTGTGTCAAATTTCAAGTATCTTTACATTGAATTGATTCTGTAAGCATACGTAGTGTACATACCTACAATGATGTGGTCAGCACTTATAATCGCAGAAAAATCAATCCTTAAGGGTAGATTTGTAGAAGACCATATTAAATATTTTTTGATGATGTTATGATTAAATATATTTAATAAACTATATAAATATTACTTTGAAATAAGATTTGTTCATAATTTATTAACATTTTTACTGCTGCTTTTTTCATGGAAATCATAGAATTATATATATTAAAAACCATTTAACTCCATTAATTCCACTGAATTTCCTTATTCTTTTGTGATTTTTAGGAACTTTTTTCAACAAAATGGATTTTATATATTCGTATTATACCCTATTATTTTATATTAAACAACCTTTTAGTGTTATTTATGGTATTTATTTCCACGGATTCTCTATTTAAATTTTTAATTTCCATTATCTTTTCTATTATATATTCTATATAATCGGATTGATTTCTCTTTCCTCTATAAGGTGCAGGCGCCATATAAGGACAGTCTGTTTCAACAAGTAATCTATCTAAAGGGACTTCTTTAACAACTTCCTTTATTACTTTTGCATTTTTAAATGTAACTACTCCTGTTACACCTATATAGTATCCTAATTTCAAGCACTCTCTTGCAAATTCTACACTGCCTGAAAAGCAGTGGACTACCCCCTTAACTTCAGGATATTCCTTTAGTATATCTAAAGTATCCTTATGTGCCTCTCTATCATGAATAACTACAGGCAAATTTAATTCTTTTGCAAGTTCCATTTGCATTCTAAATGCCTTTTTCTGAACTTCTTTTTCAGGATTTTCTTCCCAATAATAATCCAGTCCTATTTCTCCTATAGCTTTAACTTTAGAATTTTTAGATATTTTTCTAAACTCCTCAATTAATTCTTCATTTACAATGTCCGCATAGGAAGGATGTATACCTATAGCAGCATACATAAATTCATATTTATTAGAAAGATCAACAGAAATTTTAACCCCTCTTAAATCTGAACCGCAGTTTAAAACCCCTATAACTCCTTTTTCTTGTATATCTTTTATAATATTTTCTCTATCTTTATTAAAAGCTTTATCATCATAATGTGCATGTGAATCAAATATCATTTTTCCTACCTCTCCCTTTGTTTATAATGATGAAAGTAGTGGTGATAATAATCCCATTATCCCGCCTAATAATGCACCTAGCCATGTAATAGCCTTAAGCTCTTTACTTGCAATATCCAATATTAACTTTTCTACGAACATCACATCAAAACTATTTATTTTATCCTCTATAATTCTAGCTATATTAAAGCGCTCAATAAGCTGCGGTGCTTTATTATCTATGAATTTCTTATATAGGTCTATTAATACTTTGGAAAGTTTATTTACTGTTTCCCCATTGGTATTTATTAATAAACTTCTTGATGATTTTTTAACCACGCTATTAAGTCCATATTCAATTATAGCTTTAATTTTGTCCACAAATTCTTCTTTATATACAGTGTTGTCCACAATTTTTATTACCATATTATTAATAACTTCATCATAAGAAAAGTCCATATTTTTCAGTACTTCTTCTAAAGTTTCCATACTGCAAAATTTCTCTTCTAATTTATTTAATAAATTTTCTACTATATTACTTTCCTTTAATTGTTCTATGAAAAAATTAGATATAGTTTCAACAGCAGAATCTTTGCCTTCTTTAGATGTATTATTAACTATCTCGCTTAATTTTGTTTCCAAAATTTTGTCTACAATATCGTTTATTACCATTACTATATCAGTAATGTTTTGTTCTTGTGAAAGCAATTCTTCTGCTCCATTAACTATTTTTTCATATATACTATCTGATTTAATAAACATAGCAATCATAGGGCTCATTCCACTTAAAACTTCAGTTATTATATCTTTTATCTTGGCTTCTGCTTTCTCGCTCTTTATCCCTGTCTTAATATAAGATGAAATATCATATCTTTTATTATATGTATAGATTTTTAAATTGCTTGTCAATCCTTTAGGTATAATGTCATTTAATGACTTATCGCAATTATCTAAGTCTTTCATCTTATCATTTAATACTTTTTCAATGCTTCTCTTTAACTCATCACTATCTATATAACCTTTGCTCTTAGCTATTAAACTTCCTTTTACAGTATTATAAACATTATTACCTAAAAACTCCTTAGGATTATTTTTAAGTTTATTTTTAATTTCTATAGTTATAGCTTCACAAATTCCTTTTTTAAATTCTATACTTCTAACATTCTCTAATAAAGATTTAGATAAGCTATCTCTTATTCCATAATAGATTTTATTATAGTTTTCATTTAGCAGCTCTTTTGCTTTATCCTCGATTGTGATATCGCTACTCTGTAATTCTTTAAACTTCTCTCCTACATAATTAGAAATTCCCTCATTTATATTTTCGTTACAAAGAGCTTCTAATATTGTTTCTTTAGTTAGTAAATGATCTCCTACTGTTTCTCCTACACTTTTTGATATTCTTTCTTTCTCTTTAGGAATAAGCCCTGGGGTAAAAGGTATTTTAAAACTACCTATTCTTAATTCCTTATGAGGTCTAAACAACATTTTTATAGCTAACCAATTAGTTAAATATCCTATTACTGCACCTACCATTGATCCAATAATATACTTCATTTCTTCACTCCCTTTTAATATATAAAATCATAATTCAATATACAAAATATAATAACATAACTCTTAAGATATAGGCACTTAATATGATAAATTTTCTGATTAATTCGAAATGGTATTATAGTAAATATAATTACTGTCGATATATGTATGATGGCTACATGTTAAAAAAATCTATTTGACTAAATTTTAAATATTATTATATAATTCAAAATATGAAGTTATCTATATAAATAATTAATTACTAGGGGGAAATTATTATGACGTTAAAATTGGACATGATTCAAACTTTAGCCTTAGCAATAGTTGTCTACTACATAGGTAGATGGATAAAAACTAAGGTAACTATTCTAGAAAAATTTTGTATACCTTCACCAGTAGTAGGCGGTCTTATTTTTGCCATATTAAATTTAATACTTACTGAAAGCAATATAATGACCATATCTTTAGATTCAACTTTACAGAATCCTTTTATGCTTGCTTTCTTCACTACTATAGGCCTTGGAGCAAGTTTTAAACTTATAAAACAAGGTGGAATTCAAGTTGGATTATTTTTTATTGCAGCTTTATCATTAGTAATATTCCAAGATATACTTGGTGTTTTTCTTTCTAAAGCTATAGGAGTGAGCCCATTATTAGGACTTATATCTGGTTCAATAACAATGACCGGTGGACATGGTACTGGTGCAACTTGGGGGGCATTATTTGAATCTAACTATGGTCTAGCTGGTGCAACAACTACAGCTGCGGCAGCTGCTACTTTTGGACTTATATGTGGTAGCTTAATCGGTGGACCTATTGCTAAAAATTTAATTAATAAAAATAAACTAAAAAACAATGCTGATGCTTTTGTAGCAACAGATACAGAGATTAAAGAAAAAGTAAATTACGAAGAATTATTTAAAACTACTTCTATTATCTTTATATCTATGGGTCTTGGAACTATCTTAGAAATGATTTTCACTAAAATAGGTATTACTTTACCTGCATACATTGATGCTATGATTGTAGCAGCGATAATATTAAATACAGGAGAAGGTACAGGTAAATGGAAAATTAACTCAAAATGTGCAGATATTATTGGCAATATAAGTTTAAATGTGTTTTTATCAATGGCACTTATAAATTTACAACTATGGGAATTAAAAAGCACAGCAGGTCCACTACTAATTTTACTTATTGGGCAAGCAATATTAATGGCTATATTTGCTTACTTTATAACCTTTAGGCTTATGGGACAAGATTATGATGCAGCTGTTATGGCAGCAGGCCATTGTGGATTTGGAATGGGTGCTACACCAAATGGAGTGGCAAACATGGAAGCTATAACTTCAAAGTATGGAGCTTCACCAAAAGCATTTTTTATACTCCCAGTAGTAGGTGCTTTTCTTGTAGACTTTTCAAATTCATTGGTAATAACTCTCTTTGTAAACCTTTTTAGTTAATTAATTCCAGTATATGCTTATTTTTTAAATTTTTTAAATTTTTCACTTTTTTAAATTTTTGAATGTACTTTGCAAAAGACATGATTTTTATCATGTCTTTTTAACTAAAGATTTAAAATAAGACATCTAAAAGAATCTCAAATCAAAGATATCAAATTATTATTGTTTTCAATAGGTTTTAACAATTTATCAATCTTCTACAGTAAACTGCATATCATGTGTATTAAAGAAGCTGTAGATTATTAGCACTATATTCTTCTTATATTTTTACTGATATAATGTAATTAATATGTTTTAAGGATGGTGCAAATATGTTTGATACTCATATTCATACTGATTTTTCTAGTGATTCAAAGATGAATATAAAGGATGCTATTAATTCAGCTAAAAATTTAAACTTAGGAATAGTTATAACAGATCATATAGATTTAAATTATCCTGATAAAACAAAATTTAAAGTAGATTTAAAAGAATATTTTAAATGCTATAATTCTTATAGAAGTAATAATATATTAATAGGCATAGAATTAGGAATGGATATGGACTATCAGAAAGAAAATGAACTAATTTCCTGTCATCCCTTTGACCAAATAATAGGTTCTCAACATTCAGTAAATGGAATAGATGCTTTTAATCAGTCATTATATAAAGAAAAAAGTAAAAAAGAAATATTCTCACTTTATTTTGAAGATATGATAAACTCTATAAAAACTCATAATTATATAAATACTTTAGCTCATATAGACTTTATCTCAAGATATTGCCCTTATGAAGATAAAGAGCTATATTATAATGAATATAGTGATCATATAGATGAGATTATAAAATTGTGTTTATCTCACGAAATCTCTTTAGAAATAAACACAAAACGGTTAAATAATTCGCTAAGTACTAAAAATCTTATAGATATTTATAAGAGATATAAGGAACTTGGAGGGAAATATGTAACTATAGGTTCTGATGCTCATATTCCATCGTCTATTGGTTTAAATTTTGAACAAGCTCTACAAGTTTGTGAGTATGTAGGACTAGTTCCTATATACTATAAGGAAAGAAAAGCTGAATACATAAAAAGGTGTGACTAATAATCACACCTTTTCTAAATTATTTAAAGTAACTATCGTCAATTATGAATTTAGGCATCTGAAATAAAATAACTAGTCAAAGGTCAGACAAAGAAACAAGTTTCGCTCATAGTTTAAGCTATGAGTAAGTTCTGTTGACGCAGTGTGATGGAAAATAGACTAGTATACTGACTAGTTATTTTTTTAAAGATGCCTTATCTAAGCTTTAGTATCATACATAATTTCGAAATATCCCTGTGGATGTTTACAAGCAGGACAAACTTTAGGCGCTTCATCCCCTTCATGTATATATCCACAATTTCTACATTTCCAATATTGTTTCTCTTCTCTTTTATATAATCTACCTTCTCTTAGCGCATTCATTAAATCTAAATATCTTTGTTCATGAGCTTTTTCAACCTCTATTATATGGTTAAAAGCAAACTCAACTTCAGGATATCCTTCTTCTTTAGCAATTTTAGCAAACTCAGGATATGCTGTACCCCACTCTTCTTTCTCACCTTCTGCTGCATATTCAAGATTTTGTAATGTATTTCCCACTCCTATAGGGTATTCTGCATCAACCTTTATGTGAGCTTTTCCTAATCCTTCTGTTAATAGATTAAAAAAAACCTTAGCATGAGCTCTTTCATTATCTGCTGTTTCTTCAAATATTGCAGCAATATGCATATGTCCTTCTTTACGTGCTATGTTAGCATAATAAGTATACCTATTTCTAGCTTGAGATTCTCCTGCAAAAGCTTTAGCTAAATTATCCGCCGTTCTGCTTCCAACTAAACTTTTCATAAAACAACACTCCTTCAAAATTTCTCATTTCATATTTTTACCTAAAAGCTCAAAATTAATTCATAATGAATTAATTTGGTAATTGAACCTTTATACAATAAGTGTAACAAATAAATATATTTTTTTCTATATTTTCCAAATATTATAAAAACTTTTTTTTTCAAAGTACTTCAGCAATTACGTGTTACCCTAAATAATCTACTTTTATACGTCAATAAACTTTTATAAAATAAGAGTTATGATATTTGCATGCTGTACTTTTCCGTATTCATAATTTTTTTAAAATAATGACATATTAATATAGTGCAAGATAAAATAAAAAGAGCGTAATAATTATAACGTTATAATTATTACGCTCTTTTTATTTTAAATATCTTGAAAAATAATAGGTCATTATGTTATCTTGTTTTGCATTATACTAACTTGTCAGAACTTAACCATAGCAACGCTATGAGTGGAACCTAGTGCCTTATCTTATATAAAATAGACTAACATATTTAACTTCTTATTTTCTTTCAGATAACTTATCTTACTATACTACCTGTTGGCAGTTGGCCTGGATCTACTGTAAATAACTTACTATCATCATCCGTTGCTGCACATAATATCATACCTTGGGATAATTCTCCTCTTAAAGTTACTGGTTTTAGATTAGCAACTAATACCACATTTTTACCTATTAATTCTTCTGGTTTGTAGTTCATTGCTATTCCTGATACAACTTGACGAATTTCTCCACCTAGATCTACCTTTAGTTTAAGTAATTTTTTAGCTTTTTTAATAGGTTCACACTCTATAACCTTAACAACTCTTAAATCTATTTTATCAAAGTCATCAATTGTGATTTCTTCTTTTATAGGCTCCATTACTGGTGCTTCAGTTGCTTTTTTAGCTTCTTCAGATATCTTATCCAATTCAGCTATTTTAGCTTCCACATCTATTCTTGGGAACATCACTTCTCCCTTAGAAACTTTAACTCCTGATTTTGTTCCATTAAATGATGATAAGCTTTCCCATGTTGTTTCTGTAATATTTAATTGGCTATTAATTTTTTCACTTGTACTTGGTAAGAAAGATGATATTAATACAGAAGCTATTCTTAATGACTCTGCTAAATTATATAAAACTGTTGCAAGTCTTGGCTTTTGTTCCTCATCCTTTCCAAGTATCCATGGAGTTGTTTCATCTATATATTTATTTGTTCTTCTTATTAATGTCCATACATGATCTAAAGCATTAGATATATTTAATTCTTCTATAGCTTTCTCAACTAATATAGGTGTTTCAAGTGCTAATGAAATTAACTCTTCATCTACGGCTTCTTTAATATCTGGTGAAGGTATTACTCCATTAAAATATTTCTCTATCATTGTAGCTGTTCTTGAAACTAGATTTCCAAGATCATTAGCTAAATCTGAATTTGTTTTCTTAATAAATATTTCATTATTAAATAAGCCATCTGAACCAAATGGTATTTCATGTAGTAAATAATATCTAACAGCATCTACTCCAAAATGATTAACAAGTACTACTGGATCTACTACGTTACCTTTAGATTTAGACATTTTGCCTCCATCAACTAATAACCATCCATGGCCAAATACCTGTTTAGGTAACGGTAATCCTAAAGCCATAAGCATTATAGGCCAGTAAATAGTATGGAATCTTAATATATCCTTACCGATTAAATGAACATCCGCTGGCCAAAATTTATTATAAAGCTCTGTGTCTTCACTATTATATCCTAATGCAGTTATATAGTTTGAAAGCGCATCAATCCATACATATATAACATGACTTGGATCAAACTCTACTGGAATTCCCCAAGTAAATGAAGTTCTTGATACACAAAGGTCTTGTAACCCTGGCTTTAAAAAGTTATTAACCATTTCATTTTTTCTTGATTCTGGTTGAATAAATTCCGGATGAGCTTCTATGTACTCAAGTAATTTATCCGCATACTTAGACATTTTAAAGAAATATGCCTCTTCCTTAGCTTTTTCAACTGGTCTTCCACAGTCTGGGCAGTTTCCATTAGATAATTGTGTTTCTGTCCAGAAAGACTCACAAGGAGTACAATACCATCCCTCATAAGAGCTTTTATAAATATCTCCTTGCTCATGAAGTTGATTAAATATTTTTTGAACTGCTTTTTTATGATAATCCTCAGTAGTTCTTATAAATTTATCATATTTTATATCCATAATGTTCCACAGTTCTTTTATCCCTGCTACAATTTCATCAATATATTCTATTGGTGTAACGCCTTTTTCCTCAGCTATTCTTTGTAATTTTTGACCATGCTCATCTGTTCCTGTTAAAAACATTACCTCATGGCCTGTTAACCTTTTAAATCTTGCTAAAGCATCTGCTGCAACAGTTGTATAAGTATTTCCTATATGAAGATTTGCAGATGGATAATAAATTGGTGTAGTAATATAATATGGTTTTTTGCTCATGCTTTTACCTCCTGTATTTTAAAATATAAACTTTCACTCTACCTTTTAAGAGATTCAAATTGAAAAAGAAATTAATTACTAATCTCTTTTTTATAATTTTATAATAAAAAAGTCTCTATATGGAAATTTTTCCATATAGAGACGTTATATACGTGTTACCACTCTATTTTATACTTATTTCACAATAAGTACCTCATTAAGTGACTGGCAAAAAGCTTTTATCACCCTGCAATATATCGGTTGCTACCGTACCTCCCTTGCTCTTGCTCAAAAGGTCTGCTCCAAGGCCATATTCATAAAGCTTCATGCTACTAGCTTTCACCTAATCTAGCTCTCTTTAAAACACTTAACTTTATTACTCTTCTTTTCATAGCATTATATTATTATTACTATTATGATATGATAAAGTAGTTTTTATGTCAATATAATAAAAATTTTAAGTATTTTCCAAAGTACCTCATTTGCCTTTTATAACTATTGCCCTAATAACTATATACTATATTAAATGTATTTACTATTTTATAAAGCTTATATATAACATTAAAGTTACAATGCTGTCAACAATCAATGCAGATGGAATTCTTAATGCTATAACATTGTGTTCTAAATCTTTTTTATATTTGCCATATCCATATAGAGCACAAAGTAGGCTTATGGTAAACATACATAAAAAGCCAACAACACTATTATAATAACTAGGTAAGAAATTTACTCTACTAATGTGAAAAGCTTTATTTATAAAATAAAATTTTATAGTAAAAATAATACCATATATCACAAAATACATTATTTTTCTTAGCCTTTTACTCAACTTATATTCTATAAGAGCTACAATAGATACTATAGACATACCTGGTATAATCCATATAAGTCCCATAGAAACTATATAAACAGCTCCGAAAAACATTCCTTCTAAAGTTTGAATAAATGCATTTATTGCTTCCTCTTTTCTATTCCCAGAATTTTCACTTATAAACTTCGGATTTTTTGACGTAATATAAAGTTTTGCTTTACCTTCTTCAACAGAATCAATAAAAATTACTGAATCTTTATAATTTACTGGATTTATAGATACTTTTTTACTTCTTGATAATGGTTCTTTAAAGTCTCCTCTATACAAAACTTCACCAGACATATCCTTTTTATCTTTTGATATTTTCATCTTAACTATATCTGTTTGTCTTTTTAATTTTTCTGCTGTTCTACTAGTACTAACTAAAAATGTACCTAGCTCTTCACCATAGGTAGCTACAGTACCTATATCAACATCATAATCCGAAGCAATTTTATTTTTATCTGTTCCTATTTTTACTCCAAATGGTCCATAATGGCTAGCTTTTTCACTGTTGACAGGAAAATTCAAAAGGTTAAATCCAAATTCCTTACCTTGAAATATATACTCTATTAAAACATAAACATTTTCTTCATCAATTGCCATTGTAGCATTTCTAAATTTTACCTTTGAGATTTCAACTAAATTTCCACCTAGTTTAGGTTCTGTAACTTTACCATCTTCTATCCAAATGTAGTAAAATTCATCCAACCCCATCATATAACCAAGTAGATATTTATTCTTATATTTTGCACTTACCGATAACTTTATATTATCATCTATATTAACTCTAGAAACTTTGTTTATTAAATAATCCCTTATTTCAACATATCCATCATAAAAAACTGCTACTATATTTTCTGAAACTTTTGTTTTATTAATTACATTTTTTATACTTGTTTTGTCTACTAGATTTAAATCATCATCTAACTTTAATATTTCAATAGTGTTTTTATCAGCACCTGTTAATAAGAAGTTTATATAAATATTCTTATTGTCTGTAATAATATCAATATCTCTTGGTTCACTATCAGACGCTATAAATTGAGACTCTTTAATTTTTTTCCCTAATTTATCTATTAGCATTACCTTGATACTATCACTATCTTGATGGGCAACCACATAATTGCCCTTATATTCAATTATATCTGGAAACTCTGTTATGTTTCCTTGTGACAAAAATACTTCCTTACCCCATTTTTCACTTGGTGGCTTTATAGCTTCTTTATAATTTAAACTATAGTGAAAACAAAATATAGCTATAATTATCCCAACTACAATTGTGTAAAATTTTCCCCTCTTCACATATACCCTCTACTTTCTATAGTTCTAAAGTATACAATTATATATAAATTTCCAATAAGAATTTTTCTTTTATCTTAATATTCAATAACAATCTTAGTTTCTTTATATAATAGCCATATCTTACAATATAAAGATTATGTTTTTACATAATAAAACCAACAAATAATATTAAAGTTAAAAGTGAGTCTATTAATATTGGCTTTGAGAAACTTAGTACAATTACATTATAATCTAAATTCTCACTATAGCTTTTATATCCATAACTTAAGCAAACTAAGCTAATTAATAATGTACATGCTATGCCCACATTTAAGCTAAAAAAAGATGGTATAAGCATCGCTTGGTTAACATAGAATAGTTTATTTATAAAATAAAGCTTTAATAGATAAGCTAAACTATAAGTAAATATAAATAATATCTTTCTTATAGTTTTATTAAATTTAAATTCGATTATTGAAATAAGAGAGATTAAAGAAAGAGATGGTATAATCCATAATGAACCATAAATCACTAAATAAGCCATGCCAAAAAGTGTACTTTCAGAAGTACTTATAAGTGAAGAAACAGCTTCACTTAGTATTCTACTCTTATTATTAACTAATTTAAATTGTTCATCTTTTGAAGTAATATATACATTGCTTCTATCATCTCCTATAGGTTCACAAAATACTATTGCATTTTTATAGCTAACAGGGTAAATAGAGTTATTCCTACTATTTGATACAGGATTTTTTACAACAGCGCCATATTTATCATCAAAACGTCCACCTATTGAATTTTCATTATCTTCAATAGAAATTTCCACTATATCAGGTTGTTCTTTCATCTTAAAAACCTTTCTTCCACAACTCCCTAGAATCATTCCCTCTTGATTTGGATAATTAGCTAAACTAGTTACATCTACATTAAATTTCCTCATTTCATCTATATTATCACTAAAATTTTCCATTAACCTAAAATCACTTATATAAAGATCATTTTTATCTAATGAAAATTTGAAGTTTTTTACAGTATATTCTGTACTCTTATATACATACTCTACAATTGCATATATATCATTTTCTTTATAAGTAATAGTATTTGAAATGAAAGAAGAATTAGATCCACCCTGTACATCAAATGCAATTTTAGGTTCAGTTGTTTGTCCATTTTTATCTATAAAAAAATACTTATATGCACTTCTATCAGATATATATGTTATTAAATATTTATCTTTATAAGGAATACTTGTAGGCATCTCTGCTTTATTATTTAAATTAATTTTAGAAGAAGAATTTTTAAGAAAATCAATAAATTCTATATGATCATCATAAAAAATACATAATATATTTTCTGATAGATCAAGTTTACTTCTCATCTTATCAATTTGTTTTTTTCTATTAATTCTAAGTTATCATTTAATTTTAAAATTTTTACTGTATTATAATACATATCTGTTAGCATATAGGTAATATATATATTTTTATTATCAGTAATCACTCCTAAATCTCTAGGTTCTTTCCCATCTGCTTTAAAATTACTTTTCTTTAACACTTTACCTAGCTTGTCTACTATTATTACTTTTATATCATCTCCGTTCTGGTGAATAACAATATAATTATCATTATACCCAGTTAAAGCAGGATATTGCTTAATATCTCCTTTAGATATTAATACTTCCTTTGCCCATACTTCTGAAGGTGGTTTAATTGCTTCCCTATAGTTTAGATAATAATGAAATGCAAATATACATACAAATATTAATATAACTGCAGTATAGAAACTCTTTCTTTTCATACTTTATCCCCCCTATCACAATATGGATTCTTGAGGATTTAATGCATCTCTTAAAACATCCCCTATAACATTAAAGCAAATTATAGTTATGGTCATAATAGAAGCTGGAATAAATACTTGATATGGATAAAACATAAGTGAAAACCCTGTATTATACATAAGTGATCCCCAACTTAATAGAGGATATCTCATACCAAATCCAACGTAACTTAATAATCCTTCTAGTATAATTACGTTAGGAATTTCCATAGTTATAGTAACTATTGCTACGCTAATTACATTTCTAATTAAATGATTACAGATAATTCTAGAAGTACTAGCGCCTAATGCTTTTGCAGCTAAAACATATTCCTGTTCCTTTATTTGTAATAGCTGTCCTCTAATCACCCTTGCAACATTTCCCCATCCATTAATTGTCATAGCAAGAATCAAACTTAAAGGCCCAGGTCCTAAAATAAGATACATTAGCGTTATTATTACAATAAGTGGCACACTTGTTACTATTTCTAGTATTCTCATTATTATGTCGTCAATAATACCACCATAAAAGCTGCAAATACCTCCATAAACTATTCCTATAGATAAGTTTAAAAATGCTATAATAAAACTAATACCTAATGAACTTCTAGCTCCCTGCCATACACCTGCAAAAATATCTCTTCCTTCATCAGTAGTACCAAAATAATGAATACTATTTGGCCTTAAATTTTTCTCTTTAACAGGTTCGAAGTAATCAAATTTTGTAAAAAGCGGAGAAAAAATGGTCATTAAAATTACAGCTAATAAAATAATTGTAGCTAAAATTGCAAATTTATTTTTTAAAAATTTTATTTTTACACTTTGCCAATAACTTAAATTCCTCTCCCCCATTATTTCTTTTTCTTTAATCTTACAACCAACAACCTCAAAATCTTTCTTTTTTAATTCTTTCATAAACTCTCCCCCTAAAGTTTAAAATACCCGCCTCTTTAAAATATGTTATACCATATTCTACATATTTTTTAATAAATATAGAATTAATTTACTAATTATTAATAATATTCATAATAATAACAAAAATATTGTTATTTTGTCATTTGTTATTAACAGTATAATTTGCTTCTGATATAATTAAGTAACGTTGATATTTAAAAGGGGGGAGGTAATTATATGTTAAACAAAAAAGAAGTTAAAAGTGTACTTACCATTGCACTGCCTGCCGTTGGAGAAATGGTTTTATACATGATGGTTTGGGTTTTAGATACTCTTATGATTGGACAATATGGAGGACAAATAGCCGTTAGTACTGTTGGCATTTCTGGAGAAATATTATATACCTTTGCTAATATTTTTATAGCTATGGGTGTATCTATTGCCATAACCTCTATTGTAGCAAGACGTTATGGTGCTAAAGAATATGATACTGCTGAGGAATATGCTACTATTGGGTTTGTAGTAGGTACTATAATTAGCATAATTTGTACTGTTATAATTTTTATTTTTTCTAAACAACTCTTAACTGCTGCCGGTTGTGAACCTGAGGTCCTAGAAATTGCTATGAGATATATAAGAATTGTTTGTTTTGGAATTGTATTTAATATGATAACTAGCCTTTACTCAGCAATACAAAGAGCTTATGGAAATACAAAAATTCCTCTTATAACATCCTTCATAGTAATATTAATAAACATGACTTTAGACTATATACTAATTTTTGGTAAGTTTGGCGCTCCTGAATTAGGAGTTACTGGTGCTGCATTAGCAACTATAACTGCTCAAATTTGTGGATTTTTATTTTCTACATACTATACCTTTAAAAAGTCTAAGATTAAAATTAAATTTAAATATTTAAAATCCTTAACTATAGAAAAGACTAAAACCTTATTTAAGTTGTCTATACCTGCATCACTTCAAGAAGGTGCTTTTAGTATTAGTAGGTTATTTACAACTTTTATGATAATGAGGCTAGGAACTGTTGCTTTCTCTGCTAATACAATAACCTCAACTCTAGAATCACTATCTTATATGCCTGGCTGGGGATTTGCTGTAGCATGTACGACAATTGTTGGAAATAAATATGGTGAAAAAGATTACAAAGGTGCCATGAAATACGCTTATAACTGTGCAATTTTAGGATTAATTTCAATGATTTGTACAGCTTCATTGTTTATAATTATGCCTAAATTTTTGATTGGTCTATTTATAAATAGTAGTGAAGCTGAAGTTATTTCCTTAGGTGCTAAATGCTTAATGATAGCAGCACTTCAACAGCCTAGTATGGCAATTTCCATGATATATGGAGGCGCTCTAAAAGGAATAGGTAATACAAAAATACCATTTAAGGTATCTCTATTTACAGGATGGTGTATTAGATTACCATTAGTATTTTACTTCATTTATATAACTCAAAGCTCAGTAACATACTTTTGGTGGATTTGTGTAATTCAATGGATAGTTGATGCTGTACTAATTTATATTGCTTATAAAAGAAAATTTAATAGTCTAATAAAAGAATACCCTATTGAATCAACGCAGAATATTTGATAAAAATTTATAGACACACCTAATCAACTTAAATCCTTTTAAGTTATATGAAATAGAGTAATCCTTCAAGGCTGTGAGCTAATTGTCATAATACAAAACAGATTTTTTAGGATGTGTAAATCAGTGCACCTCTAAAATATTTAGAGGTGCTTATTTAATTTATTTTGATCTTATAATAATATATCAACTTATAAAACTAAGGACTAATAATTAAGAATGAACGATTTTAGTATATTATAAACTTTGCTACATTTACTGCTATAAGTACTGCACATATATCTACTAATACTGCCACCCATAAGGTATGTCTTATCTTTTTAATTTGTACTGCTCCATAATAAACTGCTAAAGTATAAAATATTGTTTCTGTAGACCCCATAATTATAGAAGCACAAGTACCTATAAAGCTATCTGGCCCATACTCTTTTACGATATCTGTAAAAATTCCTATAGCTCCGCTTCCTGATAGAGGTTTCATTAAAACTAAAGGTACGACCTCCGGTGGTACTCCTACTACATCTACTGCAGGCTTTATTAATGAAATTAAAAAATTCATAGCTCCTGATGCTCTAAATACATTAATAGCTAAAAGCATTGCTAAAAGATAGGGAAATATTCTAACACAAATTCCTATTCCATCTTTTGCACCTTCTATGAAACACTCATATACTTTAACCTTTTTAGAAATTCCATAGGTTGTAATTAAAATTATTATTATAGGGATAATAGCTTTTATTATATATTGAATTAAGGCTCTCACATCCATAGTACTCTCCTTATTTTAATTAATAATTTAAAGTCATATATAAATCTATATAGGTGATAAATAAAATTAATCTTATTCTTTAAAAATGCTTTTGCAGTAGTTTACAAAGAACTATCCCTATTATAGATGCACAAAATGTTGTAATAAAAGCAGCCAAAATTATTGCTCCAGGATTTTGAGAGTTTGCTGCTGCTCTTATAGATATCACTGTTGTAGGAATAAACTGAATACAAGCGGCATTTAAAATTAGGAATAATACCATGTCATTGGTGGCTCTACCTTTCTCCACATTTAGTCTGTCCATCTCCTCCATAGCTTTTATACCAAAAGGTGTAGCAGCATTTCCAAGCCCAAACATATTAGCAGTAAGATTCATAGCTATAGCTCCCATTACTTTTTCATCTTTACCTGCATCTCTGAATATTAGTTTTAATATAGGAGTCAATACTCTAGAAAGTTTTGAGGTTAGTCCACTTTTCTCTGCTATTTTCATAACTCCACACCACAGACACATCATTCCAACAAGTCCAATTACTAAGTCTACTGTTGAAGAAGTAGTTGATACTATTGCTTTAGAAACTATCTCTCCATCTCCATTTAATATGCCGAATCCTATACCTATAGCTAGTATAAGAAACCATATTACATTTATCATGCAAATTCCCTCCATAAAATTAATTTTTCTAATCTATAATGCAACATTTAGTCGTATAACCTGCACACTTTTATTAATAGATTAATAATATATATGAAGAATGGAACTATAAAATTTCACTTTGTACAAACTTTTATAATATGTAAAAAGTTAATGTAAATTATACTATTATGAACTTTAGTACGAAGCATCCACAATTTTTTTATTTTTAAATATTAATTTTTATTTAAAATTATAAACATATCCGTTGTTTAAGTTATAAATGAAACTTTAAATTTATAGGAGGAATTCATAGATGGATACTAGTAGGCTTTTAGAAATTCAAGAATCTAATGAAAATATCCCTGTATATTTTAATAACCATATAGTTTGGATAAATCATATAAATACTAAGCAAGAAATAGCTAAAATTATAGACTTAGATATATTAGAAACTTATGTAGTTCCTATTCGTAAATTATGTGAAGAAAATAATATTTTATAGTATATAAATTATTAATTAAACTTATTTTTAACTTGAAATTAATGCTATGCAATGCTAACATTTTATTAAGAAATAATTCGTAAAAAACAAGAAGATTAAATTTAAAAGGAGATTTTTATGAAGGAAAACAATTTACAACTAGCTCAAAAAGATATCGATGAGGCGCTATATACTATTGAAAAACTAGAAAAAAGTATAAAAGAAGATGCTCTTTCAGAAGATTTTGTTAAGAAAAACTTTTTAGAACTAACTAGAAAAATGCAAGAAATTGAAAACCTATTAAAAGAAGAAGGAATATTATAATAAAAAGTCGTGATTTTTTTAATCACGACTTTTAAAGTGAAAATTATCTTCTTTCTTTAGTTGTTATATATAACTTCCTTTAAATAAAGTCCTTTAGCTTGTGCAATTGGACCTGCTTCTTCTCTTTTCTTTTTATCTAATATAGTTTTAACCTCATCTACTGATATTTTTCCAGTTCCTACTTCTAAAAGAGTTCCTGTTATAATTCTTACCATATTCCATAAGAATCCATCTCCATTAAATTCTATTTCTATTAAATCTTCATTCTTATTTATATTAATATAATTTATAGTTCTCACTGTAGATTTTTTCTTTGTTTTAAGCGTAGTAAAGCTTTGAAAATCATGAGTTCCAACTAATATTTTGCTTGCCTTTATCATATTTTCTAGATTTAACTTTTTATCTATATGGTAAACATACTTTCTATTAAAAACATTTCTAAATTTACTATTATTTATTCTATAAATATAAGTTTTAGCTTTAGCATTATATCTAGCATGAAATCTTTCTTCTACTTCTTCTATTTCTTTAACTACTATATCTTCAGGTAAAAATTCATAAAGATAATCAATCATCATTTCTTTGCTTAACATACAATTAGTATGAAAATTTGCTATGTAATTTTCTGCATGTACTCCTCCATCGGTTCTCCCACAACCAATAAGCTCTATTTTTTCACTAGTCATTTTAGAAAGCACCGCTTCTATTTTTCCTTGTATAGTATTATCACTATCACCAAGTCTTTGCCATCCCTTATATCTACTTCCGTCATATTCTATAGTTAATTTTAAATTCTTCATAATATAAATCCACCTTTTTTATATATTCTTTCTAAGTTTACTATAATTTAATCTCTTTATTCAATAAAAAAAGACTACCAATTATATGGTAGTCTATATGGTAATGTTATACGAATTATTTTGTGTGTTCTTTTACTAATTGATATAAAATTCTTGATCCTGCACCTGTAGCACCAGATGTTATATAATCTAATGGTTTACTACTCCATGAAGAACCTGCTATATCAAGGTGTAGCCAAGGTTTGTTTTCAATAAATTCACCTATAAATAATCCAGCTGTTATTGTACCAGCATTACGTCCGCCAGTATTTTTAAGATCTGCATTTTCTGATTTTATAAGTTCTTTATATTCATCAAAAGCAGGTAATCTCCAAACTTTTTCTCCTGTTATTTTTGAAGCTTTATCAAGAAGTGAATAAAACTCATCACTATTTGAAACAACACCAGTTGCTGTATCTCCTAATGCAACTAAAACAGCACCTGTTAAAGTTGCTATATCAACAACTTTAGAAACTTTTTCATTTCTTATAATATAAGTTACTGCATCAGCTAATGTAAGTCTTCCTTCTGCATCTGTATTTAAAACTTCGATAGTCTTTCCTGCCATTGATCCTATTATATCACCTGGTTTATAACTTCCTCCAGAAATACAATTTTCACAAGAAGCTACTACAGCTACTACATTAACTTTTAATTTCATTTTAGCTATAGTGTGCATAGCACCTATAACAGCACCCGCACCACCCATATCTGATTTCATAGTATCCATACTTGCTGATGGTTTTAATGAATATCCACCAGTATCATAAGTCAATCCTTTACCTACAAGACCTAGTATGTTATCTTGATTTTCACTATCTCCCATATATCTCATAACAATAAGCACAGATTCCTTGTCTGAACCTTTTCCTACTGTCAAGAATGAAGTCATTCCTAATTTTTCAACTTCCTCTTCACTATAAACTTCAACTTCAAAGCCTGCTTTTTTACCTATTTCAACTGTTCTATTAGCAAGCTCTCTTGGAAATAAAACATTTGCCGGTTCGTTTACTAATTGTCTAGTAATTATATTTCCTTCTCCTAAAGAAATACCTTCGTTTATTATGTCCTCATATGAATCCAAGTTACAAGCCAATATATTTACTGTTTCAAGTTCTACTGGTTTCTTTTCACTCTTATATGTGTCAAATCTGTAGGTTGACATTACTGAAACTTCTGTTATTGCCTTAATAGCATCACCCATAGAATCAGTTTCTTTAAGTGCACCTACATGTATATCCACTGACTTAGCTTTTAATTTTATAGCTTCTTTAATAGCCTTTCCTGTGACTTTTCTTAACTTCTCTATTTCAAAACTTTCTTTTTTACCTAATCCTGCTAATATTAGCTTAGTTGGAGCCTCTTTTCTTAGAAGATTTAAAACTAAAATTTCTCCATTTGTACCTTTAAAATCTTCAACCTCTAAAACGTGAGCAATTGAATTTTTTATAACATCATCAGATAAGTTTTTGCCAACTTCTTTCATACCTTCAAATATAAATATAGCTTTTACATCGGATAACTCATTAAAATTTTTAAAATCATATGCTTTTATATTCATTCTATTATCCCCCTTCATAAATCAATACGGATAATTAGTATCAATTGATTTTCTTTATTATTTAGATTTTATCCCTATAAAATCTTATTGTCAACTACATTATATCAGAAAATTCTTTAATTTATAACAAATACTATTTTCCTTAAAGATAAAATTATTAAAAAGTAAAATTATTACTAAACATTACATTGTTATTGACTTTTATATTTAGTTATTTAAAGTAAAATAACTAGTCAAATGTATTATCATACTTACTAGTTATCTTTCCTATAATCTCTTATTATTTTATAACTTGTGGTTCTGAAAAGCCTTTACCAAAAACTTCTTTAATATCTGTTATTGTTAAAAATGCTTTATCATCTATTTCTTTTACTATTCTTTGTAATTCTACTATTTCATTTTTATCGCAGACAACAAATAGTATTTTTTTATTTTCTTTAGTATACATTCCTGTACCGTTTAGACCTGTAACTCCCCTATTTAACTCTTTCATTAAAGCTACTGCAATTTCATCAGCTTTATCAGAAATAATATGTACTGATTTCGAAGCATTACCACCACTTATTATATTATCTACTACTGTGGATATAATATATATAGCTATTAATGCATACATTCCCTTTTGTATGCCAAATACTACTATTCCTAAAATAATTATACATGTATCTATAAGTCCCATGACTTTAGCTAAAGATACACTTGGAAACACATGTTTTATAATTGTTGCTGCAAGGTCTGTTCCTCCTGTGCTAGCAGATGCCTTTAATACTAGCCCTATTCCTGCTCCTAATATAATGGATCCAAATATACTTACTAATATTAATTCTACATTTATAACTGGTAAAAACTCTGTATACCATAACGCAAAGGATAAGTATAATGAAGCAAATATAGCTTTACCCCCAAAGGACTTTCCTTTTAATTTTATCCCTAATATAAATAGTGGGATATTAACAACTATATTTGTTATCCAAAGTGGAATTCCATATCCAATTATTTTAGATGTAATGTATTCTAAAACTATGGCAAGTCCTGAAATTCCTCCTATAACTAATTGATTAGGTTTAAAAAACATATTTATAGCTGAAGCTAACAGAGTTGTTCCTAATATTATCATAAAATATTTCATTAGTTCTTCTTTTTTGAAAACCTTTTCCATCATCATTCCCTCCTTTGTATCAATAAACACTCATATGTTATAACATATTTAATATTAGTTGTAAACAAACTATTAATGTATTGTAAATAAACTATTTATGGAAATATAATTCTTATAATATAATGATATAATATAGGATTTACATCGTAAGCTAATTTAATTATATTTAAAATAATTAATCAGTATTTCTAGTGATTTTATTTAAAATACCTAGTATATTCTTTCTTAATTATAGAACTTAATAGTTACTTTAATTCATTTTTAAATTTAAATTATAATTATTTTTAAAGCTTATAACTATAATTTGTGTTATCATATTATTGGCTTCTTAAAATTTTATAATAATGTAATATTTTAGAGCTAATATTTATTTAGTAATAGTGAAAACTAATAATATAGTTAACACAAATGAAGTTAAGATTATATAACCGTAACTCTAACCTAATTTTCTTTATAATTATAACTTTAAGGAGAGTATGATGGAATTTTATAGTATTTTTAAAGATATTTTTAATTTTATATTTTTAATTAATATAGTTTTTGCTGTTATAGTAATCCTTTTTGAAAGAAGGAATCCTGCAAGTACTTGGACATGGATTATGATTATGTATTTTATTCCCATTTTGGGATTCGTACTCTATTTATTTGTAGGTCAAGACTTAAGAAAGCAAAAATTTTTCTATTATAAAAAAGAAGAAGAAGATAATTTACTTTCTATTACTAAAGATCAGAAAAATATATTAAAAAATGATTATATAGTAAAAAATAATGAACTATTATCTGAATATCATGATTTTATTAGGTTAAATCTAAGTACAGATAATGCTATTTTTACAAGCAATAATGACATCCAGCTTTTAAACAATGGCGATGAAAAATTTCCTAAGCTTATAGAGTGTCTTAAAAACGCTAAAAATTTTATACACATGGAATATTATATATTTAAAAATGATGATATTGGAAATGAGATATTAAATGTATTGGTAGAGAAGGCTAAAGAAGGTATTGAAGTTAAACTTTTATATGATGGAATGGGATGTTTAAGACTTCCTAAAAATTTCTTTCAACCCCTTGTAAAAGCTGGTGGTGAAATTAGCTGCTTTTTCCCACCTTTTATACCTTATATAAATTTAAGAGTAAATTACAGAAATCATAGAAAAATTTGTACTATAGATGGAATTCATGGTTTTATTGGTGGCCTTAATATAGGAGATGAATATTTAGGCCGTTCTAAAAAATTTGGATTTTGGAGAGATATGCATCTTTATATAACTGGAGATGCTGTAGATTCTTTGGAAATGAGATTTTTACTTGATTGGAGATTTGCTGCAAAAGAAGATATAACAATGGGACCTAAGTATTTCCCTATAAAAGGACAAATAGGTAATAAATGTGCTCAAATTATTTCTAGTGGTCCAGATTCTCAATGGGGTGCTATAAGAAATGCTTATTTAAAAATGATTAATAGAGCTGAAAAAAATATTTATATAGAAACGCCGTATTTAGTTCCAGATGATAGTATATTAACAGCACTAAAAATAGCTGCACTATCTGGTATTGATGTAAGAATTATAATACCTGCTAAACCTGATCATATGTTTGTTTATTGGGCTAGTAAATCTTACGTATGGGACTTAATTGAAGCAGGTGTAAAATGTTATACATATAATACTGGATTTATCCATAGTAAAATGATAGCAGTAGATGGAAGAATGTGTAGTATTGGAACTGCTAATTGGGATATACGAAGTTTTAACTTAAACTTTGAAGTAAATGCTATAATATATGATGAAGATACTACTAAAGATGTAGAAGATTCCTTTTTAAATGATATTAAAAGCTCAACCTTTCTAACTGAAGAACATATGAAAAAAAGGAGCTTAATAGTACGAATTAAGGAGGCTGTATCAAGACTTTTATCACCAATGCTATAGGGATACAATGTGAAGACTTAAAATATACTGTGGAAAATAAACTTTTTATAAGAATAGCTTAATTCCTTGAAGATTAAGAATTAATAGTTAAGAATGAAGAATTGATGATGAAATTTACTAAGAGTGAATTTCTAAAATAAAATTAATTTTAAAAAACTCCAAAGGCTTTAGCCGTGGAGTTTTAACTATAATTCTTCATTTTTCATTCTTAATTTTTAATTTATAAAAAAGATTTTTTGTTATGGAAATTAAAATAACGTATAAATTAAATTTTTATTGTGGAATCCTATAATATACTGCATATCAGTTGCCTCTTACTTATTATTAATTTTAATTATAAAGTTATTTCTGTTGCATAAATTATACCATTGATGGTACAAAGACTAATAAAGTTAATGCTGTATCTATTAATAATCCTATAGAAAAGGAAATCATCATAACATTATCTAAATCTTTTTTATACATTTCATATGCTAAAGCATAGCTAAAGAAGCTTATTATTATACAAATCATTGCTCCTATAAATTTCGATGCAATTACATCTGGAATTGCATAATGATATTGAGTATATACTACAGAAATAATGCTCATAATTTTTATGATTGTAGTTATAATCCCACTACCTATAAATAATTTAAGTCTCTTACTAGTACTAATACTATAATCAAAAAAGCTTATTATTCCTACTAGTACTAATGAAGGTATTATCCATCTTAATCCATATACAAATATATACGCTAATGCATATAAAGAACCTTGCAACATTGCAGTAAATGCCATACCATACTCTGAATTTCTAGGAACATTATTAACTTCTTTAAACTCATCATTCATGGAAGCTAAATTAACATTATATTGATCTTGTCCAGAAAAACTTATGAATGCCATTATATCCTCATTTATAGAAGGATATATACAAAGATTTCTAAGCCTTGTTGCATAATCAAAAAACTTAACTTCTCCATCATCAATAACATAATCCACTATATTTTCTTGAATATCTTTTTTACCAAAAACTCTTTCTGTAGTGGCTAAGAACCTAGCACCTTCTTCTGAATAAATACCTACATTATCATGAGCATTCTTGTTATTATTAACTTTTAATTCTTTTAAAGTTACTTCATCTCCCTTTAAATCAAACTGAATTACTCTAGTACCCATAAATTCACCTTTATATTTTTGCTCTATTAATATATATCCATATTTATCATCCTGTGAACAAGCTAGGTTACTATAAGATAGATTGTCTATTCTTTCTATTGTTATTATGTCCCTTATCTCTTGAAACTTATTATCTTTTATATATACTGCCTTAAAATCCCTTTCATCTTGTAATAAACTTATAAAGTAGCCATCTTTATTTTTTACTGCTGAAATCATATCTGCTTTTTTAGTATTAATAGAAGTTTTATAAGAGGTTTCCGTATTTATTAGTTCCAGCCTGTCATTATAGCTTATTAATAACAAGTTATCTTCTAATTGACACATGGAATTTACATTAGTTATTCTTCGCTCATCAATTTTGTTAAAATCTTTATCTAAAACTAAAGTACCTATATAACCTATTGAATTTTCCGTAGATCTGAAGTTAAATAAATATCCATCTTTAGTTTTAACAAGTGTAGTATCCATTATAAAGTCTTCATTTACATTATAGCTTTTCTCATTTAATTTTTTTCCTACTCTATCCGTTGCAACTAAGCATAGTTGATCTTTATTTTCATACCCTACTATAATTTTATCATCATCTTTAATCAGAACCGGATTGTTTTTAATATCTCCCTTACCTATTTGCACTTCCTTGCTCCATCTATCAGATGGTGGATTTTTATAAAGATTTACATTAATAACATACTGAAATATTAATATAGATATTAACATAATCCCTATTATTATAGAATAAATTTTCTTAGTATTTTTCATTAAGCTGTCCCCCTACCCCATAAATTTAAAACCTTTGATATATTTTGTTTAATTAATTATTCTTGGCTTCTCCTTTCGTATTCAATTGTAACAAAAGTACTGTTAGACTACTTTGCATTCTAAGTACAAATATGTAGTAAATATGAATGCAAAATATAGCTTACTTAGTTATTAAATACAATTTGAAATTTAATTATAAGAATATTATAACAATTTTCCATAAATATTCTATTCCAAATCTAATATTATACAATCTATTAAAGATATTATTTCTCTACGTAATTACATATATTTACCATTTAATACTTGCAATCTTGAAAAGCATATTTCAATTTATTAAAATTTATTTCTACTGTTTTTAATCTCATTAATTCTTTAATTTTATATTCCTTAAAAAAACAGAACTATTTTCTTCTAATCTTTCTACATCTATAATTTTCTTTTCTAATAATTTTACTTTTATATTTGCAGTCTCTTATAAAATCTAATTCACAATACATACTATTTCTTTCACCAACATTCAATTATGTGATATTATATACTTATCTAGATTTTAACAGTAAAATATTTATTATATCAATAATAAAATTAATGGTTTTTAAACTCAAATCATGTGCTTAATATAAAATCTACAGCAGTTTATTTAAGGCATATTCAAGAAATAACTAGTCAGTATGTTCATATATTTTGTATCATACTGCGTCGCCAGAGCTCTATAATAGTATACTATCATGAATACCTATCTTCTTGTCTGATGCAAAATATATGTCCCATCTTTAACTAGTTATTTTATTTCATATGTCTAATTCTAATACTTAGATGAAAGAGTGATTATTTATGGATAAAACTGGTAAGGTCATTAATATTGATGGTAATAAAGTTTATCTAGTTACAAAAGGCAAAGAGTTTGTTACTGTAAGACGAAACAATGTAAAGCCTGTTATTGGGCAACTTTATACTGGCAGTGTAATTAAAAAACCTACTTTCTTCTCATATTTAATTCCTGGAATAATATTTATCTTCTTAATTGCAGGTATCATATATATTTTTAATGCTTTTTCTGTTAAAACATCTTTAGTTGCAGATATGAATTGTACTGTTAAAATAGATGTTAATAATAACAATAAGATAGTAAAAGCATCTGCTACAGATTCTAATGGATTTAAATTAACTAATAGCGTAAATATTGTGGGAAATTCCCTAAATGATGGATTAATGATGTTATTTGATGAGGCTATTAACCAAAAGCAATTAAAGATACCGGATGGATTTCATATGGGTGAAGTAAAAATATATGTAACTAAAAATAAAAAGAATAATATTTTGGATCTAGAAAAGTTTATAAAATATGCTGATGAGAAAAAATATATTATAAATGTAAATAATAATAATAATAAATTTTAATAAAATAAAAGGTTTTGACTAAAAGTCAAAACCTTTTATTTTACAAATCTAGGTATTTCAAATTGCAATTTAGCATTTGGTATATTATCTAATATATTTTTAATTCTACCTACCTGTTTATAAGCCCAAGCTATATCTGTTGCATACTGATGCCAAGGACTGGCAAAATTTTCTACATTCCATTTCATTTTATATAGTGTATCTTGGTCTGGCTCTCTGGATGATGATTCTGACCTATGTATATAATTTTCAGCTATCCATTTTGCTCCACCTTCAACAGCTTTTTCAGGAGTCATCCATCCTTCTTCATAGGCTCTTTTAGCTCCTCCATTTATAGGATCACTATCGAATGCGCCTATACCAAACAAATTGTACACTTTAACAGTCTTTCCATCTGGAGCTTTATAATCCACACCAGTAGCAAGTTTAGAAGTTCCATTTCCTGTTTCTAAAATTGAGTGTGCCACTAAATAAGCTTGGCTTACATTATACTTCTTTGCAGCACTATCGAAAGCTTTTCCTAATCCATTTAAAATACCTTTTCCTTTAAGCTGAACATCTAAATCATTAGCAGTTATGCCTTCCATATAGTTCAACTTTAAAAATTGGTACATACCATAATCACTTACTGAAAATCTTTCTGCATCAGCAAATTGCTTAACACTTATACGGCTTGCACTTGTATTAAACGGTGCCCAACGGTTATATATTGGACGTTGATTCATCTGCTTGTCCACAAATTGATCTAAGGTAAATCCATAATCTTTGTAAGTTACTGTTCCCTTACTTGTGTTTACTGTACTATTTGGTGCTTTAACCGTAGTAAAATCTATAACTGCACCTGAAATAAGTTTAACTCCATTTTCGCTAACTAGAGAATCTTTCACCATAATGCTATAAGTTTCATTATACTTATAACCACCAGATGGCGGATTTACTCTAATTGTTTTATTAGTAGCATCATAACTAAAAGTTACAGCTGGACGCTCACTATTAGCTGTTATGACTATAATATTATCAGATAGATTATTTATCATATTGCTGCTCAATCTATCATTAAGATATATCGTCCAAACTTTATTAATAGGTTGATCAATCTTATGTTCTATTTCTAAAATTGAAGCCTTAGCAATGTTAATATTTAACAAAAATATAAATATCATAGTCATAACTATAGTACCTAAACTACGCCAAAGTTTTTTCATATGATTTCCCCTCCCCCCTAGTTTAAAAATTTTTAAAAATTAAAATAAGCTTTATAATATTTTACATATATTATAAAACTTATTTTAAATTATACATGAAATTCCATACCTTTTATATAATTATTTTCCCTTTTTAATAAATTTTCTCATATTCTCCTATAATAAATTTGTATTTTAAGCGCGTTAATATAGATTTTATAATCATAAACGTGACGAGAATACCCGTAACTTCAGTCATAGGATGAATCGCCAACGTATGTTATAATCTTAAAAAGGAAGGTGAAAAGATGAAATTAAGCTTTAAATATTATCCTAAATTAGATCAAGAACAATTAAAAATTATAGAAGAAATAATTTCATTAAAGATTATATTCATAAATCAAGTAAAAGATAATAAGTTTAGCTATAGCTAATAGATGTCATACTGTTGCTATAGGTGATTTTAGTGGAATTAAACAAGAAAACACTGCTAAAAACTTTGTTCAAATACCTCAATAACAATTAGTACATAAGGTTAAATATAAAGCTAAATTATTAGGAATAACAGTTAATATATAAAATGAAAGTTATACAAGTGGTTGTAGTGCTTTAGATTTAGAGCCAATAGATAAAAAGCACTATAATAAATCAAGAAGAATTCAGCATGGATTATTTAAATCAAATGGAGGTATATTAATTAATGCTGATATAAATGGAAGCTATAATATTTTAAGAAAGTATTTAAAATATACTCCAAAGTCTTTAGATAAGATAATGGATTTTTGAACAATCCAATACGTTTAAGGGTGGCTTAATTATAAGCGGAAACTTAAATATCAAACAACGTATAAAGAATCTCGCCACTTTAGTGGTGAGAGGTTCAAAGTATATAATAATTAATAATGTTGATATTTAAAGGAAGGTGTAATATGACTGGCCATATTAGTGAAGAAATAAGACTAAATAAATATATTAGCGAAAGTGGATTTTGTTCTAGAAGAGAGGCAGATAGACTAATCGAAAAAGGCTTCGTATATATAAATGATAAAAAAGCAGAAATAGGCTCAAAAGTAACTTCTGAAGATATAGTTAAAATTAATAATAAAATAATTAAGCCTAAAAAGAAACAAGTTTATATTGCTTTCAATAAACCTGTAGGAATTACTTGCACTACTGAAAGACATATAAAAGGAAATATAATAGACTATATTAACTATCCTGAAAGAATATTTCACATAGGAAGATTAGACAAACCTTCTCAAGGATTAATATTCTTAACTAATGATGGAGATATAGTAAATAAAATTTTAAGAGCAGGAAACAATCATGAAAAAGAATATATAGTTACTGTTGACAAGCCCATTACCAATGAATTCATTCATAAAATGAGCAGTGGAGTGCCTATATTAGATACAATAACAAAAAAATGTAAAATTAAAAAAGAAAGCAAATATGTCTTTAGAATAATATTAACTCAAGGTTTAAATAGACAAATCAGAAGAATGTGCCAATATTTAGGATATAACGTTACTAAATTAGAAAGAATTCGAATCATGAACGTGACCCTTGATAATATACCTATTGGTAATTGGAGATATTTGACGAAAGAAGAAATGAATACTATAAATCAGCTTGTAGAAAGCTCAGTAAAAACAGAAGAAGCGTCTATAAAAATTAATAAGTAATTTCTAATTTTATAAATTAGCCATACAGCTCCTTTTCATAATTTCCTATAATAAAAAGCATGGAGCATATGCTCCATGCTTTTTTAATCCACAGTATTAACATGTTCACTGTGGATAACTTGTTAATTTACTGTTGAAAACTATTTTACTTCATCAGCAAATAAAGTTTTAAATTGATCATCAACTATATCTTTTGTTTCTTTAACTTCTTTTAAGCTTGGCTCAAATTCGTCTGAAATATTTAATACTATTTCATAAACTGTAGTAGGAGCTTTATCATCTCCATAAACAACTACATAATCTTTCTCTGATTTATCCCCATTTGCATTTCTATAATATGGATAAACTTTTGCTTTTGCTACTTCTATTTTATTATCTTCCATTGCTTTATCAACTATAGCTTTTGCTTTTTCTTGATACTTAGTTACATCTTCTTCTTTCATTATTTTTATAGTGTCAACCTCTGAATAGCTATAATCTTTTTCTGCTATTGCATTTAATAATGATTCAAAGCTTTCATGTTTAACCTCTTCTGTTTTTGTTTCTTCTTTAGTAACTTCTTTACTTGTTTCAGTTGTTGCCTTACTTCCACAAGCTGTTAGTGAGAATGTCATCATTCCAGCTAAAATAATAGATAATACTTTTTTCATAATTATTTCCTCCTAAAAACAATCAGCTATTTAGCCATCTGCTATTTAGCTATAAAAATTAATATTAGTTTAAAATATTTAGTATTTTAATAAGAAATATTTGGTATTTTAATAAAGCATTATAGTTCCTTATTTTTGACATTTTTAACCTTAGTGATCACCATGGATAATTATATCACTTTATTAAATTTTTGCAAATTCTTTAAATAATATTAATATTTAGATTTAGTTAATTAATTAACACTAATAAGTTATCAACAATCAATATACAGCTTCTAAGATATTTCTATTTAAAAGTCTAAAAATTTATCAAGATTCTGTGGATAAGCTTTTACTTATACACATTGTCCACATTTTGCATGTTGATAATTTGTGGAATTGATGTTAATAGTCTAATAAAAAAGTGTTTATTTGAAAAATATAATATTATCAAAATATTTTTTAAAATTATTTTACTTTTATTATATTATTTTATCAATATTATTAACATTATCCACATAATTGTGAATAATTTGGGGATAAGTTGCATATACTAATTTTTATATTTTTTATATAATTCTTCTTTTACTATAAACTCTGTTAATTAATTTACAATCTTTTAATAATTGCTAAGATTTTAAATATTCCATTATTTCTCAGTTCATGATATAATTTAAATTGCAAACAGAACCATGAGCTTTTAATAAAAATTTTAAGTAAGGGGCTGGTATGATGAAGAATAATATAATTTATGTGAATTTTCAGACTAAAACTAGATACAAGCTTAAACCTAAAATAACTTTAAGCCTAGTTATTTTTCATCTAAAAAATATCTTTAAAACAAAAAATAAAGAAATCCCACCAAAAGCACAAATATATGATTTTAGGAATTTATTATAGTACGCAAAGGCGTACTTTTTTCTATATATTATAAATTGATTATGTATTTAATTAATGATATATTATAGTTTAATTAAATTTTAATTTAGGAGGAATAATATGAGAATTGGTCTTGGATATGATGTACATAAATTAGTTGAAAATAGAAAGCTAATTATTGGCGGTGTAGAAATCCCTTATGAAAAAGGATTGTTAGGACATTCTGATGCAGATGTTTTAATACATGCTATAATGGATAGTCTATTGGGTGCTTCTTCACTAGGTGATATAGGAAAGCATTTTCCTGATACTGATCCTAAATACAAAGGAATTTCAAGTATAACATTATTAGAGTGTGTTGGTAAGCTCTTAAAGGATAACAATTTTGAAATAAGTAATATAGATTCAACTATAATTGCTCAAAAGCCTAAGATGGCACCTCATATATCTACTATGGTAAAAAATATAGCTAATGCTTTAAATATAGAAGAGAATAAAATAAATGTAAAAGCTACTACAGAAGAAGGTTTAGGTTTTACAGGTAGTGGTGAAGGAATATCTTCTCAAAGTATTTGTCTTTTATTAGAGAGCTCAAAAGAAAAGCGTGACTAAACATCACGCTTTTTCCACTGAAAATTGAAATATAAAAACTGTATTCCCAAACCTCGTTTCATTCTTATAATATATTTTTGTACTTCAAATACCTTATAGAATTTACTTTCACCTTTAAATTAGACTATATCATTATCTTATTCTTGCTCAGGTTTATTTTCTTCTCCTTCAACTAATTCAGTAGGCTCTAAAAAAGTAACTGCTAATCTTATAAAAGTTCTTATATCATCATCACTTAATATATTATCAAATTTTAAAATATCTAATTGTTCCTTAATAAAGTTAAAAGCTTGGTTCTCTTTAACATTATTAGGGGAATCTTTAAAATTATCTTCTACATATTTTACTCCTTCCATAATTAGCCTTAAATTTTTTTTAGTTTCTTTATCAGCAAATCCTAAGCTTTGGAGCATTATCAATATAGTATAAATATTTTCAAACGCTTTTTCCTTTGGTTCTATATTATTCTTTTTAAATATTAATACTATACCTGTAATTCCGAGCACTATAGTAATAATAATTAAAACTTGTACCAAAACTCCACTCATAAGAACATCCCCTTCCAAAATATACTTTAATACCTTTATATTCTTAAAGTGGAAATATTGATACATATACATGATATTGATATTTATATAATTATTTTCAAATATTCCGTTTTATATAAATTATTTGTATTAGATATATATTATTATTTTTTCTATATCAATGAAAATATACTTTAAAGGAATCAAGAATTTAACGAAGAATATAACTCATAAATAACTCCAAATTAGATATAAGCTTGAAAGGATTTTAGTATATGAGAAATTTATTTTTAACTGGTGAAATGGGTATAGGAAAATCTACTATATTAAAAAAGTTAATTGAAAAAATCAACACTTCTATAGGAGGATATATTACAGAAAAAATTATAGATAACCATACTGTTAAGTTTAACTTAGTTTCTTTATATGATGGTAATGAGGAATATACCATATCAAAAATGTCTTTAAATGATCACCTCAATGATGCTGAGATTTTTTTATCTTCTTTTAACGAAGGTGGCTTTAGTATATTAGAAAAAAGCTTCTATAAAAGAAATGTAATTATTATGGATGGGCTGGGCTTCATGGAGGCTAAAACTTATAAGTTTCAAGATATTGTATTTAAACTATTAGATAGTACTACTACAGTTATTGGAGTTTTAGAAAAGAGAGATTGTGAGTTTTTAAATAATATAAGAAGTAGAAATGATGTTATTATAATAGAAGTTAATAAAGAAAATAGAGATATTCTCCTAGAAGAATTAATACCTATATTAGCTAATTTTGAAGTAGCACTTAAGAAAAAAGATGCTTTCTATTGGAGTGAGGAATTAATTCAATTCTATGATGAAGCTATTAACTATAAAAAGTGTGAATATATAAAAATCATTGTAGATGAGATAAAAAATTATGTACCTAATTTAAAAAATAAAACTCTCTTAGATATAGGTTCAGGTATTGGTACATTTTCTATTCCCCTTTCTAAAGACGTTAAGCATATAACTGCTGTAGATTCTTCCTTCAATATGTTAAACTTTTTTAAAAGGAAAGCAAAGTCAAAGAAAATATATAATATTGATTTTATATTATCACCTTTTGAAAATGCTAAAATAAAGCCTCACGATATTACATTAAGCATTCATGGTGGCGGTGCAACTTCTAGAGAAAGCCTATTAAGATTTTATGATTTAATTATTGATTATGGTTTTATTGTAATTCCAACTAAGTCTAACTTTAGTGCTGAAATATTTTATAAAATGATTAATAGATCTACACGGAAATTTAACATCAATGACACCTTAGAGAATTTACAATTGCTTAACTGTAAATATGAGCATAAAGAATTAACCTATAACTTCCCTCAATTTTTTAAAAACTATGATGATGCCTTAAAGTTTTTTAAAGAGCACTTTAGAGTAAAAAATGAATTGCAAATATCTATACTTAAAGAATTTATAGATAAATATATTTATAAATATGAAGATGGATATCTATTTGATAATATAAAGACCTCTTCATTTATTGTAATAAAAAAACCGTGACATCACAGTCACGGTTTTTTATTATTCGCCTAAAGCAGCTTTTAAATCTTCTTCTACAGTTGATATTGGGGCTATATTAAATTTTTCTATTAATACATTCAGTACATTTGGAGACACAAATGCTGGTAGTGATGGTCCAAGCTTAATGTTCTTAATTCCTATTGATAACAATGTTAATAATATACATACTGCTTTTTGTTCATACCATGAAAGTATCATTGATAATGGTAGATCATTCACTCCGCATTCAAAGGCTTCTGCTAAAGCTAATGCAATCTTAATTGCTGAATATGCATCGTTACATTGGCCTACATCTAATAGTCTTGGAAGACCTGCAACTGTTCCTAAATCTAATTTATTAAATCTATATTTACCACAAGCTAATGTTAATATTACTGTATCATTTGGAGCTTTTTCTGCAAAGTCAGTGTAGTAATTTCTTCCTGGTTTAGCTCCATCACATCCGCCTACTAAGAAGAAGTGTCTTATAGCACCTGATTTAACAGCATTAATTATAGCATCTGCATGATTTAATGTAGCTTCATGTCCAAATCCTACTAATATTTTCTTTTCTGCCTCATCTTCACTCCATCCGCCTAGTGCTAAAGCTTTTTCAATAACTAGAGTGAAATCTTTAATTCCATTTGTTTCTTCTATATGTGCAACATTTGGCCAACCTACTACACTTGTAGTAAATATTCTATCACTATAAGTTTCTCTTGGTTTTTGTATACAGTTTGTTGTCATTACAACACAACCTGGAATGTTGTCAAACTCTTTTTGCTGATCTTGCCATGCTCCACCATAATTTCCTACTAAGTGCTTATACTTTTTAAGTTCTGGATAAGCGTGACATGGTAACATTTCTCCATGAGTGTATATATTTATTCCTTTTCCTTCTGTTTGCTCTAATAGTTGTTTTAAATCTGTTAAGTCGTGTCCTGAAACTATTATAAATGGACCTTTTTTCTTTGTAATTAATACTTCTGTTGGCTCAGGAACTCCATAGAATCCTCTATTTGTATTACTTAATAATTCCATAACTATTAAGTTAACTTGTCCTAATTCCATCGCTAAATCGAATAACTCTCCAATTCCATTCTCTAATTTAGTTATTCCTGCTAAAGCTTTATAGAAAAAGTTATTAACCCTTTCATCAGACTTTCCTAAAACATTCGCTTGATGTGAATAAGCTGCTATACCTTTTAGTCCATATACTATTAACTCTCTTAATGAACGAATATCCTCATTTGGTGACCCATCATTCATTACTCCATGTTTCATTCCTTCATTAACCATATCATCAACAGTTTTTGGTGAAATGTACATAGCTATATCGTTTCCAACCATTGCACCGGCTTTATTCTCTAATGCTCTTTTAATCTCTTCTGATCTATTTATATATTTAACAAATCTCTCCTCATCAAAGTTAACATTTGTTAATGTGGAAAATAGTCCATCCATCATAAACTCATTTATTTCATTTTCAATTTTAATATTTTTTTCAATTAGCTTTTCTCCATATAATCCTATACCCTTTAATTGATGAATTAATAAATCTTGTAGTGCTGCAACTCTAGGATTTTTACCACAAACTCCTACTTTAGAGCAACCCTTTCCTCCAGCTGTCTGCTCGCATTGATAACAAAACATTGACATTTCTTTTTCCCCCTCTGCCTTTGATTTAAATATATTTTTAATTGCTTCAAACATTTTTGTTTAACTCCTTCAATAAATAGAAATACTTTTTACTTCAATTTATCTAAACAATATTTTCTGTTTATTTACCTTACAATGAAATTATATCAATTAAATATAAAATAATCGGTAACAAATGTTACCTAAAATAAAAAAACTCTACGACTTTTTCGTAGAGTTTTTTATTAGTTCTATTATCTAATATCATTTACTAAAGTATCAAAGTTAGTTCTAATATCTGTCATTGTTTTTCCATTCATAACATCGTTAGCCATAGTTTGTATTCTGTCAAATAGAGTTGTATCGTTAGTTATTTTAACAGTTGTAATATTAGGGTCTACTTCTTTAACTGCAGTTTCTATAGATCTTCTCATGTTATCATCTAATTTCATATCAGTGTTTTCTAATGTAACACCAACTATAGCAGTATTGTCGTTAACAACTACAGCATCTCTACTTACTCCTTTTACAGCTTTAACTTTAGTGCTTATATCTTGTGCTCTTTTTGTATCCGCATTTCCGTTTGTTGTATTGGTACCATTTGTTGTATTGTTTCCATTTGTTGTGTTAGTACCATTTGTTGTATTGTTTCCATTTGTTTTATTAGTACCATTCGTTGTGTTAGTACCATTTGTTGTGTTAGTACCATTTGTTGTTTTATTACCGTCTGTTGTTGTAGTTGTACGACATCCCATTAAAGGAAGTGTGAAAATAGATAATACCATTACTGAGCATAATAGTGTTTTTAAATTTTTCTTCATAGTTTAAATCCTCCTCGTTCTTTTATAGTATTAGTTTGCACAAATTAGAAAAATTTATTTATATTTTTTTAGAAGTTTTTACATAAATAAAAAGAGCAACTTCCAATAATAGAATTGCCCCTTTTACTTTAAAATTATACCAATATTATCTCTCTAAAAATTTTCCTGTTTAAAACATACTTGTCATCTATATATTTAAGTTCAAATTCACTTACAGCAGTAACTTTTTCAGCTTTTTCTATATGAAGTATATAACCTTCTTCATCTCTATTTTTGAAAAAAATTTTAGAAGCCTTTATTACTCTCATAGGAATTCCTTCCAAATCATAAATCACCGTTGGAACTTCATTTAACATAATCTTCTCTCCTTCTGCCTAATTTATAACCTAATTGATGATATATAATATTAAGAGTAATAAAGTTTTATGATTATTTTTTTATATTATAAAAAAGCCACTATTAAAATAGTGACTTTTATTATGTGTAAATTATATTTTATTCTTCCTCGAATTGATCTTTACCTACTCCACATAATGGGCATAACCACTCTTCAGGAACATCTTCCCAAGATGTTCCTGGTGCTACTCCATTATCTGGATCTCCTTCAGCTGGGTCATAAACATATCCACATACTACACAAACATACTTTTTCATAATATTTCCTCCTAAATTATAAAATTATCATATATATATTTTTCTAGAATTAATCGAAAAATATACCTAATATTCTATTTTTAATATATGCAAATTAATCAAGTTTCTCTCTTTTATTGTAATTATAATTTAACAGATATTATTGTTACTGTAAAGAATAATAATGGTATTATCAGAAAATATTTTAAATTAATATTCTATATCATTTAATAATAATTACTCCTTATATAATATTAAATATATCGATATATTTAATATTTCCTTTAGCTTTTTTTCCTATGGCTTCAACTTTTACATTTTTATTATCCTCATTAGAAATCTTTATAGTTTCGTCTATTAAACCACTCTTTTCAAATAATATTTTTTTATCATTGTAAATTTTTATTATTAACTCACCTTTATCAACGTCAGTGTTAATTTTCATATCATAAGCAGATTTATCTGTAATTATTTCCTTTGTGTCTGTTCCATCAAATACTTTAAATTTAATATTATACATATTATTCTTACTATTATCAGTCCAAAGTGTTGTTTCTGCTTTCCAATCTACATCTCTTATTTTAAAAATATCTTCTCTGTTAAAATCTATATACTTATAGACTCCTATTAAGGATAATAAACAAATAGTTATAACTATACCTTTTTTTGTATTCTTCATTACTATTGATCTTCCTATTGTATTTAAAATAAAACAATTTTAAAACTTTATAATTTACATATATACAACACTAATAGTTCCTATTATCTACTCTTCCAAATATATCTGGATAATCAATTATTAAACCTTCTTTATCAACAAAAAATTCAGTAACAAAGCCACTATTTAAATTTTCATATCTATACTTAAATCCCTCTAAGTTTGACTCTAAACAAGTATATTTCTGGGTTACAGGCTTTAGTTTAAGATTATGAACGTCAATATAAATTACTTTTATTTTACTTGATTCACCAAGATTTAAAGATAATCTCCTAATTGGAATAGTATTAGTAAAAGGTGTAATAGAAATATCAATATCTACACAGCCTCTTAAATCTTCTATCTCTTCACCACAACTTTTTCTCCAAATTCCATTACCATCTGATAATAAAGTGATATTTGTAGATTTACTATCAAATCTCCTTATATCAACTTTATTTACCTTCCAGTTTAAGTCACAATTTATCTCATAATTAATACGAAATGGTGTATTTTCATTCATTCCTATAACAACAGAGTTAGCTATTATTCCATCTTGATCTTCATAAAGGCATAAATGCTCTGTAGAAAATCCATCTAATGCCTTCCAAATTAATTCTTTTTTCATATAACATATCCTCTCTTTATCTTATTATGTAATTATTAAATTAATTTGCTTTAAGTGTATATCATTAAATACGTTAATAAATTTACATATAAGGAACATATTGGTTCAATTGTTTGTTATATACTTATATTACTATTATCACTCAGTATATTTCAAATCAAATATATTAAATAATATCGACAAAATAATAGTTTAATATAAATTCTATAAACTACAGAGTATTTATAAATTGTTACTTAGTAATCTTAAAAAAGTATTAGCTTATTAATTTATTAAAAATAGCTTAAATAAAAACTAGCCCAAAGGATTATTCCTAGGGCTAGCTTAACTATCTTACTATCCTAAAGTTGCAACCATAACAGCTTTTATAGTATGCATTCTATTTTCAGCTTCATCAAACACTATAGAAGCAGAGCTTTCAAATACTTCATCAGTAACTTCCATTGATTCTATGCTGAATTTTTCATATATCTCTTTTCCAACTTTAGTTTTTACATCATGAAAAGCTGGTAAGCAATGCATGAACTTAACATCTTTATTACCTGTTAACTCTAGCATCTTTTTATTAACTTGATACGGCATTAATAATTTAATTCTTTGTTCCCAAACCTCATCAGGCTCTCCCATTGATACCCAAACGTCTGTATATATAACATCTACGTCTTTAACACCTTCTTCAACATTATCAGTTAATGTTATTTTACCACCAGTTTCACTTATAATTTTTTCACATTTTTTAACTAATTCATCTTCTGGGAATAATGATTTTGGTGCTACTATTCTAAAATCCATTCCCATTTTAGCGGCACCTATCATAAGAGCATTTGCCATATTATTTCTACCATCACCAGCATAAACAAATTTTATTTCACTAAGTGGCTTTGAGAAATGTTCTCTTATTGTTAAAAAGTCAGCCAATATTTGAGTTGGATGATCTTCATTTGTAAGTCCATTCCATATCGGAACTCCTGCATATTTTGCAAGCTCTTCAACTATTTCTTGTCCATATCCTCTATATTCTATTCCGTCATACATTCTTCCTAAAACTCTAGCAGTATCTGCTATAGATTCCTTTTTTCCCATTTGACTACCTGTTGGTCCAAGGTATGTTACATGAGCTCCTTGATCATGTGCAGCAACTTCAAATGCACATCTTGTTCTTGTTGAATCTTTTTCAAACAATAATGCTATGTTTTTACCTTTTAATTTTTGCTCTTCAACTCCAGTATACTTAGCTTTTTTTAAATCTTGAGCTAAATCAAGTAAAAAATTAATTTCCTTTGGTGTAAAATCCATAAGTGTTAAAAAGTGTCTGTTTCTAAGGTTAAACATATTCAATTCCCCCTAATTAATATTTTTATACTTAGCTATACTTAAATAATCATTAAGATTTATTACTTTAAATCTTAACTTAATACTTTAATTTTTCTCTAATAAACGGCATTGACATACATCTTGGGCCTCCTCTTCCTCTAGAGAGCTCACTAGAAGCAATAGAAAACACCTCTATATTATGTTTATCTAAAAGTTCATTAGTTACATAATTTCTGTCATAAGTTATAACTTTACCCGGCGATATAGCTAGGGTATTAGAACCATCATTCCATTGTTCTCTTCCTGAAATTATTTGATCTCCATTACCACATCTTATAAGGGTAATATCACGACCTAAATATTTAGATAATATAGCTTCTAGACTATCTTCCTCTTCTATTGCAACTATTTCATCTTTAGTTTTATCATAACTTAAATTTGTTACTTTCAAGCTAGCTTCTATAGCTGGATGTATGGTGAATTTATCATAATCAACCATTGTAAATACTGTATCTAAATGCATAAATGCCCTTATTTTAGGTATGTCGAATATTAATATATTTTTAAAACTTTCATTAGCTCTAAAAATATTTTTAGCTAAAGCAAATATAGCCTCTTTGTCCGTTCTTTCACTATATCCTACTGCTAAGACATCCTTAGACAATACTAATTGATCTCCACCTTCTATGTGAAATTCATTTTCTCTATCGTAATAAATTTTAATATTAGAGTCTTTGAAATGAGGATGATATTTAAATATATATTTACTAAATATACTTTCTCTTCTTCTAATAGGCTTTTTCATAGAATTAAGAGATATACCATTTCCTATACAAGCAAATGGATCTCTAGTAAAATATAAGTTTGGCATAGGGTCTAGCAAGAATGGATACTCATTAGAGCTCTCCTTCATAGAGATATCAATTTTTCTAACTCCTGCCATTACAGTATCTATCATCTCTTTAGGTAACATAGATGAAAGATATGACTTTATTTCACTTTTAATATAATCCTTTTCTATATTACTTTCACGTATAACTTCATTTATAAATCTTTCTTTAATTTCTGAATTTTTTACAACTTCAGCTGCTAAATTCTCAAGATATAAAACTTCTACTCCATTGATTTTAAATAAATCTGCAAATTTATCATGCTCATCTCTAGCAATTTTTAAATATGGAATATCATCAAATAAAAGCCGTTCTAGATACTCCGGTGTAAGGTTCTCTATTTCTTTTCCAGGTCTATGAAGAAGAACAGTTTTTAAATTACCAATTTCTGAGTAAACTTCTATATTTCTTTTTTCCATAAACTATCACTTCCTTAATTCATAATGAGAAACCTCTCATTTCTCTATAGGATACCCTACTTTCAATTCATAAATCTATTTAACTATCTTAGTACCTGATAGTCCCTTCAATGCTTCTTTTGCTTTTGAAAGAGAAGCAATTATTGCAACTTTATTATTATCATGCATTACAAATTTTTTACATGCCTCTACTTTAGGTAACATACTTCCAGGTGCAAATTGACCTTCTGATATATATTTATCAACTTCTTCTAAAGTTATAATATCAAGTGACTTTTCTTCTGGTTTATTATAATTTATACAAACTCTCTCTACTGCTGTTAATATTAGCAAGCAATCAGCATCTAATATCTCACTTAATTTCTCTGCTGCAAAATCTTTATCTATAACTGCGGCAACTCCTTTAACCTCTGAATCTTCTCTGATTACAGGTATTCCCCCTCCACCGCATGATATTACTATATTGTTACTATCAACTAAATATTTAATTGTATTTTTTTCTATTACATCTATTGGTTTAGGTGATGCAACTACTCTTCTATATCCTCTACCAGCATCTTCTTTCATAATATATCCTTGTTCTTTTTCTAATTTCTCAGCTATTTCTTTACTGTAAAATGATCCTATTGGTTTTGTTGGATTTTGAAACCCCTTATCATTTTTATCTACAACAACTTGAGTGATTATTGTGGCTACAGGTTTATTTATATTTCTTCTAGCGAGTTCCTCTGAAATGGCATTTTGAAGGTGGTATCCGATGTATCCTTGTGAGAATGCTCCACATACATCAAATGGAAATAATACATTTGTTTCATTTTGCTTTATGGCATCCTCTACAGTAGCTACTATTTGTCCAACTTGAGGTCCGTTTCCATGAACGATAGATATTGTATGACCATCTTCTATCAAATCTACTATTGATTTTGCCGTTTCTTTACATGTTTCTAATTGAGCTTTTGCACTTTTATCTTTTGGATTTGATTGTAATGCATTTCCCCCTAAAGCTAATACAATTTTCATTATTAACCCCCCCATATATTTTTAACACTATTTTATCCGACGCACATATTCAGAATATTAAGATATTTATAACTTCATAGTAAATTTTTTTCACTTTCATGTCAATAATTACAAATTATCACATTATACAGAGGCGCTACAAAAAAATGCATAACAGCCTAAAATATTATGCATTTTTACTTTATTTGATGCAAATTTAATACACTGTTTGAATATTTATTCTTAACTGATGAATAAACTTTTTTTATAGACTAATTACGACAATTATTTTATAATTCTACTGCCTGGCTTAAAGTAAGGAACCTGCTCTTTACACAGCGGACACTCATCAACATCAAAGACTTCTATATTTAATTTTATGGCACTATATAGAGGTAATTTTAATTTACAATCCTCATTTCGTCTATCAACTATTGAACAAACTCCTACGATTTCCGCTCCTAACTTATTTAACACTTCAATAACTTCCATAGTTGATTTTCCTGTAGTTACAACATCTTCAGATATAATGACTTTTGTTCCTTTTGCAATTTCAAATCTTGATAAAGTCATAATCCCATCTCTTCTCTCAGTAAATATTGCTGTCTTGCCTAGTTGTCTAGCAACTTCATAAGCAACAATGACCCCTCCCATAGCTGGACCTACAACTACATCAAAATCTATATCCTTTATCTTTTCTACTACTAATTTTAAAATCTTTTCTGCTTTATCTGGGTATTGTAATAATCGTGCACATTGACAATATCTATCACTATGTTTTCCTGAGGACAGTAAAAAATGTCCTTCTAATAATGCTCCTGATTCTAATAATGTATCTATAACCATTTTATCCCTATTCTCCATTATTAACCTCCAATATATATTTGTATTTTAGTAAATTTTTTTTGATTTAAAGATGAAGATTCAACAACATTTTTAACTATATTAAGAAAGTTACTATTAATGTTTAATTTATTCTATATTTCATCATTATTCATCTTTAGCCCTTTAAATTATCCCTCTTATTTCGTTTATATCTTTAATTCCCTCAGATTCTAAATATTTTTCTATACCATTTATTATATCTAAAGCTATATCAGGCTTTATAAAATTTGCAGTTCCTACTTGGACTGCCTGTGATCCTGCCATTATAAATTCTATAGCATCTTGCCATGTTCTTATTCCACCTAAACCGATAACTGGAATATCTACTATTTGGCAAACTTCATGAACCATTCTAAGTGCTATAGGTTTTATTGCTGGTCCAGATAATCCTGCATATATATTATCAAATACAGGCTTTTTCTTATATATATCAATGGCCATTGCCTTAAAAGTATTCACGAGAGATAATGCATCTGCACCTGCCTCACAGCATCTATATGCCATATCTCTTATGTCTTCTGCGTTAGGCGATAATTTTACTATTAACGGCTTCTTACATAATCCTTTAACTTGTCTTACAGCATCATAAGCAATATGAGATTTTATACCCAATGCCATTCCACCTTCTCTAACATTAGGACAAGATATGTTAAGTTCAATCATATCTACATTACTATCATTTAATTTTTCTATACCCTCTAAATACTCCTCAATTGTAGAGCCTCCTAAATTAGCTATTATTACAGTATTTAACTTTTCCATTTTCTTAACTTCATTATTTAAAAAGTGGTGTATTCCAGGATTTTGGAGTCCTACACTATTAATCATACCTGATGAAGTTTCTATCATTCTAACTCCACAATTTCCTTCTTTAGAATTAATGGTAAGTCCTTTTGTGCTTATTCCTCCAAGCCTTGATACATCAAAGAACTCCTTATACTCTTGACCAAATCCAAATGTACCTGAAGCTGCTATTATGGGATTTTTAAAATCTACTCCACATATATTAACACCTAACACTTTAGTCAACTCCTTTACAATAAATTAAAATTCTATATCCTCTCCTAAAAACACAGGCCCATCTACACAGGTTCTCTTATTACCATGCTTAGTTTTACATGTGCATACTAAGCAAGCTCCTATCCCACATGCCATCTTCTTTTCTTCTGAAATATAAACTCTAGTATTTTTTTCTCTACACATTTCTATAACTTTATGCATCATTATTTCTGGCCCACAACATAGTACTAAATCATAATTTTGAGGTTTAAATATTTCTGTTATATATCCTTTATGACCATAACTTCCATCTTCTGTTGATATATTCACTGAGTTTACCTGGTCTTTTATTTCTTCTAGCCCATATACATCATGTTTAAACCCTGCAAGCACATCTATTTGGGAATTTTTTATTTTCTTTGAAAGATAGTGTATAGGAGCTACACCTATTCCCCCTGTTACTAAGGCTATTTTTTTACCACTAGCTTCTTCTATATCAAATCCATTTCCTAGTGGACCTACAACACTTATTTGATCTTCACCTTTAAGTCTGCTTAAAAGTTCAGTTCCTTGTCCTACTACTGCATATAAAAACTCTATATTTTTACCATTTTCATCTATGTTATGTACGCTTATAGGTCTCCAAAGTATTGGTTCATTATCCCAGCTTCTTAACATATAAAATTGTCCAGGTTCTGCTTTAAAGTTTCCTTCTATTTTTAACTTATATATACCCTCACATACTTGAATATTTTCTATAACTGTATTTACTGTATACTTCTTTTTTATATTCATTGTAACTACTCCTGCCTTATAGCCCTTAGTATTTCATCTCTCATTCTTATAACTTCTTTTCTAGCATATTTTGCAAAATTTGCTTCTCCGTCCTCATATTTTTTATAAGCAAGCATTATGCCTCTTGATGAATTTACAACTCCACCGTTTCCATTCTTTAAATATAGTGCAACATCTTCTGCCTTTCCTCCCTGTGCACCATATCCAGGTATTAAGAAGAACATTGAGTTTAGTTTTTTTCTAAGCTCTATTCCTTCTTCTACATGAGTACATCCTACAACTCCTCCTATTGAGCTATATCCACACTCTCCTATACATTCTTTTCCTAAGTTCTGAATTTTTTCCCCTACTAAATTGAACACCTTTTTTCCATCTAGTGTATCAATATATTGAATGTCCTTAGCCCCTTTATTTGAAGTTCTAACTAGCAGAAATACACCTTTTTCTTTTTCCTTAATATATGGAAGATAAGGTTCGATACTATCTAATCCCATATATGGATTCAATGTTATAAAATCAGCTTCAAAATCTCCTTCAAAATGAGCTTTAGCATACATTTCAGCTGTTTTTGATATATCTCCTCTCTTTATATCTCCAATGCTTATTCCACCTTTAATCTTTATATACTCTAATGTTTTTTTATAAGCCATAAGTCCTGATATTCCTAATGCTTCATAATAAGCTATTTGTGGTTTATAGCAAGCTGCAACATCAATGGTTTCATCTATTATAGCCTTATTAAACTCAAATATTGCATCTCCTAATGAACCAAATTTATTTAAAAAAGTATTTGGTATATAGCTTAAATCTGTATCCAGTCCCACACATACGTGTCCTTTTTCTTCAACAGTTTTAAATAATTTATCTATTATCATTTTTTTCTCCTTACCAATCTTATTTATAGGATAGATTATCAGTTTTCAGCCATAAAACTTTTATGACTGATCTCTGATAACCTAGTATTGAAAATAGTTTTTCTTATTAACTTATTTTTTAAACCGTCTAGTTATATTCATCATTAGAATAAACTTCTTTTCCGCCTTTTATAGTTTTAACTATTTTCCCATATACTTTCATTCCGTTTAACGGGGTATTTTTTCCTTTGGAATAAAATTCTTTTGAATTTATCTCGTAACTTGCATCTAAGTCCAGTAGTACTAAGTCCCCCTCATATCCAATTTCAATTGTTCCCTTATTTACTCCTAACAATTCGCTTGGATTTTTGCTCATTATTTCACTTAACCTACTTAAGCTTACATTCTTTTCTCTTACTAACTTTGTGTAAGTTGTTGAAAAGGATGTCTCTAATCCTGAAATTCCTGGTGCTCCCTTTATCTTATCTTCTTCACTATGAGGAGCATGATCTGTAGCTATTGCATCTACATATCCCTCTTTTATAGCTTTTATTAAAAAATCTATATCCTCTTTATCTCTAAGAGGAGGATTTACTCTATAATTGTATTTATTAGTTAATGCCAAATGATGAGGTGTAACTTCACAGGTCACTTTCAATCCTTGCTTTTTAGCTTCAATGATATCATTCATTGCTTCTAAAGTACTTACGTGTGCAATATGCAGTTTACAATTGGTAATTTTAGAGAATTCTATGTTTCTTTTAGTCATTATGTTTTCAGCAATTCTCATATCATAATTTGATAGATATGGATCCTCACAATGACACATTACAGTAAAATCTTTCTCTTCTGCCTTTTTCATTGCTTTTAGCATCACCATGCTATCAACTACGTCTTTTCCATCCTCAGAAATTATTTTTATAGAACTATCTATTTCATCTAAATGGCTAATATCTTGTCCATCAAAATTTCTAGTTATTGAAACTACTTGATGTATATCTATCAATCCTATTTCTTTAGCTCTATTTTTAACATAGTTTACAGTATCCATAGAACTACATATTGGATTTGTATTCGCCATAAGGTTAACCATTGTAAATCCACCTTTAACTGCAGCTTTAGAGCCTGACTCTATATCTTCTTTATAGATTAATCCTGGATCTCTAAAATGAGCATGTAAGTCTATAAAGGATGGCATTAAAGTTAGTCCATCTGCATCTATTGTATTGCAGTTCTTTTTTAAATCTTTGCCTATCTCTACTATAATCCCATCCTTGATATAGACGTCTCCTATAAATACTTTGCACCAATCAACTACTTTAGCATTCTTTATACAAAGTTCCATAAACACTCTCTCCCTTTTATAGTTATTAAATAAGCTCTCCTACTTTTCTTATATCATCACAGTATTTACATCTGTATTCTTTTGTCTTTTCATTCACTAGATAGTGAACATGCTTTAAATATGGCTCTATAGAAGTTATACATCTTGGATTTTTACACTTAATAATATCTTCTACTTCTTCCGGTAATTTTAAATTTATCTTTTTAGCTATTTTTTCATCCTTAATTATATCTATTGTCATTCCTTTATCCATAAGTCCTAGGATTGTGAAATCTATATCTAGAACATTTTCTATCTTTATAATATCTTTTCTTCCTAGCTTTTCACTTTCAACATTCATTATTAACGCAACTCTATAATCTACTTTGTCTAGCCCTAAATAATTGAATATTTTTATTCCGCCGCCTGATTTTATATGATCTATAACTATACCATTTTTAATACTATTTATTGTTAACATATTCATACTCCTCCTACATCCAATATTTAGGCTAAGCCTAACAGTTTAGCAATTAAAGCCATTCTTACAAACATTCCATATTTAGCTTGTTTGAAGTACACTGCTCTTTCATCATTATCAACATCATAAGATATCTCATTTACTCTTGGCAGTGGGTGAAGTACTATCATATCGTCTTTAGCCATATTCATTTTTTCAATATCTAAGATATAGGAATCCTTCAATCTTACATAATCTTCTTCATTAAAGAATCTTTCTCTTTGAACTCTTGTCATATATAGTATGTCTAGTTCTCCTATAACATCTTCCATTTTTTCTACTTGAACAAATTCTACGTTTTTCTCTTCTAAAAGTCTTATTATATAATCGGGAACTTTAAGCTCTTGAGGTGATATCAATACAAATTTATTGTTTTCATATCTAGATAAAGCTTTTATAAGTGAGTGTACTGTTCTACCAAATTTTAAATCCCCACAGCATCCTATGGTTAAATTTGATAAATTGCCTTTTATACTTCTTATTGTTAAAAGATCTGTTAAGGTTTGAGTTGGATGTTGATGTCCTCCATCTCCAGCATTTATAACTGGTATGCCTGAATTAGATGCTGCAACTAATGCTGAACCTTCTTTAGGATGTCTCATTACAGCTATATCTGCATAACAAGCAACGGTTCTTATAGTATCTGAAATGCTTTCTCCTTTAGCTACTGAACTTGAATTTGGTTCAGAAAATCCTATTATACTTCCTCCTAGTCTTAACATAGCCGCTTCAAAGCTAAATCTTGTTCTAGTACTTGGCTCATAAAAAAGTGTAGCTAATAATTTTCCTTCACAAAGTTTTGAATACTTCCATGGATTTTTGATGATATCATCAGCAAGTATAAATATTTCCTCTAGTTCATTTAAATTAAAATCCATTGGTTCAATTAAATTTTTTCCTTTTAACATAACAACATCTCCTTTTTACCTCACTGGGTTAATTTAAAGGTATTAATGTAACTTAATAGTTTAAAATTTTATAAAATAAAAAATGCTTTCCTGAAAGGAAAGCATTTTTATTTACTATAACCATATAGCTATAGCTATAATTATAGCTACACCTATATACCTACATAACACTACTATCTTCCCTTTCTGATCTCACAGGATCAAATTTAAAAGGATTATATTAAAGTTTTAACATATTTTTTTATCTTAAAATACATATTATATAAATCTTTAATAGTTGTCAAGATATTTTATTCAATTACAAATATTTTACTTCAATGTATATTATATTAATAATTTTATAATTAAGCATAAATTCTTATAAAGAACTAGTAATATATCGTCAGTAAAAAATCAGCTAAAAAACTCTCATTATCTGCTAAGAGCTCACCATAATTGTTCATTGCTAGTGGTTAATTATCAATTTTGCAATTATAGAATTTAAATGATTATATGAACTCATAAATCAAATTTACATTTAATATATATCATATTCACCAATACTTGCTAAAATAACATAATATGTATTATAAATTTATTAAAATAAAAATAATTTTAAATTATTATATTCAAATATATAGATATTTGAATATATATATAGTATAATATAAATATCCAACATGAAGACTTAAAATATACTGTAAAAAATAGATTTTCATTAAGGAACCCTATAAATATACTATAACAAATATCATGAGATATACAAATATACTAAATATTTTTATTAATAATCTAAATTTGATATGTAGCTAAACATTACCACTAACTAAATGATTTATATCATAAGTTTTTGGTACACTAATATTATAACCAACTACTTAAAATAAAGGAGGAAAATTTTAATGAAAATATCATTTGACGACAAAACAAAAAAAGCTCTTTTAAGTAAGCTTGAAAAAAGTGATAAGGACGCTTTCAGATTGATGATTAAAGGCTTTGGTTGAGGTGGCCCAACTTTAGGAGCTGTTCTGGATGAGCAGAAACAAAACGATATAACAGAAACAATTGAAGGAATAAAATTCGTTGTAGATAATGAGGAAGCAGAAATATTTGAAAACTGTAAAGTATTCTATTCAAAAACAATTTTTGGAGAAACTTTTAAGGTAGTATCAGGTATAGTAGCACCAAGTACTTGTTAATAAATAGAACTGTTTTAATATCATAGTTTTTACAAAAATTATTCAATACTTGTTATATAACTAAAAAAAAGCTATGAAAATTCATAGCTTTTTTTATTCCTATACAAATAATTTTGTACCTATTCTCCTGTCATATTCGGACCATGTTCCTGACTCAGTTATAGCCTTAATTTGTTCTACCTTATTCATTGTTGCATCCACATAATCAGCATAATGAACTATAAAAGCCTCTTCAGTATTAGGCGCTTTAGGAGAGCCATATTCCACCTTTCCATGATGTTGAACTATGCACCCCTTTATTCTATGTTTAAATTCTTCTGTATAAAGTTCCGGTCGATTTTTAAAAGCATCTTCTATCATAGTTATACCTATTACTATATGCCCTTCCATTTCTCCCCTCATACTCATAGAAAATGGTCCATCATAATTATATTCATATATTTTACCTATATCATGAAGTTTTGCAGCTAAAATAGCAATTTCTTTATGTTTACAATTGTATCTATATGCAAAAACCTTAGTCAAATAAGTAACATTTAGAGTATGTTCAGCAAGTCCACCTAAATATCCATGGTGTTGACTTAGTCCTGCAATTGCTCTTTTAAATTTATTTAAAAATTCTATATCATTAAAGAAATAATCATTTAATGCTTTTACTTCACTATCTTTAAACTCTTCATCAGATATAGATTTAAGTTCATTCATTATATCTTCTATAGATCTTTTAATAGTAGGAAGAAAATCTTCTATTCTAAAATTTTCTATTTTTTCAGATTTATTTATTTTAAATTTACCATCTGAAATTGCCTCTATTTTTATAACATCGCCTATATTATATTTAGCACCTTCTGGTATAAATACCTTTAAATCTCCACTATTATCTCCCACATAATGCATTACTCTTCCTTCAGCATCATAAAACTTCTTTTTAATCATAACAAGCATGGTAAACTTCTGGGAAGATTGTTTATCCTTAATATCAATTATACGTAATCGCTTCATATATTCAACTCCTATACCAAAAATAATTTCTTAAATTTATAATTATTTTGTGATATATGATAGTATTTTATCCATTCTATTAAGGAATATTGTAATTTCTAATTTTCATCAGTATATTCGCTAACAATTCTTCTTACAAGCTTTTTAATTGAACTAGCTTGAGCTACTAATGTCATCACAACTAAAAATACAAGAATTCTTTCATGTTCTTCTTCTTTAAAATCATGATTTTTAAAGTAATCGCTTAATTTTTCTTTATCGTTAAATTCCTCATTTATGAAAAGCCCATTAAAACTATCCTTTTGCATCTTTGAAAAAACTTCATAAGTATCTTCCCATGATAAAATATCATCTTCTCTATTGTTTATTTCATTAAATGCTAGCTTAAATACTTTTCTTATCTCTTCTGTAGTTAGTATAGGTCTCATATAACTTAACAAAACTAATTGTATTAAGTGAATTTTTGTATAGCCTCTTTTTTTACCATCTTCTGGTTTAGATATTACTTCACTTTTTATATAATTTTGAAGTATATTATTAGTAAAGTTATCATCATCAAATCTATCATTTAAGTAATCCTTTACCTGTGATAAAAACAAATCATATTGTGGTAGTTCTTCATAAGGAATCACGCTTTTTTCAGCAATATCCTTTGCCATAACGGATATTCTATCTAATATGGTAGATAGAGCCTCAGGGCTAAAGCCTTTTTTCACATTACTATTTTCTTGATTCGAATTATTTTCCATATGCTCACCTCAAATTCAATTTATTACTACATTAATCTTTAATATTTTCTTCGTATTCATATTATATGTTATATATAAACTTATTACAAATTATTTTTAACCATAAAATACATATTATTCATCTCTTGAAAGTTGTTTTCTTATTATTAATTTCGACAATATTATATTAATTGCAAATCAGGAAATAAAATATTGCAATCTTTTACTTATTAACATCATTTAATAATATCCACAGCAAGTTATACACATTTTATTATAAGTTATTCACAAAATCTGTGCATAACTTTCCCTTTATTCATGCCAATTTCCAATATTGTTGTTTATAACTGTGAATATTTGCATATAATTATCCACATTATCAACAATTGGCCTGTGTATAACTTGTTATGTTTTTGTGGAAATAATTGAATCAAATCCGTCATTTTATTGTATCTAGTGTCCTTTTGTATACTTTTATTAATTATTATGTAATTTATGGAATTTTATTTAAATGATATTATATTCTTAATTTTTCTACTATATAAATACATGTAAACCAATATTTTTAAAAATAAATATGAAAATTTTTGGAAATAAATAAAACTAACTATGTATTTTGATTTTAATAAAAGAACATATAATACGATAAATTGTTCTAAGAAGTATTTAGTTTAAAAATATATATATTATTATACATCTAAGTTACTTTTTTAACCATAATATATAAGGTTTTCTTGTAATATTCGACATTGTTTAATACTATAACCATATTGTTACATTTATTTCTTAAAATATTTTTATTAATATAATTGTTAAATTTATGAGCATAAATGCTCTATTTATCAGCGAATCGCTTGATTTCAACGTTTATCATCGGTGTTTTTTTTTATATTTTAAATTAAAAATAATATTGACATTTGTATAATATGGTAGTATATTAACTATAGATGGAATTTAGTAGAAATTTTGTAACTTTATAAGAGTATAGGTTTAAGAAATTATGCTAAATATCTAAGAATATATAATATTAAATAATATTTTGTCGAAAAAACTTTTTTGCGTTAGGAGGAAATACATTATGAAATCAACTGGTGTTGTAAGAAGAGTAGATGAGCTTGGAAGGATTGTTATCCCAGTAGAGCTAAGAAGAACATTAAATATAGGTGAAAAGGACGCTCTAGAGATATATGTAGATGGTGAGCAAATAATATTAAAAAAATATGAACCTGCTTGCATATTCTGTGGAGATGCTAGAGATGTTATAAACTACAAATCTAAAAACGTTTGTAAAAACTGCTTAGAAGCATTAAAATCTGAATAATCACTTTTATAATAAAAGGCGTTAGCATAAATTTTGCTAACGTTTTTATTATGTTCTAAAACACTTTTAAACGTAGATAACCTTTTATATATATTAAACTATAAAGTTGTAACTAAAGCCTATTAGGCCTATTTAAACACTATATAGCTTTATTTTTTCATATTACATCCTACTATTTTATCTACTAACTATTTATTAAATTAATGGTTGGTTAAATTTCCGTATTTTATATATTTTCTACTTTATTAAAAGTTATATAATAACTTTTTTATATTTTGTAATCTTTTTTTAACTTTCTCTATGTTCTACAATGGTACAATTATAATAAATAATATTATAAAAAAATAAACCATCGAAGAAATCAATGGTCTATTTATATAAATTTCATTTATTTTCAATGTTTAAATTAATAATATCTAGCTCTAATGACTATTAGTGAACTATTCTTCTTCCAGTCATATAGTCACTTCTAGTCATTGGAGATACTTTAACTACTTCTCCTGTTTGTGGAGCGTGTAAGTACTGATTTCCTCCAACATAGATACCAACGTGATCTGGACTTCCATTATATCCAAAGAATACTAAATCACCAGGAACTAATTGGTCTCTTGACACATATGAACCTTGTCCAATTTGTGTATAAGTAGTTCTTGTAATATCTATACCAAAATGGTTATACACATATTGAGTTAATCCTGAGCAGTCAAATCCTGATGGATCATTTCCTCCCCATACGTAGTCTATACCTAAAAAGCTATAAGCATAATCAACAATAGCTTGTCCACTAGCACTAGGTGCTGATGTTCCGCCACCAGACGGTTCCTCATAATTACCTTCATCATAACCGCCACCTCTTGATGGTTTATTATTTGCTTCTTGTTCTGCTGCTATTCTTTGTTGCTCTGCTATTCTTTCTTGTTCTGCTATTCTTTGTTGTTCTGCTATTCTATCTTGTTCAGTATTAAATGCACTTTGTTTACCTTGTGCTGCTTTTAACTCATCTTCTGCTTTAGTTTTTTCTGCTTTAGCCACTTCAAACTCTTTATTATGGCTTTCTTTCATAACTTCTAAATCTTTTCTTTTATTGTCATTTCCTTCTTTAAGAACTACCAATTCAGCTTTTTTATCTTCTAGTTCTGATTTTTGTTTTTCTAATGCAACTTTTTTATTTGTTAATTCAGTCATAAGCTCTTTATCATAACTTATAATTTCTTTAACATTTTCAACTCTTGAAACTAAATCTGAAACTCCTTCTGAATTTAGGATAACTTCAACATAGCTATCCATTCCATTCATATACATAGCTCTCATTCTTTGATTGAATAAATCTTCTTCTTCAACCATGTTATCTTCTGTTTGTTTCACATTTTCTTTAGTACTTTCTATTTCATCTTCAGTTTTTGCTATCTTACCATTTGTTTCGTCTATTTCAATAATTATGTTTGATATTTCATTATCTAATTTTTGAATTTTTGAATTTATTTCGTCTACTTTTTCTTGAGCACTTTTATATTCATTATTTTTTTCACTAACCTGACTATCGAACGGATTAGCATAAGCTATTACACCCATATTCGAAGTCACTATTGCCATTGCCATAGCAATTGCTACAATCTTTTTATTCACATCAATCCCTCCCCGTAAAATTTCTTTTTAATTATAACACCATTTAAAGGACAAACTCAAGGTTTTAACCAATATTTCTTTTATTTTGTTACAAAAACTTTACTTTTTCCATAAAATATGTGTTATAATATACCATTTAAGTTCATATATATATATATTTATATATCAATGGAATACTTATAAACTTCAGATTTTGGCATTTCTCTATCTTTTGCAACCTTTTTTATGGCATCTTTTTTATTAAATCCCTCTTCTATATAAACTTTGATATGTTCTTCCACAGTTAAGTTATTCCACTTAGACCGCTCTTCTTCCTGTAATTCTTCTAAACTTTTTCCTTCCAAAACTAAAACATATTCACCTCTAGGTGAATTTTCTTTATAGTATTCTATAGCTTCACCTAAAGTCATCCTTATAATGTCCTCATACATTTTAGTAAGCTCTCTACATATTGCAATTTTTCTATTTCCTAAATTTTCATATAAGAATTCTAATGTATTTAGTATTCTATGTGGTGCTTCATAAAATATTAAAGTTTCTGTTCTATTTACTAAATCATCAATAATAGGTTTTCTATCCTTATTTTCTCTAGGTAAAAATCCTCTAAAAATAAATTTAGTTGTATCTAATCCTGAGTAAACAAGTGCTGTAGTAATAGCCGTTGCACCTGTAAGTACTTCAAAATCTATATTTTCTTCTATACACTTTTTTACTATTACTTCACCGGGATCTGAAATTCCTGGCGTACCAGCATCACTTACAATTGCAATATTTTTGCCTTCTTTTAACATTTCAATTATATCTTCACTTTTTCCATTTTCATTATGCTTATGATAACTAATTAAGGTCTTCCTTATATTAAAATGATTTAATAGCTTTAGACTTTGACGAGTATCCTCACAAGCCACAACATCTACCATTTTTAATACTTCTAATGCCCTTAAAGTTATATCTTTTAAGTTTCCTATAGGAGTTGGTACTAGATATAATTTACCACTCATTTAAATCATCCTTTGCAATAATTATTTTAAAACTTGAGAATTATACATTTTTATTATTTCTTCACTATATCCACCATCTTCAGTGTGAACATTTAACGGTTCATCCCATTTTAAAAAGGCACCACCATCTCTTTGCCCTTCTATTAAAACTATATTAGGTGCTTTTCCTGGAGACGGATGAACCATTCTTATCCTCTTAGGTTCTATCTTATGTTTTCTCATAAGCGTTACTATATCTATAAGCCTGTCTGGTCTATGCACCATAAACATTCTCCCATTATCCTTTAATAGTATTCTACATGCTATGATAACATCCTCTAATTTACAGCATATTTCATGGCGAGCAATAGCATTTTTATCATTCACATTAATTATCCCTGAATTATAAAGTTTATATGGTGGATTAACTGTTATTACATCAGCTTTTGGAATAGTCTTTAAAAGTTTTATATCTGTTAAATCTCCATTTATAAAGCTAACTCTATCTTGAAGCTTATTATAAACTATTGAGCGATTTGCCATCTCTACAAATTCTTCTTGGATCTCTATTCCCATTATACTATTACACTCTGTCTTTCCTGATAAAATGAAGGGAATTATACCTGTTCCACTACATAAATCTATAACTCTATGACTTCTTTTAACCTTAGAAAAATTTGCTAAAAGTACTGCATCTACACCAAATCTAAAACCTTCTTTTTTTTGGATAACATGAATGCCTTTTAATTGCAGATCATCTAATGTTTCATTATCTTTTATAAAATTCATATTTAAACCTCACTTTTAATGAAAGTAACTTTTTAACTTAGACATATAAAACAACTATTCAAAAAACAAGTATATCTTGTGTGAAACAAGAAAACAACTTTCCTGATAGTTATCTATCCTGTTCTCCTTATCATACAGTATAAGGAGAAATAGACGAATATAATGATTAGTTATCTTTGAGTATGCCTTAATATTAAATATAGAAAACATTATATAATAATAGGCTAAAAATTTCATTATGAAAATTTTATAAACTATCCCTATCCACTTAACAATTAATTATAATTTATTTGTGCCTAAAATTCGAAATCACTTATATTACCACCAAATAAAAAAGAACCTTTCGGTTCTAAACTATCTATATTTTAAAATAAAGTATAATTTTTCTTTATAGGGGGAGAAGCAACAAACAAATTTATATAGGTGTATATTTACTAAATAAACACTATAAACTAAAACATAATATCTGAATGTTGCTTCTAGGGTTTTATATTTTGCTTAAATCTTATATTAGTATATTTGCCAAAAAAGTATTAAAATATACAATGGAAATAAATTTTTATAATTTCTTGCTTTAAATTTTTAAGTAATGTTTTAAGAAAATGTTATTGAAATCTAGGTGGCCTACTATAAATATGGATAAACTACTTTAAAAATTAATATATATCTGAATATAACTACGCTCTTGAGTGTTTCAATTCACAATGCAAAATTCACAATTACCGTGGAAGTTAATTCTTTATGAATTAATTTCTTTAAAAGATTTTTCAATAAAAGTGATTGTGCTACTTTTAAAAGGAATAAGTTCAAAACTTCTCTTATAAAAGAGAAGTATCTGTAATTGTCCATTGTCAATCATCAATTCTCAATTGTATAAGTGATTGTATCACTTCAAGAATAAATAATTTTAAATTTCTCGGCTTTTACTGAGAGATATCCATAATTGTGAATTGTGAATTCAATAGTTTGAGCTATGATACTAAAAAATATCTTATTTTCACATATACATTAATTTTAGAGCTGGCATATCTATAGTTTTAAAGCAATTAAGTTTTAAACATTAAATTTCATAAACATAATATTTATTTTAAAACATAACTAACTTTAAAATTAAATAATTAGAGAAACGAGAGTGATAAAATGAAGATTTTAAAGCAACTATCTATCATACTGCTTATTACATTTCTTGGTGAAGCTATAAGTAGTCTTCTTAAATTACCTATACCAGGAAATGTATTGGGTATGCTTTTATTACTTTTAGCCTTAATGACTAAAATAATTGAACCTAAAGCTATAGAAGATGTATGTAATTATTTTTTAAGTAATTTAGCATTCTTCTTTATTCCTGCAAGTGTGGGAGTGCTTGGGTGCTTTGATATTTTAAAAGGAAACATATTTAAAATATTACTTGTATGTATAGTAACAACAATAATAGTACTATTAGTAACAGCTTATACAGTACAATTTGTATCATCTTTACAAAAGAAAAAGACTAAGAATATATATGAGGAAGTGAATATTAAATGAAGGAGTTATTATCAACACCATTATTTGCTATACTAATTTCATTATTATCTTACATATTGGCACAGCACATTAGTAAAAAAACTAAAATAGCATTATTTAATCCCTTACTATTATCTATGGTATTTATAATATCATTCTTAGTAATATTTAAAATCCCACTAGAAGACTATAATAGTGGGGGTAAGTTAATTTCTTTCTTTTTAACCCCTTCAACCATAGTTTTAGCACTTCCACTTTACAATAAAATTGATTTATTTAAAAAAAATGCATTACCTATAATCGTTGGTATAACTGTCGGTAGTTTTGTAGGTATGATTTCTATTATTATTTTGTGTAAATTGTTAAATATAGATAATACTATTGCTCTTTCACTAATACCTAAATCTATTACCACACCTATAGGTATGGAAATTTCAAAACAACTTCAAGGTATACCTGCTATTACAGTGACCGCAATAATTATAACAGGAATAATTGGTGCTATAATATCGCCTTTAGTATTTAAAATATTTAAAATAAAGGATAGTTTATCTATTGGTATAGGAATAGGGACTTCCTCTCACGCAGTAGGTACAACAAAAGCAATAGAGATAGGTGAAACAGAAGGTGCAATGAGTGGACTAGCTATAGGGATTGCTGGATTAATTACTGTATGCTTAAGTCCAATAATATTAAAGATTTTTAACATCTTAATGTAATAACTAAAGATATACCTTAATAAACTTTAAATATACTATGTGTAAAGAAGGTATATCTTATGGAAATGATTTTATATCCCTTTAAAAGTGTTACATTTGATGAAAACACTTCAATAATGCTAGATACCTCCTTTCTTTTATCTTTAGTTTATGATGAAGATATAAAGCATTCTGAATGTATAGAAATTCTTAGAAAATTATTACTAAATAAATGTATTTTATATGTTACCTCTATAATTTCTTCTGAGGTATTAAATCAAATTATGTATAAGGTATTTATGCTTGATATGCAATTTAAATCTGGGAAGAATACACCTTTCAATAGTCGTAATAATATACGAACTATTATATCTAGTTTTAATAAGTACGATAGAAAAGCGCTTAAAGAAAAAAGAACTGATAAGCTTGTTGATATACCTTATAAAAAGTATTTTGATAACCTTTCTAAAAATATTTTAAAAAAGGAATTATTAACCATATATTATAAAACTGCTGTTAATATGCATACTCAGCTTGAAAACACTATAAGATTCAATTATTTAGACATAAATAAAGATTGTATATTAAAAGCTAAAGAACTTATGGTAAAACATTTAATTTCTGTGAATGATGCCACTATATTAGCAACTGCAGAATGTCATTGCATCAATTATTTGCTAACTTTAGATAGTGACTTTTTATATGCAGAAAGTAGTAGTATAAATATATTAAAAATATAACCCTATAAGTCAATTATTAAACTTATAGGGTTACTATATTTTTAGGAGTAATATAACTTGTTACAAATTATTTAGCTGGTATATATATTACTTCTCCAGTTCTTATAGCATCTTCATCTTTAATTTCATTAAAAGCTTTAATTTTTTCAACTGCTTCTTTTAATGAAATTTCAGGCATTTTTTCCTTAGCTATACTATATAGATTATCGCCTGATTTAATTTCATACTTATTTCCACTTAATTTTTCTTTATTATCTTCTTTTTTTTCATCTGTGTTTTTTTCATCTACTTTTTTATCAGTTTCTTTTGAAGGCTCTTTTTTGTCATCTGTATTTTTGTTATTTTCTTTTAAATTATCTTTTTTCTTGTCATCTTCTGTTGAAGCTGATGTAGCTTTAGTTTCTAAAGCAACTTCATAAGGAATTATAATTTCTTGTCCTTGGATTATTTTATTAGAACTATTTAAATTATTTCTTTTCATTATAGTTTCTATAACTAAGCTAGTATCATGACTTGGCATGTATGCATTAGCTATACTGTATAATGTGTCATTTTTCTGGATTACATATATTCCTTCTTTTGTTCCCTCTTCTTCATTTAAACTTGAATTAGAGTTTTTATCTGAAGGCTTATTTTCATTTTCCTTTTTGTCTTCTTGCGGTTTGTCATTGTTGTTATTAACTTTCTTCTCATTAGCTTTTTTTTCTTCAGGATTATCTGGATTATTAGTTTCTACTTTCTTTTCTTTATCATTATTTTCTTTATCCTTTGTCTCTTTGCTGTTAGTTTTTTTACTCTCGTTGTCTTTATTTTCATCCTGCTTTTTCTTATCCTTTTCAGTTTCTGTTACCTTTTTATCATTTCCATTATTAGTGGATAAGGCAGCATCTTTTTTTCCTATAAAGCTAACAGTTAAAAAAATTCCTACTAAAACTACAGCACAGGTTATAGCTGCAATTATTTCCTTTTTAAATTTCATAATGTAATACACCTCACTAATTTCTAATTTCTATCTAAATAATTAACAGATATTTGAATTTTATTCACTTTTCTAAAATTTATTTATAACTTTTTTTATATTAGATCTATGAAATAATATAATTTGTTAAAAATGTGACAAATGTTTCATTTTAAGCAAAATAAAAATATCATATACTCTGCTTAAATATTAAGACTATAATATAGGCCTATGCCTAAAATCTAAAATGATAAAGGAAAAATCACTTTAGATTTTTCCCATTTAAATTAATTTTATTATTTAAATTGATTTTCTAATTGATCTTTTACTTGTTGTGGAGTCATACCGTCAGCATTAATTATTGGAGCACTAATTGATGCATTTTGTATTCCCATCATGTTCTCTTCTTCTCCAGTTACTATTACAGCATCAAATTTATTTAAAAAACTCTCTGTGTTTTTCTTGTTTCTATCAAATTCTCTAACTGTATACCCTTCTTGATTTAAATAACTTTTTACTGGATTTAATCCCTTTTGAACAGCAACTTTTTTCATAAGTAAATCGCCTCCTTCTAATCTTATTATTAACCCTTTTCACTAAGTATATTCAAATTAAGTCATCTTAAATAAAATAGTAGTTAAAACTATAACTAAGTATCATATAAGATAGGTTGCTATGCTAACTAATTATCCTTTAACGTGCATAATAAGAGTTAAATTTTTTCTAGAAAATCTATAACAATTATTTTTTACTTTATGTTATAATCTTAGTGCATCTTTATAGATGAGGGTGGGTGAGGGATATAGAAAAAGAAGGTAGAGAGGATGAAAAAGTTTTTCAACCTTAAAGAACATCAAGTAAGCTTTAAAAGCGAATTTACTGCAGGTTTAACTTCATTTTTTGCTGCAGTGTATATCATTGTAGTAAATGCAAGTATTTTAAGTGATACAGGAATGCCCTTAGAAGGACAGATTGTAGCTACTGTTTTAGCTTCGTTAGTTGGTTGTTTATTAATGGCATTTATAAGTAATTCGCCGTTAATATTAATGCCAGGCATGGGAGTAAATGCATTATTTACATACACTATAGTTAAATCCATGGGACTAAGTTATGAGCAGGCTTTAGCTGCAGTAGTTATGTCTGGAGTGTTATTTTCTATAGTAGCATTTACAAAATTATCTACTATAATATCAAAAGCTATTCCAGAATCATTAAAAGAGGCAATAACAGTAGGCATAGGTTTATTTATTACTTTTATAGGACTTCAAAAAAGTGGGCTTATTATAAGTGATGCCAAAAACCTTGTAGCATTAGGAAGTTTAAATTCTCCAGAGGTTTTAGCATTTTTAATAACTTTAGCAATAACCTTATTTTTATTTCTAAGAGATATTCCTGGTGCATTTTTAATTAGTATTATCGTTGGAACTTTAATTTGTTTTAGCTTTAATATTATTGACCTTACTGGAATCAATTTTGGTAGTATTGATATTTCTAGCTATAACAAATTGTTTTTTAGTATGGATTTTAGTCAAATATCTACTTTATCCTTTTGGATAGCTACATTTTCATTAACTCTAGTTTTAGTTTTTGAAAACATAGGATTGCTACATGGTCAAATAAATGGAATGCTAAAATCTGAAAATAAGTTTAGCCCTGCATTAAAAGCAACTGCATTATCAACTTTATGTTGTGGATTATTAGGTACTAGTCCTTCTGTGTCAACGGTAGAAGGTACTGCTGGTATAACTGCTGGTGGAAAAACAGGTCTTACTTCGCTAATTACTGGTATACTATTCCTTGTTTCACTATTATTTATACCATTTATAAAAATAATACCTAATGCAGCAATTTCACCAATATTAATAATAATAGGGGGATTAATGATAAAAAATGTAGAAAATATTAATTTCTCAGATTTTACAGAAGGATTTCCTGCTTTCTTAACAATAGTGCTAATACCTTTAACTTACAGTATAGTTGATGGTATCGCCTTTGGTTTTATAGCTTACCCAATGATGAAGTTCTTTAAAAAAGAGCAAAAAGAATTATCAGCTTCCATGTATATTATTTCGTTATTATTCTTAGCTTACTTCATACTACATGGAATTAATATTTAAAGCGTGACTTTGTCACGCTTTTTTAAAAGATGAAAATTTAAATTTTTATTTATATATAATAAGTAAAAAAAGCGACCTAAGCCGCTTTTTACAGTACTGTATATCCTTTGTCTTCTATTGATTCAATAATATCATCAATACTAATAAAGTAGTCATCATATACAATTTCAATTTCCTTACTTTCAGTTAATATCTGACAGGCTAAAACTCCTTGATTATTTGAAATTGCACTTCTAACATTAGAAATATCTTTTGATGTCACCATATCGCACACTTTAAGTACTGATTTCATATTTTTCCTCCTAATTTTCCTTAAATAATTCTTTTATCATATCTGGATCTTCTACTTGGCCTTCCAGTTCTTTTATATCTACATCGTTAATAATATCCTCATAGCTACCAGAAATCAATGTTAAATCTTCAATTTTTACAACCTTTAATTCATCTTCTCCATCTTTGATTCGAACCTTAACTTTAACACTTTCTTTAATTACGCTATTGCTAATTACTTCGCCTTCACCATAAGGCGTATCAACTATGGATCCAACCTTTGGAAGTTTTTTTCTTATTTCTTCATATATATCTTGCTCGTAATTTAAGCAACACATAAGTCTTCCACATATACCTGATATCTTTGTAGGATTTAATGATAAGTTCTGTTCCTTAGCCATCTTAATTGAAACAGGAACAAATTCACCTAAGAATGTAGAACAACATAAGGTTCTTCCACAAGGACCAAGTCCTCCTGTCATCTTAGCTTCATCTCTAACCCCTATTTGTCTTAACTCGATTCTAGTTCTAAATATAGAAGCTAAATCCTTAACTAACTCTCTAAAATCTACTCTACCATCAGCTGTAAAATAAAATATAACCTTATTATTATCAAATGTATATTCCACATCTATAAGTTTCATATCTAAGCCATGTTTTAATATTTTTTCAACACATATATCGTAGGCTTCTTTTTCTTTTTGCTTATTCTCAATATTCTTCTCTATATCCTCTGGTTCTGCTTTTCTTATAACATTTTTAAGTGGAGAAACTATTTCCTCTTCGCTAATGCTCTTGATTCCAATTACACATTCTCCAAACTCCACTCCCCTAGCAGTTTCAACTACTACAAAATCACCTTTTTTTATATCTAAACCACTTGGATTAAAGTAGTATATCTTACCAGCCTTCTTAAATCTAACACCAATTACTGTAACCATGTTACACCTCCTGCATCTTCAGTAACATAACATCAAAAGCTAACAAATTATTTACATTTCTATCAATGTTCTCTCTGGTTTCATTTATTATACTAATAATATCATTTAATTTAGTGAATGAAAACATATTTGCACATTGTTTTATTTCTTCAAGTTTATCTTTATTTATAATTAGTTCTTCACAACCAACTTCCTTATAAATAATGGTATCTCTTATAAAAGAAATAAAAACTTCCATTATATCTTCCCACATATTACTGTTCTTCGTGAAAAACTCATCTTCCCTAAATATATCTAATTCTCTCATATTTTTTAAGAGTAATATTATATTTATAGCTTTATTCCTTAATTCTCTAAATTCTTCATTGTTCATCAGAAATTCAGCTTTTCCTGGAACACCATTACTAAAAGACAGTAATAATGCTATATTGTCCTCATTTAATTCAGGATAATTAACTTGCAAATATGTACGCATGTCATCTTCACTTAATGCATTAAATTTATGTATTTGACATCTTGATTTGATAGTATCCAATATATTTTCTATATTTTCACATAAGATAAAAACAAAAACATTTTTAGGCGGTTCTTCTATTGTTTTTAGAAGTGCATTTTGTGCTTGAATAGTCATTTTATGACCTTCATGGATAATGACAACCTTTTTTTCTGATTGATAAGGCTTTTTATTAATTTCTTCTATAAGCCCTCTTACGGCATTTACTCCTATAGAAGCTTTATTTTTTTCTAATCTAAAATGAACAATATCAACATAATCTTTATATTCACTTTCTCCAATAAGCTTTATTGCTATATTCTTAGCAATAACACTCTTACCAATACCATCTTCTCCTAAGAAAATATGAGCATGAGAAAATCTATTATTATTTATTGTAATATCAAAAGTTTTAATTATTTTTTCGTGTCCTATTATATCTTTATAGCCCACAACATTCCTCCTAGTATACTACAAATTTACAAGTTTATATACTATATTATATCTATAAATAATGTGCAGTAAAATACTATATTTTACTGCACATTATTAAATTCAAGTTTATATTATTATACTCTTAAAAATTTGTCTACGTCTACTACAAATATAGTAGCTCCCCCAATATCTACTTCTACAGGATAAGGTACATACACCCCTGTTGAACCTGCTACTGGTGAAGGCGATGAAACTATTTGCTTTCTAACCTTGCATATATCTTCTATTAATGCTAGAACAGTATCAACTTTATCATCTTCAACACCAATCATTAATGTAGTATTTCCTGATTTTAAAAATCCTCCTGTAGTAGCAAGTTTTGTTACTCTGAATCCATTCTCAGTTATAACGTCTATTAAATCGCCTGCATCATCATCTTGTACTATTGCAATAACTAGTTTCATAACAATCCCTCCTTAATAATTAATCTTAATATATAAATTTTATTATTTATATATTATAAATATTCTATCATATTCTTTAAATATTTTTTAATATATTTTTTATTAACCTATAAATTTTTCTACTTCTCTTACAATATCTTCATGAACCTCTTGCAAACTTCTATTGCCATCAATAACTATTATATTATCCATATTGGTTGCAATATATTGATATCCTTCATAAACTTTCTTATGAAAATTGTTACCACTATTTTCAAGTCTATCTAAATCTCTTTGATTAGATTTTCTCTTTAGCCCCTCTTCATAAGATACATTAATCATAATAGTTAAATCTGCTTTTACTCCATTAAGTGCAGCGTCATTTATATACTTAATTCTATCAATACCAAGTCCTCTACCTATACCTTGATATACAATAGATGAGTATACAAATCTATCAGAAAGCACTATGCAACCTCTTTCAAGAGCTGGCTTTAAAACCTCTTCTGCAAGTTGCGCTCTAGATGAAGCATATAACAATGCCTCACACATATCACACATTTCTGAATTTGAGTTATCTAATATAATTTGACGTATCTTTTCACTTATATCTGTTCCTCCTGGCTCTCGAGTTAACAGAACTTCATGATTCTTAGTTTCTAAATAATCACAAAGCATTCTTATTTGAGTGCTTTTTCCACCACCATCTGGTCCTTCTAATGCTATTAATAACCCTTTTTTCATAGGTTCCTCCCTAATTTTAAAATATCTATTCCGCTACTACACTAATCTTATTCTCTTCTACTCCTAGTATTGTAACATGATTTTCAATGTAATAATTAATAGACTTTATAATATCTTTATTTATAATCTCGCCTGGCATTACCAATGGAATTCCTGGTGGATAAGGAACAATTGAATCTCCACAAATTCTATTTAAAGAACAATTTATATTAATTTTAGTTTTATTCTTTTCCATAACTTCATATGGAAGCAGTCTTAATTCGGGTATTTCCTGCTCTAAAGCCTCTATTCTATTCTCTCTTAACTTTTCTATATTACATCCCTCTAAAGCTCTATATAGAGCTTCAAAATCAGTTCTATCATTAAATGGTGAAAATATAGCTACTACATTTCTTGCATCACTTAACTCACATTGAATTTTCTCTTTCCTTAAATATTCTAGAAGTTTATGCCCACTATATCCACTTTTAACATTAATTATATATCTTGTTTTATCTAAGTCTATATCTGAATATAAATCTTTTTTATTTATAATATGAAAATCTTCTAATTTATTTATTTTAATTCTATACTCTTCACATAACTCTATTAACTTATCATACACATCTTTTCCATAAGTCTCTAAAAAAAATCTTCCATAATCCATAGATGCCATAAGCATATAAGAAGGACTTGTACTTAAGAATGATGAAGTATAAAAATCAATCTTTTCTATATCTATTCCATGGTTTACATGAAGAAAAGCAGTTTGAGTAAAGCTTGGCATAGTTTTATGTGAACTTTCAACTACCATGTCACATCCTAATTCTAAAGCATCTTTAGGTAGTTTTTCATTTGCTCTAAAATGAGCACCATGAGCAGAGTCCACTAGAACTTTCATATTATATTTTTTAGCTTCATTAACAATATAAGATAAATCACAGCATATTCCATAATAGTTTGGATAAGTTATAATTATTCCCTTAGCATCATTATGCTCTCTTATAATACACGAAAAATGCTCCTTATCTATGGAAAAAGGAGCATCATATTTATAATCCATCTTATTTTTAATATATATTGGCTTTAATTTCCTCATAATGATTCCATTATATATAGAACGATGACAATTTCTTTCTACTATTATTTTATCACCTTCATTAAAATTTGAAAAAATCATTGCTAAATTTCCACTAGTACTCCCATTTATTAAAAAATAAGACTTCTGACTATTATAGAAATTTCTTAAAAGCTCTAATGACTCCTTTATTATTCCATCAGGATTATGAAGATTATCTAATCCATCTACTTCTGTAATATCGCAACTTACAATATTATTGAGAAGCTCAATGCCCTCTTTAGTATAATTTAGTCCCCTTCCAGCCTTATGTCCAGGCATAGAAAAAGGTACATTATTTTCCTTCACATACTTCAAGAGCCCCTCTACAAGTGGTAATCTTGACATTCATTATTCACTCCTCTTAATAAGAACTGTATTAAACTTCTCCTAATACAGATTTTATAAAATTCGTAGAAGTCTGTTTCAATATTCGAATTTATTAGTCTGTGTTCACAGCTAATACAAATACCTCTACCATATATTATTATACCATTATTTAGAGGCTTTCCGCATATTATACATTTCATTTTTATTATTAATCCCCCTTGCAATTGCTAAGCTTAATATATCCCAATTATCGCCCCTTGTACTATATTTTATTCATGAAGTATTGATTATTTATTTTGTCCACTAAAATTTTTGCTAAAATTTTTCCTAATATTTCTACCTATTTTAACAATACACTACTTAATTCAATTTATAAGTGACAAAATATAATTATAATTTAAAGATATTTCTTAATGAATCATAAAATTTTTTAAGATATAAAATATACCAATAAATAAATTTTTCTTGGATATACTAACTATGATGCATTTTAATTTGAATGGAGAGATATTTAGTGAAGCAAAATATAATAAGTTTTTTATCAACTATCAAAGAAGATATCTATTCCCTATGCGAGTTTTTATATAATAATCCTGAAAAGCCTTTTTATGAAAATAAATCATCAAGATATTTAATAGATATGTTAAAAAAGTATGATTTTAATATTACAGATAACTTCTTAAGTATCCCAACTGCTTTTTATGGTCAATACGGAGAAGGTCATCCTAAAATTTGTATTATTTGCAAATATAGTGCTGATGAAAAAGATGGACATATCTATGGAAACAACGCTAATGCTTCTATTTCAATGGCTACTGCCATAGCTTCAAGAATAGCAATAGATAAACTTTCTGGTAGTATAGTCATAATAGGTTGCCCAGGACTTTACTCCAATGGTAGTGAAATCAAAATGACCCATGAGAATGTATTTGAAGATATGGATGTTATTTTAGCTCCTCATGTGGATAATTGTAGCTCTGAAAGTGGTACATCTATGGCATCTATTCCATTAAAAATACAGTATATATTAAATACTCCATATAATAATTCCTTAGATTATTCTATTTTCAATCTTAGTAGTATAAATGAATTAGTTAAATCATCCTGCGATAAATGTTATATAGATAATTTATGTATAGATATAAATAATAGAGTTCACGGCAAAAAAGTTAAGGAAATGTTCAAATTTAATATAAAATCTCCTAATATAAAAGATGCGGAAGAAATAGAACGTAAAATTAGAAACTACCTTAAGGCATTAGATACTATTTTGAATGTTAAATATGAAATAACTCTTTATGAACTTCCTTCAAAAGAACTTGTAAGTAATGCTATATTGTCTAGGATATTTTCTAATAATTTAAAGGAATGTGGTATTATTAATATTTGTACCCCTAAAACTATGGAATATTCCCTTGGTATAGGAACTATTAGTCATACTACTCCCACAATATATCCTTCTATAGCAATTACTGAAAATCAGGATATTAACTGTCCTTCACTAGAATTTAGAGAATCAACTTTATCTTCTCTATGTAAAGAAAGAATTATGAAAGCAGCAGAAGCTCTTGCAATAACTGCTGTAGATTTTATTGAAAGAAATGATTTATTAGAAGAAATAACAATTGAGCTTCATAAAAATATAAAAAATAATTATTAATTGTTATAAGTTAAAAAAGAAAAAAGAAGGATAGCTATTAACTATCCTTTGTTACTTCTTAATATATTAAGTACATTAACTATTATAAACATTGTCCATAACATAGTGCATTTTTTTCTTTAACATTTTTTAACTTTTGAACTAGTTCATTACTAGGTTCAAAATAAAACTTAAAAATTTTACCATTTATTTTATAAACACAACAATATTTATTTAATTTAAAAATTGAGCAAATATATTTTTTAGGACTTATAATTCTAAAAAATTTACTTCCTTGAGAGCATTGACCTATATACTCTATATCTTTTATTTTTATATCTTCTAATAAAAATTGAGCATCTCCTCTTATTCTATGAATAATGAGTTGATCAGCTATTATAGAATATTTATATTTAATACTACACTTATAGGCTTCAAAAATACAACACCCTATAGTTAAAAATAAAAAGAATATATTACAAACGAATCTCATACTTCCTATCAAACTATTTATAAAATCCGACAATAGTATGAAAATAAGCATTATACCAAATAAAAATAATAGCACTGGTAATTTTTTTCTATATATAATTTCCTTATACATAGTCCCCATCACTAAATCCTCCTAATTTTTACACCTTAAAATTTTCTTGTTATCTTGTCCTAGAGTATTATACTAGGCTTTATAGAAATAATCCACTTGACCTAAAGGCTTTTAAAGCTCACTAATAGTTAAATTACCTCTTTAATAGGGTTTATTACAAACTATTATTATATAGCACCATTTATCTTGTGTTATATTGTCCATACTTTCTAATGCAAATATTCTCTAAATTAAAAATTTTAGGATTAGAAGCTAAATAATGAATTTTTTATTTTATCTTCTATATTTTTGCTAAAATTAATCATTCAGCTTACTATAACCTCATATTATAATCACTTCCTCAATTTTACCTTACAGATATATAATATTTATATCATCTAGAATTGATATCAAAAGTTTGATTAATTTTTAATTTTTTTTAGACATTTGATGACATTTGAATTAGTTATTTTATATTTTGCAATTTTCATTTGAAGATATAATGTCATCTATATAAATATTTCGCATAATTTATATATAGGACTATTTAGGAGGAATTTTGTGAGATCTAGAGGAAGATGTTGCAACCGTAAAAAACGTTGCAAACGAGATTCTGACTTTCTTGAAAAGGCATTTTTAATCGTGCTTTCAGTAATAGTAGGTCTTATATTATTAAAATCAATTGCTAAAATACTTATATTTTTATTAATAATTGCAATGCCAATATTAATAGTTGTAGTTACTGTAAAGAAATATAAACGTTAATTTTTATAAAAAAGTGGGTAGTTTACTATGAAAAGATTCTTAATAATATTATTAATAGTATTAGACATATGTACTATATCATGTAATTACAATCCAAAATCTATTTCACTAAAATATGTTGATAATATCACTATAAAGTTGCTTTATTTTCCTCCTAAAATGAAAAAAATAACTAAGAAAAAGGACATGGAGGAAATTATAAATTTTTTAAATACACTTGATTATAATGCCACAAAACAAGTGAATACAACTGAACCATTACTTTCAATAGAAGTAGAGGGAGAACTAAACTGTTCTTTAATATTTGTAGATAATTTAGTAAAAATTAATGGCACATGGTATGAAGTAAATGATAATACGCTAATAGAATTAAGAAATATATATAATAATTTACAATACGATGAAGTGCTAATTTCTTTGTTAGAATACAATAATTATAATAAAGAAAATTAAATTTTATTGCATATTTTATAATTGTATAAAAAATGTTAAAGTTAAATCCAGAGTTTTTTATTCTCTGGATTTTTTAATCTATTAATTATTTTTTTTAAACTTTTAGGGTACTTATAAAAGTTTAATCTATACTCTACTGTTAACATATTCATATATAACATTATTATATTTTGTATTTTCTACAGACTTACAAAATAAACTTTCTAACCTTTCTAAAGAACATCAAATCCTTCTAAAACTTTTACTGCATCATCGCCGCAATTTAAATAAAAATTTTTAAACTTTTCATTACCTCCATATATTTCTCAAATTTCTTCTAGAGTATTACAAAAATAATAGTTGATTTTCCTGCCCATATTAACTTGAAAAACTCCGTATATTTCTTCATAAAAGCTTTCTTAAAGCTTAATAACTTTACCAATCTCTTCTTCAGCTAAAGACTTTCTCTCATAATGAAATAACTCATTTTTTATTTATAATTACTAGTTTAATAACAACTTTATAAATATCGCATACAAATTAGTAAAATTTAGGTATAATGTTTATACAAGTAATAATTTTAATGAGGTAATGCTATGAAAAATAAAATTCCTGACATGATAGTAAAACTTTTAGATGATTATTATTCATCTATTAACAGTGCCTTTAGAGATAAAATCTTTGGAGTTTATGTTTATAATTCACTGGCATTAGGTAAATTTGATGCTAATAAAAGTGATATAGATTTTATAACTATACTTAAAAGGCCTCTATCAAAACAAGAATTGGAATCATTATCTTCAATACATAAAAAGCTTAATATAGAAAGCCCTTATGGGAGAAAAATGGAGGGAATGTACATTCAATTAAATGATTTAGGTAAAAGTAATTCACAAATTACACCTTATCCTTATTTCGCTGATGGTAAACTCACTGCTAGTGGGTATTATGATATTAATTATGTCACATGGTGGACATTAAAGCATTATGGCGTAGGAATAAACAGCCCTAAAGCTTATGATCTTAATTTTGAAGTTGAATGGAATAATGTATTAGATACAATGGATTATAATTTAAATATTTATTGGAAAGATAAACTAAATAAAAGCATAGTCTTCTTATTTGATAATTGTATAGAATTTTCTATTTTAACTTTATGCAGAATTTTATTTACTCTTGAAAATAAAAAAATAACCTCAAAAGTTGAAGGAGCTAAATTCTCAATTGAATTTTTACCTTCCAACTGGAGATTAATAATTGAAGAAGCTATTCGCATAAGAGAAAATACTTCCAAAAATTCTCTTTATACATCAAAAGTTAAAAGAGCAAAAGAAGCTAAGAAATTTATTTATTATATAATTAATTATTGCAATAAGAATTATAAACTAAAGTCTTAATTATCTCATATTTTAAAACAATACATAATAAAAAAGGATTAAATAGTTTTTTCTAATTAATCCTTTTTTATTATGTATTTCTAAAAATTTTTATTAGAAGTTATTTTATAATGAATTTTCCATTTTTATATTTCTTACTTCTTCAATAATTTTTTGCGGATTCTTCTTAAAGTTCTTCTTTATTTCATCATTATAACCATATATAGCCCATGGAGCTTTCTGTGAAAGTAATTCTATAATCCCTATTGCCTTTTCTTCATCTTTTTTTCCGCCTACATTTAATGGAAGTTTTTCATTTTTATCGGAGTAGCACATTACCGAAAATGATGTACCTGTTCTAATTCCATTTTGATAGTGTTTAGTCCTCACATTATATACCCATACTAAATTTTCTATAGGCATAAATCTTATACTAAAAGGTGTTTTATCTATTATCCAATTATTTGTAATAGTTATTCTTCTACTAACATACTCTGGATAATTAATTTCTTGATTTATTTGGTTTTCCATATAATCTATATTTCCATATTTGCTTAATTTTTTAATAACTTTACTACTTCTATAATTTGTTACGGCAATTACTCTTTTTATGACAAGTATGATTAAATATATTAATCCAATAAATATACCTATGTAAAATATTTTTTCTAGTACTCTATCCGTTTTTGAATCTTTAAGCATAACATCTATAAATCCATTATTTACATCTTGTATAGGTACTCCAAATCCTTCTGCAATTTCTTTCTTTATTTCACCAAGTAATTGAACCTTACTAGCATTCTCTAATCCATCAAATCTTTTAACTACAAATGAGACGTTTTCCATTTCACTTGGATTTTTTGAAGATACTTTAGCAGGTAAAGCTACTGTAACAAATTTATCCTCAATAATCGCAATATATACATTCTCTGTTACTGCTCCCTTTCCTCCATCTTTAGCAATATAATAACCTGAGTCTGCTATATACTCTATATTTAAAGTTGCATACCCCTCTCCAGTCTTATTATATTCTTCAAGTTCCTCTACAGTATTGATTTCTTCTGGGCTTCCTAAAATAGATGTAATTTTACCTTTCGACTCAAATAACACTAGTATAATAATACTAATTATTAAAATAAGCATCAGTCCACTAATAATACTTGTTTTTCTTATTGCTTTTTTAAGAAAATTATTTTCCATTTGATGCTCTTTCCCCCTTTTTTCTATAAAATAATCATATAAAAAGAATCAAATTAAATTTTTTTACTAATGTCTCATATTTTGTTGGGCATAAGCTTTAATATAAACATAGTAGAAACTCCTATACTCTTCAATATATCGATATATTAATTTGAAACTTAATGTTTGATATTGAAATAATAATTATCTTAGTACTTTAATCAATTACAAAAGTTTAACTTATTTATAATTATGATTTTTAAAGACAAAAAAAGCTTACAAATATATATTTGCAAGCTTTCCAATTTGGAGGCGCCACCCAGATTTGAACTGGGGATAAAGGCTTTGCAGGCCTCTGCCTTACCACTTGGCTATAGCGCCAAAACTTTGGTGGCTCGAGCAGGAATCGAACCAGCGACACGAGGATTTTCAGTCCTCTGCTCTACCGACTGAGCTATCGAGCCATATTGTTAGCTAAGTTTTCTTAGCTAACACTACCTGGCAACAACCTACCCTCCCACACAGTCTCCCGTGCAGTACTCTCGGCGTCCTAAGGCTTAACCTGCCTGTTCGGAATGGAAAGGGGTGTTACCCTTAGGACCATCATCACCAGATAAAAAATTCCTATAAACTTCGCATTATTTCGTCAGTTTCAGTCGCTGCGGCGTTCATTTACTTTAGTAAACTCCACTCCTCGCTCCTTCACTTCCTTATACTGCTCGTTTCTATTAATTTTTTGAAAATTTCATATAAGCTTCGTATTACTTCGTCAACTTCAGTCGCTGCGGCACCCATTTACCTTAGTAAACGATCTTCCTTGCTACTTTGTTTCCTTGTACTACTCGCTTCTATTAATTTTTAGAGAAATTAATTATTCTCTGAAAATTGCACAGTGAAATTAATTAGGTCAAGCCCTCGACTTATTAGTATGAGTCAGCTGAACATGTTGCCATGCTTACACCTCTCACCTATCAACCTGGTGTTCTTCCAGGAGTCTTACTAACTTATGTTATGGGAAATCTCATCTTAGGGGGGGCTTCACGCTTAGATGCTTTCAGCGTTTATCCCTTCCAGACATAGCTACCCAGCTGTGCCACTGGCGTGACAACTGGTGCACCAGAGGTCTGTCCATCCCGGTCCTCTCGTACTAAGGACAGCTCCCTTCAAATTTCCTACGCCCGCGACGGATAGGGACCGAACTGTCTCACGACGTTCTGAACCCAGCTCGCGTGCCGCTTTAATGGGCGAACAGCCCAACCCTTGGGACCTACTTCAGCCCCAGGATGCGACGAGCCGACATCGAGGTGCCAAACCTCCCCGTCGATGTGGACTCTTGGGGGAGATCAGCCTGTTATCCCCGAGGTAGCTTTTATCCGTTGAGCGATGGCCCTCCCACGAGGAACCACCGGATCACTAAGCCCGACTTTCGTCCCTGCTCCACTTGTCTGTGTCGCAGTCAGGCTCCCTTCTGCCTTTGCACTCTTCGAACGATTTCCGACCGTTCTGAGGGAACCTTTGGGCGCCTCCGTTACTTTTTTGGAGGCGACCGCCCCAGTCAAACTGCCCACCTAACAATGTCCCGTGACCTGATTCAAGGCCTCCGGTTAGAATTCCAGTACTATCAGGGTGGTATCCCAAGGATGACTCCACAAAGGCTGACGCCCTTGCTTCCAAGTCTCCCACCTATCCTGTACAGATAGTACCGAAACTCAATGCTAAATTGCAGTAAAGCTCTACGGGGTCTTTCCGTCCAATCGCGGGTAGCAAGCATCTTCACTTGCACTACAATTTCGCCGGATTTGCTGTTGAGACAGTGCCCAAATCATTACGCCATTCGTGCGGGTCGGAACTTACCCGACAAGGAATTTCGCTACCTTAGGACCGTTATAGTTACGGCCGCCGTTTACTGGGGCTTAAGTTCATGCCTTCGTTTGCACTAAGCAATCCCCTTAACCTTCCAGCACCGGGCAGGCGTCAGCCCCTATACATCAGCTTTCGCTTTAGCAGAGACCTGTGTTTTTGCTAAACAGTTGCTTGGGCCTATTCTCTGCGGCCTACTTGCGTAGGCACCCCTTCTCCCGAAGTTACGGGGTCAATTTGCCGAGTTCCTTAACAGCAATTCTTCCGATGGTCTTAGGATTCTCTCCTCACCTACCTGTGTCGGTTTGCGGTACGGGCACTAACTTCCTCCATAGAGGCTTTTCTTGGCAGCGTGGAATCAGATACTTCACCCTTAAAGGGTTTCCCCATCACGCCTCAGCTAATGTAGGTGGATTTGCCTATCCTACATACCTAAACGCTTAGACTAGCATCCAATAGCTAGCACATCTTATCCTCCTGCGTCACCCCATTTGTAATAACGTCTGCTAGTGGTACAGGAATATCAACCTGTTGTCCATCACCTACGCCTTTCGGCCTCGGCTTAGGTCCCGACTAACCCTGAGCGGACGAGCCTTCCTCAGGAAACCTTAGGTTTTCGACCGACAGGATTCTCACCTGTCTCTCGCTACTTATGCCAACATTCTCACTTCTGCATCGTCCACCGCTCCTTTCGGTACGACTTCAGCCAATGCAGAAAGCTCCTCTACCGCGTACACATAGTGTACACCCATAGCTTCGGTGGTAAGTTTTAGCCCCGGACATCTTCGGCGCAGGATCTCTTGACTAGTGAGCTATTACGCACTCTTTGAATGAGTGGCTGCTTCTAAGCCAACATCCTAGTTGTCTTAGAAATCCCACATCCTTTACCACTTAACTTACACTTTGGGACCTTAGCTGATGGTCTGGGCTGTTTCCCTTTTGACTACGGATCTTATCATTCGCAGTCTGACTGCCGAAATACAAGTATATGGCATTCGGAGTTTGATAAGGTTCGGTAAGCGATATGCCCCCTAGCCTATTCAGTGCTCTACCTCCATTACTTAATTAATCGACGCTAGCCCTAAAGCTATTTCGAGGAGAACCAGCTATCTCCGAGTTCGATTGGAATTTCTCCGCTATCCACAGCTCATCCCATGGTTTTTCAACACCAACGTGGTTCGGTCCTCCACGAGATTTTACTCTCGCTTCAACCTGGCCATGGATAGGTCACCCGGTTTCGGGTCTACGACATGCAACTTTGCGCCCTATTCAGACTCGGTTTCCCTTCGGCTCCGTACCTTAAGTACTTAACCTCGCTACATATCGTAACTCGTTGGCTCGTTCTACAAAAAGCACATCGTCACACATATAAAGTGCTTCGATCGGTTGTAGGCACAGGGTTTCAGGTTCTATTTCACTCCCCTTCCGGGGTTCTTTTCACCTTTCCCTCACGGTACTTCTCCACTATCGGTCACTAGGTAGTATTTAGCCTTGGGAGGTGGTCCTCCCTGCTTCCCACAAGGTTTCACGTGTCTCGTGGTACTCTGGATCAGAACTTAAGGTCTTCTCGTTTCACTTACAGGTCTATTACCTTCTACGGAGTAGCTTTCCAGCTATCTTCAGTTACAATAGCCACCTCTTTTATGTTCTGTCCTCAACCCCCAAGCCAAAGGCTTAGGTTTGGGCTCTTTCCCTTTCGCTCGCCGCTACTTAGGAAATCGATTTTTCTTTCTCTTCCTCCGGGTACTTAGATGTTTCAGTTCCCCGGGTTTACCTCTATATACCTATGTATTCAGCATATAGTACATGGCGTAGCCATGTGGGTTCCCCCATTCGGAAATCTTTGGATCACAGACTATTTGCGTCTACCCAAAGCTTATCGCAGCTTATCACGTCCTTCTTCGGCTCCTAGTGCCAAGGCATTCACCCTGCGCCCTTTGTAGCTTGACCTATCAAAATAAATATAAGCTTCGTATTACTTCGTCAACTTCAGTCACTGCGGTGCTCACTTACCTTAGTAAGTTCTGCTCCTCGTTCCTTCGTTTCCTTGTACTACTCGCTTCTATTTGATTTTATAAAGTTTCATTAACTTTATAAAAATGTCTTATACAAATTCGCATAAATAGAATTCAAAAACTTTAGTTTTTAAATTTATTTTTGTTTGTCTTGACGAAATTGTTTATTTATCTTTTAATTTAAAAGGATATTTAAACAAATATTTTCACTGTGCAATTTTCAAAGAACAATTGAGCTTTTCCTTTGTCCCGTAGGACCTTGGTCGCTCAAAATTAAACAGAGTATAGTACCAGTGTTCGTAGAAGAGTTACCAACTACGTCGACTCCCTAGAAAGGAGGTGATCCAGCCGCAGGTTCTCCTACGGCTACCTTGTTACGACTTCACCCCAATCACTAATCCCACCTTCGGCCGCTGGCTCCTTACGGTTACCTCACGGACTTCGGGTGTTACCAGCTCTCATGGTGTGACGGGCGGTGTGTACAAGGCCCGGGAACGTATTCACCGCGACATGCTGATTCGCGATTACTAGCAACTCCGGCTTCATGTAGGCGAGTTTCAGCCTACAATCCGAACTGGGATTGGTTTTTTAAGTTTAGCTCCACCTCGCGGTCTTGCATCTTGTTGTACCAACCATTGTAGCACGTGTGTAGCCCTAGACATAAGGGGCATGATGATTTGACGTCATCCCCACCTTCCTCCCGGTTAACCCGGGCAGTCTCACTAGAGTGCTCAACTTAATGGTAGCAACTAATGATAAGGGTTGCGCTCGTTGCGGGACTTAACCCAACATCTCACGACACGAGCTGACGACAACCATGCACCACCTGTCTCCCTGCCCCGAAGGGCTTCCCTCATTACAGGTAATTCAGGGGATGTCAAGTCTAGGTAAGGTTCTTCGCGTTGCTTCGAATTAAACCACATGCTCCGCTGCTTGTGCGGGCCCCCGTCAATTCCTTTGAGTTTTAATCTTGCGATCGTACTCCCCAGGCGGAATACTTATTGTGTTAACTGCGGCACAGAAGGGGTCGATACCTCCTACACCTAGTATTCATCGTTTACGGCGTGGACTACCAGGGTATCTAATCCTGTTTGCTCCCCACGCTTTCATGCCTCAGCGTCAGTTACAGTCCAGAAAGCCGCCTTCGCCACTGGTGTTCTTCCTAATCTCTACGCATTTCACCGCTACACTAGGAATTCCGCTTTCCTCTCCTGCACTCTAGACACCCAGTTTCAAATGCAGCACCCAAGTTGAGCTCGGGTATTTCACATCTGACTTAAATGTCCGCCTACGCATCCTTTACGCCCAGTAAATCCGGACAACGCTTGCCACCTACGTATTACCGCGGCTGCTGGCACGTAGTTAGCCGTGGCTTCCTCATATGGTACCGTCATTATCTTCCCATATGACAGAACTTTACAACCCTAAGGCCTTCTTCATTCACGCGGCGTTGCTGCGTCAGGGTTTCCCCCATTGCGCAATATTCCCCACTGCTGCCTCCCGTAGGAGTCTGGACCGTGTCTCAGTTCCAATGTGGCCGATCACCCTCTCAGGTCGGCTACGCATCGTCGCCTTGGTGAGCCTTTACCTCACCAACTAGCTAATGCGCCGCGGGTCCATCTCATAGCGGATTGCTCCTTTGGTATAAAAGTCATGCGACCTTCATACGTTATGCGGTATTAATCTCCCTTTCGGGAGGCTATTCCCCTCTATGAGGCAGGTTACCCACGTGTTACTCACCCGTCCGCCGCTAATCCACTCCCGAAGGAGCTTCATCGCTCGACTTGCATGTGTTAGGCACGCCGCCAGCGTTCGTCCTGAGCCAGGATCAAACTCTCAATTTAAAAGTTTGTATCTTGATTGCTCAAGTAAAGTTTGCTGACTATTAATAGTCATTTTAAGTTTCTTTCGAAACTCAATGAATTAACTGGTTTTACCTATTTCTCTGTTTAATTTTCAAAGACCAAGTTTTTTACTATTTTGCCGTCGTTTTCCGACTGCTTAATCAGTTTATCACTTAATTTTTTCCTTGTCAACAACTTTTTTTATTTTTTTAACATTATTTAAAATATTATTAAAAAGTTAATTAAAAAGAAACCTTTAAGCTATTCTGTATGTCTTAGCTCCCATGGGGAGTTGCGACTTTTACATAGTATCATACGATATATATACTTCTCATAATAAAATATATCGTAATATAAATTTATTTTTTTATTTCTCCTATTATCTTTGATTTTCTTCATATTTTACATAGAGATACACGTGGAATTGTTTATAGACTTAATGCAATCTATAACCGGTTTATAGCTTTATTATAAGTTTTATAATGTTATAAATTTAATTTTATAATTTATATTAAATGTAAATAAAATCCCATAGTATTCGCTATGGGATTCTTAATTATTTCATTTCTACTGAATAGATACCTTTTAATTTTTCAACTAATGCTAAAAACTCTTTATTTTGTTTTTCATGTAATAAATTAGTTGTTATCATAGGCTTAACTTCTTCTAATGGTTTTATTGAAGGTTGTTTCTTATCCTCAACTTTTATAATATGAAATCCAAATTGAGACTTAACTGGCTCACTAATTACCCCTACTTCTAATTCAAAAGCAGCCTCTTCAAATTCTGGTACCATTCTTCCTCTTCCGAATTCTCCTAAATTTCCACCTTGTGCTTTTGATGGACATTTTGAATATTCTGTAGCAGCATCTTCAAATGATTTTCCGTTTTCTATTTCTTCTATTATTTGTTTAGCTTGTTCTTCTGAATCAATTAATATGTGTTTAGCTAATACAGTTTCTTCTGTTTTAAACATAGTTTGATTATTATTGTAAAACTCTTCTATTTCAGCATCATTAACTTCAACTTTATTAAAAGTTTTTGTTACTCCTATTTGTATTAATAGATCTCTTTTAAGCAGTTCTAATTGTTTTTTATACTCTTCTTCATTTTCTAAATTTTCATCTTTAGCATAGTTGTATATTAATTCATAATTAACAATTTGATCTAATAGTTGCTTTCTGCCTTCTTCAGTTTGGAAATAACTTTGATTTTGCTCTGGAAATCTAGCTATTGAAAAATCTAGATCCATCTGAGTTATTTCATTTCCATTAACTACGGCTAAAACTTTATTTTCCATAATACGTCTCCTTTATTACCTTATTGAATTATCCTATTCTCCTATCATAACATAGCCTATGCAAAAACGAAATAATTTTCTAGAAATGACAGGAATTATATACTTATATATAGTAATTATATTAGATTAAAATCTTTTCATGAATGATTTTATTATAAAACAATAAAATTTTTTATTAAATTGGAGATTAAAATCATGAATTCTAATATTGTGCATAGCCCCAACTATATTAATATAGATGACAATCTAAGATTAAAGACTATAATAGAAGATGATTATAAGCTAGCACTACCATGGTATAGAAATCCTAAAGTACTTTATTATTCTGAAGGGGTTACTAATAGATTATATGATTTAGAAACTATAAATAAAATGTATAAATACTTAAAAAGCATTGGTGAGGTCTATTTTATAGAAATACTTGAAAATAATATTTGGAAAGCAATCAGTGATACTGCACTATCAGATCAAAATATTTAAATTTGCAGAAAATATCTATATCAATATATAAGTATAATGAAAGATCTAAAAATTTATTTACTTCTTTTGGATTTGTTGAAACTTATGAAGATCATGAATTAAATTATTATGAGCTAAGCTTAAACTAATTTTAGGAGGAATTGACTGTGAAATTTTTATTACTAGTATTTATTGTATTTATAATATTTTCTTTAGTATTATGTTTAAAATCATTTAAAAAGCATAAAATAGTGAAATTAAATAAACCCATACTAATATTACTATTATTCTCAATAATAATTACTATTTCTCTTGGAGTAAATTATGTAGGTGCTTATAACAATATGGAACATACTGTTGATATTAATAACTTTTTATCCTATTTAATAATAGGTAAAAATACTCCTTCTTTAGAATTATTTAAAAATTATTTTGATAAATCAATGCTTGTAAGTATTGTTCTAATTGTAGGATACGCTTTCTGTCTTATATTTGAGACATAAATTAAAATCATATACTCTTTAGTTATTCTTTGATTACAGAATATTTCATTTATTCAGGAAAAATTTTTGCACTATATGCTATAATCATTTTATGCTTCTATAAGTACAAAATAAAGGAGTGCAATGATTATGAGAAAATCTTTAGTTATTAAGATAATAAGTTTCTTTCTTCTCATATGCATAGTACCATTTACACTATTTACTCTTTTCTTTGTTCAAGAAAGTAGAACTATAGAAGAGAAGAATATGAAAGAAAATCTAGGTGCACTTGCTAAAGAAAAAGCAGATGTTATTTCAAAAGACTTAGATCAAGTAGAAAGAGAAGTGGAAAATTTATCTCAATGGACAGAGTATATCTTAAATGAAAAGCAAAGTAGAAACTCTATTCCAGATCACTATTCTTTCGATAGTAGAGGAGTGTTAGAAAGACAAATAAATAAAGAAACTTCTTTAAGCAATATTTCAAATGTATATATGCCTAATAATATTGAATTTACTGAAGAAGTAATAAATGATCTTATTAATACGGAAAAGTTAGATAATGTTTTCAAAAAAATAAAAGAAAGTAACTCTTCTATAGAATACATATATATGGTTTCAAATAATGGATTTATTAGAGTATATCCTTATTTGTCCAATTTGACTTTTGCCCCAGATCATGATCAAAGAAAAGATCCATTTTATACTTTAGTAGCGCAGGAAAATAATAATAAGTCTAAAGCAATATGGACTAACCCTTACTATGATTACGGTGGAAAAGGATGGGTGATCACCTGTTCTCATCCTGTTTATATAAATGGAAATTTTAAAGGGATTGTATGCATAGATGTTTCTTTAAACAAAATTAAAAAGGCGCTTGCAGACTTTAGTTTAGGTGACTCAGGATTTGCCTTTATAATAGATCAGGAAGGAAGTGTTATTTATCATCCAGAGTATATGAGGACAAGTCCTATACAAGGTGAATTGCTTAATACTAATATTTTTAAACAGCAAATTAGTGAAGATTATGAAAAAATACTATCTAGTATGATATATGGTGAAAAGGGACTCCTGTTATATGATAAAGAATCAGAGAAACACCTCGTTTCTTTTGAACCAATTAATAACTTAGGATGGAGCATAGGTATAGAAGTTAATAAGAATGACTATGTAGTTGGTTTTAAAAATTTAGCATCAAAGTTTTGGTTAGCTATAATACTTATTATATTTATGCTTTTACTTATGGGAGTTCATCTTTCTTTAAAAATAACAAATCCTATTTTAACTCTTACTCAAGATGCTAAAAAAATAGCTAATGGAAAATTTGGTGAGACTGTAAAGGTAACCTCTAAAGATGAAATAGGTGTTTTAGCTGAGTCTTTCAATACCATGAGTAGAAAAATTGAAGAATATACAGAAAGTATAATTAGAAATAAGAATCAGCTAGAAACTCTTTTTAATAGTTTTAGTGGAATAATGATGATTTTAGGACCAAATTATCAAATTAGAAGAATTAATTATAAGGGTTTAAATATAGCTAAAAAAAGTTTTAAAAATGACAATATTATAGGTATGTTTTGTTATGAAGTTTTCAATCAGTCAAACTGTTCTTGTGGAGATTGTCCTATAATACATACATTAGAAACTAAAGCCGAATATAAAAGTGAAATTTTAAGAGACTCAGAGGTGTATCATCTTTGGTCATTTCCTGTATATAATAGTTCAGGTAATATTGATGAAATAGTTGTACATAGTAGAAAAGTAACGGAGCAAGTTATGCTTGAAAAAGAACTTATTCAAGCTGAAAAAATGGCTGCAATTGGGCAAATGTCTGCAGGAATTACTCATGAATTAAAAAATCCTTTAGCTGTAATAAAAGGTGCTTCATACTTACTTAATTCTTGTAGTAATGCCCATAAAGATGAAATAGTTAAAGAGGCTATTGAAGAAATAGACTCTAACATTATAAGAGCTGAGAAAATTATTTATAATCTTTTAAATTTCTCTCGTCCTTCAGATGAAAAAATAAAAAAAATAGAAGTTAGAAATCTTCTTGAGCAAGTGCTTCTTTTAGAGAAAACATCTATCATTAAAGGAAATATTGATGTAACTATAAACTTACCTAATGAACCACTATATGTATTTGGTAAATCTAGTTCTATAAAACATGTATTTTTGAATCTCATTACTAATGCAGTTCAAGCAATGCCTAAAGGAGGGAAACTAAATATTAACGGTAAAAACCTAAATAATGAAAAAATAGAAATATGTTTTTCTGATACAGGTTTAGGAATACTGAAAGAAAATCTAGACAAAATATTCAAACCTTTCTTTACTACAAAAGAAACAGGTAAAGGTACAGGACTAGGGCTATGGATTGTCAATAAAGAGATTGAAAAGCATGGAGGGCAAATTAAAGTACGAAGTAAATATAAACATGGGACAACCTTTATGATTATACTCCCTTCTAAGGAAAGGTGTGATATAGATGCCTAATAAGCTAAATAAAATTTTGATGATAGATGATGATGAAAGTTTTTTAAAAATTCATTCTAGAATTTTAAAGTCTAAAGGATATGATGTTGATATAGCTACTAATGGAGAGTATGCTCTTACTATGCTTAGAAATGAACTTTATGCCGTAGTTATATGTGATATTGTAATGCCAGGTATTAGTGGTATTGATGTATTAAATAAAATTAAGAATGAACATATTGATATTCAAGTAATTATGCTTACAGGGGAAGCTTCAATCTCAGGTGCAGTTGAAGCTATGACCTTTGGTGCTTATACTTATCTTGTAAAACCTTTAAATATAGAAGAATTTCTTTTAAATGTGGAAAGAGCAGTAAACTTTTACAACTTAAATACTGAGAATAGAATCCTAAAAAATAGAATTGAAGCAATGGAAAAAAGAGTACAGTTATTAGGTAATAGTGCTGAAATTAGAGAAATTAAAAGAAACATTAATATTGTTGCGTCTGCAAATGCCACTGTATTAATTACTGGTGAAAGTGGTACAGGAAAAGAAATTGTTGCTAATCTCTTACATCAAAATAGCTCTTGTAGTGATGGTACTTTAGTAAAAGTAAATTGTGCAGCCTTGTCCGAGAGCATTCTAGAAAGTGAATTATTTGGTCATGAAAAAGGGTCTTTTACAGGAGCAATATCAACGAAAATTGGACGATTTGAAATGGCGAATGGTGGAACCCTTTTTCTTGACGAAATTGGTGAGATTTCTCCAAAACTTCAAAGTAAACTTCTTAGAGTGTTACAAGAGAAGGAATTTGAACGTGTAGGCGGTACTAAAATTATTAAAGCTAATTTCCGCTTAATAGCGGCTACTAATAAAAATTTATCTGAAGAGGTAGCTAAAGGTAATTTTAGAGAAGATCTTTTTTATAGAATAAATGTAGTTCCTATTCATATGCCACCATTAAAAGGTAGACTTGAAGATATTCCTATACTTCTTAATCACTTTCTGCAATATTTTTGTAGTGAAATGCGCAAACCTTTCATGGCTTTTTCTGATGAAGCATTAAAAATCCTTTTGGAGTATAGTTGGCCTGGAAATGTCCGTGAGCTAAGAAATCTAGTGGAGAGGTTAGTAGTCTTTTCTTCTAGCACTATAATCCATACTCATGCTTTACCAAAAGAAGTAAAAAATGAGGAAATAACTAATATTAAAGATGATGAAATACCTTTTCTCGAAGCGAAAAAAATTTTTGAAAAAAACTACATAACTCAAGCCTTAAAAAGAAATAACTGGAACATTTCTGCTACGGCAAAGCAAATAAATATTGCTAGAAAAAATCTACAATTAAAAATTAAACAACTAGATTTATCAAAAGATGATACAAAAATGTAACACTATGCAACTAAAAGGTATCACATAAAAAAGAAGGTATTTAGTAAAAGTGTGAAATTTCTCACTTTTTCGATACCTTAAAGTACCAGTTTAAAAAAACTACATAGTTTTACCATTCACAAAGCAAGAAAATCAGTAGATTTCCTTGCTTTTTTAATTGGCATGTCACTTGCTTTATATAATATATGTGTGAAATCACATTTATAATAATCATATAATTTTAGGAGGTCTCATTATGAGTAGCATTATTCAACAATCAAAAGCAGGGAGGATGTTCAATGACATCAAGAAATTAGCAGGACTTGGAAATAGATTTGCAGGCTCAGAAGTAGAACATATGGCTGCAAAGCTAGTAGCAGATTCCTTTAAAGATTCAGGAATTCAAATAATAGAGGAGGAGTTCCCTATAAAAGCATTTAATGAAGAGTATTCTTTTATAAAAATTAACAATGAAATAGAAATTCCTTCAAGAGCTATGTTCTTCTCTGAAGCAACCTGCGATGGTGGATTAAATGGAGAATTAATTTATGTAAATAAAGGATTAGAGGAAGATTATGAAGGAAAAGATGTTAAAGGAAAAATAGTTGTTTTTGAAAGAGATAAAGAAACAATGAAAGATCAATTTTGGCCTGAAATATGTAACGCAGCAAAAAATGGCGCAATAGGAGCAATTCTTATTAATTTTGATCCTTGGATATTTATCACTACTTTAGAAACTGGATATTTTGAAAGTGAAAGAAGATTTCTTCCAATTGATCCGCAGCCAATTCCAGCTGTAGTTATAGATTGTATTGAAGGCGATAAACTCTTAAAACTTATGAATAATGAAACAGTGTCAGTAAATCTTGTAGTAAAAACTGAAAATAAAGATGGATATTCAGTTAATATTAGAGGAATAAAAAAAGGTAGTAAATTTCCTGAAGAAAAAATTATTATTTATGGACATAGAGATTCTGCTGGAACACCAGGTGCAAACGATAATGGTTCTGGTACAGCAATTATTATGGAACTTGCAAGAATATTACAAGATAAAAAGCTTCATCGTACAGTAGAATTTATATCACTAGGTGCTGAAGAACAACTTGGTTCAGCAGGTTCGGATGCCTATATTAAAAAACATAAAGATGACTTAGAAAAAATTAAAGCAGGTATTGAAGTAGATATGGTAGGTGCTGGCAGTGAACTTTGGGTAATGAAAGGTGGAAATTGGCCAGGTAGACAAATTCATTTTCCAGAAAAACTATGTAATTATGTAGTAGATGTAGCTGATGAAATGGGATATTATCTAGAGCAAGATTATTGTGTATTAGGTACACCTGATAGTGGAAGATTTACTGAAGCAGGTGTTCCAACTACATGGATTTGGGGACCTGGAGATAAGCATTATCATAGCCCAGAGGATAAGCCAGAAAGAGTAGATCCAAATAAATTAAAAGCTTTAGCTGACATATTAGCAACAGTCATTTGTAGACTTGCAAATGCAGAAGAAATTAAATGGTAAAGTTCGTGCTAAAAGATAGGAGGATATTTAATTGAATACAGAAGTTGAAAGCGTAAAAAAAACAAATTCACAAAATGGAAATTCTGGTTATAAAGATGAGTTAAAAAGAGTTTTAACATTAAAAGACTTAACTATTTATGGAATTGCTTTTATGACTCCTATTGCACCAGCATATATCTATGGCACAGCATCACAATTAACAGGTGGAATGCTAGCGTTGGCATATCTTTGTGCAATGATAGCAATGTTATTTACAGCTTATAGCTATGGTCGTATGGCAGCGGCTTTTCCAGTGGCTGGATCAACTTACACATATACTCAGCGTGCTATTAGTCCCTATCTTGGCTTTTTAGCTGGATGGTGTATGTTCATGAGTTATGTTTTAGTTCCATTGGTGGTATTCATGGTAGGTGCAGCTTATGCTAATGTGGCAATACCATCCATCCCTTATTGGGTATGGGTACTTATCATAGGTGGAGTAACTACTGTTGTAAATTATTTTGGTGTAGAAATTGCTGCTAAGGCAAATCTTTATTTAGTAGGATTGATGGGTGCCATTGTAGTAATATTTGTATTTATCTGTGGAAAGTCACTCTTAGGCGGAGTTGGTGAAGGAACACTATTATCAATTAAACCATTCTATAATGAAAGTACTTTTTCAGTTTCAACCCTTATAGCTGGTGGTGCAATTGCTTGCTTCTCTTTCTTGGGCTTCGATTCTATAACTACTATGGCAGAGGAAGCAATTAAACCAGAAAAAGATATTGGAAAAGCTGCCCTTATTTCCTGTATTGTAGGTGGATTAATCTTTATAATTCAAGCTTATATTATACAATTAGTATGGCCTGATTATTCAAGCTTTGCATCTTCAGATACCGCTTTATTTGAAGTAGCTAAACTTGCAGGAGGAGCTTTCTTAGCAGGACTTTATACTTTTGCAGTTGTTATTTCTACCCTTACCGCAGGACTTACAGGACAATCTAGTGCTGCACGCTTACTTTTTGGTATGGGAAGAGATGAAGTATTGCCAAAAAAATTCTTTACTCATTTACATCCAAAATATAGGACTCCGACTTACAACATTTTTATAATGTGTACTATAGGAATTATAGGTGCACTTACTCTTAACATATCTTTAGTAACAGAACTATTAAACTTTGGCGGACTTGTTGGATTCATGTGTGTAAATCTTTCGGTAATTGTATATTACTTTATTAAAAAGAAAGAGAGAAAGATTTTCTCTAATTTAATAATACCAGCTTTAGGGTTTATTGTTTGTTTCTATTTGTGGACTAATTTATCAACCTTTGCCTTAACTGTGGGCTTCACTTGGCTTTCTTTAGGTATAGTCTATGGAATTATACTTTCAAAGACATCTAAAAAGAAATTACCAATGATAAGCGATATGTAATATAAAGTTATAAATATGAGTTTTTTTTATTAAAATTATAATGCCAATATCAATTGTAGATATTGGCATTATTTTTAATAAATTTTATTAACTTTAGTTTTTTACTGCTCTTTTTCATTTTGATTCTTAATATATAATTAATTATCCTTGCATGAGGTTAGCTTTTTAAGAAATTAGTTTTTCAAATTCCTTCTGTTTTTCAACTTTGTATATATTTATTATTAATCTCATACATTCATAATTCTATCATATGCAATTAATCCATATTAATTATATATGATATTTTACAAAAAAATAAAATATGATATTTTACAAAAAAATAAAAAACTCTTACTTTAAAAGTAAGAGTTATGGTGACTCCTAGGGGAATCGAACCCCTGTTACCACCGTGAAAGGGTGGTGTCTTAACCGCTTGACCAAGGAGCCAAAGCTTTGGTGGCTCACCGGGGGATCGAACCCCGGACACCATGATTAAAAGTCATGTGCTCTACCGACTGAGCTAGTGAACCGCTTGGCTGGGATAGCAGGATTTGAACCTACGAATGCCAGAGTCAAAGTCTGGTGCCTTACCGCTTGGCGATATCCCAATATATGGTGCGTCTTAAGGGATTCGAACCCCTGGCCCACGCCTTAGAAGGGCGTTGCTCTATCCAGCTGAGCTAAAAACGCATATTTTGGAGCGGGTGAAGGGAATCGAACCCTCGTAACTAGCTTGGAAGGCTAGCACTCTACCATTGAGTTACACCCGCAAGTGGTGCAGATGAAGGGAGTCGAACCCCCACGCCGTAAAGCGCTAGATCCTAAGTCTAGTGCGTCTGCCAATTCCGCCACATCTGCATATTTTATGGTGACTCCTAGGGGAATCGAACCCCTGTTACCACCGTGAAAGGGTGGTGTCTTAACCGCTTGACCAAGGAGCCAATTGTGTTAAGCGTAGCTTAAGCTACCTGGCAACAACCTACCCTCCCACACAGTCTCCCGTGCAGTACTCTCGGCGTCCTAAGGCTTAACCTGCCTGTTCGGAATGGAAAGGGGTGTTACCCTTAGGACCATCATCACCAGATAAAAAATTCCTATAAACTTCGCATTATTTCGTCAGTTTCAGTCGCTACGGTGTTGATTTACTTTAGTAAACTCCACTCCTCGCTCCTTCACTTCCTTATACTGCTCGTTTCTATTAATTTTTAGAGAAAGATTTTATTCTCTGAAAATTGCACAGTGAAATTAATTAGGTCAAGCCCTCGACTTATTAGTATGAGTCAGCTGAACATGTTGCCATGCTTACACCTCTCACCTATCAACCTGGTGTTCTTCCAGGAGTCTTACTAACTTATGTTATGGGAAATCTCATCTTAGGGGGGGCTTCACGCTTAGATGCTTTCAGCGTTTATCCCTTCCAGACATAGCTACCCAGCTGTGCCACTGGCGTGACAACTGGTGCACCAGAGGTCTGTCCATCCCGGTCCTCTCGTACTAAGGACAGCTCCCTTCAAATTTCCTACGCCCGCGACGGATAGGGACCGAACTGTCTCACGACGTTCTGAACCCAGCTCGCGTGCCGCTTTAATGGGCGAACAGCCCAACCCTTGGGACCTACTTCAGCCCCAGGATGCGACGAGCCGACATCGAGGTGCCAAACCTCCCCGTCGATGTGGACTCTTGGGGGAGATCAGCCTGTTATCCCCGAGGTAGCTTTTATCCGTTGAGCGATGGCCCTCCCACGAGGAACCACCGGATCACTAAGCCCGACTTTCGTCCCTGCTCCACTTGTCTGTGTCGCAGTCAGGCTCCCTTCTGCCTTTGCACTCTTCGAACGATTTCCGACCGTTCTGAGGGAACCTTTGGGCGCCTCCGTTACTTTTTTGGAGGCGACCGCCCCAGTCAAACTGCCCACCTAACAATGTCCCGTGACCTGATTCAAGGCCTCCGGTTAGAATTCCAGTACTATCAGGGTGGTATCCCAAGGATGACTCCACAAAGGCTGACGCCCTTGCTTCCAAGTCTCCCACCTATCCTGTACAGATAGTACCGAAACTCAATGCTAAATTGCAGTAAAGCTCTACGGGGTCTTTCCGTCCAATCGCGGGTAGCAAGCATCTTCACTTGCACTACAATTTCGCCGGATTTGCTGTTGAGACAGTGCCCAAATCATTACGCCATTCGTGCGGGTCGGAACTTACCCGACAAGGAATTTCGCTACCTTAGGACCGTTATAGTTACGGCCGCCGTTTACTGGGGCTTAAGTTCATGCCTTCGTTTGCACTAAGCAATCCCCTTAACCTTCCAGCACCGGGCAGGCGTCAGCCCCTATACATCAGCTTTCGCTTTAGCAGAGACCTGTGTTTTTGCTAAACAGTTGCTTGGGCCTATTCTCTGCGGCCTACTTGCGTAGGCACCCCTTCTCCCGAAGTTACGGGGTCAATTTGCCGAGTTCCTTAACAGCAATTCTTCCGATGGTCTTAGGATTCTCTCCTCACCTACCTGTGTCGGTTTGCGGTACGGGCACTAACTTCCTCCATAGAGGCTTTTCTTGGCAGCGTGGAATCAGATACTTCACCCTTAAAGGGCTTCCCCATCACGCCTCAGCTAATGTAGGTGGATTTGCCTATCCTACATACCTAAACGCTTAGACTAGCATCCAATAGCTAGCACATCTTATCCTCCTGCGTCACCCCATTTGTAATAACGTCTGCTAGTGGTACAGGAATATCAACCTGTTGTCCATCACCTACGCCTTTCGGCCTCGGCTTAGGTCCCGACTAACCCTGAGCGGACGAGCCTTCCTCAGGAAACCTTAGGTTTTCGACCGACAGGATTCTCACCTGTCTCTCGCTACTTATGCCAACATTCTCACTTCTGCATCGTCCACCGCTCCTTTCGGTACGACTTCAGCCAATGCAGAAAGCTCCTCTACCGCGTACACATAGTGTACACCCATAGCTTCGGTGGTAAGTTTTAGCCCCGGACATCTTCGGCGCAGGATCTCTTGACTAGTGAGCTATTACGCACTCTTTGAATGAGTGGCTGCTTCTAAGCCAACATCCTAGTTGTCTTAGAAATCCCACATCCTTTACCACTTAACTTACACTTTGGGACCTTAGCTGATGGTCTGGGCTGTTTCCCTTTTGACTACGGATCTTATCATTCGCAGTCTGACTGCCGAAATACAAGTATATGGCATTCGGAGTTTGATAAGGTTCGGTAAGCGATATGCCCCCTAGCCTATTCAGTGCTCTACCTCCATTACTTAATTAATCGACGCTAGCCCTAAAGCTATTTCGAGGAGAACCAGCTATCTCCGAGTTCGATTGGAATTTCTCCGCTATCCACAGCTCATCCCATGGTTTTTCAACACCAACGTGGTTCGGTCCTCCACGAGATTTTACTCTCGCTTCAACCTGGCCATGGATAGGTCACCCGGTTTCGGGTCTACGACATGCAACTTTGCGCCCTATTCAGACTCGGTTTCCCTTCGGCTCCGTACCTTAAGTACTTAACCTCGCTACATATCGTAACTCGTTGGCTCGTTCTACAAAAAGCACATCGTCACACATATAAAGTGCTTCGATCGGTTGTAGGCACAGGGTTTCAGGTTCTATTTCACTCCCCTTCCGGGGTTCTTTTCACCTTTCCCTCACGGTACTTCTTCACTATCGGTCACTAGGTAGTATTTAGCCTTGGGAGGTGGTCCTCCCTGCTTCCCACAAGGTTTCACGTGTCTCGTGGTACTCTGGATCAGAACTGTTGCCTTATCTCTTTCGCTTACAGGCCTATTACCTTCTACGGAGTAGCTTTCCAGCTATCTTCAACTAAAGATACAGCAAATTTATGTTCTGTCCACAACCCCTAAGCCAAAGGCTTAGGTTTGGGCTCTTTCCTTTTCGCTCGCCGCTACTTAGGAAATCGATTTTTCTTTCTCTTCCTCCGGGTACTTAGATGTTTCAGTTCCCCGGGTTTACCTCTATATACCTATGTATTCAGCATATAGTACATGGCGTAGCCATGTGGGTTCCCCCATTCGGAAATCTTTGGATCACAGACTATTTGCGTCTACCCAAAGCTTATCGTAGCTTATCACGTCCTTCTTCGGCTCCTAGTGCCAAGGCATTCACCCTGCGCCCTTTGTAGCTTGACCTATCTAAAAATCAATATAAACTTCGTATTACTTCGTCAACTTCAGTCACTGCGGTGCTCATTTACATCAGTAAACTCTGCTCCTCGTTCCTTCGTTTCCTTGTACTACTCGTTTCTATTGCTTTTTATAAAGTAATCTTAATCACTTTATAAAAAAATGTCTTATACAAATTCGCATAAATAGAATTCAAAAACTTTAGTTTTTAAATTTATTTTTGTTTGTCTTGACGAAATTGTTTATTTATCTTTTAATTTAAAAGGATATTTAAACAAATATTTTCACTGTGCAATTTTCAAAGAACAATTGAGCTTTTCCTTTGTCCCGTAGGACCTTGGTCGCTCAAAATTAAACAGAGTATAGTACCAGTGTTCGTAGAAGAGTTACCAACTACGTCGACTCCCTAGAAAGGAGGTGATCCAGCCGCAGGTTCTCCTACGGCTACCTTGTTACGACTTCACCCCAATCACTAATCCCACCTTCGGCCGCTGGCTCCTTACGGTTACCTCACGGACTTCGGGTGTTACCAGCTCTCATGGTGTGACGGGCGGTGTGTACAAGGCCCGGGAACGTATTCACCGCGACATGCTGATTCGCGATTACTAGCAACTCCGGCTTCATGTAGGCGAGTTTCAGCCTACAATCCGAACTGGGATTGGTTTTTTAAGTTTAGCTCCACCTCGCGGTCTTGCATCTTGTTGTACCAACCATTGTAGCACGTGTGTAGCCCTAGACATAAGGGGCATGATGATTTGACGTCATCCCCACCTTCCTCCCGGTTAACCCGGGCAGTCTCACTAGAGTGCTCAACTTAATGGTAGCAACTAATGATAAGGGTTGCGCTCGTTGCGGGACTTAACCCAACATCTCACGACACGAGCTGACGACAACCATGCACCACCTGTCTCCCTGCCCCGAAGGGCTTCCCTCATTACAGGTAATTCAGGGGATGTCAAGTCTAGGTAAGGTTCTTCGCGTTGCTTCGAATTAAACCACATGCTCCGCTGCTTGTGCGGGCCCCCGTCAATTCCTTTGAGTTTTAATCTTGCGATCGTACTCCCCAGGCGGAATACTTATTGTGTTAACTGCGGCACAGAAGGGGTCGATACCTCCTACACCTAGTATTCATCGTTTACGGCGTGGACTACCAGGGTATCTAATCCTGTTTGCTCCCCACGCTTTCATGCCTCAGCGTCAGTTACAGTCCAGAAAGCCGCCTTCGCCACTGGTGTTCTTCCTAATCTCTACGCATTTCACCGCTACACTAGGAATTCCGCTTTCCTCTCCTGCACTCTAGACACCCAGTTTCAAATGCAGCACCCAAGTTGAGCTCGGGTATTTCACATCTGACTTAAATGTCCGCCTACGCATCCTTTACGCCCAGTAAATCCGGACAACGCTTGCCACCTACGTATTACCGCGGCTGCTGGCACGTAGTTAGCCGTGGCTTCCTCATATGGTACCGTCATTATCTTCCCATATGACAGAACTTTACAACCCTAAGGCCTTCTTCATTCACGCGGCGTTGCTGCGTCAGGGTTTCCCCCATTGCGCAATATTCCCCACTGCTGCCTCCCGTAGGAGTCTGGACCGTGTCTCAGTTCCAATGTGGCCGATCACCCTCTCAGGTCGGCTACGCATCGTCGCCTTGGTGAGCCTTTACCTCACCAACTAGCTAATGCGCCGCGGGTCCATCTCATAGCGGATTGCTCCTTTGGTATAAAAGTCATGCGACCTTCATACGTTATGCGGTATTAATCTCCCTTTCGGGAGGCTATTCCCCTCTATGAGGCAGGTTACCCACGTGTTACTCACCCGTCCGCCGCTAATCCACTCCCGAAGGAGCTTCATCGCTCGACTTGCATGTGTTAGGCACGCCGCCAGCGTTCGTCCTGAGCCAGGATCAAACTCTCAATTTAAAAGTTTGTATCTTGATTGCTCAAGTAAAGTTTGCTGACTATTAATAGTCATTTTAAGTTTCTTTCGAAACTCAATGAATTAACTGGTTTTACCTATTTCTCTGTTTAATTTTCAAAGACCAAGTTTTGCTGTCGTTTTTCGACTGCTTAATTATCTTATCATCTACTTACGACTTTGTCAACAACTTTTTTTCACATTTTTTTCTTAGTTACTAACACTTTATCTGTCGCTTTCGACAAAAAATATAATATCATCATATTTGGACATAGTCAACAGGTTTTTCAATAATATTTAATTATTTATTAAAATATTTGCTATTTAGTAAAACTTTATACATTAATTATCATTTTTATATGAAAAAGTATTACAATAACATAACCTTCATTTCATTACATCAGTATATATTTTTTCAAAATTAATTTTAAAAATTTTATTCTAATTAAATTTGCCATATGGTTACATTGTGACTTTTATTACGTTAATGAATAAATATTCCATATTTCGGTTAAATTAAAGCATATTATAAAAATATTAATTGATTTATGGTGGTTTTAAATGAAAATAAGAAACAAAATTTCCAAAGATAAACTAATTAGTATACTTTTCACTTATGTTATAGTATTTTGCTGTATATGCACCTATACCTTAATATATTTATCTAATAATAATGAGCAGTTTCATAAAGATAATTCTCTAAAAGAAGATTCTTTTAGCAATTTAACTACTTTAAATAATTATGAAATATCATACAATCTAAAAGCCAAATATACCTTTAATAATCAAACCGATAATGAAGTACTGGCTTTTTCTAACAATGATATATACTATACTACAACACTTGATCTTACTAATGAAAGACAAAAACATCTTTCAAAAATGTATAAAGAAATTGCAAGAGAATCAAAAAATGCTCATCTTCATGATAGTTTTAAATATAGAGAAATAGATAGGGCTAGTTTAAAAAAATATCTATCTACTAGAAATTCAATCTTAATGGAAGAGCCCTACTTTTCTACTATAATAAATATCTCAGAAGAGTTTAATTTAAATCCATTGCTACTCTTTGCAATAGCTGGCCAAGAACAAAGCTTTGTTCCTAAAAATCATTACAATGCTGAACAAATAGCTAATAATCCCTTTAATGTATTTAATAGTTGGCAGAAATATAATACAGACATTGAAGACTCAACTAAAATAGCTTCAAGAACTGTAGTCAATTTGTCTAAGGATAGACCTCCGAATGTAGATCCCTTTATATGGGTAAATAGAAAATATTCAGAAGATAAGAACTGGTCTCAAGGTGTTAAAAATATATACTATCATCTAGAACAGTTAGTACCATATGTGAATTAAAAATTATGACTTGTAAATATTTGATTACATAAATTTCTTAATATAGTTTATTTCATAAGTACTTCATATATTTTATATTTATTTTGGACTTTAAATTTTTATTTAAAGTCTTTTTATTATCTTTTAATTGTGATAAAGTAATTAAATTAAGCATATTATTTATTTAATAATTTTAGTTAGGAGGTTTTATTTATGAAATTAGACTTAGGAATAAGTAAATCGGAACTTATTAAATTCTGCATTATGATAGTGTTAGGTAGCTTTATATGTGCTGTTGGTATAAACCTATTTATTATACCTTCTAACCTATTGAGTGGTGGACTTTCTGGTATAGCTTTAATACTTCAGTACATAGCTAAAATCCCTATGGGGTACACTATATTGATATTAAATATTCCACTATTTATTTTAAGTTCTCGTAAAATAAATAAAAAGTTTACTGTTTTAACAGCCTTTGGTACTTTATCTCTTTCTTTAGGGTTAATAATATCTCAGCCTTTAAATATTGTATTATTACCTGTATCGGAATCAAATCTATTATTATATTGTATTTATGGTGGAGTTTTAAACGGCCTTGGTCTTGGAATAGTATTTACTAATCATGGTTCAACTGGTGGATTAGATATAATAGGCGTATATATGAAAAAGAAATTTGGTATAAACTTAGGTTCTGTAAGTTTTGGCATAAACCTTATAATAGTATCAATTGGAAGTTTATTATTTGGTTTTAATGTTGGATTATATACTCTTATCTCTATGTATACAACTGCTTTTATTATGGAGAAAGTTATTAAAGGCTTTAATAGTCAAAAAATGATTTTTATAATTACTCAAAAGCAAAAAGAAGTTACAAAAGCTATCATGGAGGAATTAGGTAGGGGGGTTACTGTATTGTATGGTGAAGGCGCTTATACTCATGATAAGAGAAATGTACTTTATTGTATAGTCTCCTTAGGACAGCTTCCTAAAACTAAACATATTATAAAATCAGTTGATAGCTCTGCATTTGTATCAATTATAGATACTGCTGAAGTTCAAGGAAAGGGTTTTTCTAATCCTTTATCATAGTAAAATTATATATATTTATTTAAAATTAAAAGTAATAATTTATCTATAATTCATATGTAATATACAATATTAAATAAAAACTTTTATAATTAAAAAAGTAAAACCCCAATATTAGGGTTTTACTTTTTTAATTAAATTTAACTGCTGTACCATAACAAATAACTTCAGAAGTTCCATTCATTATTGAACTTGTAGCATACCTTATATTAATAATTCCATCAGCTCCTAAGCTTTCAGCTTCTTCCACCATTCTCTTTGTTGCTATTGCTCTAGCTTCATTCATCATTTCAGAATAGGCTACTATCTCTCCACCTACTAAAGTTTTAAGTCCGCTTAATATGTCTTTTCCTACGTTTTTAGACCATACAACTGATCCTTTTACCATAGATATTGTCTCTATTTCTTTTCCACTAATATAATCAGTATTTACTAATATCATCTTCATCACCTCGTTTAATTTCCTTAATTCTCTCAATCATATTATATACAAGTGCTAAAACTAAAATTATACCAAATATTAGCATAAAAATCATAGCAACTTTTGATATTAAATCGCCAGGAAATCCACCCATTATAATAAATTCTTCAATTGATGAGTAAATAAATGCCCCACCTAAACATAGAAAAATTAGTGTTATAATTATAGTTGTTAATATTTTTTTCATAAACTCACCTTATTTCATAATAATTAATTATAATTAATTATTATTTACTCTAATACTAATAAATTATATTATTCTTGAGAATTTTCTATATATATACTTCTCGTAGGAAAAGCTACTGAAACTTTTTCTTCCTCCAGTATCTCCATTATTTTAAAATTAATCTCTTCTTTAATAGTTAAATAATCCTTAAGTCCTGCCTTACTAGTGTAATAACAAATAGATATATCTAAACTATTTATGTTAAAATTATCAAAAGTAACTAAGATACCGTCATTATCAACACTTTCATGTAATTCTAACATCTTCTTTATTTTATCAATACAGGTTTGTATTTTTTCTCTAGGAGTATTATAGGTTACTCCTAAAATAAATTTAATTCTTCTTTTATCTCTTCTATTAAAATTAAATATTGAATCATTGGCTAAAATTGAATTAGGTACTGTAATTAATGCCTCATCAACAGTTCTAATCTTAGTACTTCTAAATGAAATATCTTCAATAGAACCTTCTAGTCCTTTACACTGAATCCAGTCTCCAATTGAAAAAGGTTTGTCTAATATTATTATAATTCCTGCAATAATATTAGAAGCAGCATCTTTTGACGCTAAAGCAAATGCTAATCCCCCTAATCCTAATCCTGTAATAAATGCTTTTAGATTATATTCCCATTTTTCGGCAATCATATATATTGCTAAAGCTATAACTATAAGTTTTAATGTTTTTGATATAAAAGGATATAATATTTTATCTACTTTAACATCATAATTTTCCATTTTATCAAATATTAATGATGAATCATCTGTTAAATTCATTAATCCTTGAGCTATCAATATAATAACTGAGCTATCAAATATTCTTTGTATTATTTTAGGACTTAAATAAAGCATATCCTTAAAAGCCATAGCTACTATATAAAAACCTAATATTAAAAAGAAGTTTCTTAATGGTCTTTCAAAAGCTTTTACTATTTTTAAGGCACCTTTAATTCCAGCTTTAGATAAAACTTTCATTAATGCTTTCATCACATACTTAGCAAATATATTTCTTAAAAATAGTATTAATACAAATACTCCAACAGCAATAGCAATCTTTCTCCATGTAACATATAACGGATTTTTAACTATAGCTTGTATAAAATCATTATTAAATACATCACTTAAAACTAATGCTAACATAAAATCTCCCTTCTTCTTTATCCTATTAAATAGTATGTATTAAATTTTCCATATTTATATTCTATAGCAATTATATACATGTATGCGTTGTATTCGCCACATATTGAGATATTATGATAAAATATCTACTTTAATAAAATATAAATCTTTTTATCAAATTTTGCAGAAAATTTTTAATACTATTTTAAAGCATTATACATAAAAATACATATAGTCTCTAAATTTTATTATAAATAAAAGTAATCTACATAAATATAATTTATAAACTTGTATTTATATATGTTAATACTTATTATTATAAATATATCTTTATAGATTTAAAAGACATTTCGACAAATTATGATGTAAAATTACAAACTTTAATTATTTCATATTTCATTTTATTTACTTTAAAGCATAAACTTCTAAATATGGAAATTTACTACTAATTATCAGGTTTTTTTACTAATTTAAAAGTTAAGAATGAAAGGTTATTGATGTCTATCTCTCAAATTTACTTATCTTAGCAATCTGAAATTTGAGTTAAACGAAGATATGTACTTCATATATAGTAATACTATATATAAATTTCAGTAATTTAGTATGATATAAAATATATCAAAAGGAACTCTTAATTCTTATTTTTTCATAAAACTAAAAAAAGCTTAGTACTTTGTACTAAGCTTTGGTGGCTCACCGGGGGATCGAACCCCGGACACCATGATTAAAAGTCATGTGCTCTACCGACTGAGCTAGTGAACCATATTGTTAGCTAAGTTTTCTTAGCTAACACTACCTGGCAACAACCTACCCTCCCACACAGTCTCCCGTGCAGTACTCTCGGCGTCCTAAGGCTTAACCTGCCTGTTCGGAATGGAAAGGGGTGTTACCCTTAGGACCATCATCACCAGATAAAAAATTCCTATAAACTTCGCATTATTTCGTCAGTTTCAGTCGCTGCGGCGTTCATTTACTTTAGTAAACTCCACTCCTTGCTCCTTCACTTCCTTATACTGCTCGTTTCTATTAATTTTTTGAAAATTTCATATAAGCTTCACATTACTGCGTCAGTTTCAGTCACTCCAGTGCTCATTTACTTTAGTAAACTCCGCTCTTCGTTCCTTCACTTCCTTGTTCTGTTTGCTTCTATTAATTTTTAGAGAAAGATTTTATTCTCTGAAAATTGCACAGTGAAATTAATTAGGTCAAGCCCTCGACTTATTAGTATGAGTCAGCTGAACATGTTGCCATGCTTACACCTCTCACCTATCAACCTGGTGTTCTTCCAGGAGTCTTACTAACTTATGTTATGGGAAATCTCATCTTAGGGGGGGCTTCACGCTTAGATGCTTTCAGCGTTTATCCCTTCCAGACATAGCTACCCAGCTGTGCCACTGGCGTGACAACTGGTGCACCAGAGGTCTGTCCATCCCGGTCCTCTCGTACTAAGGACAGCTCCCTTCAAATTTCCTACGCCCGCGACGGATAGGGACCGAACTGTCTCACGACGTTCTGAACCCAGCTCGCGTGCCGCTTTAATGGGCGAACAGCCCAACCCTTGGGACCTACTTCAGCCCCAGGATGCGACGAGCCGACATCGAGGTGCCAAACCTCCCCGTCGATGTGGACTCTTGGGGGAGATCAGCCTGTTATCCCCGAGGTAGCTTTTATCCGTTGAGCGATGGCCCTCCCACGAGGAACCACCGGATCACTAAGCCCGACTTTCGTCCCTGCTCCACTTGTCTGTGTCGCAGTCAGGCTCCCTTCTGCCTTTGCACTCTTCGAACGATTTCCGACCGTTCTGAGGGAACCTTTGGGCGCCTCCGTTACTTTTTTGGAGGCGACCGCCCCAGTCAAACTGCCCACCTAACAATGTCCCGTGACCTGATTCAAGGCCTCCGGTTAGAATTCCAGTACTATCAGGGTGGTATCCCAAGGATGACTCCACAAAGGCTGACGCCCTTGCTTCCAAGTCTCCCACCTATCCTGTACAGATAGTACCGAAACTCAATGCTAAATTGCAGTAAAGCTCTACGGGGTCTTTCCGTCCAATCGCGGGTAGCAAGCATCTTCACTTGCACTACAATTTCGCCGGATTTGCTGTTGAGACAGTGCCCAAATCATTACGCCATTCGTGCGGGTCGGAACTTACCCGACAAGGAATTTCGCTACCTTAGGACCGTTATAGTTACGGCCGCCGTTTACTGGGGCTTAAGTTCATGCCTTCGTTTGCACTAAGCAATCCCCTTAACCTTCCAGCACCGGGCAGGCGTCAGCCCCTATACATCAGCTTTCGCTTTAGCAGAGACCTGTGTTTTTGCTAAACAGTTGCTTGGGCCTATTCTCTGCGGCCTACTTGCGTAGGCACCCCTTCTCCCGAAGTTACGGGGTCAATTTGCCGAGTTCCTTAACAGCAATTCTTCCGATGGTCTTAGGATTCTCTCCTCACCTACCTGTGTCGGTTTGCGGTACGGGCACTAACTTCCTCCATAGAGGCTTTTCTTGGCAGCGTGGAATCAGATACTTCACCCTTAAAGGGCTTCCCCATCACGCCTCAGCTAATGTAGGTGGATTTGCCTATCCTACATACCTAAACGCTTAGACTAGCATCCAATAGCTAGCACATCTTATCCTCCTGCGTCACCCCATTTGTAATAACGTCTGCTAGTGGTACAGGAATATCAACCTGTTGTCCATCACCTACGCCTTTCGGCCTCGGCTTAGGTCCCGACTAACCCTGAGCGGACGAGCCTTCCTCAGGAAACCTTAGGTTTTCGACCGACAGGATTCTCACCTGTCTCTCGCTACTTATGCCAACATTCTCACTTCTGCATCGTCCACCGCTCCTTTCGGTACGACTTCAGCCAATGCAGAAAGCTCCTCTACCGCGTACACATAGTGTACACCCATAGCTTCGGTGGTAAGTTTTAGCCCCGGACATCTTCGGCGCAGGATCTCTTGACTAGTGAGCTATTACGCACTCTTTGAATGAGTGGCTGCTTCTAAGCCAACATCCTAGTTGTCTTAGAAATCCCACATCCTTTACCACTTAACTTACACTTTGGGACCTTAGCTGATGGTCTGGGCTGTTTCCCTTTTGACTACGGATCTTATCATTCGCAGTCTGACTGCCGAAATACAAGTATATGGCATTCGGAGTTTGATAAGGTTCGGTAAGCGATATGCCCCCTAGCCTATTCAGTGCTCTACCTCCATTACTTAATTAATCGACGCTAGCCCTAAAGCTATTTCGAGGAGAACCAGCTATCTCCGAGTTCGATTGGAATTTCTCCGCTATCCACAGCTCATCCCATGGTTTTTCAACACCAACGTGGTTCGGTCCTCCACGAGATTTTACTCTCGCTTCAACCTGGCCATGGATAGGTCACCCGGTTTCGGGTCTACGACATGCAACTTTGCGCCCTATTCAGACTCGGTTTCCCTTCGGCTCCGTACCTTAAGTACTTAACCTCGCTACATATCGTAACTCGTTGGCTCGTTCTACAAAAAGCACATCGTCACACATATAAAGTGCTTCGATCGGTTGTAGGCACAGGGTTTCAGGTTCTATTTCACTCCCCTCCCGGGGTTCTTTTCACCTTTCCCTCACGGTACTTCTTCACTATCGGTCACTAGGTAGTATTTAGCCTTGGGAGGTGGTCCTCCCTGCTTCCCACAAGGTTTCACGTGTCTCGTGGTACTCTGGATCAGAACTGTTGCCTTATCTCTTTCGCTTACAGGCCTATTACCTTCTACGGAGTAGCTTTCCAGCTATCTTCAACTAAAGATACAGCAAATTTATGTTCTGTCCACAACCCCCAAGCCAAAGGCTTAGGTTTGGGCTCTTTCCCTTTCGCTCGCCGCTACTTAGGAAATCGATTTTTCTTTCTCTTCCTCCGGGTACTTAGATGTTTCAGTTCCCCGGGTTTACCTCTATATACCTATGTATTCAGCATATAGTACATGGCGTAGCCATGTGGGTTCCCCCATTCGGAAATCTTTGGATCACAGACTATTTGCGTCTACCCAAAGCTTATCGTAGCTTATCACGTCCTTCTTCGGCTCCTAGTGCCAAGGCATTCACCCTGCGCCCTTTGTAGCTTGACCTATCTAAAAATCAATATAAACTTCGTATTACTTCGTCAACTTCAGTCACTGCGGTGCTCATTTACATCAGTAAACTCTGCTCCTCGTTCCTTCGTTTCCTTGTACTACTCGTTTCTATTGCTTTTTATAAAGTAATCTTAATCACTTTATAAAAAAATGTCTTATACAAATTCGCATAAATAGAATTCAAAAACTTTAGTTTTTAAATTTATTTTTGTTTGTCTTGACGAAATTGTTTATTTATCTTTTAATTTAAAAGGATATTTAAACAAATATTTTCACTGTGCAATTTTCAAAGAACAATTGAGCTTTTCCTTTGTCCCGTAGGACCTTGGTCGCTCAAAATTAAACAGAGTATAGTACCAGTGTTCGTAGAAGAGTTACCAACTACGTCGACTCCCTAGAAAGGAGGTGATCCAGCCGCAGGTTCTCCTACGGCTACCTTGTTACGACTTCACCCCAATCACTAATCCCACCTTCGGCCGCTGGCTCCTTACGGTTACCTCACGGACTTCGGGTGTTACCAGCTCTCATGGTGTGACGGGCGGTGTGTACAAGGCCCGGGAACGTATTCACCGCGACATGCTGATTCGCGATTACTAGCAACTCCGGCTTCATGTAGGCGAGTTTCAGCCTACAATCCGAACTGGGATTGGTTTTTTAAGTTTAGCTCCACCTCGCGGTCTTGCATCTTGTTGTACCAACCATTGTAGCACGTGTGTAGCCCTAGACATAAGGGGCATGATGATTTGACGTCATCCCCACCTTCCTCCCGGTTAACCCGGGCAGTCTCACTAGAGTGCTCAACTTAATGGTAGCAACTAATGATAAGGGTTGCGCTCGTTGCGGGACTTAACCCAACATCTCACGACACGAGCTGACGACAACCATGCACCACCTGTCTCCCTGCCCCGAAGGGCTTCCCTCATTACAGGTAATTCAGGGGATGTCAAGTCTAGGTAAGGTTCTTCGCGTTGCTTCGAATTAAACCACATGCTCCGCTGCTTGTGCGGGCCCCCGTCAATTCCTTTGAGTTTTAATCTTGCGATCGTACTCCCCAGGCGGAATACTTATTGTGTTAACTGCGGCACAGAAGGGGTCGATACCTCCTACACCTAGTATTCATCGTTTACGGCGTGGACTACCAGGGTATCTAATCCTGTTTGCTCCCCACGCTTTCATGCCTCAGCGTCAGTTACAGTCCAGAAAGCCGCCTTCGCCACTGGTGTTCTTCCTAATCTCTACGCATTTCACCGCTACACTAGGAATTCCGCTTTCCTCTCCTGCACTCTAGACACCCAGTTTCAAATGCAGCACCCAAGTTGAGCTCGGGTATTTCACATCTGACTTAAATGTCCGCCTACGCATCCTTTACGCCCAGTAAATCCGGACAACGCTTGCCACCTACGTATTACCGCGGCTGCTGGCACGTAGTTAGCCGTGGCTTCCTCATATGGTACCGTCATTATCTTCCCATATGACAGAACTTTACAACCCTAAGGCCTTCTTCATTCACGCGGCGTTGCTGCGTCAGGGTTTCCCCCATTGCGCAATATTCCCCACTGCTGCCTCCCGTAGGAGTCTGGACCGTGTCTCAGTTCCAATGTGGCCGATCACCCTCTCAGGTCGGCTACGCATCGTCGCCTTGGTGAGCTGTTACCTCACCAACTAGCTAATGCGCCGCGGGTCCATCTCATAGCGGATTGCTCCTTTGGTATAAAAGTCATGCGACCTTCATACGTTATGCGGTATTAATCTCCCTTTCGGGAGGCTATTCCCCTCTATGAGGCAGGTTACCCACGTGTTACTCACCCGTCCGCCGCTAATCCACTCCCGAAGGAGCTTCATCGCTCGACTTGCATGTGTTAGGCACGCCGCCAGCGTTCGTCCTGAGCCAGGATCAAACTCTCAATTTAAAAGTTTGTATCTTGATTGCTCAAGTAAAGTTTGCTGACTATAATAGTCATTTCTAAGTTTCTTTCGAAACTCAATGAATTAACTGGTTTTACCTATTTCTCTGTTTAATTTTCAAAGACCAAATTATTAGTAATTTTTACCGTCGTTTTTCGACTGCTTAATCAGTTTATCACTTATTTTTTTGCTTGTCAACAACTTTTTTAATTTAATTTAAAAAGTTAATTGAACAGCTTGTCACCACCGAGTCTGTGTCGTAGCGACAAGGAATATACTATCATAAAGTATACTGCACATTTATGCTTTATATCTTATAATTCGCTATTAAATTTGACATTCTCTATTTTTCTTTATATTTCTAGTTTTTTTTTATAATGATACACCTGGGGTAGTTTTATTTTACTTATTCCTTCTTTATCATTTTATCTTATAAAAATCCATAATAAAACACATGTAATTAAAACTTAAATTTTAAAGTAAAACTTTAAATTCAATTTCATACTTAGTTTATCATTGATATAAAACGATTATTATAATTTCTTGAAATTATAATAATATTACTACTGATAAGAAAATAAATAAATGAGAAGTAAAGTTTAATAGAATAGATGATTGCTATACGAAATGTAGTTAAAGAAGTATTATAAAGTTTATAACAAATTTACATGTATAGAAAAAAGGATTGGTTTATCTAACCAATCCTTTTTCTATATTCCTAAAAACATCGCTGCCATTCCAAAGTATATTATTAACGCTAAAGCATCCACAATAGTAGTTATTAATGGACTAGCCATTATAGCTGGGTCTAGTTTTAACTTTTTAGCAGCTATAGGAAGAACGCATCCTACTACTTTTGCTATTACTACTGTAAAAAATAAAGTCACACATACTGTTATTGCTACATATAATTCTACTTTTTCTAAAAAATATACTCTTAAAAAGTTTACTCCTGATAGTGCAATACCAACAACAACACTAACTCTTAGCTCTTTCCATAACACTTTAAATACATCACTTAATTCAATTTCACCTAAAGCTAATCCCCTTATAACAAGAGTTGAAGCTTGTGATCCTGCATTTCCACCTGTATCCATTAGCATTGGTATAAATGCTGCTAGTATAACCACTGATTGTAATACTTCATCATATCTTTTAATTATATTTCCTGTAAATGTAGCTGATATCATAAGAACTAACAGCCATACTATTCTATTCTTAGCTAAATTAAATACACTAGTTTTTAGATATTCTTCTTCTGAAGGCCCCATCGCAGCCATCTTTTGAAAATCCTCTGTGTTTTCTTGTTCTATAATATCTACTATATCATCTATAGTTATAATACCTACTAATCTATTCTCATTATCTACTACTGGCATTGCTAAAAAGTCATATTTTTTAAATAAATCCGCTACTGCTTCTTGGTCATCTAATGTATGAGCGCAAATAACATTATCATCCATTATATTTTTAATGATTTCATTATCATCATTTAATATTAAATCTCTAATAGATAATACACCTTCTAATTTTCTCTTTTCATTAGTTACATAGCAAGTATCTATTGTTTCCTTGTTTAACCCTGTTCTTTTAATATGATCAACAGCTTCCTTTACTGTCATTTCTTTTCTAAGTCTTACATACTCTATAGTCATTATGCTACCTGCAGAATTATCTGGGTAATTTAAAAAGGTGTTAATTAATCTTCTTTTACCTTCTTTAGTGTTTTTAAGAACCTTTTTAACAACATTTGCAGGTAATTCTTCTAGTATATCTACAGTATCGTCTAAAAATAATTTATCAACTATATGGCTAAGCTCATCATCTGTTATAGCTTCTATAATATATTGTACATCTTCTGTAGACATATAAGAAAATACTTCAGTAGCTATGTCTTTTGGTAAAATCCTAAATATAATTAGCATTTTGTCTCTATCTACTTCTTCTAAAAATTGAGCAATATCTACTGATTTTTCCTCAATTAATAAGTTTCTTGCATCAACAAATTTGCTTGCTTTAATCAAATCTAATACTTTTTTGAATTCCATATGCAATACCTCCTATTAGGCACTGCTATTCATCTTCTTTGTGGCTACATGAATAGCAGTGAATATTAATTTTTTCAAAATACTATAACTCCCGCCATCTTCCATGACAGCCACCTCCAAAATCAAAATTAAAAATCTCTTTACTCCACGAGTAAAGAGATTAGAACACTCAAATTAAAAGCTCCAATAAAATGCATTAATGTAAAGCACCCTCAACTCGTTGAGTTTTAGCTCTGTAAGACGTAGAGAAATTCTCAGCCACATTAGATAAAACCTTAATTCGATAGTATCTGCTAACCCATTGGTGTCTCTGGACATTTCTGGGCAGTGGCATATTTTCATACAGTAACCTCACCTAACAAGATTTATTAAGTTTCTAGTGAATTATATCATCACCATATTTATAATACTACTATACTCTACAAAAGTAAACCCAATACTCATTATTTTATGTTTCTATAAAACACAACATGATCTTGCCATTTACCATTTATATATAAATATTCTTTGCTAATACCTAATTCCTGAAATCCACAGCTTTTCAATACTCTTTGCGATTTTTCATTAGATACCATTGTACTAGCCTCTATTCTATGAAGCTCTAATTCTTCATAAGCATAATCTATTGCAAGTTTTACCGCTTCTTTCATGTATCCTTTTCCTTGCTCATTCTCATCTATAGAGTATCCAATAAATGCATTTCTAAACACACCCATAACAATATTATTTATCTTAATTCTACCTATGAACTTTCCTTCTTTATAAATTCCAAAATGTACAGCTTGACCCTTTATAAATTGTTTATAACTTTCAATTAAACTTGTAGATTGCTCTTCTAAAGTATAAAAATTTTCATCTCTTAAAGGTTCAAAAGGGGTAAGATATTCCCTGTTTTTAACATAATAATTTAATATTTCCTCTGAATCTTCTGGAGTTAAGATCTTTAAGTATATGTTTTTCCCATGTAAAATTAATTCTTTTTCTATATAGTTTCTTTCATAACTATTTTTATTTATACCAAATAAAAGTTCATGCTCTAACTTTGATTTATGTATTATATTGTCTGATATAATTCCCTCAAGATCAAATCCTAAACTAGTAAAGGCATTTAAGTTAATATCTTCTCCACAAAGTACATTAACCTTATTTACTTTGTTATTCTTAAATAATATATTTAAAATAAGAGTAATAGTATCTTTTAAATAATCATAACTTTCCTCTTTACTTTTATAAAACTTCAGCCTAAACAAACAACTTCTGTTGTCACTATCTATTTCTATTATATATATTCTTCCTATAGTTATACCTAAACTATCCCTTATTATGTAATCTCTTCTACTTCCATTTGCTAAATTTAAACTAACCCATTTTCCTTTATTCATTATAAAATCCCTACCTTAAGCTAAAGTTTTTTTAGTATCTTTATAAATTAATGACACAAAGATTATAGATATTAGTAAACTCATAGGTATTATATAAAAAGCTAAATTTGAATTAATTAAATCATTAAGTTTAGCTATAATATTATTTAATACCATATTTATAATGCTTTCTGCAGTAATTATAACCCCTGTAATATATATTGCATCGTCCTTAAAAGTCTTACTTATAGTAATAACTACAGTAGGATAAGCTATAGAAAAAAATAACCCTGATATATAAACTAAAACTATGATATTACTACCTATTATTATCCTTGATACATATAAAATAAGTCCTATAAATAAAGACATCATTACTGAAATTAAGTATCCCCTTTTTTCTACCACAAAACCACCTAATAATCTTCCTACAGTAAGTGTAGTAAAAAATATTGATAAATATGTAGAGCTTTGTTTATAGCTAAAGCTTTCTTGTATAAAATTTACTAACCAATTTGATGTACCACTCTCTGCAAAACAATAAAAACCTAACGCAAGTACATAAAAATAAACCATCTTATTTTTAAAAATCCACAATAGATTTACTTTATTATTTCCTTTCTTTATATGTGCATGTGGTGCTTTAACGAATATAAATACTATAAAAGCAAGTGAGAAAAGTATAGCTATAACTAGATAAATGCTTCTCTAGTTTACTCCATTTTCTAATAAGCTACCGGTTGTATATTGTCCTACCGTTGAACCCAATCCATAACAAAAATGAGTAGCACTAATTATTATTGCTTGAAAACTCATGGCGACAATAGGTACAAGGGTATTAATACTAATGCTAAGTAGAGATATCCCAACATTTAATAAAAACATACATATTAGGAGCATAATATAACTTGATATCTGTGAAAATAAAAATAAAGTAATAGTACATATCCCCAACCCTAATAAGAATACTTTTTTCTGACCTATTTTTTCGCAAAGTAATCCATCTATATATGTAAAAGAAATATATCCTATGTATCCAATTGTAATCATATATCCTATGCTGGAATTATCTATTGAAAAATCTTCTTTGAATGTATGAATTAAAACACCCTTTATATTATCTGATATAGCTATTAAAATCATGATTATAAACATAAAAATTAATATCATCAAGCTATTTCTTTTTTTCAAATAAATCTTCCCCTTCAAATAATAATTATATAGTATAATTATTACTTATTGAATACTTCAATAGATTTGTAACATTATATTTTTAAAATTTAATATTGGATAAAATATATATAGATAAACTACATAAAAGGTCAATGTATAACTAATATCTACGCCATTAATATTTTAATTCAAGCTTAAAATAATGCACAATTGTGGTTGAAATTAATTCTTACAAATTAAATTCTTTAAAATTCACTTAAAAAACATAGATTTTTAACTATTTTCTAATAAAAGCTTATTATTTTTATTAGCATATGAAAGTAAATTCAATTAGCTTTGTAAATTAATCAGTTTAAAAATTCTCATGCTTTGCTGAGAATTCACCATAATCGTCCATTATCAATCGTCAATTCTCAATTTTATATTAATGTAAACTTAAATAATTTAATAACACAATTCTATGAATGTATAGATTAAACTTAAAAGTGGTACATCTATAATATACTTTATTCTTTTAGAAAATAAAGGATTTTGATATACTTATAATAAAAATAAGCGAGAGGTTTGATAACATGAATAAGGCTAATATTAATAAATTAAAACTCTTTTTAATGGGATTAGAAAATAGATTTGAGGAAAATAAGGCAATTTTCAAACATATAACAATTAATTATGCTGCTGGTTTAAAAGACTTTAAAGGTATAGCAAATTTTGAAGATGATAAATTAAATTATAACTTTAATGGAATAACAAAAGCTTTAACTATATCTGAACTATTTAATGAAGTGATAAAACAAGCTGAAAATTATGACTCTATATCTTTGACCTATAGCGAACGAGGAGAAGTTATTTTAATAACTGCTGATAATAAAAATGTAACTATGAAAACTGTGGATGTAGAAGATGAAGAGACCCTTTCTACACCTAATATTTCTAATAAAAAAGGTTTAAATTTCCAAGGCAATACTTCTACAATATTAAATAGAGATTATTATATAAAAGTAGGAAAAGCTGATTCACTTCTTAAAGAAATTGGAATAATGAGTAAAGAAGGTAAAATTAAGAATGATAAAATAAGAAAATATAATCAAATAGATCACTATGTAGAGCTTTTAGAGGGTATATTAGATGATTTGCCTAAAAATACTACTATAAATATATTAGATTGCGGTTGTGGTAAATCTTATTTATCTTTTGTACTTAACTACTATTTAACAGAAGTAAAAAAAAGAAAATGTCATTTTATAGGTTTGGACTATTCTGAAGGGGTTATTGAAAGTTCTAAAAAAATGTCACAAAACTTAGGATATAGAAATATGGAGTTTCATGCTATAGATATAAAAAACTATACACCAGATAAAAAAATTCATGTAGTTATATCTCTTCATGCTTGTGATACTGCAACAGATATGGCCTTAGCATTAGGAATAAAGGTAGATTCAGATATAATAATAGCAGTTCCATGCTGTCATAGAGAAATGTTAGACCAATATAGTTTTGAGCCCTTTAAATCTATATTAAAACATGGAGTATTTAAAGCAAGAATGGCAGATATATTAACTGATGGAATGAGAAGTTTAATGCTCGAAGCAAAAGGTTATGATGTTTCTGTAGTAGAATATATATCTCCATTAGAAACTCCTAAAAATTTAATGATAAGAGCTATAAAGAAAAGAGAAGAGAATCCTAAGGCAATGGACGAATATATGACGCTATTATCAAATCTTAATGTATACCCTGCATTGTATAACTTTTTAAATGAATGGTAGAAAAAAGCATGATTTTTATCATGCTTTTTTATTCTTTATTATTAATTTAAAAACAGTATAATTATCCTCTAGATATATCTGAGCATTTCCACCTGTACTCTCTACAATTCTTCTTACATTATAAAGGCCATATCCTCGCCCTTTTCCGCCTTTAGTAGAGAAACCTCTTTCAAATATTTTGTCTACATTTTCAGGTTGTACTGTTATTCCACTATTTCTAACTTCAATTATACTGCTATCTTCTTCTTCGTATATCTCTACTTCTATTAATTGATCCTCTTGATTTACAACTGCTTCAAAAGCATTATCAATTAAATTACTCAGTATCTCTGACATCTGAAAATCTTCTAATGGCATATTGTCTAGTGAACTTGTTATGCAATAGGAAAATCCAATGTTTTTCTTTTTTGCCTCTTGAAATTTACTATATATAATTGCTCTAATTATAGTATTATCTATGTATATTATTTTTTCTATATCCATCATAGAATTACTTAATTTTCCTATATAAGCTTTTATCTTATCTTTAACTTCTCTCTCATCACTGACCTGTGCTAATCCATTAATAATATTTAAATGATTCCTAAAGTCATGCTGCCGTTGTCTTATCTCTTCTGTTAGACTTTTTAATATATTATTATATTGTTCTTGTGCCTTAGCATTATTCTTTTGTTTTTCAATTTTAGTAACATAAGAATACATTAATATATTAAATATGAATATTGATGATATAAGAAAAATTATTTTAACCATATTTTTTAAAATTATATTTTCATCAAAATTCCATATTATTTTTAAAATTAATATATAGCTTAATAAGTTGATTACAAAAAAACCTACTGCTTTTTTATCTATATTTTCTATGTAGTAGATTTTATTCTTAAAAACAACGTTGCATATTATATATGTAAACACAAAAATGCTTAACTGAATTATTAAATTATAGCCATAGGTATTATTATAAGTTCCAATTAAAAATTTAAAAATACTTACACCTATTAATTGAAGTATTATATTTAAGGATAAAACTATTAAGAATTCTATACATGTTTTAATAATATTCTTTTTATGGACATATGAAATTAAAAGCAGTATAACTAATTGGCTTAAAATCACTTCAACATATATATTAAAGTTAATTAGTGACATAACTAATGTTCCTATAGCTATTATGAGAGTGTTCTTAAGCAAATAATTTCTTAGTCCTAGTTTCCTCCATAATATTAGCATACAAATTCCTTCAATAAAGCTAACTATAAACTCCTTAAGTATCTCCATTTGCTTATCCCCTTTTAATTAGCAGAGCTTATTAACCCCTAAGCCTTTCAACTACTAATTCCTTAAATTTATATCCCATATACGCTTTATCTTTATAATTATGAAAAGTTACACTATAAGATTCTGATGAGGCTTGCTCTAGTTTAACAACAAATCTAAGTTACAATATGAAATTTATGCTATTATATATCTATTAGCTAAAAAACCTCCTTTAAAGTTAAACCCTTTATTTTATACTTTTTTCTTGTTGAATATATAATACATACCCTAAAATCTACCCTAAAATCTACCCTAAAATATTATTTAACAAATATATCTTTAATGTATTTTCTTGCTTTAAATCAATTGTAGATTTACAATTTTAATATTATATGAAAAACCCACCTCATCAATTAAAAGATAACTCCACAGAAATAAATTCTTTTAAGAGATATCTAAGTTATAATTTTTTTATTTATTTTATATTATACAAATATATCAAAATTAAAGTTTCTATTAAAGAAAAACTATTAACCCTTTTTTAAACCTAAAATTTAAATTTTTTATATTTATTACCTTAGTAAAAATGTTATTATTTATTATTAATATATTCGAAATCCCAAAACCACATTGCTTTAATACCATCTTTCAAAATTCCATCCTCAGCTATAACAATATTATTATGTAAAATCATTTAAATATTTCCATACCTTAATTCTATTATAGAAAAGGTATTTTTTCAATTTTTTTCAAGTACTGTTTTAATTTGTTTGAAATAAACATCTTGCTACTAAAACGTTTTTATTTTCTAAAAGCCCCAGTTTTACTAGCTATTTGTTATTTATTAAATAATACAAATAATGTATTATTTCGTCTAATTAATTTGATATAAATGTTAAAAAAACTATATTTATTACATTAAATTCAAAAATATATCATTATGCATAAATTGTTTACCATAATAAATATTTATTAGATTTTATACATAACAAAATGCAGATTAACTATACTTTATAATCTGTGTTTCTATTTATCTATAGGAAAGAAAATAACTAGCATACTGACTAGTTATTTTGTAAAATATTTCAAATTATAATTTTAATACTTTCTTACTGTCTTCTATTCTAAGAACTTCTTCTATTAAATCGTTTATAACTTCCCCACCTATTATCATTCCCGCAACTGGTGGTACAAACGATATGCTTCCTGGTATTTGTCGTTTTGCAGTACATTTTTTAGAACCACCAGTACATACACAACCTGTTTTGCAAGTTATAACATCTTCTGTTTTAGGTTTTCTTGGCATCTCTTCAGAATATAGCACTTTAGCTTTTTTAATTCCTCTTTTTCTAAGCTCATGTCTCATTACTTTGGCTAATGGGCATATCTTTGTATCATATATATCTGCTATTTTAAATTGAGTAGGATCTAGCTTATTACCTGTACCCATAGAACTTAATATTGGTATGCTTTTTTCATCACAATAAACTATTAAAGCTATTTTAGATGATACTGTATCTATAGCATCTACTACATAATCTACATCATCTGTAATTATCTCTTGAATATTATCTTTAGTTACAAAGGTTTGATGAGTTATAACATTACATTTAGGATTTATTTCAAGAACTCTATTTTTCATAGTTTCTACTTTGCTTTTTCCTATAGTTTTATAGGTTGCATGTATCTGTCTATTTATATTAGTTAAACATATTTCATCATCATCTATTAATATAAGTGTTCCTACACCGCTTCTTGCTAATGCTTCTGTAGTAAAGCTTCCAACTCCACCTATTCCAAATATTACAACTTTACTTTCTTTTAACTTATCTAATGAAGCTTTTCCAATTAAAAGCTCTGTTCTTGACAGTGAATGTTGAGCCACAAAATCACTCCTTTATTTTTTTCTTATAAACATATTAAATAATAATTCTTTTCAATTGAATTATCAAGAGAAATGTTATTAATCAAATATATTCTTATATTTGATTCTCATATTATTAATTGTAATATACAGGTATCTATATGCTACTAAAAAACTCAAACATTCATTATAGAATGTTTGAGCTCTTTAATATAATTATTTTAATTATAACCATCTATTAAATTTTTTAATATACATAGTTTTTACTATTTGAGTTAGTATACAATAGGATAAAAGATTTCCAATAAGCCATGGAAAATAGGATAATGGTAATGCTTGAAGTCCTATTGATGCCCCAAAAGAAGTAAATGGTATAAATATACCTACTACAACTATAACACCTGTTAATAATAAAACTGGAGCTGTTGCTCTACTTTGAATAAATGGTATTTTCTTAGTTCTAATCATATGAACCACTAAAGTTTGTGATAATAGTCCTTCTACAAACCAACCAGATTGGAATAATGCTTGCATTGCTGGAGTATTTGCCTTAAATACAAACCACATTACTAAATAGGTAATTATATCAAATATAGAACTTATTGGTCCTATAAAAATCATAAACCTACTAATATCATCTGCATTCCATTTCCTTGGCTTTTTCAAATATTCTTGATCCATAGTATCCCATGGAATTGATATTTGAGAAATATCATAAAGTAAGTTTTGTACTAAAAGATGAATAGGAAGCATTGGTAAGAATGGTAAAAATGCACTAGCAATTAATACACTAAATACATTCCCAAAGTTTGAGCTTGCAGTCATTTTAATATACTTTATTATATTTCCGAAAACTCTTCTTCCTTCTATTACCCCTTCTTCAAGTACCATTAGATTTTTTTCAAGTAAAATTATATCTGCTGATTCCTTTGCTATATCTACCGCAGTATCTACTGATATACCTACATCAGCCTGACGAAGAGCTGCAGCATCATTGATGCCATCTCCCATAAATCCTACAGTATGCCCTTTATTCTGTAATACTTTAATAATTCTTGACTTTTGAAGTGGAGAAAGCTTAGCAAATACATTAGTGTTATCTACTAATTTTGACAATTCCTCATCATTGATTTTTTCTATATCAGAGCCAAGAAGTATATTATCTACTATTAAACCAACTTCTTTACATATCTTTTTCGTTACTGCATCATTATCACCAGTTAATACTTTTACATTTACTCCATTTTCTTTTAATGCTTTTATTGCTTCTGCTGCTGACTCCTTTGGTGGATCCAAGAATCCTATATATCCCATAAGGACCATATTGCTTTCATCCTTTATACTGAATGTGTTTTCGTCAGGAATATCATTTTTTTGTGCAACTGCAATAACTCGCATACCTTCATTATTTAATTTAGTAACCATATTAAGAACTTTATTCTTTATTTTTTCTGTAAGTTCTACTACTTCTCCGTTATATTCTGCAAAAGTACATATTGAAAGCATTTCTTCAACGGCACCCTTTGTTACAAGTTGTCTTTTTCCATCCTTATTTTTTAATACCACTGACATTCTTCTTCTTGAAAAGTCAAATGGGATCTCATCAACTTTCATATAATTTTTTTCAAGTTCATTAAAACCTTGATCTTTTCCATGTTCTAATATTGCAACATCCATTAAATTACGAAGTCCAGTTTGATAAAAACTATTTAAATAAGCATGTCTCAATACTCTTATATCTTCTTCTCCATTAATATTTAAATGTCTTTCTACAACTATCTTGTCAAGAGTAAGAGTACCTGTTTTATCAGTACATAATACATCCATAGCTCCAAAGTTTTGTATAGCATCTAGTTTTTTTACTACAGTTTTACGCTTAGCCATTGAAACAGCACCCTTAGCAAGATTGGAAGTTACAATCATAGGAAGCATTTCAGGTGTAAGTCCTACTGCAATAGATACTGCAAAAAGAAGTGCTTCTAACCATCTACCTGTGGTTATTCCGTTTATAAAAAATACTATAGGTACCATTATAAGCATAAATTTTATAAGTAATACACTTACACTATTTACACCTTTTTCAAAGCTTGTTTTAACTCTTGGTCCTGAAAGTGAAGATGCCATAGAACCAAAGTAAGTATCATCTCCTGTTGCAATTACTACAGCGGTTGCACTTCCACTAATAATATTTGTCCCTAATAAACAAATATTATCAAGTTCAGTTACTCCCAAATCCTTATCCTTTTCTTTTAAATTTGGATATTTTTCAACAGGCTCTGATTCCCCAGTAAGTGATGACTGACTAACAAACAAGTCTTTACTTGCTATTATTCTTATATCAGCAGGTATCATATCACCTGCAGCAAGGTACACTATATCTCCCGGAACAATTTCTACTATATCTATTTCTTTTTTTCCCATATCTTGTCTATCAACTAATGTAGTAGTTTTTACTAATGCCTTTAATTTTTCTGCTGCTTTACTAGATTTAAATTCTTCAGAAAATTTTAATAATCCGCTAATGATTACCATTATACTAATGATTATTACCGTTATATAACTTTTGTCTTCTGGTGCAGCAAGAATAATATCAGTTATTAAGGATACAACGGCAAGTACTACTAATACTATGATAAATGGATTTATAAAAGCTTTAATTAACTCTATAAACCATGGTGTTGGTCTTTCATATGCTATTTGATTTAGTCCATATTCTTCAATTCTATCTTCTATATCTGTGTTAGATAGTCCATTAATATCTGTGTTAAGTTCTTTATAAATTTTTTCTAAATTCATCTTACTAAAACTAATAAGTCTGTTTACAGAATTTTCTACTCGCTTTTCTATATTCATATTTCTTTTTTTAATCATAATTCACACCTCCAAATTCTAAAAAAGACAATAAAAAACTAAAGGTTAATAAAAATATTTTTTAAACCTTTTTAAAATAGTATTTAATTTGAGGCCAATAAATATACGAATTATATTCAATAAAGAAACAGTGAAGATAATAAATTTGATTAACAAAAATGCATATATTTTAAGAAGATATATTTGATAGGTTTTATCAAACTCCTGTGAGAAAAAATAGAGTTTGACATTAAATGTCCATTATTCTTTAAATATATATCGTTACCTCCACTGTCCGTACTACTACTGCCAGCCTCCATTCTTTCCACCTCCTGAAAATTCAAAATAAATTAAAAAAACCTCGTCAAAACTTAAACATGACGAAGGCATTATAAACAACACTTTCTCGTCCAAGTTTTGGCTCTGCAAGGCAATGAAATTGCATTAGATTAAGCCTTCTTTGTTCGGCAAAACCTGCTAACCAGTTAAGAATGTTTCCACTCTTTCACGGCAGCAACCCGTATCCTTGTAGTAACCTCACCTACCGAGGTATATTTAATTTTCACTATTATTGTATTCTTATCAATTATATATGTCAACGTTTATTTTATTAAATTACGTTAAGATTATGTTAAGTTACTAATTCATCTAATAAGTTATCTATAACAATTAGCTTTCTTTGGAATTATTATTAATAGTATTTCAATAAAATATATCTCATAAAAGACTCAAACATTCATACAAAATGTTTGAGTCTTTTATAAAATATATTTATTTTAGCTCGTGAACGAATATTCCACTTCTTAGTTTTGGTTCAAACCAAGTTGATTTTGGTGGCATAACTTCTCCTGCATCAGCTATGTTCATAAGTTCAACTATACTTGTAGGGTACATTGAGAATGCTACTTTCATACCATTATCAACTCTTTTTTCAAGTTCTTTAAGTCCTCTTATTCCACCAATAAAATCTATTCTATCACTAGTTCTTGGATCTTCTATACCAAGTAATGGCCTTAATAGATTATTTTGTAATATTGAAACATCTAAACTTGCTACTGGATCTTTCTCATCAAAAGTCTCCTTTTTAGCAGTTAACTTATACCACTTTTTATCTAAGTACATTCCAAAAGTACCTTTTTCTTCTGGTTTATATTGATTACAACAGTTATAAGCCTCCATATCAAACTTTTCAGATACCTTGCTTAAAAACTCCTCTGTAGAAAGATCATTTAAATCTTTTACAACTCTATTATAATCCATAACATATAAATCTTCCGCCGGGAAAATTACAGATAAAAAGAAATTGAATTCCTCTTCTCTAGTATATTGTGGATTTTGCTCTCTTCTTAATTGTCCAACTTTAACAGCTGATGCTGCTCTATGATGACCGTCAGCAATATATAAATATTTAACTTCTTTAAATAAATTTTCTAATTTACCTACAGTATTTTTATCATTTATAACCCATACAATATGAGTTATTCCATCTTCTGAAACAAAATTATATTCCGGCTCTTTTTTAGTCCATTCTATAACAATTTTATCAATTTCAGATACATTCTTATAAGTTAAAAATATTGGACCTGTATTTGCATTACAATAATCAACATGATTAATTCTATCTTGCTCTTTCTCTGCCCTTGTATGCTCATGTTTTTTGATTATATCTTTCATATAATCATCGATAGAAGTGCATCCTACTATACCTGTTTGAACTCTTCCATCCATTATTTGTCTATATATATACATACAAGATTCATTATCTCTTATATATACTTTTTCATCTATCATGTTATAAAGATTTTCTCTAGCCTTTTCATAAACAATCTTATCATATTGATTTATACTTGGTTCTAGGTCTATTTGAGCTTTATCAACATGCAAGAAAGAGTATGGGTTTCCTTTTACCATCTCTCTTGCTTCTTCAGTGTTCATAACATCATAAGGTAGTGCAGCAACTTTATCTACCAACTCTTTTTGTGGTCTTATCCCTTTAAACGGTCTTACTACAGCCATTTTTCGTCCTCCTCTGTATTTTTAGAATATTATTTAAAGAATTCAGTAATAATACTTACTATTTCTTCTCCAATTCTTGTTTGAGCTTCAACAGTTGAAGCACCTATATGTGGTGTAACAGATACCTTAGGGTGATTTACAAGCTCAGTATTTTTAGTTGGTTCTTCCGCAAATACATCTATTCCTGCTGCTTTTATTTTACCACTATTTAAAGCTTCTATTAATGCTGCTTCATCAACAACTCCACCTCTAGCACAATTAATTAAATATGCTCCATCTTTCATCATATCAAATTGAGCCTTACTTATAGTAGCACCTTTATCTTTTGCAAATGGAATGTGTAAAGATAAATAATCTACTTGTGGTAATAATTCTTCTAGAGTAGCATATTCAAATTCATTGCATCCTTCGACTTTACCACTTCTATTTGTATATATAACTCTCATTCCTAATGCATTTGCTCTTTTAGCTAATTCTTTAGCAATTCTTCCGAAACCTATCAAACCAAGAGTTTTTCCACTTATCTCAGTTCCTTCATATTTTTTCTTGTCCCATTTTCCTTCTCTCATAGAAACATTAGATATGTTTACAAATCTTGTAATAGCAAACATATGAGCAAGTGCTAACTCTGCTACTGATGCACTACTTGCATTTGGAGTATTAGCAACCTTTATTCCCTTTCCTTCAGCATAAGCCACATCTATATTATCAACACCAACGCCACCACGAATTATAAGTTTTAATCTTCCAGCTTCAGCAGCCTTATCTATAATAGGCTGTCTAACTTTTGTTGCACTTCTTACTACTACAACATCAAATTCTTTAAGAGCATTTCCTAAATCTTCTGGTTCATAGAACTGTTCTACTACTTCAAATCCTTTGGATTTTAAACTTTCAACACCACTGACTTCCATACCGTCTGTAACCAATATTCTTATCATAATTATACCCCCAATTTATCTATTTTTTTAATAATTATTTTTAATAATAGAAATAAAAGTATTCAATGATTTATTAGTAACAACTATTCTTTTAATGCCTAATGTAAATTAAGAATGAAAAATCAAACAATTTTTCATTCTTAATCTTCTATTTAAAGTTATTTAAGTCCTAATATTTCATCAATTACTTTTAATAATTCTACTAATTCTTCTGGCTTTGTCTCTGCCATATGTGCTATTCTAAAAGTCTTGTCCTTAAGTTTTCCATAACCATTAGAGATTTGATATCCTCTTTCTCCTAATGCTTTATTTAAAGCAGCTATATCAATATTTCTTGTATTTTTAATATTAGTTAATGTATTTGACATATATGGCTCTTGTGGTAATATTTCAAAATGTTTTGCTGCCCATGCTCTAACTATTTTAGCACCTTCTATATGTCTATTATATCTATTTTCTAAGCCCTCTTTATTTATAATTTTATCTAGTTGATATTCTAATGCAAACATATGTGATAATGATGGAGTTGAAGGATATTGATAATCTTTCTTTTGTATATATTCATACAATCCTAATAAATCTAAATAAATCCCTCTATTCGGAACTTGTTTAGCTCTTTCAATAGCCTTCTTAGAGAATGTACACATTGACATTCCTGGAGGAAGTCCTATAGCTTTTTGAGTTGAAGTTATACAAATATCCACGCCCCATTCGTCAACCTTTAATTCAGTTCCTGCTGCAGAGCTTACTGTATCTAAACAAAATACTACATCTGGATATTTTTTAACTACTTTAGCTATTTCATCAAGTGGATTCATGATACCTGTAGAAGTCTCATTATGAGTTACTGTTATTAAATCATATTTTCCAGTAGCTAGTACTTCATCTACTTGCTCTGGAGTTGTCGCAGTACCCCATTCAACTTCAAATTTATCAGCTGGAACACCATTAGCAACAGCCATATCATGCCATCTGTTGCCGAAAGCTCCTACTGAAAATATAGCAGCTCTTTTTGCAGTACATGAACGTACAGCACCTTCCATTAGCCCACTACCTGAAGTTGTTGAAAGTAATATTTCTTCCTTAGTATTAAATATCACTCTCATATAGTCGCTTATAGCTCTTTGAACTCTTGAAGCCTCTTTGCTTCTATGTCCTATCATAGGAGTCGCCATTTTTTCCAGTACATCTGGCGCTACATCTACTGGACCAGGTATAAATAATCTTTTATGCATAACAAACCCTCCATATTCGTATTGGTATAAACCCCTTATTTATAATTTTAAGTTAACCTTAAAAACAATATTATTTTACCATTTATCAGAATATTCATCAAGTTATGAATATAGTAACTTAATATAATTTATTTTATATTGCAAATATTTTTAATTTTTTAATATTTATAATGCTATATTTAAGTTCTTAATAAAATATCAATTAATTAATACGTATATTGTCGTAAATGCCATTAAATAAATTTTTGATACAATGGCCTCTAACATAATTTTTGCAATTACTACAACTTTGACTTGATTCTACAAAACTCATCATAGAAAACGTACTTCTTCCTTGATAGCCATGGCAATTTTGTGCAACTCTCATCTTTATTTCACTTGATATCACAGTTGACGCCTCCAATCTTAATTATACTATTTAAAATTAACTTTATAACCTTATTTTCTATTTTAAATGCATTTTTATTCATCTATAAAATATATAAATAGTTATAGTATATAATAAATTTTTTAATTTAAGCTTATAAAATAAAGTGGTTAAAGAAAGATTAGAGGGGTATTTTGTATAAGATAAGAAGACCAAACCCACTAATAGTGACGCTATAAGTAGATTTAGTTGACGAAACATGATACAAAATATACTAATTAGTTATTTTTTGAAAGATACTTTAATATGGTCACTGCTTTTTCCTCTTTAAAATATAAAACTCTTTGGTAGTGTTTTATTTGCCACTACCAAAGAGTTTTATATTTCTATAATTGATTCAGTTTCTCTACAGTACTTAGTTATTATACACTGCGCTAAATTTCTTGGGCAATTTTTGCACATGCAATTATTTACTTTCCCATCACAATCATTAGAAATATATTCTGGGCACTTTTTACAATTAAAAACTACAATATCTGCTTTCATTAAATATTTCCTCGCAAACTACTCTTCTTGTTCTAATTCATACCTATTTCTATGAGCAATCATTATTTCATTTAGTATATCTCCCGTATTAGGTGGAGTATACGTTATAGCATTGGCACCAGCTTCAATAGTTTCTCTAATACTATTTTCATTTGGTCCTCCTGTTGCCATTATCGGGAATTCTGGATATTTTTCCCTTATTTGCCTAACTATATATGGTGTTCTTTTAGCACCTGATACATTTAATATTGTAACACCAGCTTTTATTCGTGACTCTATATCTTCAAATTCTGAGACAATTGTCACTATTATAGGAATATCTATTGTTTCTCTCATTTTTTTAATAACTTCATTAGGAGTAGAAGAGTTAACTACAACCCCCATGGCACCTTTAAATTCAGCATCTAATGCTAGGTTTATTACTCTTTTTCCCGTTGTAATAGCACCTCCAACTCCACAAAAAACTGGAACATCTGATGCTAAAAGAAGTGCCTCTGTTATTCTCGGCTGAGGAGTAAAAGGATATACTGCAATTACTGCATCTGCATTTGTATTCTTAATAACAGCTACATCTGTGGAAAATACAAAACTTTTTAATCTTTTACCAAAAATAATAATACCACTTGCATCTCTGATAACCTTAGGAAGTTCAATCATATGACTTCTTAATAATCCTTTAAATTCTGGCACATGTTTTCTCATTTTTTTCTCCTTTCCGTATAATTTTTAAACTGATTAGTATAATTAATATTATATTATTATAACACTTTAAACAATTATTTTTTACTAAAATTTATATTAGTTGTATATTCATCTGTGATATACTATATTCACAAAAATTTAAGTGCCCATGAGGAGGAGTATATGTATAAACGAATTGAAAAAAGTGCATATTTTCCCTATTATTTTATTTTAGGATATTGTCTATTAATAGCAATAATTGCATTTTTTCTTCAAAGCCCTAAAGATATAATGATAGGATTAAGAAAAATTATTCTTGAATCAGACGTTTTAATAACTGATTATATTGAATTATCTGGCATTGGAGCCTCATTTATAAATTCAGCCTTAGTAATAACAAGCTTGATTATTTTATTACTTATTCTCAAGGTTGAACCTAATGGTGCTATATTAGCTGGTTTATTTACCACTGCTGGTTTTTCATTATTTGGGAAAAATATTTTAAATATCTGGCCTATAGTCATAGGTATATTTCTATACTCTAAATCACAAAAATTGCCATTTACCAACTTTATAGTAATAATGCTCTTTGGAACTACCTTATCTCCAACAGTTGGTGAATTATTTTTTTCAGATTTCTTACCTTTTTATTTATCAATTATAGTTAGTTTATCTATAAGTATTTTTTTAGGATTTATATTAGCTCCTATGGCTTCTTATACCTTAAGACTTCATCAAGGCTATAGTCTAGCAAATGTAGGATTAGCTGGCGGTCTAATTGGTACAGGTCTAACCTCAATCTTTAGAGCTTTTGGAGTGGAGTTTGAAAAAAAACTTTTATGGTCAACTGGTAATAATACGCTTCTATTCTTAATACTATTATTCCTCTTTGTCACAATGATATTAATAGGATATTTTTCGGATAAAAAATGTTTAAAAAATTTATTTATGTTATATAATTATTCTGGAAGATTAGTAAGCGATTATTACTCTATATTTGGAAAAAGTCTTACATTTATTAATATGGGTATGCTTGGTATTTTTGCAACAGCTTTTGTAATGGCTATTGGAGGAGATTTAAATGGTGCAACTGTTTCAGGTATATTTACAGTAGCAGGATTCGGAGCTTTTGGAAAGCATTTAAAAAATATATTTCCAGTTATAATAGGTGCAACTATTTCTGCACTATTAAATGTATGGGATATAACTTCACCAGGTATGGTTTTAGGTATACTATTTAGTACTACTTTGTGTCCTATTGGAGGACATTTTGGATGGTACTATGGAGTTTTATCTGGTTTTTTACATATATGTATGGTAATGAATATAGGATATCTTCATGGTGGAATGAATTTATATCATAATGGTTTCGCTGCTGGTTTTGTAGCTATGATATTAGTGCCACTAATAACTGCATTCAGAAAGGAGCAAGAAAACTAATGAAACATATTAACCAAAGGAATATGAAAATAGTAGATGAAATTATGATGTTTTGTCTTAATCATGGTGGTCATAATATAGATTTAAATTTAAAAAGAGAAGAGAAAAAAACTACTATTTTTATAAAAGCACATATAAATAATTTACCAAAGAATATCTTTAATGAAATTAAATCATCCTTATCTACCCCAAGAAGACCTGAAATGGAAGAATATTATTGGAATTTAAATGGAGATGATGATACTGATTGTGAACTTGCATTAGTAGGAATGATGACAGATGATGTTAATATAGAATATAATAATAATGAGCTTAAAATTGAATTAGTAAGATTAACTTAAGTAATTAATAACTTAAAAAGCTTCTTAACTATGCTAAGAAGCTTTATTTTATAATTCCACATAATGGTTATTTTACGAAATTTAAAACCATCTCTTCAAATAACTTAAAAATTCTTATATCAAAAATAAATTTTAAAGATCTCTTGCTCTAATCTTTTATATAAAACTTTTAATACTAGCTGAAAAGTATTTAGATTGTTAACTCTTAATTAAATTGCCAATTATATGTGCATGCTTTACTTTCTATTTTAAGTTCATCTAATATATGTTTAACTACATTTTTTCCTACTTTATCCTCTACCATTTCACAAAGAGCTATATCTAAATCATGCCAACCTACCCATTCTACTTCTGAAGATTTATTTATTTCTCCATCTTCATATTTTGCTACAAAAGTAAGCATTAATAAGTCTTTATCTTCTATACATTGACTCCCTAAATATTTAATATTTCCTATGGTAATTCCTGTTTCCTCTTTAACCTCCCTATAAACAGTCTCCTCTACTGTTTCTCCATTTGTAACATACCCTGATACCAAAACCTTAGAATTTTTAAATATATAACTTTGCTTTAAAAGAAGTATTTCTGTATCTTTTACTACTGCTACTACTACACAAGGCTTAGGTGTATTAAAGAAAAATATATCATCATTTTCACAGTATGGCACTGTTCCTTCATCCCAACTACTTCTTTCAATAAGCTTATTTCCACAAATAGGACAATAATTATAAATCATAAAATCTCCTCTTTCTTACCCTTATTTCTTAAATTTAAACTTATCACTCTTAGTTTATCATTTTTAAGCTTTTAAATTATAGTATAACCTTAACTTCTTTACTTAAAGTTATAAAGTCATCTCCAACTCCACATTCATAAGCAAAAATATCTACTCCCTTTGATTTTGCATATCTTAATGCTTCCCCAAACTCTTTATCCATTTTATCATGAGGAGAAAAGCTTTCAATATCATTCATTTGAATTAAAAATAGAACTCCTGCTCCTCTTCCTGTATGTTTTACATCTACTAATTCTAATAAATGCTTTCTCCCTCTCTCCGTAGGAGCATCAGGAAACATAGTTTTTTTATCTTCTTCAAGAGTTACTCCCTTTACTTCTAAATAATATTCTTCTCCATTATCATTACTTAACTTAAAATCAAACCTACTATTTCCAAATGTTTTTTCTCTACTTATGATATTATACTTTTTTAAAGAAGGTATATTTCCCAATTTTAGTGCTTCCTCTACTACTTTATTGGGAATATGTGAGTCTATATTTATAAGCTTATCTCCTTTATATCCTGCAATAAGGTCATACCTTGTTTTTCTAGTAGGTGCATTTTCCTCTCTTAATACCACAGTACACCCTGGAATCAATATCTCCTTACATCTTCCTGTATTAGGTACATGTACTAACTCTTCTTTACCATCTATGATAACATATCCTTGAAATCTATTTGGTCTTCTTATAAACTCAGTTTTTAGTATATTATTATTAATTTTCATATTGCCATCTCCATAAATTTTTATTTTATTTAAACTCTATCTGTATTAATATTGTAATATTGATGTAAAATTATAATGTAAAATATGTAACATATAAATTTTATTTGTAACAAATATGTAATAATTATATAATTTATTTGTAACTTATATAATTAGCTGTTTGTATATAATAAGATTATAAAACATTATGCTCGAAAAATATATGGAGGAATGTATTATGAAAGGCTGCAATAAAAAAGTTATTATTGCTATATTAATTCTCTTTGTTATATCAATACTAACCTTTGTGTTTTTTAAGAAAAATGTTCTTAAAGTAGCTTATGGCGAAAACATTTCCCATGCTAAGGATAAAGTATTATATAAATTTTTTAAATTACAAGAAAATACTACTTTATATTATAGTGGAAGTCTAGAATACGTAGAAGAGATAAACGTAAATAGTACAGAAAGTAATGATAATGAAACTATAGTTAACATATCTGGTAAAGTAATTCCTATGAGTGATGAGGGTCTAGATGAGTCAAAGTTAAATATAAAACTTAGTTATATCCTTGATGGTACCTCTGTAAGACAAATTATTGAGAACCCTAATGATATGCATTCTCAATCTATAATTAAGGATAGTAAAATTCTTGTATCACCTTTAGCTGTAGATAATACTTGGATTGAAAACTTTAATTATAAATCTAAAGAATATACTGCATCTACTAAGATAATAAATATAGGTGAAAATGAAGAAGGTAAAAAGATAATAGAGACGGAAACTACAGTTAATAACATTGAAGGTTTTGGAAATAATACTTACAGAGAAATTAAAACTTATACTGAAGGTTTAGGTCTTACTAATTTCACAAGAACTTTACCTAGTTTTGGGGACAGTCAAACTCCTTGTTTTGACTTTACAAAAGAATTGTTTAAAATAGAGTAAAGCGTGACTAATAATCACGCTTTTTTATTGCTTTATATTTTATTATTATCTAAAAGTACTTTTCTTTAAATTTTAAAATTTATCCACAATTACACCAAAACTTGATGCTTTTATCCACGGTTTATCCCTAAGTGTGGATAAAGATTTTTTATCCCCAGTAACTACTACCCCTATTATTCTAATTTTTTCTGCATCTACATTTCCATTGCTATCTTCTAATATTTCAAATATGTTTTTATACTTCTCTCTATATTCTTTATCTAAATATTGTAGATTCGAAATAAATCCTCTTTCTGGCTCTTTATAGCGAATATTTGATGAATCACTTTCCTTAAATCCAATCATCTCATCAGATGTTTCTAATAACATTCTATCTGGATTATTAACATCATTCATTTTAATTATTTCTTCTTTATTAAATGTATCTACCCAATACCAACCCAGATCTATATTTTCAGGAATCAATTTTTGAACTTCACTAACTGAATAATCCCTATCAAAAGATAGTGCCATTTCTATGTTTTTACTATCTTCTAATTCATCTAATAAATTTAAATCATTATTATACTTTTAAAAACTAACTTTGGGATGGTAAAACTTCATTAATCTATGACCTAAACCATTATATACTGTTTTTTCTTCTATGTCTTTAGGATTTTCTGATAATCTAGGTAGAATATCTACAGTATACTCGAATTTTCCATTATTCTTATTCAAAAATCCATAATTATATTTAATACCGCCTAAGCTTACCCGTACTCCATTTACGTATTTATTATATCCAGTAATAGATTGTCCTGAAAAAAATCCTATCTGACTGCCAGTACCACTAAATTCAATATTAGGAGATGAAATATTTAAATAATATGTATTTTGTCGTACCATTTTATCATCTAAATACTCCAAATAATAATAATTACAAAAACGAGTAATTACTAGACAAACAAAGAATACAAATACTATTTTAAATAATGACTTTATTTTTGTTATCCTAATAGATCTTTTGATTTTTTTATCACTGAATATATCTTCTATATTTTCTTTTTCAATATTAGATGCTAATTCTTCATTTATATTTTTATTATCTTTCTCCACTACCTTTCCCTCCATATTCCACTTTAAAACTTTTTCTAGCTCTATAAAGATATATCCTTATAGGATAATCCAATATCATATTTAAGTATCAATAAATTTCTATAGGTTGGATTTAATTTATTTAATATAGATTCTATATCTATTTGATCATTATATTGAGTGCTAAATTCACTAAAAATAGAAGTTATAAAATTTTTATCATCTATATTTACAGAAGGATATTTGGATCTTTTTCTGTATAAGTCATAATATTTATTTAAAGCTACTTTAAATAACCATGAACTAATTTTATTTATATCAATAGCATCAATATACTCTATAGTTTTACACATGGTATCTTGTATAATATCCTCAGCATCATGATGACTACAACCTATTTTTAAAAGATACTTATATATTATTTTCATATCATCTTTGAACAATTTATTTATTAATTCATCATTCATTTAACTCTCCCATATACAACTATTTTGCTATATTAAGCAATCTTAAATGTACATTCATATATATAACGATCAATTATATAAAAAGTAAACAATATATTTCAAAATAAAATATTTTATTATCTTTATAATATCCTAATAAATAAAAGAAGCATCTTATTGAAGTTGCTTCTTTTATTATTGAGTATCTATCTGTTAATTACAATAAAAAAATCCTTAGTACAATGTACTAAGGACTGGTGGCTCACCGGGGGATCGAACCCCGGACACCATGATTAAAAGTCATGTGCTCTACCGACTGAGCTAGTGAACCATATTGTTAGCTAAGTTTTCTTAGCTAACACTACCTGGCAACAACCTACCCTCCCACACAGTCTCCCGTGCAGTACTCTCGGCGTCCTAAGGCTTAACCTGCCTGTTCGGAATGGAAAGGGGTGTTACCCTTAGGACCATCATCACCAGATCTAAATTTGCTATAAACATCGTACTACTTCGTCAACTACATTCGCTCTGGTACTCATTTACCGTAGTAAACTCCGCTCCTCACTCATTTGTTTCCTTGTATTACTCGTTTCTATCAAATTTTAAAAATTTTATAAACTTCAAAGAAATTATTCTCTGAAAATTGCACAGTGAAATCAATTAGGTCAAGCCCTCGACTTATTAGTATGAGTCAGCTGAACATGTTGCCATGCTTACACCTCTCACCTATCAACCTGGTGTTCTTCCAGGAGTCTTACTAACTTATGTTATGGGAAATCTCATCTTAGGGGGGGCTTCACGCTTAGATGCTTTCAGCGTTTATCCCTTCCAGACATAGCTACCCAGCTGTGCCACTGGCGTGACAACTGGTGCACCAGAGGTCTGTCCATCCCGGTCCTCTCGTACTAAGGACAGCTCCCTTCAAATTTCCTACGCCCGCGACGGATAGGGACCGAACTGTCTCACGACGTTCTGAACCCAGCTCGCGTGCCGCTTTAATGGGCGAACAGCCCAACCCTTGGGACCTACTTCAGCCCCAGGATGCGACGAGCCGACATCGAGGTGCCAAACCTCCCCGTCGATGTGGACTCTTGGGGGAGATCAGCCTGTTATCCCCGAGGTAGCTTTTATCCGTTGAGCGATGGCCCTCCCACGAGGAACCACCGGATCACTAAGCCCGACTTTCGTCCCTGCTCCACTTGTCTGTGTCGCAGTCAGGCTCCCTTCTGCCTTTGCACTCTTCGAACGATTTCCGACCGTTCTGAGGGAACCTTTGGGCGCCTCCGTTACTTTTTTGGAGGCGACCGCCCCAGTCAAACTGCCCACCTAACAATGTCCCGTGACCTGATTCAAGGCCTCCGGTTAGAATTCCAGTACTATCAGGGTGGTATCCCAAGGATGACTCCACAAAGGCTGACGCCCTTGCTTCCAAGTCTCCCACCTATCCTGTACAGATAGTACCGAAACTCAATGCTAAATTGCAGTAAAGCTCTACGGGGTCTTTCCGTCCAATCGCGGGTAGCAAGCATCTTCACTTGCACTACAATTTCGCCGGATTTGCTGTTGAGACAGTGCCCAAATCATTACGCCATTCGTGCGGGTCGGAACTTACCCGACAAGGAATTTCGCTACCTTAGGACCGTTATAGTTACGGCCGCCGTTTACTGGGGCTTAAGTTCATGCCTTCGTTTGCACTAAGCAATCCCCTTAACCTTCCAGCACCGGGCAGGCGTCAGCCCCTATACATCAGCTTTCGCTTTAGCAGAGACCTGTGTTTTTGCTAAACAGTTGCTTGGGCCTATTCTCTGCGGCCTACTTGCGTAGGCACCCCTTCTCCCGAAGTTACGGGGTCAATTTGCCGAGTTCCTTAACAGCAATTCTTCCGATGGTCTTAGGATTCTCTCCTCACCTACCTGTGTCGGTTTGCGGTACGGGCACTAACTTCCTCCATAGAGGCTTTTCTTGGCAGCGTGGAATCAGATACTTCACCCTTAAAGGGTTTCCCCATCACGCCTCAGCTAATGTAGGTGGATTTGCCTATCCTACATACCTAAACGCTTAGACTAGCATCCAATAGCTAGCACATCTTATCCTCCTGCGTCACCCCATTTGTAATAACGTCTGCTAGTGGTACAGGAATATCAACCTGTTGTCCATCACCTACGCCTTTCGGCCTCGGCTTAGGTCCCGACTAACCCTGAGCGGACGAGCCTTCCTCAGGAAACCTTAGGTTTTCGACCGACAGGATTCTCACCTGTCTCTCGCTACTTATGCCAACATTCTCACTTCTGCATCGTCCACCGCTCCTTTCGGTACGACTTCAGCCAATGCAGAAAGCTCCTCTACCGCGTACACATAGTGTACACCCATAGCTTCGGTGGTAAGTTTTAGCCCCGGACATCTTCGGCGCAGGATCTCTTGACTAGTGAGCTATTACGCACTCTTTGAATGAGTGGCTGCTTCTAAGCCAACATCCTAGTTGTCTTAGAAATCCCACATCCTTTACCACTTAACTTACACTTTGGGACCTTAGCTGATGGTCTGGGCTGTTTCCCTTTTGACTACGGATCTTATCATTCGCAGTCTGACTGCCGAAATACAAGTATATGGCATTCGGAGTTTGATAAGGTTCGGTAAGCGATATGCCCCCTAGCCTATTCAGTGCTCTACCTCCATTACTTAATTAATCGACGCTAGCCCTAAAGCTATTTCGAGGAGAACCAGCTATCTCCGAGTTCGATTGGAATTTCTCCGCTATCCACAGCTCATCCCATGGTTTTTCAACACCAACGTGGTTCGGTCCTCCACGAGATTTTACTCTCGCTTCAACCTGGCCATGGATAGGTCACCCGGTTTCGGGTCTACGACATGCAACTTTGCGCCCTATTCAGACTCGGTTTCCCTTCGGCTCCGTACCTTAAGTACTTAACCTCGCTACATATCGTAACTCGTTGGCTCGTTCTACAAAAAGCACATCGTCACACATATAAAGTGCTTCGATCGGTTGTAGGCACAGGGTTTCAGGTTCTATTTCACTCCCCTTCCGGGGTTCTTTTCACCTTTCCCTCACGGTACTTCTCCACTATCGGTCACTAGGTAGTATTTAGCCTTGGGAGGTGGTCCTCCCTGCTTCCCACAAGGTTTCACGTGTCTCGTGGTACTCTGGATCAGAACTTAAGGTCTTCTCGTTTCACTTACAGGTCTATTACCTTCTACGGAGTAGCTTTCCAGCTATCTTCAGTTACAATAGCCACCTCTTTTATGTTCTGTCCTCAACCCCCAAGCCAAAGGCTTAGGTTTGGGCTCTTTCCCTTTCGCTCGCCGCTACTTAGGAAATCGATTTTTCTTTCTCTTCCTCCGGGTACTTAGATGTTTCAGTTCCCCGGGTTTACCTCTATATACCTATGTATTCAGCATATAGTACATGGCGTAGCCATGTGGGTTCCCCCATTCGGAAATCTTTGGATCACAGACTATTTGCGTCTACCCAAAGCTTATCGCAGCTTATCGCGTCCTTCTTCGGCTCCTAGTGCCAAGGCATTCACCCTGCGCCCTTTGTAGCTTGACCTATCAAAATAAATATAAGCTTCGTATTACTTCGTCAACTTCAGTCACTGCGGTGCTCACTTACCTTAGTAAGTTCTGCTCCTCGTTCCTTCGTTTCCTTGTACTACTCGCTTCTATTTGATTTTATAAAGTTTCATTAACTTTATAAAAATGTCTTATACAAATTCGCATAAATAGAATTCAAAAACTTTAGTTTTTAAATTTATTTTTGTTTGTCTTGACGAAATTGTTTATTTATCTTTTAATTTAAAAGGATATTTAAACAAATATTTTCACTGTGCAATTTTCAAAGAACAATTGAGCTTTTCCTTTGTCCCGTAGGACCTTGGTCGCTCAAAATTAAACAGAGTATAGTACCAGTGTTCGTAGAAGAGTTACCAACTACGTCGACTCCCTAGAAAGGAGGTGATCCAGCCGCAGGTTCTCCTACGGCTACCTTGTTACGACTTCACCCCAATCACTAATCCCACCTTCGGCCGCTGGCTCCTTACGGTTACCTCACGGACTTCGGGTGTTACCAGCTCTCATGGTGTGACGGGCGGTGTGTACAAGGCCCGGGAACGTATTCACCGCGACATGCTGATTCGCGATTACTAGCAACTCCGGCTTCATGTAGGCGAGTTTCAGCCTACAATCCGAACTGGGATTGGTTTTTTAAGTTTAGCTCCACCTCGCGGTCTTGCATCTTGTTGTACCAACCATTGTAGCACGTGTGTAGCCCTAGACATAAGGGGCATGATGATTTGACGTCATCCCCACCTTCCTCCCGGTTAACCCGGGCAGTCTCACTAGAGTGCTCAACTTAATGGTAGCAACTAATGATAAGGGTTGCGCTCGTTGCGGGACTTAACCCAACATCTCACGACACGAGCTGACGACAACCATGCACCACCTGTCTCCCTGCCCCGAAGGGCTTCCCTCATTACAGGTAATTCAGGGGATGTCAAGTCTAGGTAAGGTTCTTCGCGTTGCTTCGAATTAAACCACATGCTCCGCTGCTTGTGCGGGCCCCCGTCAATTCCTTTGAGTTTTAATCTTGCGATCGTACTCCCCAGGCGGAATACTTATTGTGTTAACTGCGGCACAGAAGGGGTCGATACCTCCTACACCTAGTATTCATCGTTTACGGCGTGGACTACCAGGGTATCTAATCCTGTTTGCTCCCCACGCTTTCATGCCTCAGCGTCAGTTACAGTCCAGAAAGCCGCCTTCGCCACTGGTGTTCTTCCTAATCTCTACGCATTTCACCGCTACACTAGGAATTCCGCTTTCCTCTCCTGCACTCTAGACACCCAGTTTCAAATGCAGCACCCAAGTTGAGCTCGGGTATTTCACATCTGACTTAAATGTCCGCCTACGCATCCTTTACGCCCAGTAAATCCGGACAACGCTTGCCACCTACGTATTACCGCGGCTGCTGGCACGTAGTTAGCCGTGGCTTCCTCATATGGTACCGTCATTATCTTCCCATATGACAGAACTTTACAACCCTAAGGCCTTCTTCATTCACGCGGCGTTGCTGCGTCAGGGTTTCCCCCATTGCGCAATATTCCCCACTGCTGCCTCCCGTAGGAGTCTGGACCGTGTCTCAGTTCCAATGTGGCCGATCACCCTCTCAGGTCGGCTACGCATCGTCGCCTTGGTGAGCTGTTACCTCACCAACTAGCTAATGCGCCGCGGGTCCATCTCATAGCGGATTGCTCCTTTGGTATAAAAGTCATGCGACCTTCATACGTTATGCGGTATTAATCTCCCTTTCGGGAGGCTATTCCCCTCTATGAGGCAGGTTACCCACGTGTTACTCACCCGTCCGCCGCTAATCCACTCCCGAAGGAGCTTCATCGCTCGACTTGCATGTGTTAGGCACGCCGCCAGCGTTCGTCCTGAGCCAGGATCAAACTCTCAATTTAAAAGTTTGTATCTTGATTGCTCAAGTAAAGTTTGCTGACTATTAATAGTCATTTTAAGTTTCTTTCGAAACTCAATGAATTAACTGGTTTTACCTATTTCTCTGTTTAATTTTCAAAGACCAAATTATTTAGTAATTTTTACCGTCATCACCTGACGACTCTTACTATTCTATCAGCTTTGTTTTTTCTTGTCAACAGTTTTTTTAAGTTTTTTAAACTTGTTTAACTGTCTTTAATAAAAACTAAACCTCATCACCAAGATTTGTTTTTACATCTCTTAGGGACAAGCATTATTATATCAAAGCTACAATAACATGTTACTTAAAATCTTCTAATTTACATAAATTATATTTTAAATACTAGTTTTTCCTCTCTATTTCTAGAATTTATGCTTACTGATACACACGGTTAAGTATACACATATTTTTATAATTTTAAAGATAATATACTATATCTATATATAAATAATCCATTTTAACATTTAAAACATACCACTATATAAATGCTTTTCTAAAGTATATATGATAGTTATATTTGAGTTTTAAAATTGATATATCCTTATATTACTCTAAAAGCAATTTTTTAAAGTCTTTAAACACAATAACTAAGAGTATTATAGAAGGGATTAGTGCTATAGTTAATACATTTAAACTTACTATATTAGGAGTTATAACCATACCCGTAAAATTAAAAAATACATGTAGCAATATACTTGCCCAAATAGAATTTGTCCATACATATACTAAAGCTAACATTATAGCTAGTGGAAATGTATAAATAACCTGAATTATATTTCCATGCATTACTGCAAATATAAATCCTTGTATTAATATACTAGTAATTAGTGAAAGATTATCTCTTAACTCATTAAATATTATGCCTCTAAAAAGTATTTCTTCAAAAATAGGTATAAATATTATTCCACTAATTAAAGATAGAATACTTTCATTATAAACTGGAGAACTTACTATAGCATTATAGACTGAAAAAAATTTATAACTAAAACCAACAAAACAAGTGGAAATCACAGAGTAACATATAGATATAATTCCAATAAAAATTATACTTTTCATAGTTATATTACTAAAATTACATCTCTTCCAAAGATTATTCTTATTTTTTCTTAGAATCAATGTATAGATAATTAAGCTGATCATTGCTCCTATAGATACTGTTATTAAGAGATTTTTATCTATTCTTAATAGTACCTCTTTTAATTCTATATTTAAATAAGCATAATAAAATATTGAAGGTATAGTAACCAATAATATTGATAGAAATTGTCCTAATAGATATATGAATAAATATAATACTATGTTTGAGATTAATCTTAAATGACTTTCCATAACACTCATCTCCTGATAACTATTATACTGTTTTTATCTATACCAGTTATATATAGTTCTTAAAATATTTCAATGAAGTCATAGCCCCTTAATTAAAAGCTAATAATTATATTAAAAGCCTATAATTTATTTTCTTATTATTTAGATTTGATATTATTTGTGTAGAAAATGCTTTAATACTTATAAAAAAGAATTGACTATTTAAATTATAGTCAATTCTTTTAAAATTTATTATAAAATCTCATAATAAATTACTATATTTATTTTTATATTAATAGAGTAATAATTTTAAAACAGATATCATATTAAAAAACTATATTTTCTTATATTAATTTTATATGTGATTTGGCATCTCACTTATTTGCTTGTTTATATTATCAATTATGTGTTTATTAGCAGTTGATACTTATATTATTAATATATTCCTATCTACTTTTTATTTTAAAGTCAGTATTTAATTGAAGGTTTTTAAGCCGAGTATTAAAATCACTTTTTATCATACAGTTTATAATTGCATTATATTTGTTTTTTATTAATTCTATAGGTACAGGTTGAATCATAATGTTTCTTGTTTGACCTATTATATCACCATTATCATTATAGACATTTTTAGGAATATAACCTATGTTCTTCTTATTCTCATTTATTTCTTCTATTTGAAGTGAAGAATATAGATTTCTGTATTGTGGTCTAGAAAGCATTCCATCCCATTCCTGTAAAATAGGTTTTAATACTTCTTGATTTTTAACCAATACTTTTACAGTTATCTTTTCTTTATTAATTTCTTTTACTTCAAAATTAGGATTAGATTTTATCTTCTCAACCTCTTCATCAAACTTTTCATGAATAACAAATGTTACAATTATACACTCTCCACTTTCTTCTAATTCAACTGGTACTGGTCTAGAGCCTTGATCTTTTATTTCACTTATCATATTATGAACATCTTGTAATGGCAAATTAGGCTGTGCATTTGCTATAATAATTAAATTGCTAACTATTATTGATGAAGCTAAAACAGATATTATTATTTTGTTTTTTTCATACTTTTCTCTCCTTCTCTATATAACTACCCTTTATATATTCTTTTCATATTTAATTATTTAGTTTCCACCTAATATACGTTATACAATATAAAAAGTTATTTTATTTAATCAATAAAAATCCTAAACATATTTTTACTAAATTCTAAATAAAGTGTTATACTATTTAGTAATAGATGGAATGTTATCTATTACTAAAACTGATTGAGAAGGTGAGAATATGGAAATTTTAAATGAAAATATGAAAGCTCCTGATTTTTCTTTACCAGGTAGTGATGGAAATACTCATAAATTAAGTGATTATATAGGAAAAAATGTAGTATTATTTTTCTATCCAAAAGATAACACTCCTGGATGAACAAAAGAAGCTGTTTCTTTTAAGGAGCATCTAAAAACTCTGGATGAGTTAAATACCATTGTATTAGGAATAAGTAAAGATAATTTAAATTCACATGAAAAGTTTATAAATAAACATGAATTAAACTACATACTTCTATCTGATGTAGATAAAGTTGTTTGTGAATTATATAATGTATTAAAAGAAAAAACTATGTTTGGTAAAAAATCTATTGGTATTGAAAGAAGTACATTTATAATTAATAAAGGTGGAAACATATCAAAAGTCTTTAGAAAAGTAAAAGTTGATGGACATGTAGAATCCGTAGTGGATTTTATATCTAATATGTAATAAGTATAAAAAACCTTCCTCAAAATTGAGTGACGGTTTTTATATTTTTCTGTACTTTAAATCAATGTAACATATATAAGTTAAAAATTCTTAGAACATTAGTTATCTATTCTTTTAAAGATAAACAAACCTAAATTAATACAAATAATTATTAACACAAGATAAAATATTATCCACATTATCAACAAAAATATTAAGAATTATAATATACTTACTTATAATAATATTAAGATTGACTTAAATAGTCTTTAAGGAGGAATTTATGTATATTATTGAGACAAGTAGATTAGGACTACGCAATTGGCTAGATACTGATATTCCAAAATTTGCTGAAATGAACAAAGACCCTAGAGTAATGGAATATTTTCCAAAAGTATTAACTGAAATTGAAACAAAACAAATGGTGGATAAAATCAAAATGCATATATTAAATAATGGATTTGGCCTATGGGCTGTAGAAATAAAGCAAACAAATGAATTTATTGGTTTTGTTGGATTATCAATTCCACAGTTTGAATCAAATTTTACCCCATGTGTTGAAATAGGATGGAGATTAGCATATAAATATTGGGGTAAAGGATATGCACAAGAAGCAGCTAAAAAATGCTTAGATTATGGATTTATTAATTTAGGTTTTAAAGAAATTGTGTCCTTCACCTCTGCATTAAATGTAAGATCAATAAATATTATGAAAAAGATAGGAATGAAATATGCACAAGAATTTGAACATCCAAATATAGCACAGGTAAATAATCTTAGAAAACATGTTTTATATAAAAAAGTAAGTGAAGATTAAAGTGCTAGTAGTAATAGATATATAACTTCTATATTTCAACGCATTTTATAAATATATATTGAATTTTTTATTTTAATTGAAATACTACTTAATGTAATTTAAAACACAGTTATTATTAATATTTTTTACCAAACCAAACACTATCTCCATAAGTAGTTATTTAATTTATGATTAATTTATATAATATTATAGCATTTGGTTCGCTTTATTTTAAAAATGATATTAAATTTAAAATAATGGATGTCTATTAATATTGGCACATTAACTTTAAGTTTGTATCAATAATTAATTCTGCCTCTGTAGCATTTTTTACATCTTCAATTGTAAATTCAGGATTTATTTCTTTTAAAACAATCCCCTCACTAGTAACTTTCATTACGCCCATTTCTGTAATTATTAAATCAACCTCATTAACCGCAGTTAAAGGTAATGTACACTTTTTTAATATTTTATAATTTCCTTTAGCAGTATGCTCCATAGCTACAATAACCCTTTTAGCTCCCACAACTAAATCCATAGCTCCACCCATACCTGGAACCATTTTACCTGGAATCATCCAATTTGCAAGGTTTCCTTTTTCATCCACCTGTAATGCACCTAGTACAGTTGCATCAACATGTCCTCCTCTTATTATTTCAAAGGACTCAGCACTATTAAAGAATGCGCCTCCCTCTTTTATAGTGACAGGTTGTGCCCCAGCATTTACAATGTTTTGGTCTTCTTTGCCAGCTTCTGGTGCAGGACCTAAACCAATAAATCCATTTTCTGATTGTAATATAACATCAATATCATTTGGAATATAATTAGCAACCATTGTGGGTAATCCAATTCCTAAATTTACAACATCACCATCTTTAAATTCTTTAGCAACTCTTTTTGCAATAACTTCTTTAATTTGAGATTTATTCATCCTTACACCTCCACAATATAGTCAACAAAAATACCTGGTGTATTAACTGATTCTTGAGAAATTTCACCAACCTCTACAATTTTCTCTGCCTCTACAATTACAATATCAGATGATTTAGCCATTAAATCATTAAAATTTCTTGTTGCTCCCTTATATAAAATATTTCCTTTTTTATCTACAACACTTCCAAAAATTAATGCAATATCCGCTTTTAAGGGTAGTTCAAGCAAATATTCTTTACCTTCTATTGTAATTTTTTGTTTACCATCTTCTACGATTGTTCCAATACCAGTAGGTGTAACTACTGCACCTAATCCAGCACCATAAGCTCTAACCCTTTCAGCTAGTGTCCCCTGTGGAGAAAGCTCAACATCTAATTCCTTAGTATTCATTTGTCTGCCTGTTTCTGGATTAGTTCCAACATGAGATACAACCGCTTTCTTTACCTGTTTATTTACAATAAGCTTACCAAGTCCAACTTCTGGAAAAGAAGTATCGTTACAAATTATTGTAAGGTTCTTAGCACCACTTTCTGACAATTTATCAAGTATTTTATTTGGAGCACCGGCCCCAAGAAATCCCCCCACCATAACGGTCATCCCATCTTTTATCATCTCTACTGCACTATTCATTGAAATAATTTTGCTCAAATTGCTACCTCCTACTCAAATATAAATTCAATTTAAAACGAACTTAGAATTTTAAAAATGATACAGGGCAGTATGTGCTAATATCCTACTACCCTCTATTAAACTAAAATTTATTTAATACAATTTATAATGATATTATTCTTAAAACTATAGCTACTATAAGCATTACTATAGTACATGCAAATGCAAATGGAATGGTTTTCTTTTGATGTTCTCCAATATCTATACCTGCTAATCCAGTTAGAAGAAATGTAGATGCCGTTAATGGGCTTATAGGAAATCCTGTTGTCATTTGTCCAAGGATTGCCGCTCTACCAACCATAATTCCTTGTACTCCAAATTGATTTGCACTACTTGTTAACACTGGTAATACACCAAAGTAGAAAGAGTCAGGATCAAATAATAAGCTGGCTGGCATAGAAATTACCCCTGTAATTACCGGTATTAGTCTACCTAAAGATGGTGGTATCATATCAACTACAACTTCCGCCATAGCAGTAATCATTCCTGAGTCTTTCATTATTCCTGTAAAACATCCTGCTGCAAATAAAACACTAGCCATCATTAAGGCCTCTTTTGCATGTGCATCTATACGTTCCTTTTGTTCTTTTACAGATGGATAGTTGATTACTAAAGCAATACATAATCCAAGCATAAATACTACATGTGGTTGTAATTTGTTTGTAATCATAATAGTGATTGCTATAACTATTAATAAAATATTAAATAAAAAAGCTTTGGTCTTGCAAGTTTCGCTTTTTCCTCATTAACCTTTTCATCGACTTCTATGATTTTTGTATTTTCAATATTTCCAATATGTTTTGCTTTTTTTTCCTAGTAAAAAAGCTACTATAAGTACAAATATAATACCTGCTAAGAATGGAACTAACATTGGGTTAAATAATTCAGTTGGAGTTACTCCTAATGATGAAGCCGCACGAATAGTTGGTCCGCCCCATGGCAATATATTCATAGTACCAGCTCCCAGTGCAACAATGGTAGCTAAAGTTGTTCTTCTCATTCCAAGTTCATCGTATAGTGGAAGCATTGCTGGTATTGTAATTAAAAATGTAACTGCCCCTGAACCATCAAGATGTACAAGCATTGCTAAAACTGCAGTTCCTATTGCAATCTTCACTGGATTCTTGCCAACTACTTTAATAATTCTCCTTATGATTGGGTCAAATGTTCCTGCATCACTTAATACCCCAAAGAATAAAATAGCAAAAATAAACATAACCCCTGTTGTTGATATACTTTTAATTCCACTAGTCATAAATTCACCAATTTCTAGCCCAAAACCACCAATAGCTGCTGTAACTACCGGAACTACAATTAATGCTACTGTTGGTGATGCTTTTTTTGTCATAACTAACACAAGTAATAATATAATTGTTAAAAGCCCTAAGAATGCTAACATAATTTACCTCCTATATCTTTCATTTCAGATCACGTCCTAAGTAACAGCTACAATATTTATGTTACCTATTAAATAAATACTTATTTAGCTTTTATTTTTACTAGATTTCCATTTCCATTAAAGCCATAACAAGAGCTTTTCCATGTTTGTCATGAGCAAGACTTCTTGTAACTCCACCACCTAAAGTCTTATCAAGAACAAAATTCATAGCACAAATACTATCGATCTCATATCTTACTACTTCACCCTTGCAAATTTCACTAAAATATTCTTTAACTTTTTCTGCAGTAACTTTTTCTTTTAACATAGGATAATCTTCATCTCTGTATGCAATAACAGAAATGTTAGAAATATCACCTTTATCACCAGTTCTTCCATGTGCAACATCTTTTAATTTCATATTATTATACCTCCTGATAACTTACTTCTATATTTACGATATCTCTAGGAACGAATATTGAGCAAACTGAAACAACTTCTACTACTTTTTTAGTTGCTCCACCACCACCTGCAGGCCTCATTAGTGTAAAGAGTCTCAACTTCATTACCAATTAAAATAGCATTTTCTCTATCTTTAGTCCTTCCACTTATACGAAGTCTAATCTCTGGGAATACTTCTGGAGCATACTGACTAGAGATTTTTGTTTTATATAGTGAATTAAAACCAATATAGTCAATTCTTAATTCTTCTATTTGAACACCAGTTAGTTTAAGTCTTTTTTCAACAATATCAGCAGCAAGTTGAGCTTTTGCTAGAGCATTTGTACCGCCATAACTAATTTCGCCTTCGCCAATAAAGCAATCTTTGTAACCTATGCTCACTTTTAGAGTTTCAGGTACTCCTTTAGAATTAGCATTTTCAACTTTAACTAAATCTTTACCTTCTTGAGTAAATGTTACATGAGAAAAATCGGCTATAGCATCTGGAGTCATATAAGCTTCTGGATTATGTATTTCGTAAATCATTTGCTCTTTACAAGTGTCAGTACTAACTAATCCACCAGAACCTTCAACCTTAGTTACAGTAAATTTACCAGTTTCATCGATTTCAATTATTGGGAATCCCAATATTTCAAGGTTTTCAACATCTTTAATACCAGGATCTGCGTAATAGCCCCCAGTAACCTGTCCACCACATTCAAGTAAATGACCAACTAAAACTGCTTGCCCTATTTCATGAGTATTATCATTAATATTCCATCCAAACTCATATCTTAAAGGTCCAATAGAAAGTGCAGGATCAGAAACACGACCTGTTATGATTATATCAGCATCATTTTCTAACGCTTCTATAATTCCTTCCGCACCAAGGTACACATTAGTAGATAAAATAGATTCTTTAATATCACCAAGTTTGCAATCTAATTCAAGAACATCGTTATTATAATAATCTGAAATTTTTGGAAGTATATCATCACCTGTAACAGCTGCAAATTTTAAGCCTACAATTCCAAGTTCTTTAGCTATTTTTATACTTGCCTCAACAGCTGAAACTGGATTAGCAGCCCCCATATTAGTAATAACTTTAATTCCCTTTTCTTTTGCAAGTTTAAGAATTTTTCTCATTCTACTTTCAAGTAATTGATTATAACCTTTTGTAGGATCTTTAAGCTTATCCATTTGCCCAATAGCTATAGTTCTTTCAGCAAGACATTCAAAAATTATATAGTCAACATTTCCTTTTTCCATTATTTCTACTGCTGGCTCAATACGATCACCTGCATAGCCAGCACCACTTCCAATTCTAATTTTTTTCATAAATAATTACTCCTTTCAAATTAAGTAATAATGCTCTTTATGATTAAATTAATCACTCTAGCAATTAGTACACATATTATAAAAATCAATTTTCACTATTATTAATTTACAATATACATAGCAATCTCAAATATTATTTAGTAATACTAAATTTAAATAAAGTATATGTAAAGGTTTGTAGTATAATTTCTTAATATATACTTAAGCAATTTATATGCCAAATTTAGAATATCTAGAAATGCCTTAAAACCGAGAATATATTGCAAATGAAAAGGTTATTATTCTTAAATTTAAGAATAATAACCTCGAAATTTTAACTTATATATTTAAAAACTTGGTGAAATCATTATTAATTATAATTTCTTAAATTTAAGAATAAAAGTATATTACTTTCCTAAATTTAAGAAATGAAATAACTTTTAACTAAGCTTATAATAAAGAGTTGATAAAGATATCCCTAGATGCTTAGCTGCCTCTTTCTTCCCATCAACAGTATCACCAAAATATTCAATTGCTTTATTAATTTCTTCCCTTTCAAACTTCTTAATCTTATCAGAAAGCTTATAAAATTTTGGTTCCGATTCTTTTGAATTTTCAGTAATAGGAGCCGGTAAATTTTCTTCTCTTATAAAACCATCTGTAGCCATTATAGATGAAAACTCAAGAACATTTCTCATTTCTCTTACATTTCCAGGCCAGTCGTAATTATAAAGTGAAGCTTTTGCCTTGTCTGTTAAAGATATCTTTCTTCTAAGCTTATTACTTAACTTTTGTATATAGAAGTCTAATAAATATGGTATATCTTCTCGTCTTTCTCTTAAAGGTACTATATGAATAGGGAAAACTGCAATTCTATAATATAGGTCCTTCCTAAACTTACCCTCTTCAATATATTTCATTAAATCTACATTACAAGCACAAATAACTCTAACATCTATGTCAATTTCTTTAGTTCCTCCAATTTTTCTAATAGTCCCTTCTTGTAATACACGTAATAATTTTGCCTGTAATGAATAATCCATTTCAGATATTTCATCTAAAAATATCGTTCCTTGATTGGCACTTTCAAACAAACCAATTTTTCCGCCCTTCTTAGCTCCAGTAAAAGCCCCATCTTCATATCCAAACAATTCACCTTCTAGCATTGTAGGTGTTAAAGTTGAACAATTTATAGCTACAAAAGGATATTTGCTTCTTTCACTTTCATTATGTATAGATTGTGCATATACTTCCTTACCACTTCCACTCTCACCTTCAATAAGCACAGAAACATCTGAATGTGCAATTTTTTGTGCTATATTTTTAGTGAGTATTGAAGTATCATTTACAGCGATAATATTCTTAAAAGTGTATTTAGTACCATTTGTACGATGAATTTTCTCCATTAAATACTTGTTCTTTTTCTCTAGCTCTTTAATTTTTTTACTTAAATACACAGCATCTTTTAAAAATGTAACTGTTGATATACCTCCAATTGTCTTTCCATCTGAAATAATAGGAGATATATTACAAAAATATTCATCATTATTTTCTTTACGTAGAACTCCTAACTTAGCTACTCCTGTTTCCATTACATCTTGTATCAGGGAGCCTGGACGAATATCCCTTATAGGTAATCCTTCAACATCATTAAGATTTTTACCTATAAAATTTGAATAAGCCTTATTGAAAAATAAGATATTTCCTTCTCTATCTACAATTAGTACTCCTTCATTTAAAGAATTGAATATTTTCTCCATCCATTCTGTAATCTTCATTAGGCATCTCCTTTTTAATATAATCTTATGTTATTAAATACATACTATATTTTTTGCTTATTATACTAGTTATTCTTTTTTAGAAATTCATTAGTATTTAATCCAAATTTTTGATTAAACTTTCTTCTTTCCTGAAGTTTTTATTTCATCGACTATTTTTTATACTTCATACTATAGTTAATATTATTATATATTTATTCTTAAATATTACAAACACATTATAATATATTTATAGATTAATTTATAGATAAACTACTTTAAAAATTAATGTATATCTCTATGGTATTTTAATTCACAATGCAAAATGCACAATTAAGACCAGCTAATAATAGTCAAGTATAATGTAAAAAAATTTTTTCCTTGAAAAATGGGTATGACAAAAAGACCATTTTAAAATACGAACGATTACAAAAAATGGACTTTTTATATAGCGACAGCTATCGCTTTATTTTCTAAAAACATTTGTTTGTGAATTCTAGGATCTCTTAGTTCAAAAGGTTTTTGATTTCTAAGTGTTGCAAAAATATAGTTTAATATTTTATGCATTATAGCAACTAATGCTACTTTTGACTTCTTGCCTTTAAGATTTGTTTGATAGTAATCTAATAAATCTTTATTAATAGGAACTCCGTTACGACTTTTTCTTATGGAGGCTAATGCAACAGTATATAAAGCTCGTCTTCCAATACGAGTTCCACGTTTAGAAATTTTATTTTGGTTACCTTTAAAATTACCAGATTCATTAACAGAACTGTCTATCCCAAAGAAAGCAACTAGATGTTTAGGTTTTATGAAGCCATTAATATCACCTATTTCAGCAACTAGGGTAATAGCAGTTAATCCACCTATACCAGGAATTGAAGTTAAGAGTTCAATATTAGTTCTAACTTGTTTTGGAAAGTTGGTAGAATTAATTAAGTTTTTTACTTCATTTAACAAGTTAAGTGTTTCAGATTCTATAGCATTGATTAATGCTATTTTACTGGTGATTTTAATTGATATACCCGATAAGGGTAATCCAATAACATTAGCTTCAGTTGCAATATTATATAAGTTAGAGTAAATTTTTTCAGCCCACAAAACACCTTTTTTAGATTTAGTAATAAGTATGTCTAAAATAGCATCTTTGGGTGCGTCTAGCACTGCTTTATGTGATGGATATTTACTTAATATAGCAATTGAACTAGGAGAAGTTGTATTTGAGAATACTGTATTGTAACCTGGAAAAATCACTCTTAAATCAGCAGATAATTTTTTCTTAAATGTTGAACAAGTATCAGTTAATTTATAATATTCTCTTATAAGAGATCGTAATAAAAATATATCTAGACTAATGCCTTGTGAAAGTTTAATATTTTGGAATTTACCTATTCTGGCAATAGATAAAGCATCTTTTTTATCATTTTTCACTTTTCTTATATCTCTATTTTTGTTACAATTAGTAATGAGTGGATTGATAACAAATGTGTTATCAAAGTTTTTATTAAGAAAGTGGAAAAGAGATAAGTGGTACACACCAGTGGACTCCATGAAAATGCCAGTTTTCATGTTAAACTCTTCTTCTGCTTTTTTTATTTCTTTTAATAAATAATTAAAACCAGAAACATCATGCTTTATCTTAAATGATTTCTTATAAATATCACCATTAGGTGCAAGTATTGCAACATATGAAAAATCTGCTGAAACATCAATCCCTACTACAGGATTATTAAAAAATTTGGACATTGTATATATCTCCTTTGAATTATATTTGAGATAGAATAGAAATTCCAATCTATCAGATAGCTTATAACCTTGTCTGTGACACGGGTAATTCCCAAAAGGAAACCCAACCAGCTAAACATAGAATTCTACCTGATGGAATGATACGCTTATTTACGGGTATGAGCACTACGTGCTTCCCAGGTGGAATACATCTATCATCTATTCAGGAGTATTATACTAAAAAATATTTAATTTGGTTAGATTCCCGATAGGGATCTTAATAGAAAACTAATTAAAAAATTAAACTAAAGATATGCTGTTTACACCTAAAGGTGTTGTATGAAAAATATTAAATTTAAGAATGTTAATAAAATAATGTGATTCAATGTTCGTTAGAAATGAGATTAGCTTTCTATCAAATATTGTAACTACATTATACAAGGTGGAAATTATTTTGATCAAAAAAATTTCTTTAATGGATTTTTTAGCTAGCAATACAATTGCTAGTGTTTTATTGTAGGGACGAACAGTGTTCGCCGCTAGGGTTAATCAATTCTAAATTTCTCAGAGATAGATTAAATTTAGAAGTGATATATCTATAATATAAAGCTAAAATATAAAATTTTGCATAAAAAAATAACCTAGATTAATAATCTAGGTTATTGGTGGCTCGAGCAGGAATCGAACCAGCGACACGAGGATTTTCAGTCCTCTGCTCTACCGACTGAGCTATCGAGCCATATTGTTAGCTAAGTTTTCTTAGCTAACACTACCTGGCAACAACCTACCCTCCCACACAGTCTCCCGTGCAGTACTCTCGGCGTCCTAAGGCTTAACCTGCCTGTTCGGAATGGAAAGGGGTGTTACCCTTAGGACCATCATCACCAGATCTAAATTTGCTATAAACATCGTACTACTTCGTCAACTTCATTCGCTCTGGTGCTCATTTACCGTAGTAAACTCCGCTCCTCACTCATTTGTTTCCCTGTATTACTCGTTTCTATCAAATTTTAAAAATTCCTATAAACTTCGCATTATTTCGTCAGTTTCAGTCGCTGCGGCGTTCATTTACTTTAGTAAACTCCACTCCTCGCTCCTTCACTTCCTTATACTGCTTGTTTCTATTAATTTTTTGAAAATTTCATATAAGCTTCGTATTACTTCGTCAACTTCAGTCGCTGCGGTACTCATTTACTTTCGTAAACGACCTTCCTTGCTACTTTGTTTCCTTGTACTACTCGCTTCTATTAATTTTTAGAGAAATTAATTATTCTCTGAAAATTGCACAGTGAAATTAATTAGGTCAAGCCCTCGACTTATTAGTATGAGTCAGCTGAACATGTTGCCATGCTTACACCTCTCACCTATCAACCTGGTGTTCTTCCAGGAGTCTTACTAACTTATGTTATGGGAAATCTCATCTTAGGGGGGGCTTCACGCTTAGATGCTTTCAGCGTTTATCCCTTCCAGACATAGCTACCCAGCTGTGCCACTGGCGTGACAACTGGTGCACCAGAGGTCTGTCCATCCCGGTCCTCTCGTACTAAGGACAGCTCCCTTCAAATTTCCTACGCCCGCGACGGATAGGGACCGAACTGTCTCACGACGTTCTGAACCCAGCTCGCGTGCCGCTTTAATGGGCGAACAGCCCAACCCTTGGGACCTACTTCAGCCCCAGGATGCGACGAGCCGACATCGAGGTGCCAAACCTCCCCGTCGATGTGGACTCTTGGGGGAGATCAGCCTGTTATCCCCGAGGTAGCTTTTATCCGTTGAGCGATGGCCCTCCCACGAGGAACCACCGGATCACTAAGCCCGACTTTCGTCCCTGCTCCACTTGTCTGTGTCGCAGTCAGGCTCCCTTCTGCCTTTGCACTCTTCGAACGATTTCCGACCGTTCTGAGGGAACCTTTGGGCGCCTCCGTTACTTTTTTGGAGGCGACCGCCCCAGTCAAACTGCCCACCTAACAATGTCCCGTGACCTGATTCAAGGCCTCCGGTTAGAATTCCAGTACTATCAGGGTGGTATCCCAAGGATGACTCCACAAAGGCTGACGCCCTTGCTTCCAAGTCTCCCACCTATCCTGTACAGATAGTACCGAAACTCAATGCTAAATTGCAGTAAAGCTCTACGGGGTCTTTCCGTCCAATCGCGGGTAGCAAGCATCTTCACTTGCACTACAATTTCGCCGGATTTGCTGTTGAGACAGTGCCCAAATCATTACGCCATTCGTGCGGGTCGGAACTTACCCGACAAGGAATTTCGCTACCTTAGGACCGTTATAGTTACGGCCGCCGTTTACTGGGGCTTAAGTTCATGCCTTCGTTTGCACTAAGCAATCCCCTTAACCTTCCAGCACCGGGCAGGCGTCAGCCCCTATACATCAGCTTTCGCTTTAGCAGAGACCTGTGTTTTTGCTAAACAGTTGCTTGGGCCTATTCTCTGCGGCCTACTTGCGTAGGCACCCCTTCTCCCGAAGTTACGGGGTCAATTTGCCGAGTTCCTTAACAGCAATTCTTCCGATGGTCTTAGGATTCTCTCCTCACCTACCTGTGTCGGTTTGCGGTACGGGCACTAACTTCCTCCATAGAGGCTTTTCTTGGCAGCGTGGAATCAGATACTTCACCCTTAAAGGGCTTCCCCATCACGCCTCAGCTAATGTAGGTGGATTTGCCTATCCTACATACCTAAACGCTTAGACTAGCATCCAATAGCTAGCACATCTTATCCTCCTGCGTCACCCCATTTGTAATAACGTCTGCTAGTGGTACAGGAATATCAACCTGTTGTCCATCACCTACGCCTTTCGGCCTCGGCTTAGGTCCCGACTAACCCTGAGCGGACGAGCCTTCCTCAGGAAACCTTAGGTTTTCGACCGACAGGATTCTCACCTGTCTCTCGCTACTTATGCCAACATTCTCACTTCTGCATCGTCCACCGCTCCTTTCGGTACGACTTCAGCCAATGCAGAAAGCTCCTCTACCGCGTACACATAGTGTACACCCATAGCTTCGGTGGTAAGTTTTAGCCCCGGACATCTTCGGCGCAGGATCTCTTGACTAGTGAGCTATTACGCACTCTTTGAATGAGTGGCTGCTTCTAAGCCAACATCCTAGTTGTCTTAGAAATCCCACATCCTTTACCACTTAACTTACACTTTGGGACCTTAGCTGATGGTCTGGGCTGTTTCCCTTTTGACTACGGATCTTATCATTCGCAGTCTGACTGCCGAAATACAAGTATATGGCATTCGGAGTTTGATAAGGTTCGGTAAGCGATATGCCCCCTAGCCTATTCAGTGCTCTACCTCCATTACTTAATTAATCGACGCTAGCCCTAAAGCTATTTCGAGGAGAACCAGCTATCTCCGAGTTCGATTGGAATTTCTCCGCTATCCACAGCTCATCCCATGGTTTTTCAACACCAACGTGGTTCGGTCCTCCACGAGATTTTACTCTCGCTTCAACCTGGCCATGGATAGGTCACCCGGTTTCGGGTCTACGACATGCAACTTTGCGCCCTATTCAGACTCGGTTTCCCTTCGGCTCCGTACCTTAAGTACTTAACCTCGCTACATATCGTAACTCGTTGGCTCGTTCTACAAAAAGCACATCGTCACACATATAAAGTGCTTCGATCGGTTGTAGGCACAGGGTTTCAGGTTCTATTTCACTCCCCTCCCGGGGTTCTTTTCACCTTTCCCTCACGGTACTTCTCCACTATCGGTCACTAGGTAGTATTTAGCCTTGGGAGGTGGTCCTCCCTGCTTCCCACAAGGTTTCACGTGTCTCGTGGTACTCTGGATCAGAACTTAAGGTCTTCTCGTTTCACTTACAGGTCTATTACCTTCTACGGAGTAGCTTTCCAGCTATCTTCAGTTACAATAGCCACCTCTTTTATGTTCTGTCCTCAACCCCCAAGCCAAAGGCTTAGGTTTGGGCTCTTTCCCTTTCGCTCGCCGCTACTTAGGAAATCGATTTTTCTTTCTCTTCCTCCGGGTACTTAGATGTTTCAGTTCCCCGGGTTTACCTCTATATACCTATGTATTCAGCATATAGTACATGGCGTAGCCATGTGGGTTCCCCCATTCGGAAATCTTTGGATCACAGACTATTTGCGTCTACCCAAAGCTTATCGCAGCTTATCGCGTCCTTCTTCGGCTCCTAGTGCCAAGGCATTCACCCTGCGCCCTTTGTAGCTTGACCTATCAAAATAAATATAAGCTTCGTATTACTTCGTCAACTTCAGTCACTGCGGTGCTCACTTACCTTAGTAAGTTCTGCTCCTCGTTCCTTCGTTTCCTTGTACTACTCGCTTCTATTTGATTTTATAAAGTTTCATTAACTTTATAAAAATGTCTTATACAAATTCGCATAAATAGAATTCAAAAACTTTAGTTTTTAAATTTATTTTTGTTTGTCTTGACGAAATTGTTTATTTATCTTTTAATTTAAAAGGATATTTAAACAAATATTTTCACTGTGCAATTTTCAAAGAACAATTGAGCTTTTCCTTTGTCCCGTAGGACCTTGGTCGCTCAAAATTAAACAGAGTATAGTACCAGTGTTCGTAGAAGAGTTACCAACTACGTCGACTCCCTAGAAAGGAGGTGATCCAGCCGCAGGTTCTCCTACGGCTACCTTGTTACGACTTCACCCCAATCACTAATCCCACCTTCGGCCGCTGGCTCCTTACGGTTACCTCACGGACTTCGGGTGTTACCAGCTCTCATGGTGTGACGGGCGGTGTGTACAAGGCCCGGGAACGTATTCACCGCGACATGCTGATTCGCGATTACTAGCAACTCCGGCTTCATGTAGGCGAGTTTCAGCCTACAATCCGAACTGGGATTGGTTTTTTAAGTTTAGCTCCACCTCGCGGTCTTGCATCTTGTTGTACCAACCATTGTAGCACGTGTGTAGCCCTAGACATAAGGGGCATGATGATTTGACGTCATCCCCACCTTCCTCCCGGTTAACCCGGGCAGTCTCACTAGAGTGCTCAACTTAATGGTAGCAACTAATGATAAGGGTTGCGCTCGTTGCGGGACTTAACCCAACATCTCACGACACGAGCTGACGACAACCATGCACCACCTGTCTCCCTGCCCCGAAGGGCTTCCCTCATTACAGGTAATTCAGGGGATGTCAAGTCTAGGTAAGGTTCTTCGCGTTGCTTCGAATTAAACCACATGCTCCGCTGCTTGTGCGGGCCCCCGTCAATTCCTTTGAGTTTTAATCTTGCGATCGTACTCCCCAGGCGGAATACTTATTGTGTTAACTGCGGCACAGAAGGGGTCGATACCTCCTACACCTAGTATTCATCGTTTACGGCGTGGACTACCAGGGTATCTAATCCTGTTTGCTCCCCACGCTTTCATGCCTCAGCGTCAGTTACAGTCCAGAAAGCCGCCTTCGCCACTGGTGTTCTTCCTAATCTCTACGCATTTCACCGCTACACTAGGAATTCCGCTTTCCTCTCCTGCACTCTAGACACCCAGTTTCAAATGCAGCACCCAAGTTGAGCTCGGGTATTTCACATCTGACTTAAATGTCCGCCTACGCATCCTTTACGCCCAGTAAATCCGGACAACGCTTGCCACCTACGTATTACCGCGGCTGCTGGCACGTAGTTAGCCGTGGCTTCCTCATATGGTACCGTCATTATCTTCCCATATGACAGAACTTTACAACCCTAAGGCCTTCTTCATTCACGCGGCGTTGCTGCGTCAGGGTTTCCCCCATTGCGCAATATTCCCCACTGCTGCCTCCCGTAGGAGTCTGGACCGTGTCTCAGTTCCAATGTGGCCGATCACCCTCTCAGGTCGGCTACGCATCGTCGCCTTGGTGAGCTGTTACCTCACCAACTAGCTAATGCGCCGCGGGTCCATCTCATAGCGGATTGCTCCTTTGGTATAAAAGTCATGCGACCTTCATACGTTATGCGGTATTAATCTCCCTTTCGGGAGGCTATTCCCCTCTATGAGGCAGGTTACCCACGTGTTACTCACCCGTCCGCCGCTAATCCACTCCCGAAGGAGCTTCATCGCTCGACTTGCATGTGTTAGGCACGCCGCCAGCGTTCGTCCTGAGCCAGGATCAAACTCTCAATTTAAAAGTTTGTATCTTGATTGCTCAAGTAAAGTTTGCTGACTATTAATAGTCATTTCTAAGTTTCTTTCGAAACTCAATGAATTAACTGGTTTTACCTATTTCTCTGTTTAATTTTCAAAGACCAAGTTATTTAGTAATTTTTACCGTCATCACCTGACGACTCTTACTATTCTATCAGGTTTATTTTTTCTTGTCAACAGTTTTTTTATTTTTATTTAATAACTGTTTTCAAGTGCTAAACTATGTCGATCAGCTTTGAATTTCTCTGTGCCGTAGCGACAATATCTATCTTATCATAAAGAAAATCCTTGATTTCTTAGAAAACATTATTTATTTGATATTACACTTTAAATACTATGTTTTACTTTAATATGCTTGTCTTTCTATATGTAGATACACCTGGAGTAGTTATTTAAATTTACAATAAAATTTACCATTTATGTATTTTTATTTAAAAACTCTTCACCTTAGATATCCTTTCCTATTATTATATAGATTTTTTTCTACATTTTTCTACTAAATATTATTGATTTTTGTATCTGTAGATACAGATTTATGTGCTAATTGTCAGTATAATATGAAAATAACAAGAAAATTTATTAAATATATTCAACAATAAAGAAAGGGTGTAGTAATCAATGATTAAATTAATCGGTATAGTTATAGTTATTATTGGATTTGCTCTTAAATTTGATACTATAGCAGTAGTTTTATCTGCTGGAGTAGTTACCGGACTAGTTGCAAAACTAAACATTATTGAAATCCTAGATATATTAGGTAAAACATTTGTAAGTCAAAGACATATGTCATTATTTATACTAACACTTCCTGTTATAGGTATATGTGAAAGATATGGATTGAAAGATAGAGCTATCACATTAATCAAAAATGCTAAAAGTTTAACTGCAGGAAAAATGTTAACTCTTTACTTATTCATTAGAGAATTAGCTGCTGCCTTCTCAGTAAGACTTGGAGGACATGCTCAATTTATAAGACCACTTATAAATCCTATGGCACAGGGTGCTGCTATCAGTAAACATGGTGAACTTGATGAAAGCACAGTTGATAAAATTAAAGGGGCTGCCGCTGCTATGGAAAACTACGGTAATTTCTATGGACAAAACGTATTCCTTGCAAGCTCAGGAGTTTTATTAATTGCTGGTACTTTAGAAGAACTTGGATATGCAGTAAACACATTAGATGTCGCTAAAGCTTCAATACCTATTGCTGTAATTTCATTTCTATTTGTAGTAGTACAAAATCACTTGTTAGATAAATCTATAGCTAGAAAAGCATCGAAAAAAAACTAATATAAGGAGGATTTATATATGGATATAAAAGTTATATCAGACATACTGCTTGAAGTTTTTTATATAATGGTTGGACTTTTAATGTTAACAACTGGGATTATTACTTTTAAAGATACAAATCATAAAACTAGAATTGGAACAACTTTATTTTGGATAATACTTTCTATCATATTTATATTAGGTAAGTTTTTACCATCAACTGTTGTAGGTGGAATGCTTGTATTCCTTGGAGTATTAACTGCTATGAAGCAAGTTAATATAGGTAACCTAAAGATGCCTGAAGCTAAATTCAGCGAAGATCAAGCTAAAAAACTTAAAAACAAAATATTTATTCCTTCAGTTTCAATAGCTGTATTTGCACTTGTTATTGCTCAATTTACTAAATTCCCTGGAACTGTTGCCATTGGGATATCTGCTATAGCTGCAATTATAATCACATTCCTTGTTACAAAAGCAAATCCTAAAAATCTTATAGAAGATGGGAACAGAATGCTTCAATCTGTTGGACCTACAAGCATATTACCTCAATTACTAGCTGCATTAGGTGCAGTATTTACTGCTGCTGGTGTTGGTGATGTAATTGCATCTGGAATATCAAACTTTATACCTAATGGAAATATATTAGCAGGAGTAATTGCTTACTGTGTAGGTATGGCAGTATTTACAATGATAATGGGAAATGCTTTTGCTGCATTTGCTGTTATAACTGCTGGTGTTGGTATACCTTTCGTTTACGCACAGGGTGCTAATCCTGCTATAGCTGGAGCATTAGCATTAACTGCTGGATATTGTGGAACATTATTAACTCCAATGGCTGCAAACTTTAACGTTATGCCTGCTGCATTACTAGAAACAAAAGATAATAATATTGTTATTAAATATCAGGCACCAGTAGCTCTACTATTATTAGTAGTTCATATAGCGCTTATGTATTTCTTAGCATTTTAATTTAAACTAAAAAATTCATCTCCATATGATTATAGATTGGAGATGAATTTTTAAAATATATAACCATAAAAATTAATAAATTTAATAAAAATCATAATGATTTTCCATCTACAATTATTATACTAGATGGTAATTATTAAAATAAATTAACATTAGGAGGAAGAACGATGAAAGTTTTAATTACAGGTTTTGATCCATTTGGTGGAGAAAGTGTAAACCCTGCACTAGAGGCAGTTAAATTATTACCTAATACAATTTCTGGAGCAGAAGTTATAAAAATTGAAATTCCAACTGTTTTTAGAAAGGCTTTAGACCATATAGAAAATGCAATAGAAAAACACAATCCTGATATAGTTATATCAATCGGACAAGCAGGTGGTAGATTTGGAGTAACGCCAGAAAGAGTTGCTATTAATATAGATGACGCTAGAATTAAAGATAATGAAGGTAATCAGCCAATAGACCTACCAATATATGAAGACGGACAATCTGCATATTTTAGTAACTTACCAATAAAAGCTATGGTTAAGGAAATGAATGAAAATGGTGTTCCAGGATCAGTATCAAATACTGCTGGTACATTTGTATGTAACCATGTTATGTACGGAATATTGTATTTAATTGATAAAAAATATCCTAATATAAAAGGTGGTTTTATTCACGTTCCATTTATACCAAATCAAGTTATAACTAAACCAAATACTCCTTGTATGTCATTAGCTGATATATCAAAAGGGCTTGAATTGTGCATAAAAGCAGCTGTAGAAAATAACAAAGACGTTAAAATGGTTGGAGGAGCTATTTGCTAATGATTAAACCAACAGAAAAAAGAAAAGTATTTGTATACGGTAGTTTAAGAACAGGATTTTTTAATTATGACAAATATCTAAAAGGCAATGTTTTAAATTGTGAAGCTGCTAAAATTAAAGGTAAATTATTTCATATGCCTAATAAAGGATATCCTGCTTTATTAGACGGTGATGATTATATATATGGTGAAGTTATGACTGTAGCCAATTATGAAGAGATAATGGTAGCAATGGATGGAATGGAAGGCTACTATGGTGAAAATAATACTGATAATGAGTATATTAGAACTATTATGGATGTTGAAATAATTGAAACTGGCACCATTGAAAAATGCTATGTATATAAGTATGAATTAAATGATCAAGATGAATTTAACAAGCATAAAATATATATTTCTCATGGAGATTGGAAAAATTTTATGACAAAATTTAAAAAAGATGCTTAATAATTTTGCTAAATTAAGCTAATATTATATTAAGAGAGTAAACTCCCGTTTACTCTTTTTTATTTATAAAAGGCTGGTGAGTATCCATGTACGAGAAATTATTTAACATGAATAAGCAAAATGACATGAGAGCTTTTTTTTTACAGGAATTAGCACCTTTAGGGAAAATTATAGATTTTAAAAAAAATCAAGAAATCTCTCCTATGCCAAAGCATAATGTTGTTATTGTGATGTCCGGTACTGTGAAAGTTTCTACCTTCACCTCCACAGGACATGAAAAAGTATTATTTTACCTTATAAGCGGAGAAATTTTAGGAGAATCTTCATATTTTGTAGATGATCATATTGATGTTAAAGCATTATCCGTTGAAGATGTAACTGTAAGTTATATTGAAGATACTAAACTTGATAAATTTTTAATACAATATCCCAATACATATAGATTTTTCATACATAGTTTAACTCGTAAATATAGAATTGCCTTATCTCAAATCAATGATTTTTTAGCTGAATCTCCTAAAACTAGGATTGCTTCTACATTGTATAGATTAGCAATATTAACACCTAAAAATTCCAATAACAAATATAGTATAAATTTAACCATGACTCACCAGGAGCTAGCTAATTTAATAGGTTGTTCTAGGGTAACTGTTACGAGAATTATTAATGAACTTAAAAACGAAAACATAATAGATATGAAAAATAAAGAGATCTATATATTAAATATGGAAGCTTTAAAAAAGCTTTCTCAGCTTACTTAAACCATTTATTTTTTAGTAAATGGTTTTTTTGAACATTTTTTATTAATAAATCATATTGTATAAACATATAGTTTAGTATCTTGTATTGTTTAATACTAGCTAGTATAATATAGTTATAAATTAGGGTTTTAATATTTAATTACATATTTGTTTCCTATCAATTATTAGAGGTGATTTAATGAATGTTCAATTAAAAAAAGGAATTTTGGAACTTTGTGTATTATCAGTAGTTTCAATGAAAGATTGCTACGGTTATGAGCTTGTAAATGAGATATCAAAAAATATACAAATCTCTGATGGAACAATCTATCCTATTTTAAGAAGACTTACACAAGAGGGATATTTTACAACCTACCTTCAAGAATCTCAGGAGGGACCTCCTAGAAAATATTATAGAATAACTGATTCTGGAATAAGAACTAAAGAAAAGTTATCTGAGGAGTGGTCTGAATTTATGGAAAGTGTTAATAACATTATTAAAGAGGGGTGTTAATATGACTAAAGATCAATTTATAAGCATTTTGTCGCAAGGTTTATATGATTTTCCCGCAAATGAAAGAATGGAGATAATCTATGACTACGAAGAGCATTTCAGAGTAGGAAAAGAAAATGGAAAGATCGATGAAGAAATAATAAGAGAATTAGGTGATCCTTATACTATTTGTTCTCAATATAAGGCTAATTATGAAATGAACGGTAATGAATACAACACAAGGCAACAATATAGTAATCAAAATCAATATAATAATCAATATAGAAAAGATAGTTATGATAATGGTAGATACAATAGGCCTTATAATTCAGATGATGGATTTTCAAAAGCAATGAAAATTATAGGTATTATTGCTCTAGTTATAATTTGTCTTCCTGTAATAACTACTATAGGAGGATTAATTTTAGGTATATTTGGAATATCTATAGGATTATTCGTTGGTGGAATAGGTACGATTATAGGTGGATTAGTTGGTACTGTTGCAACTCCATTTATATCTATTCCTCTTTCTGTACCATTAATAGGGGTTGTACTTCTAGGAATTGGCCTTAGTATATTAGGTGTTTTAATATTCTTCTTTGGATTATTCATATGCAAAGCTATTTATGTACTAAGTATTAAAGTATTAAATTGGTTTAAATTACAACTACAAATATGATGAAAGGGAGATGCTTTATGTTTAATAGTAAAAAATTAAAAACTGTTATACTATCATTAATAATTATAATGATAGTTTGCTTTACTTCTTCTTTTCTCATTTTCGGAATTTCTATTAAAAATATGAATATTAATAATTTAAATTTAACTCCAAATTTCTATAATATCTATAATGAAATTTTTAATAACAGTAGCTATAAATACCATGATGTTAATGAAGAAAAAATATTTTCATTAGATAATATAAACTTAATATCTATAAATACCACCTCTTATGAGGTTACTATAATACCTTATGATGAAAATGAACTTAAAGTTAAATTATCTTCTAATATGCAGACTAATAATAACTTTAATGAATCTCAACTTAAAATAAATAAAGATCAAAACAAAATTAATATAGAAACTTACAAAATTCTAAATAGCTTCTTTTTCAATATGAATAATGGAAAGCTAGATATATATGTACCCAAAATTTATAATAAATCACTGGATATTTCGACAATTTCTGGTGATGGGTATATAAAAAATTTAAACTTATCTTCTTTGAATTTTAACTCTACTTCTGGAAGTCTAACTTTAAAAGATATGGAAATGAATAATTTTATATTTCAATCTACATCATCAGATCTAGATGCAACTAATATTATTTTAAAAGATAATAATAATAAATTTAATTCTATTTCCGGTGAATTAGATCTTAATAATGTTAGAGGCAATTTAAGCTTTAATACCACTTCTGGCAATATTAGTTGTAATAAATTATTAGGAGATATAAAAGGAGGTACTATCTCTGGAGATATAGATATAAAAATCTCTAAAGATGTTGGAATAAAAGTAGATTTAAAAACAGTTTCTGGAGATATTGACGTATTTCCTCCAATAAAAGTTTTAGAAGAATCTAAGAAAAAACTTCAAGGAACTATTGGAGATAACGCTAAGCATAATTTAAATATATCTACTACATCAGGAAATATTAGTATATATGAATAAAGAGTATCTTTAGGTACTCTTTATTATTTTGTTATAAACTATTTACATTTAAAAATAATTATTTAAATATTATAATTGTAACATTAAAAATCGTGACATTAAGTCACGATTTTTAATTTAGGCATCTGAAAAAAATAATAAAACAAATATGTTAAAATACTTTCTTTCAGATACCTTACATAAATGATTTGAATATAATAAGGAATAAAACTCCAGGAACTCCTAAAAATCCTGCTATAAGCGCTGTAGTAGGATTTATAGCTATATCTATACCAAAAGGTCCACCTACAAAATTTATTAGAAATAATAATATCCCTCCAGCTATGGCATTAATTACTAACTTTCCTAGTATTTTAAGTGGCCATGCAAATAGTTTTCCTACTATAATTAGCCCTAAAACTGCAATTATAAAAAAAATAGCATATTCCACAAATTCATCTCCTCTCATATATATTATACGATAAATATACTACTAATATATAGTATTATCTTCTTACATATGAAAGCTTAATTTGATTACCATCTACTAGCTGGATTTAATTATTCTACCATTAAGGTTGCATCTAATTTTATACCTTTTTCCTTTGCAAGTGAAAGAAAATATATATATTTCGCTTTAGCTTCATCTTCCTTATATATTACTAAATCAATAAGTTTAGGGTCGCTTACAAATTGAAAACAAATTCTAGCATTTTCCCACTCAACTCTTGCCTCTTCAAGATAATTGATTATTTGCTTTTGCTCTTCATCATACTTATTATAGTCACAAATCATTTCTATAACTTTTTTTCTATCCATAAAAAAACCTCCTACTATAATGTATATTTGAAATTATTGACATTTAGTAGAAGGCTTATTCTTATTTACAAATTTTTAGACCAAAACTATAAAAAATAAACATATTTATTATTAAAATCATCTTTATAAATTATTATATTATATCTTGAACTTTCCAATTATTTTATTTAAGTCTATAGATAATTGATTTATTGAATCCATATTATTATTAACTTGTTCAAATGATGCTGCTTGCTCTTCAATTGATGCTGCAATTTCCTGAGAATTCACTGAGTTTTCTTCTGCAATATAAGCAACCTTACTAATAGATGAATTAATTTCTTTAAATTCTTCTTTTACATTATAATTTATCTCTCTAATATGCTTCATTTCTAAATACTCTTCATTAGCTTGCTTTGTAACCTCATTAAATCTCATTTCAACATCACTCATATCTTGTTGGTAAGTAATTATTTGATTTAAGATAACATTCATATACTCTCCAATATTAAATATCTTCTCAAGTCTATATTTAATTATGTTCTCTATTTTTTCTGTTGAATCTCTGCTCTCATCTGATAATTTCCTAATTTCCTCTGCTATAACAGAAAAACCTCGTCCGTGTTCTCCTACTCTTGACGCTTCTATAGATGCATTTAATGCTAATAAGTTTGTCTGAGAAGATATTTGATTTATAATATTTAAGACACCTTGTATATCCTGTGAATCTTTTTCTAATTCATTTACTGTATTAGATAATTCTTTTGTATTTAAAACAAGGCCTTTTAACTCTTCAATTTCTTTATTTAATATTTTCTTTCCTTCAATAGAAGAATTTTTGCTATTTTCTAATTGAATTAGTAAAATATCAATCTTTTCCATAACATTAGTAATTTCCGAATTTACATCCTCTGTCTGAGACATAATATGGTGAATCATATTAGATTGCTCTACACTTCCTGAAGATACATTTTGCATTGATACTGAAATAGTTTCTGTTGCTCTTCCAAGTTCATCATTTATAACTTGCATAGATGCTACTGATTCCTTTAACATTCTTGAAGAATTAAATATAGTTCCTACAATTTCTCTTATTTTGCCAATGAATCCATTAAAGTACTTGGTTAATTCACCTATTTCATCATTATATTTATATAATATTTCTTTTCTTAAATCTCCTTCTCCCTTTGAAATAACTTCAAACTCATCCTTAATTCTTATTAATGGTTTCATTATAACCTTTATCATTAAAGTACCAAAAATTATACTTAAAATTATAGAAGTTCCTAATATAAAAATACTTTTATTTTTAGCAGAGCTAATTTTCCCCTTAGAATATAAAGTATATTCTACAACTACATCATCAATAGAATTAACATATTTATTTACATTATCTTTTATAAATTTCCAAGAATTTTTATTGCCATTTTCTAAAATATTTATATAAGCTGGCTTAAATTCTTTTTCCCATTGAATTTTTACATCATTAAGATTATTTTTTATACTATCATTATCTATAGGTTTTATATCTAATTTGCTATTACCATTTACTAAATCCTCAAACATATTGTCTATTTCCTTTATCTTTACCTCTAAAGCTTCTAAGCTTTCTTTATCATCTGAAGCTAAAACAATATTGGAAGATAGTTGTGCCATCCTATAATTATATGCTCTCATTTTTCCAAAATAATTTATAAAACTACTATCCCCATTTATTTCTTTATATGTGCTAAAATTCATTACTACTGTTAAAGCTATAAGTGCAATATAGCATATACATATAAACTTCAGTTTATCTTTAATTTTTATCTTCATAACGTAATCTCCCCCATATTTAAATTAAATCTAATTATATATTATCATTTAATAAATATTATTAAATGATAATTAATGTGATTATATAACAATATTACCAAAAGTTCAATTTAAAGTTATATAAGGAAATTTAATAACAATTTTATTATAAAAAACATCCTCATTTTATTTAAAATCTAAAATGAGGATAAAATATTAATATATAAATTATTTTATTTAAACGTTAAATTTTAAAGTTTTTCTACTTTCATATCTATTACTGTGTAACTTAAATTTACATCTTCATTTAAAGTATTCTTTGAAACTCCTCTAAAATCTTTTCCACACATGCTATATAAATCAGAAGATATTTTAAGTTCTGGTAATCTTCCAATAAATTTCTCTCCATCAAATAAATAGGCTTGTTGAACAGGAGTTCCAAAATTTCCTTCTGGTGTAAATCCTCCGCCAGATGCTATAAATATAAATACTCCTAATTCTCCACCTAAAAGTTCTTTCACAGTTTTTTCTCCCTGTTTTAATTTCATTTTATTAAATATAGATTCGCTTGATTGTAGTGAGGGTACCTCATCATATTCTCCTGTTGAAGCTGCTGTTAATGGAAGATTATAATTTAAAGCGGTTTTCTTATTGTATAAGGCGATTTTATAACCCCGTTCTCAATTAGAGCATATCTATAGTCTTTTAAAAAACTACCTTCTGCATCAAAGAATAATTCATTAGTGTCTTCTGGATCTGACGTTAACAATAATGTAAACTCATCATTAAACAACTTCTCACCAAGTTTTCCAGAAAAATTAGATGCTTCATTAACAAAATTTACCCCATTTAGATCTTCAAAAAATTTCATAGCTATTAAACCATTTAAATCTGGATTAAACATTACTATTGGAAGCTTTTCTTTATTAGGTAATTCTACTATATTATAATAAGTTGAAAGTATACTATCTACAAAAGATAAGAAATTATCTCTATTATATTTCCTAGTATTATAAGGTATATAAGTATCCATAATATTTACTGAATTTTTATCTTTAACTGTAATATCAAAATTTATTCTCTTATCTTTTTGATATAAATCTAATCCTTTATCATTTTTTAATGAGGTTTCTATTTCAATAAGATTTACTTTATTTGCAAAGGTGAAATTTTTATATCTATTATCAAGTATTGTTATTACTTCTTCAACTTCCTTTATAAAATCACTAATATCTCCTATATTACATTCATTAACTACAAAGTGTTTGTTATTTTCATAAACATTTGCTTCATAAGGAATTTTTAGTTTTAAAGCTTCCTTTGCTTCAGCTTCTAATTTATCTTCATCATACTCTCCAATAGCACCAGCTACACCTATAAAACCATTTTCGTATATTCTTATCCCAGTAAATGTTATATCTTTCATTCTAATATCATCTATTTTAGATTGCATAATACCTATGGATGTTTCTTTTTGATTCAAAGCAAATTTTTCCTTTATCATTTATAAATCCCCCTATTGAACCTCAATATTTTTAACTCTAACATATGGACCACCAATAGAAACTGATAATGGATATTGTTCCATTTTTCCACATCCACCCCATATATTATTTTCAAATTCTAGTTCTTTTGAAACACCATCAATATTATATAATGTTTCCATAACATTACCGGTTATAACAGAGATATTAACAGGCTCAGCTATTTTTCCATTTCTAATCATATATGCTCTATTAGGTGCTATAGTAAAAGTGCTCATTTCTGTACCATATCTACAATTATGAATATATATTCCTTCTTCCACTTCACTAATTAGTTCTTCCTTTGTCTTTTCACCTTTTTCAATATAGGTGTTAGTCATCCTAACTATAGGTTCAAATTGAAAGTTTATTGCTCTAGCATTTCCTGTCAACTCTTCTTTAAGAATAGAAGCAGTTTTTACTGAATGAAGCCTTCCTTTTAATATTCCATCTTTAATTAAATAGGTTTTTTCTCCTTTTGTCCCCTCATCATCAAAAGGTACATAACCAGAACCTAAATATCCACCATAATCCAAAATGGATAATAAATCAGCTCCTACTTTAGTACCTATTTTCCACTCATTCATCATATTTTCGTCTCCAACCATAAAGTCCGCTTCACTCTTATGTCCAAAGCTTTCATGAGCAAACACTCCAACTACCTCTGGTGACATTACTACAGTATATTTTCCTGGTGTAACAGGTTTTGAACTTTTAGCATAATCTAATCCTTCTTTATAATTTTCTTCAAATTTATTTTTTATATTATTGAGGTCATTAAAATTTGAAGATGTAATTTTAGAATTATCCGTAAAACTTTTACCATCAAAATTAAAGGAATAACTAATTTTTATACCACAAATTTGATAATCAAATTTTAAATTGCTACCCTTACTAGAGTAAAATTCTTTGACTATTCTTGAGTCATTATATCTAACTCTAAAATTTTTGCCTTCTTTTTTTCTTTTGTAATTTCTAATGCTTCTTTGGCTAGTTTAAATTTATCCTCTCTCGATACTTTATCAAGCTCAAAACCTTTATATGAATAGTATTCTCCCTTATTAACTTGAAACTTTTTTACAACTTCATCATCATAAATTTCTTCATTTTCTTTTGCCATTTTTGAAAGATTTTTAATTTCTTCTTGAATACTAGATAAATTACTTATGGATTTATAATACCATCTATCCCCATCAAAAACCCTTATAAAAGCACCAGAATACTCTCTTATCTTATTATTTTCTAAAACACCATTGGTAAAATTTATAGAACTCTCATAAACATGTTCAATTCTGACATCTGTGTAAATATTCTCGCAAAATTCAAACATTTTAAACTCCCCCTTTAATTTATTTAAAAATACAATACATATGCTTTTGTATTTTTTATAGTACCTTTTAATATTTCTTAACCTTATATATTATGGACTATATTCTTTTTAAAATTAATAATTCCTTTCTAATCTTTACTAGATTTCTAAAATTAATAATAACCTCCTAATCTTTATTAAAGCTGAAGTTATTCTTAAGATAATCTTAAGTTTATTTTATTCTTAAATAAATTTACAAATTACACTTTACTATGTTTTGAATAAATTTTTATTATAATAAAAAAGTCGTAGATTTAAAGGTTTTTACTTCTTTAAATCTACGACTATCTTACAAAAATTTTTACTTCTAAACATAAATTTATTTTACTTAAGGCATTGTGAAATAAACAATATCATATTTCTTTTCTGCCTTCTAATGCTTTTGAAAGAGTAACTTCATCTGCATATTCTAAATCTCCACCTACTGGTACTCCATGGGCTATTCTTGTTACCCTTATTCCAAAAGGTTTTAATATTTTAGAAATATACATAGCTGTTGCTTCACCTTCAATATTAGGATTTGTGGCAACTATAATTTCTTTTGGCTCCCCATTTATTCTTGTTATAAGTTCCTTTAACTTTATATCTTCTGGACCTCTTCCACTCATAGGTGATATAGTCCCATGTAATACATGATATACTCCATTAAACTCTCTAACCTTTTCCATTGTCATAATGTCTTTTGGTTGTTCAACAACACAAATTGTTGTTTTATCTCTATTAGGGTTAGAGCAAATAGAACACGGGTCACTATCCGTAAAGTTTCCACAAATTGAACAATATTTTATTGTTCCTCTCGCCTTTATAAGTGCATTAGCAAACTCTTCTACTTCCTCTCTAGGAAGATTTAAAACATGAAGAGTTAGTCTTTGAGCTGTTTTGCTTCCTATACCAGGTAGCTTAGCAAACTCTTCTATAAGTTTTTCTATTGATACAGGATAAAAATCCAATCCATTCACCTCTAAAATCCTCCTTAAATAAGAAGAATACTGTAGTTAAATTTATATTAGAACATACCTGGCATATTTAATCCACCTGTTAGTTTTCCCATTGAGCTGTTTGTCTCTTCTTCTGCTTTCTTTAAAGCTTCATTACAAGCAAGCATTACTAAGTCTTCTAACATTTCAACATCATCCGGATCAACAACATCTGGTTCTATGCTAACCTTCAATATTTCTCTTTTTCCGCTTACTGTAGCAGTAACTGCACCACCACCAGCTGTTCCTTCAAAAGTTTTATTCTCTAGATCTTTTTGCATATCCTCCATTTGTTTTTGGAATTTTTGAGCTTGTTTTATTAGGTTATTCATGCTTCCTCCGCCCATTCCTGGGAATCCGCCTTTTGCCATAATAATACCTCCTTAAAATATAGTATCAATATATTAGTATATATAATATTCATTAATAATGTAACTAAAATTAAAAAAATTTCTATATTATTAATGAAATGTCTTAATAATATAATATTCTAATTTCTCTATTCATCCACTATTTCTACTAAATCTTTTGAAAAAGTATCAAATAATATTTCTTCCTTAGGTTTCTCTACATCTTTAGGCTCATCAATAGAATATGTAACCCTAACCTTTACTTTTAAAACCTCAGAAAATATATCATCAATTATTTTTTTACTATCATCTTTTTCTAGTCTGTTTTTATGAAAAGAATATTCTTTAGAAAAAATTATATTTATGACATTTCCTTTTACATAATTAACTTCACTAACCATAAGTGCTGCAGCTAAAACCATATTTTTTCTTCCCTTTAATAATTGTTGAATATCCTTAAAGGATTTTTTAACCATTTCCAAGGTAATATTGCTTTCACCACAAGTATCATCGGTGATTTCCATATCTACAATATCTTCATTAACGACACTTTCTGTCTTAGGTTTTGATATAGGAGCATTTACTTTTTTAATATTATTTATTTCCGATATCTTATTTTCACTTACTTTAATAGTGCCATTTTTTATAGATTCTTCTATTTTATTTAATCTAGAAAGCATTATCTCCATTGATGTATCATATTCAACTTTACACATTTTAATTACAGCAAGTTCTAAATATATTCTTCCTTGTTTTGAGTATTTAGAATTATCCTCTGCCTCTTGAAGTATCTTTATATACCTCATTATTTCCTCTACTCTAATTTTATAGGCTTGACTTTTTAAAAGCTCAATATTTTCTATGGACATATCTAATACATCATCAGGATTATCACTTATCTTAATCATCATTAGGTTTCTCATATGAGTAGTCATGTCTTTTATAAATAAATGAATATCTTTACCTAATTGTACTATTTCATTAATTTCTCTTATGGATTTTTCAATATCTTTATCTATAACTGCATCTGTAAGCTTAATAAGTCCTTCGTTAGTCATAAGTCCTAACATTTGAACTATGTTCTCGTATTCTACCTTACCGTTACTCATAGAAATTGCTTGATCTAATATACTAAGAGCATCTCTCGCTGCACCATCAGAAATTCTTGAAACTAATTCTAAACTCTTATCTTCTGCATATATTCCCATATGATCTATTATGTTCCTAAGCATTAAAAATATATCTTCATTTTTAATTCTTTTAAAATCAAATCTTTGACATCTAGAGAGTATAGTTATAGGTAACTTTTGAGGGTCTGTAGTAGCTAAAATAAAAATTACTCTATTAGGAGGTTCTTCTAAAGTCTTTAAAAAAGCATTTACTGCACCTACTGATAGCATATGAACCTCATCTATAATATAAACTTTATATTTAGCCTCTTGAGGAGGATACTGAACATCTTCTATTATATCTCTGATATTATCTACACCATTATGAGAGGCTGCGTCTAATTCAATTACATCTATTGCAGTACCACTATTAATCTTATTGCACATCTCACATTCGTTACATGGTTCACCCTCTTTAGGGTTTAAGCAATTAACTGCCTTTGAAATTATTTTTGCTGTAGACGTCTTTCCTGTTCCCCTTGTACCACATAAAAGATAGGCATGAGCAATTCTTTCTGTTTTTATAGCATTTTTTAAAGTAGTAGTTATATGTACTTGACCTACTACATCTTCAAAAGTTTTAGGTCTATATTCTCTATATAATGCAGTGTACGCCATATTCTCACCTCTTTTAGCCTTATATATATATTATAAGTTTTTACATATAATAAAAAAAGATGCAATTTTGCATCTTATCTTTTAAAGTTAAAGTTGTACACCTCGCTTTGATAATTAATTTATGTGCGTTACCCATGCAGTTAACTCAAACCAGGTTAATCCACGGCACATGGAGGGTTTCACTTATCGCTGCTTCCTTCCGGATCTGACGAGGTTCATGAATCTCCATTGCGTGGGACCCAATTCTCAACGCCACTTACATAGGCCAGACCACACAAACTAAAACCTAGGCGAGGAATTCAATCCTGCTGTAGCGGATTGCAGGTTACAGGGCACCGCTAACTCCCCATCTAGTACAACATGGCGGAGAGAGAGGGATTTGAACCCTCGGTAGAGTTTCCCCTACACACGCGTTCCAGGCGTGCTCCTTAAGCCGCTCGGACATCTCTCCATATGTTATTTAGTTACTTACGTATATACGATTATACTATTATTAATCTCTAGTTGCAAGTGGTTATTTTAAATAAAATTGGATTATAATACCTCAAAGTAATTTTTTTTATTAAATTTCTTAAATTTTATTAAATCTTACTATTTTTTAATATACTTTTAAGGTATTTCTAAAATACTTTTTTCACAAAAATTTTATAATTGTTTTAAATACTAAAACTTTTGTAATCCCGTATAATAGATATATGAAAAAAGTAACTAGTCAAAGATATGAAATATATTTTTAGTTATATTTATTATTTATTTTTTCAATATGCTTTAAATATATTATATTAATTTATATTTATCCATATAAAAATTATATTAAAGAGAGGTCTACAATATGAATTATGAAATTAAAGGTGGAAATCTTCCCGTTGTGATTTGTTCATTAAATGCTGGTGAAACTCTAGTTTCTGAATCTGGCGCAATGGGATGGATGAGTGACAGCATTGAAATGGATACAAATATGAAAGGTGGTCTTTTTGCAGGCATAGGAAGAGCATTATCTGGTGACAGTATTTTTTTAAATACCTTTACATGTACTCGTGGTAATGGCAGTATCGCCTTTCCCTCTTCAGTACCTGGAAGAATTGTTGCAAAAAATTTATATGCTGGAGAAACATTAATATGTCAAAAGGGTGCTTTCTTAGCAGCGGAAACTTCTGTAGAATTTAAAATTCATCTTAAAAAGAGACTTTCTACTGGTTTTTTTGGTGGTGAAGGATTTATACTTCAAAGAATGACTGGTCCAGGAATTGTATTTTTAGAGTTTGATGGTCATGTTGAGGAAGTAAATTTAGCTCCTGGAGAAACTATTAAAGTAGATACTGGTCATGTAGCTGCTTTCGAAGCTAGTATTCATTTTGATATAGAAATGGTTAAAGGAGTTAAAAATGTACTATTTGGTGGAGAAGGACTATTTTTAACTACATTACGAGGGCCAGGCAAAGTATATCTTCAAACAATGCCAATGAGTAATTTAGCTTCAAGATTATATCCTTATATTCCTATTTCTAGTAAGAGAGATTAAGAGCAAATATATACGCATACTATTAGTAAAGTAAAAGAGTAATTATTTATATTTAAATAATTACTCTTTTACTTTTAAATTATTATGCCTCAGTATTACTATTTCTAAGGTATAAATTTATCAATTTATCAATTTATTAATTTTCTATCTCTATTAAACTTATAGCAGTATATTACCCCTGCTACCCATATTAATATACCTATTATACTTACTAACTGAGCCATCCTTATGCTACCTAGCATTAAACTATCTGTTCTAAGACCTTCTATAAAAAGTCTTGCTACAGAATATAAACCTATGTAGCTAAAGAATACAACACCTTTTTTTGAAACTTTTTTTAACATATATAAAAGTAGTAAGCACACTAATACATTCCATATACTTTCATATAAAAATGTAGGATGATAATATGTTCCCTTTATTAACATACCCTTTTGTATAAATTGAGGAAATTTACTAATAAAAGCTTCTGTTACAGGACCACCATGGGCTTCTTGATTAAAGAAATTTCCCCATCTTCCTATTCCTTGAGCTAATATTATGCATGGTGCAGCCATATCCATAATATCGAAAAAATTGATTTTCTTTTTATTGCAATATATAGCAACTACAATAATTGCTGCTATTATACCTCCATGTATGGCTAAGCCACCTTTTCTTATATTAAAGATACTCATTAAATTATCTCTATATTGATTAAATTCAAAAATAACATAATAAAGTCTTGCTCCAACTATAGCAATCGGAAAAGTTATTAAAAACACAGTTAGCATATCATCATAATTTATATTAACTAATTTACAAGTATATTGAGCTAAAAGTAATGCTGCTACAACTCCAAGAGCTATACAAATTCCATACCATGCTATATCAATACCAAATAAACTAAATGCAACTGGATCCATTAACCTCATCCCCTTTCTTTTTTATTCTTTAATCTATTATACATAGTCTAACTTAAATTAACTATATATTTTTTAGAACTCACCATTTTTATACATGTTTATAAGCTCTTCAATTTTAGGGCTACATCTTCTTCCCTTGCATCCACCACTACCTGAACCTACAATCTTATTTACCTCTTCTACTGTGGTAGCTCCACCTTTTATTGCTTCTTTTATTTTTGATCTTGGTATTGCCTTGCATATACATACTTTTGTCATTTTATCTAATACCATTTTCTTTTTTTCTTCATCGCTAACAAATTTATTACTATCTGTCATCTATTATCTCTCCTTTTCTTTTTAAAAAAATTTTGTAGTAGCATGCTACAGTTTTCTTCATAAGTCCACTTCACATCTACCCAATGATTTAGAAAATCATTTTGCACTATATTCATTACAGAACCACAGGCTCCACTTCTCTCATCAAAAGTTCCTATATAAAGTTTAGATAATCTACTTTGAACTATAGCACCTGCACACATAGGACATGGTTCTAATGTAACATACATACTACATCCACTAAGTCTCCATGAATCTAACACTCTTGAAGCTTCCTTTATAGCAAGAATCTCTGCATGGCAGGTTGGATCATTTAATCTTTCCTTTAGGTTATGTGCTCTTGCAATTATTTTATTATCTTTCACAATAACTGCACCTACAGGTATTTCTTCTAACTCTAAAGCTTTTTTTGCTTCTATTATAGCTTCATTCATAAAGTTATCTTCCATAGTTTCTCCTTAACTTATTATATATTTTGGTCTAAATTCTTTAAAATTATAGCTTATAACTTTATCATATATAAAATAAAAAGCTTAGTAAAGGAAAACTTTACCAAGCTTTGGTGCGCACGAGAGGAGTCGAACCTCCGACCTACCCCTTAGGAGGGGGTTGCTCTATCCTACTGAGCTACGGGCGCAAATATTATAATTACATTATAATTATTTTTTACCGTTAATGTCAAGATTTCTTTATAATACATATGAAAATTATTTTTTATAAGCTAATTTTCATATGTAAAATTTACTTGCTAACAAAAAATATATAAATCTTATAATGAATTTAAGTCTAGTTATAGATATCTATTGCAATAATTCTATAATATATAATTTTTCAGACAAATAAATGATTTATTGCAGATTTTTATTCAGCTTTATGTTAAAATACAAGTGTATGACACTAGATTATAGGGGTGATTATTAATGAAGAAAATTCATATAACTGAGACAGTTCTAAGGGATGCAAACCAATCATTAATTGCAACAAGACTTCCTTTTAATGAGTTTGCACCTATACTTAAAGACTTAGATAATGCAGGATATTATTCACTTGAGTGTTGGGGAGGGGCTACCTTTGACTCTTGCTTAAGATATTTAAATGAAGATCCATGGGAAAGATTAAAGAAAATAAAAAGCATAGTAAAGAAAACTCCTCTACAAATGCTTTTAAGAGGACAAAACATATTAGGATATAAACACTATCCTGATGATGTTGTAAGAGAATTTATAAAAATGTCTGTTTATCATGGAATGGATATAATTAGAATTTTCGATGCTTTAAACGATTTCTCTAACATTGAAGTAGCTATGGATGAAACTATTAAGCAAGGTGCACATGCACAAGGTACTATAGTTTATACAGTAAGCCCTATACATGACGTTAAAAACTATACAAATTTAGCTAAACAATTAGAAAACATGGGAGCTCACTCTATCTGTATTAAAGATATGGCTGGCCTTATAATGCCTGATATAGCTTATGATTTAGTTAAAAGTATAAAATCAGAAGTTAAAATACCAGTATTCCTACACTCTCATTGCACAAATGGATTAGCTGAAATGTCTTATTATAAAGCTGTTGAAGCAGGAGTTGATGGTATAGATACTGCTATATCTTCATTCTCAAGTGGTACATCACAACCACCGACTGAAACTATGCATCAAGCATTAACTTCTGCTGGATTTAATACAAATTTAAGCATAGATAAATTAACTTATATAAATAATTTCTTTAAACCAATAAGAGCTGAAGTATTAAAATCAGGACTACTTGACCCTAAAGTTTTAACTCCTCAACCAGAGGGATTAACAAACCAAATACCTGGTGGTATGCTATCAAATATGATTTCTCAGCTTAAATCTCAAAACTCCATAGATAAATTAGATTCAGTTCTAGCAGAGGTTCCAAGAGTAAGGGAAGATTTAGGTTTCCCACCACTTGTTACTCCTATGAGTCAAATGGTTGGTACTCAAGCAACGGTTAACGTATTAACTGGTGAAAGATATAAAATGGTGCTTAAAGAAGTTAAAGCTTACTGTAAAGGAGAATATGGTAAAGCACCTGGTAAAATAAATGAAGAAGTAATGAAAAAAGCTTTAGGTGATGATGAACCAATAAAAGGCAGATTTGCTGATAGTTTAGAACCTGCTTTTGAAAAGACTAAAGAAATATTTAAAGACAAAGTTTCAACAAACGAGGATATACTATCATATCTTGCATTTCCTCAGATTGCTGAAGAATTCTTTAAAAATAGGGCTTCTAAACCTTCAAATGAAGATTTGAGAGCTCAAACTAAAAGTGAAGTAATTTAATAAAAAAGGTATTGATACTTTAAAGTATCAATACCTTTTTAAATTATCAATTTGTACTATCACTAATCAATTATTTTCACTACATTATAAGATAAAACTTAGCATATGCCACAACATATTATTGAAATTATTTTAGTTATAATTAAATATCATTAAATTATATTTCAAAACAAGAATTAAATTGTAAAAAACAGTTACTTTCAGTAACTTTTTAATATTTTGATAATTTAAATTATTCTGTTATTACTTTATAATTAATAGTGTACTAATTATTTTAAAAGGGGGATTTATCATGGACTTTTTAATTGAGATAGTAAAACGAATAAATGATGTCTTATTGAATTACATTTTATTAGTTTTACTATGTGGAACAGGAATTTTCCTTACTTTCAAACTAAAATTTATCCAAGTAAGAAAATTTGGAGAGGGTTTTAGAAGAATTTTTGGAGGATTGAACTTAAAAGGCAAAAAAGCTGACAAAGACGGTATGAGTTCTTTTCAAGCACTATCAACAGCAATTGCAGCACAGGTAGGAACAGGGAACCTAGCTGGAGCTGCTACTGCAATTGCTTCTGGTGGTCCTGGTGCAATATTTTGGATGTGGCTAAGTGCATTCTTGGGCATGGCTACAATATATGCAGAAGCAATACTAGCACAACTCTTTAAAACAAGAGTTGATGGTGAGGTTACAGGAGGTCCTGCTTATTATATTAAAAATGGATTAAAAAATAAGAAAATAGCTAAGCTTTTAGCTGGTTTCTTTTCAATTTCCTGTATATTAGCTTTAGGATTTATGGGCAATATAGTACAATCTAATTCTATTTCTCAAGCATTTAATAATGCTTTTGGTCTTCCAACATTTATTGCTGGCATAATTGTTGCATTACTTGGAGGATTTGTATTCTTTGGAGGAATGGGACGTATAGCTTCCGTTACAGAAAAAGTTGTTCCTTTAATGGCTGGTTTATATATATTAGCTTCTCTAATAATTATAATATTAAATGCAGGCCAAATTATACCTGCTTTAAACTCAATAATTGTAGGTGCATTTAATCCTCAAGCGGTTGCTGGTGGTGTTATAGGAATAACAATTAAACAGGCAGTACGATATGGGGTTGCTAGAGGATTATTTTCTAATGAAGCTGGTATGGGTTCTACTCCTCATGCTCATGCCGTTGCAAATGTTAAACATCCAGGAGAACAGGGTTCTGTAGCTATTATAAGTGTTTTTATTGATACTTTTGTAATCTTAACTTTAACTGCATTAGTTATATTAACTAGTGGTGCATTAGAATCTGGCGAAACAGGTATTACATTAACTCAAAAAGCTTTTGAGCTATCACTAGGCTCATATGGGCAAGGATTTATAGCTATATGTTTATTATTCTTTGCTTTTTCAACAATTATAGGATGGTATTTCTTCGGAGAATCAAACATTAAATATTTATTTGGTAATAAAGCATTAACACCTTATAGAATTCTAGTTATGATCTTCGTATTTATTGGTTCTCTTTTAAAAGTTGATTTAGTTTGGGAGCTTGCTGATACTTTTAATGCCTTAATGGTTATGCCTAACTTAATAGCGGTTCTAGCTCTTAGTGGCTTAGTTGTTAAAAGCATGAATGATTATGAAAAATTTAGAGGTATTGATATAAATAAAACTAATAATTTTAAAAGTTAATTTTTCTATAAACCAGTAGAGATTTAAAGTAATCATATATTTAGTTACAACAATTTTATATTTTACTATAGATGAAAAACTACTAGTAACTATTACTGGTGGTTTTTTGTTGTAAAATTATTGATTTACATATAATATGTTTATATAAGATGTATGTAAGAAAATAACTGGTCAAAATCAGAAGTATATTGACTAGTTATTTTTTAAATATATATAAATTAGATTTAGAGGTTGATGATATGATAAGGTATTATGATAGAAGAAGTAAATCTTATGAGATAGAAAAAGTAGCAGGAGAAAATATGCTTAAATGGAGTTATGAATCTCCTCTAGGTAAGGGCTTTTTAGAATTATTAGTTAAGCGTAAACTCTTTTCAAAATTCTATGGTCACTACTGTGATACAAAATTAAGTTCAAAAAAAATTAAAAGCTTTGTAAAAGGCTTTAATATGAATATGGATGAATATGAAAAATCTATTGATGAGTATACTTCATTTAATGATTTCTTTTATAGAAAATTAAAGCCTACAGCTAGAGAGATTAATAAAGATAAGAACATATTTATATCTCCTTCTGATAGTAGATTATTATCTATAGACAATATAGATGAAAATCATAGCTTTAAAGTTAAAGGCTTTGATTATTCTTTAAAGGAAATTTTAGGTTCTAAAGAACTGGCTAATAAATATAAAGGTGGAATATGTTTAATCTTCAGATTGTGCCCTACTGATTATCATAGATTTCACTTTATAGATAATGGAACCTGTTCATCTACTACCAAAATTAAAGGCAAATATTATTCTGTAAGTCCAATAGCTCTTGAAAAGGTTAGTAAGGTATTTACATCAAATAAGCGTGAATATAGTATACTACATAGTGAGAACTTTGGAGATTTATTATATCTAGAAGTCGGCGCTACTTGTGTAGGTGGCATAATTCAAACCTATAAAGAAAATTCTAAAGTTTATAAAGGTGATGAAAAAGGCTTTTTTAAATTTGGAGGATCTACTGTAATAATATTGGTAGAAAAGGATAAATTAAAGCTTGATGAAGATATTATATATCATAGTAAAAAAGATATTGAGGTAATAGTAAAAATGGGCGAAAAAATAGGAGTTAGAATTTAAGCTCAGGCATATGAATAAAAATAGCTAGTTAAAGGTGCGAAGTATATTTTGTGTCATACAAGTAGGCAGAACCTCATGATAGTTGGGCTATCATGAGGTTCTGACGACGTAGTATAGCTCAAAATAGACAAGCATACTGACTAGCTATTTTTTTGAATATGCCTTATTCTAACTCCTTTTTTTATAATTTGAACTTTGATGTTATTTCAGTAAGTTTAATAGCACTATTCTTATTCTCAATAGATGCATTATTTATTTCTTCAATTTTATCTACTATATCCTCTGTTTTAGCTGAAATATTAAATACCCCTGAGGAACCTTCACTTAAAGTAGTAGATACATCCTCTATAGCTTTAACTATACCTTCTACATGTGAATTTAATCTTTGAGCCTCATCACTAAATTCAAGCATGAAGTTATTAAATACATCAGCATCTTTTGAGTATTGTTTACCTGTATCAATCATTCTCTCATAATCTCTGTTTATTTGCTTCTCCATAAATTCTATCATTTTTTCTGAGCTCTTAGAAAGATTTTCAACAGAACTATATACTGTTTTTACAACATTTTGTATATTGGACGCTGTTTTACCTGATTCTACTGCAAGCTTTCTTACTTCATCTGCAACTACAGCAAATCCTCTTCCTGCTTCTCCTGCTCTAGCTGCTTCTATTGCTGCATTTAACGCTAATAAATTAGTTTGTTCTGTAATTTTAAGTATAGCATTTGCAAGACTATGAATTTGATTAACTCCTTTAGATGCTTCTATTGCAACTTCTAATTCTTCTTTTACATCATTATATAAAGTTTGAGTTTCTTCCTTAGACTGTTTAGATATCTTTTCGATTTCTATTGCTCTTGTTACTATATCCTTAGTTAATTGTGAGCCATTTAAAGATTCTGAAGCAATATTATTTATACCTAATTTCATATTCTCTGAGGATGCAGACATTTCTTCAGATGTAGCTGCTGTTTCCTGTATTCCTGCAGACACCACTGAAGTTTCCATAGATGTTTCTTCTGCTTTTTCTCTTAGTATAGCTGTAGATTTTTCTACTATTTCTGCATTTTTATTTACCATTTCTTCTACATTTATAAGACTCTTAACTACATCTCTTAATGCACCTCTCATTTGAACAACGGATTTAGATATCTGTCCTATTTCATCTTTACTAAATTTGCTATGATTAATATTATCTTCTGTTAAATCTAGTTTAGAAGTCTTTATTACTAGCTCTTTAGCTCTTATTATAGGTTTTATTAAGAATCTTGCTATTATAAATGCAAACACTAAGCATGCTATTATTACTATTAAAGCTATTAAAATTATAGTATTAGTCATGGCATTTACAGGTGCCATAATCTCTTCTGCATAAGCTGATACTACTAAAGTCCAATTAGTTCTAGGTATTATTCCATAAGCAGATATCATCTTATCATTATAATCTACATATTCTAAAGCTCCTATATCAACTTTCATTCCTTTTTTAGCTTTATCAACAATTTCTTTAATTTCATCTATTTGAACTTCACTACCTAAAAGTTCAGGATTTTTATGATGTATATAATTTCCTGTTTCATCTAATAAAAAACTAAAACTTGAAGTAGTGGCATTAACATTTATATTTTTCAAATACTTAGCAAAGCTGTCTGTGTACACATATGAAGCTATGTATCCTACGCATTGGCCGTGATTATCATAATCTTGAACAGGATAAGTAAATACTATAATTGACCTATCGCTCTTTTCAGACTTCATAGTATTACTTATTACTTTAGCACCACCTGAGCTGCTTTCATGAAAAGAAGTTTCTTCTACGCTACTTCCAACAAACTCACTTTCACTATCTGCAATTATTTTTCCTGATAAGTCTATTAAAGATATTCTTTCCATCGCCAAATTATTTCCTATATAATCTTTAAAATACTTATTCATCTTCTCTGATAATTTAGTAGCTTCTAATTGAACCTTATGATCTGAAGAATTTTTATTTACTAAAATATCACAATTATCTTTGGCACTAGCAAGTGATGCAACCTCCATGCTATACTTTTCAATCATTATACTTATCGTATCTATTGATTTATCCACTATTGATGACATTTCTTGTTTGCTTAAACTAGAAATAATGCTGCTAGCTTTATTATGAATAAAACTTCCTGTAACTATCATTGCAACAATTACTATACCACTAATAATCACTGATATTTTCATCCCTATAGATGACATAGTCATATTTTTAATTGATGAGAATTTAAAGTTTTTAAAATTTATCCTCTTTCTTTCAAATTTTACACCCTTTATTCCTTTATTTTTCCTCCTTAGCTTAATCTTACTGAGCTTTTCTTTAAGCTTTAAAGATTTTGCCCCTTTTTTACCCCCCATGTAAACAACCCCTTATTGCCCAAAATTTCATAATATTAGATTTATTATAGCATAATTTTATCATAAAACTTACAGTTTTGAAGGTTTTAACAAAAAATTGCTATTTATAGATATTTATCGATAAATATCTATTTATCTTTATTAATTAATGAAATGTATATTTTTCCCAGGAAATAATTAATTATAAATTGTATTATATTTTATATATTGGTAATTCTATAAATTATTACGAGAAATAAATAATCCTATTAAAAATGTATTCATATATGCGATCCAGAACATAAGTATTATATAAATAACTTTTAAAGTAACCATCATAATAATTCTTTATTTAAAATAACATAGACTTAATTATACAGTAGTATAAATTTAATATAAAATAAAAAGCTCAAGTCTATTAAGACTTGAGCTTTGGTGCGTCGGAGAAGATTCGAACTCCCGGCCAACTGGTTCGTAGCCAGCTACTCTATCCAACTGAGCTACCGACGCATATATGTTTAAAACATAATCATTATAACAATTTTACAGTAAAAAGTCAATAATAAATATCTCTACTATAAATTTAGTAGAGATATTTATTATTATATATTATATTATATTATTATTTTATTGTATTATCCCATGCATTTGTAAATTTATCTAATCCATAATTTACAAATGGATGACTAAAGCTATCTTTGTATACATCAAAGCCACAAGTTACAATATGAGCACCTGCTTTTGCTGCATCTACTATTTGCTTTCCATTTCTAAGTGCAGCCACTATAACTTCTGTTTTTATATCAAAGTTTTTATATATATCAACTATATCTTTTATATATTGCTCACAATCTTCTCCATGAGTTTCTTTCCAACCAACAAAAGGTGATACAAAATATGCACCTATTCTACCTGCTTGTATTGCTTGAGATGGAGAGAATACTAAAGTAACATTAGTTTTTATTCCCTTTTGATTTAATTTATAAGCAGCAACAAGTCCTTGCTCTGTACATGGTATTTTTACAACAAAATTTTCGGAGAATGATGCTAACTTCTCTCCTTCCGCTATCATATCCTCAGCTTTATCAAGGTGTGGATTTATTTCAACTGATATTGGAAAGTCTTTTCCCTTAAATTCATTTGCTAATTCCTCTATAACAACATTAAATGGTTTTCCACTAGCTTGTATGTGTCTTGGATTTGTCGTAACACCATCTATGCCCCAATTTTCATACGCATATCTTATTTCATGTATTTTTGCACTATCTAAAAAATATTTCATTACATTTCCTCCTAAGAATATTTTTATTGTATGATTATTAATTATACAATAAAAATATAAAAAAATAAAATAAAGAACCTTTTATATTGTTTTATAAAAGATTCTTTATTTTGGCGGAGAAAGAGGGATTTGAACCCTCGCGCCGGTTACCCGACCTACGCCCTTAGCAGGGGCGCCTCTTCGGCCTCTTGAGTATTTCTCCATAATGATTACAATTTTCAATTAATTTTAGATAAAAAAAATGGCGGAGAGAGTGGGATTCGAACCCACGGTACGCTCACACGTACGCCGGTTTTCAAGACCGGTGCCTTAAACCAACTCGACCATCTCTCCGTGTCATTTACATAGATTATTATATTATAATTTAGAATCTATGTCAATATTTTATTTAAACATCACCATGGTGATGATAAACAGGTAGTTAATAAATCAAAAATGCTCAAAATATTGAGCATTTTATGGCGGAGAAAGAGGGATTTGAACCCTCGCGCCAGTTACCCGACCTACGCCCTTAGCAGGGGCGCCTCTTCGGCCTCTTGAGTATTTCTCCACATGTTATGGCGGAGAGAGTGGGATTCGAACCCACGGTACGCTCACACGTACGCCGGTTTTCAAGACCGGTGCCTTAAACCAACTCGACCATCTCTCCGTGTCAAACTCACATTTACCATTATATTTATTTCTGTCATATATGTCAATAGTTATTAGAAAATTTTTGTATTAAAATTGTACAATTTTAATATATCTTAGCTTAATTATAAAAATATAGTAGGAATTTAAAGCTTATATAAGGTTATTTATTAAAAAAACTGATCTACAAATTGAAAAAATTCTCTAATATTCATGCTAATTTTATTAAGAGTTATTTTTACTTCTTTTATTATATTAATTCTTTTAATGTCTTCAACGTATTTTTCTACTTCTTCTATCAAATTATCAATTTTCTGATTGGTTGTATCATGCTTCTTTGAATTTAAATCAAATTCTTTAAATGTTTCTATGAATTCTATTTGACTATCCTCATCTACATTTTTAGATTTACTAACTTCTTTATTATTATCTTTTTCTTTTAAAGGTTTATGTGTATTTGTAGCTATAGCTTGAACTTTTTTTACATGATTTCCTTTACCAAAAAAATTTACTGTTATTATTGATGAAATACATATTAAAATAGTGATTGCTATTAAAAGCACTTTATTTCTTTTCTTCTGTGGCTTTTCCATAATTATCACCTCTAATGCAATATTACCAGTATAGTATGATAAACTTCAATACTTTTTTATGTTTATTACAAAAGAGTAAGATTGGTAAGCATTATGTAAGATTAAATATATGAACTCTTCTATCGCAATGGTAAGGTTTTCATATGAAAGTAGGCTATGAGGATTTAGTATTTCTTTAAAATGTTGATTTTCTTTATAAAAGCAATTCTATAATCCAATTTAGACATTTAAATTTAAATTTAAATAATAAATATATTATAAAATTTATATAATTATGACATATTTATTCGCAAAGGTTATGATTTATTTGCGAGCATGTTCACCACTATTTTTTAACGTTTACGAACACATTTTTAGCCTATCCGCAAAGGTATACCTTTACGAATATGCTGAAAATAAAAAAACCTAAGTAATCAACCTAGGCTTTCCAATCTTTTATTTTTTAGTTTCTGATGCTATTGAATTAATCTGATCAAAATAATTTATCACTTCACTACTTAGTTCAAATCTCCATATCCCTACTTTACCATTTTTATAAAAATTAGATAAAGGTACTTCCTCAAGCTCTTGAGAAATTAAATAAACTTTATTTAATTTATTTATCGCATTATTCACCTTTTCAATCTCTTTGTCTAACTTTTCTGAATTAATTTCATTCAAATAGTCAATAAAAGGTTTCATAGGAGTATTAAATTTTTTATTAATATTGCTAAAATCCAAACTATCATTTAGACAATATAACTTATAAGATAAATTTCTTATTATATCAGCTTTATCTTTAATAGTATTAGCATTATTGATTTCCTTATTATAATCATTCATTATTAATCCAAAAACTTGAACAGAACTATATAAATTCTTATATATCATTTTATTTGCTCTATGTTTTAAGTTAGCTAATGAAGCAATTGAGAATATAAGTATCAATGTCAAAATTACTATAGTAACTTTATGTTTGGTTTTGAATTCAATATTATTCATTGTTACACCCCTTTTTTTATCCCTACTTATATAGTATAGAAAAAAATGACAAAAAACAATAAGGTATTTCAATATATAATACTGAAATACCTTATTATATTTGTGATTTACTTTTGTTAGTCTAGTATTGTAGTTAATCTACCTGTCAATTTCCAATATTGTTTATTCTTTCCTTGATATACCCATACAAAATCTTGGAAAATCGAAACGGAGTTAGCTTCCCCATTTGCCATTGCTCTGTATGCAGTTCTTAAAGTTTCATATGCAGCTTTAGAATAATTTATTTTTTCTGCACTTGATAATGTCTGTGTAACTGAAACTCCTGATACAGCATATCCGAATCCTGGAACCATTGAAAGTAAATCACTTATTACGCTTGTAAAGACATTAACATCTTTAGCAAATACATCGTAAAAACTATCCATAATCCTTTCTAAAGTCCTTAAATCTGTAACTAAAGAACTCTTTGATCTAATCTCTCCTGCTTTTGGCATAATAATATTCCCCCTTAAATTTAATATTTATTTTTTATAAGACCTTTAGTCGACTATGTTGCCTTACATACTATATAAAGAAATTTATGTGGTAAATGTCACCCTGGCTTTTAAATTTATTTTTTATATATAATTTAAAATTTGATATTTATTTTCTATAAGACTTTTAGTCGACTATGTATCTTACATACTATATAAAGAAAGTTGTACACTAAATGTAACCCTGTATTTTAAATTTATTTTTTTATTTTTTCAAATACATGATTTTTTATTTCTTCTACATCTTTTTTTACATCTTCAACTATGTTCAATTTATCTGTTAATTTAGAAATTATATCTTGATAATTCTTCTCTCTTTCCTCTTGCTTCAAATCTCTTTTTTCTTGCATTTTTAATATATAAAAAATAAGAATTATACTTAAAGCACTCCATATTCCCTGCATTGAAGCTAATTTTATAAAATAAAAAAGATACGAACTAAGCTAACCTAGTTCATATCTCTTTAATGTAAATTATTGTTATTTGATTAAACCGATAAATTATCTTTCAACTACATCTTTAAATTTATAAGATTTTTTAACTTTATTTTCTCTACACTACATAACTTCTCTTCCACCCATATATGGTCTTAAAACCTCTGGAATTGTAATTGTTCCATCAGCATTTTGATAGTTTTCAAGTACGGCAGCTACTGTTCTTCCTATAGCAACACCTGATCCATTTAATGTATGTACAAAATTAGGTTTACTTTTAGCATCATCTTTATATTTAATATTTGCACGTCTTGCTTGGAAGTCTTCAAAATTACTACAGCTTGAAATTTCAACATATCTATTATAGCTTGGCATCCAAACTTCTAAATCATACTTAAATGCAGCAGTAAATCCTAAATCACCTTTACATATCTTAACTACTCTATAAGGAAGTCCTAATGCTTTTAAAACGCTTTCCGCATCATTTACAAGGCTTTCAAGCTCCTTATAAGAATCTTCAGGTTTAACAAATTTAACAAGCTCCACTTTATTAAATTGATGCTGTCTTACAAGTCCTCTTGTATCTCTTCCTGCTGAGCCTGCTTCAGATCTAAAACAAGCACTATAAGCAGCATATTTTATTGGAAGTTTATCTCCCTCTATTATTTCATCTCTAAAAAGATTTGTAACAGGTACTTCTGCTGTTGGTATTAAAAAGTAATCTGTATCAGCAACTTTAAAAGCATCTTCTTCAAACTTTGGAAGTTGCCCTGTTCCTGTCATACTATTTCTATTAACCATAAATGGAGGTAATATTTCTGTATATCCATTTTCATCTGTATGCTTATTTAAAAAGAAGTTTATTATAGCTCTTTCTAATCTAGCACCTAATCCTTTATATACTGTAAATCTTGAACCAGTAACTTTTCCACCTGCTTCAAAATCTAATATTCCTTTTTCTGTTCCTAAAGTCCAATGCTCTTTTGGCTCAAATTCAAATTTTCTTGGCTCACCAAATTTTCTTACTTCTACATTATCTTCATCAGTATTTCCACTCGGAACTTCAGGATTTGGTATATTAGGTATTCTAAGCATTATATATTTTATTCTTTCATCTATTTCTGAAAGTTCTACATCAAAGCTTTTAATTTTATCAGCAAGCTCTTTCATTTCTGCCATTATATCATCAACCGATAAACCTTCCTTTTTAAGCTTTGGAATTTGAGATGATTGAGTATTTCTTTTATTTTTTAATTCTTCAACCTCAACTAATATATCTCTTCTTCTTTTATCTAAAGCTACAACCTCATCAATAACACTTATATCAAAATTTTCTCCTCTATCATTAAGCGCTTTTTTTATTTCTTCAATATTGTTACGAATTCTTTTTAAATCTAACATAAAAAATTCCTCCTACAAGTTTATTTTACTTTTATTAATTCTAAATTTTTTCAAACAAAAAAGAGCCTTCAATCCCAAAAGGGACGAAAGACTCCGCGTTGCCACCCTAAATTGAATAATATTTAAAGAATATTATTCCTCTTAATTATAATAACGGTAATTACCGTACTGCTCATCACAGTCCCTTCAAGTTGGATTCACAAAGTTTAACATATCAGCTTACACCATGCACTGACTCTCTTTAATGTTAATAATTTGCTACTAGTCTCTTCAACGGTTTAATCTAAATATTTATTTTGAAGATAATTCTATATCTTAATATATGTTTTGTCAATATAAAATTAATTATTCTTATATATATTTTTAGTACATACAATATCCACACCGGTATTTAATATATTTTTGCATACTACATCTCCTATTTTTATAGGAGGTCCAATATGAATTCTACTTAAAGCTTTTGAACATTCAAGCCATAATTCTTTATTTATAGGCTTGGTGCTCTTTACAGGAGCTATATCATGCTTATTAGAGCCCTTAACTCTAACAATGGTAGTTAATATTTCTTGATTGCACATATTTATCATTCCTTACATTGTATCAAATTCTTTAATTCTACTTAACACTACTTTAGAGTTTTTTGAGTTTTTAACTATTTCTGTTATATGTTTGTCTGTTTCTCTAGCTAATATAGAAATTATAACTTGATTGCAATAAGATCCTCTACAATTTCCAAACCCTGCACCTGTTCTTCTTTTTACGCCTTCTAATGTACGAGCACCTAAAGGTCTTCTTATTGCATCTACAATTTCACCTTCTGTTATATTTTCACATCTACAAACTATTTTACCATACTTCTTATCTAAATCTATTATCCTTTTTCTATCTTCATTGTTTAAATCTCTAAATTTATAGCACTCTCTTCTTCTATCTATAAAATCTTTTTTTAATATACAATTTAAATCATTAACTACCATTTTACAAACCATATCAGCAATAGCTGGTGTCATAGTAACTTTTCCAAAATGCTTAACGCTTACATTAATATAACCATTATCATTTAAATTATCATCAATAACTACAGGCTCGTCGTATAGACTCCAGTCAAGAACCATTTTAATACTCTTTGCATCAACCTTTCCAGTTAAATGAGATAATTTATCTATAACTATATCATAGTTTACATTTTCATCTGTGCTTAATGCTCCTATTATTTCGCCATTCATTGTTGGGCGTATATACCGTCTTTCTTTATTGTCTATATCAAAAATTATGTTCGAGTACAAATTATTATAGCTTTTATCTACTATAAAATATTTTAAATTATTTTTATAAGCATCTTTTATTTTATTTTTGTTATAATCTCTCCCTAAATCCTTTTGAGAGGTTGTGTTTATAACTATTTTACAAGTAAATTTATTTCTATTTGTTTCAACTTTAAATCCTTTTGATGTGTTTTCAATATTTAAAACTTCTTCTTCTAACTTAAATTTTACCCCATTATCAAAGGCAATTTCTCCATAAGCTAATGCTAAATCATAAGAGCATACTACACCCGTATTAGGAATGTATAGTGCCTTTTTAAATCCTCTTTGTAAATTAGGCTCTACTTGATAAATTTCTCCATCACAAAGTAGCTTAACTTCCCTTATTTCCTTCTCTAGAGCTATTTTATACATTCTTTCAATTTGTATTTCTTGCTCCCTATTTTTAGCTACATATAATGAACCACATCTTTTAAAAGGGACATTAAATTTACTTACATAACTGTCAATCATTTTATTGCCTTTTCGAATTAATGAAGAGCTAAGTGTATCTTCACACTCAAGCCCATCATAAATTGTTGCTGTATTTATTAATGCTGCGTCTGAACCAATATCATGGTCTTTTTCTATTACAGCTATATTTAAATTATATTTTGATAATTCATAGGCAACGGCACAACCTATCATGCCGCCACCTAATACAAGCACATCGTAGTCCATAATTCCTCCATAAATTTAACTTGTACTATTTAGAAACTTTTTCTATTTCTTTACCAAGTGAATTTATATATTCGCCATATTTAGCCCAGTCTCCATTCTTTTGAGCTTCTATTGCTTTATCATACAATTCTTTAATCTTCTTAATATCAGCATTATCTGTGGCTGTAATCACTTTATTTTCATCTCCAGCTTTATCCTCATAATTAAACAATTGAGCTAATGCACTTTCAATATTATTAGCTAAAACTATTTGATCCCCGTATCCTACAATTACATTTTTCATTTCTGGAATACTTTTTTCTCCTGCTGCTCTTAAATAAAGAGGCTCAACATATAGTAAAGATTTTTCTATTGGAATAATTAAAACTTCTCCAAATTGAACTTCTGAGCCTTTCGTATCCCAAAGAGATAATTCCTTAGATATTTCTGGATCTTGATGTAATTTTTGTTTAAATAACATAGGACTATATACGGTACCACCTGTAGGAAATTTATAGAGGAACATTTGTCCATAATTTTCTCCATCCATTCTTACTCCATACATAGCTACCATATTATCCCTACCTTTAGTATTAAAATATTCTAATACTACCATTTCATCTTTTGTTTCATTAGGTAATCTCATAATAACATAGGAAGCTTCATTTAATTTTTCTTCTTCACTTCCATCTATTTTTTCTTTATCACTTGCTATGCTCCATACATCATCACCATTATAAAACACTCCAGGATCTTTTACATGATATTTACCTAAAACTTGACACTGAATATTAAATAAATCTTCAGGGTATTTAAAATGTTCTCTTAAAGATTTAGGTGCCTCTTCAACATCTTTAAATAATGGTGGAAATATTTTAGAGTAAGTAACGGCTATAGGATCATTTTTATCTACAACATAAAAGTTTGTAGTACCATTAAATGCATCTATTATAACCTTAACAGAGTTTCTCATATAATTTACGTTATTATCTAAAGGCTGAGAAAAAGGAAACTTATCTGTTACTGTATATGCATCCATAATCCAATATAATTTACCATTATCTACAACTATATAAGGATCTCTATCATATTGCAGAAAAGGTGCTATTTTATTTACTCTTTCTTTTATATTTCTGTGTATAAGTATTTGACTATCCGTATTTATATCTTGAGATAAAATAAACTTAGGATTTTGATATTTGAATGAAAATAAAATTCTATTTAGCATAGACATTCTTATTCCAGCTTCTCCATCATAGTTATTAGTTACATTTTTTCCGCTCATAGGATAATCAATTTCACCAAGATCAGTATTAACTATACTATAGTCATTTGTACTTTCTCCAAAGTATATTCTTGGATTATCTATCTTTATATCCGTTTTATTTTCTATAGGTACATTACTAATAACAAAGTTAGGTTGTCCTTCACTTGTTACTGAATTAACCTTACTCATTACAACTCCATATCCATGAGTATAAGACAAATGCCTATTCTGCCATGTATTTGAGTTATCATCTAATTTATTTAAATCTAACTCCCTAGGTGCAATAAATACTTGACTGTACTTTCCATTAATATTATATCTATCTATATCAATATCATTGAACCCATAATAATATCTTATATATTGAAATTGATTATTAAATTCTAATGCTGGCTTATATGCATTTATCTTTATATTATCAATTATATCCTTGTTATCTTTTATATCTTTTTGAGTTAAATTATTAATAACATTATAATTTTCTTCTTTAATTTCATCAATATTAAAAGCTTTTCTTGTATAATCAATATTATATTCAATAAAGGGTTTTTCTAAAGTCTTTTCATTAGATTGAACTATAAACTTTTCAACAAAGGTTGTAGATACCCCTTCCCCTATAATCAGTACAAACATTAAAACAATTGAATAAATTATAGGTTTTACTTTAGATGTAATTATACTAAAGAATACTACTACTGACGCCACTATCCCTACTATTGAAATAGCCCTATAAAATTTCAAGCTAACTTTCATATCTGTATAACTTGCACCAAAAGCTGCACCCTGTGGTGAATAAACTAAGTTCCATGCATTAATCATATATCCAAAAGCTATAAACAGCATAATTAATGCTGAAAGTACAGCTAACTGTTTACCTGCAAAATTTGTTATACCACTTTTAAAGCTTTTAAAACTTTTATTATTTATATTAACAACTTTGTCCTGTATTTTATCTTTAGCACTAAAAGAAATATAAATTATAAAAGTAATTATTACTAAAATAACTAACAAAGAAATTATGCTGCTATATAATGATTGTATTAAAGGCAGCTTAAATACATAAAAAGAAATATCCTTATTAAATATAGGATCACTTAAATTAAAGGCTGTTGAATTTGTAAACTCTAATATTCTATACCAATAATTTGATGCAAAAATATAGGAAAAAAACATAGAAACTAAAGCATTTATAATTAAAAATACTTTAAATATCTTTTTCTCTTTAGCTCTATTTCTTTCTATAACTTTTCTCATTTTCATGATACTAGGTTTTAAGCTTATATAATATACTGTTATAGCAGTAAAAATAATAATAAATACAGGTATCATTAACTTTAACGTAGCTACAACTCTTTTAAAATATATAGATAAATATCCTAATTCTTTAAACCATTGATAATCAACTAATATGTTTATGCTAGAAGCTAAAATCAAAAGTATTAATATTATCATTATTATAAAAGAAAATACTATTCCCTTCTTCTTCACACTATCACCTCTTATCCTTTTTCAAACAAGTATATATTAAGTTTTATATCTCCTCTCATAATTTTTTTCTTAAAATATATAAAATTAAATAATTAGCTAAAAATTTTAATGATACTCTCTTTTATAGAAATATTGAACATTTATTTTCTTAAAGCACATAAATATCTGTACATCTTAATAATACTATTATTTAAACATAAATCCTATATAGAATAGTATATTAACTTATATATTATCTACCAAAAACCCTTTATTTTTTAATTCATCTATAATGTTATCCATAGCTTCTTCATTTTCTGCACTAATTGTATGAAGATGAATTCCATTAGTTAATAAAAATAATGGTTCTGCTTCATACTTATGAAGGTTATCTATGAAATTTTCTACATCATATAAATTTTTTACCATAAGCATTCCCTTTATTTCTCCATATAACGGATGCTCAACAATAACATCCTCAATTATTCCACCATACTTAACAATAGTTTTCATTTCTTCTTCTATATTTTCTTTATTATGTAAAGTAGCAATTACTTTTTTAACTTTCATAGTATCGTTATTAGGCACAATATAACCTTCAGGAGTAGCAATTATATTAATACCCTCAGCTCTTAATATAGCTATATCTTTTACTATAATTTGTCTTGTAACACCAAAAATTTCTGCTAATCTTTGACCTTTGTAAGCGTCATTACTTTTACATAATACTTCTTTAATTTTTTCTCTACGAATTTGTGAATTCATTTTTTCCTCCATTTTACATATATAAAATATATTTTTAAGGTATAAGTATATTTTAACATTATAAATATCTATTTATAATAAAAATAAATAGATATTTATAAACTATGCTCTTTTCTATAATTCCTGCTATGAAATATATATATTATTATAATATTATTACCAATTAATGTAAATAAGTGATATAATATTTTTATATTTATTTTATAGAAATGGGAGGGTATTAAATGCATATAAGAAATAATTTTATATCATATTGGAGCAATTGGAGGAAGAAAGGACAAATTCTTTACATCTTAAAACATACTATTATCTATGTATCCATATTTATATTAGCTTTTGGAATTATAAATAATATTAAAACAAAACATATTTTAAATAAAAATTCTCTAATATTTACCATATTAATAGGATCTTTTTGTGGAGTTGTTTATGGCATTAACTCTTGGAAAAAATATAATAAAATATATTTAAATAATCTTAAAGAAAATAATTAATTAAAGATTCTTAAAATATTTTATATCTTAGGAAAATCTATATTCGACATATAGTTATCTTATATATTACTTTTATGATTCAGTATACTATAAAATATATAAGAGTACTAACTATCCTTATAATTACTTATCCTCTAAAGATTCTTTTAATAAAATCATTTTACTTCAATATATAAATATTAACTTAAAAAAATCACTATTAAAAATTAATATTTAATAGTGATTTTTCTTATGTAATATGAAGGTAATTTATAATTCTAATTTAAATTTACTTTTAACAAGTAGAATCAATTTCTATCATCACATTTTTTTAATATGTCCATGGAAATATTTTGGTAATTATTTGTATGATGATATCTTATCAAATTTAACAAATTATCATCATAATTATATTCTTTTAATATGTTATATCCTATTTCACCATGATTATAATAAACATTTATAAATTTTATATTATCAAATTTTTTTAATCTGCCTTTAGTAATAAAATCTAAAACAACTACTATAGATTTTTCTATAGGATTTAAACTCTTATATAACTTACCTATATCATGAAGAAAACCTGCTCTTATTAATGTATTTATTTCATCATGATTTAAAGATATTTTTTTAGTTTCTTCTAAAATATCCTTAGCTACATTTATACAATGTTTTCTATCATAAACCTTAAGTTTATTAAATAATTCAATTTCAAAAGGTTCTAAATATCTATTAATAAATTCTATATCTTCATCTGTAATTTTAGCTGTTACAGCCTTAAAAAATTGTTTTACTCTATAAATAAACATATATAACTCCTAAAATGTATGTTTTCATATATATTACTCTTAAATTTAATCTCTCTAAAAATGATCAATCGTTATTAGCATTATTAACCAGACTCAATTCTCCATTATCAGTGGAGAATTGACAATTATTGTTTAAATTAGTTTTATCAAACCAACCAATTTCTTTAACAGATTTATAATAAAAGTGACTTCATCACTTTTAAAAAAATAAATTCAAAACTTCTCGTGAGAGAAGTATCCATAATTGTCGGATTAGTACCCCTCAAATGGGACACTATATGCTAATTACTAGCTCATTCTTAAAGTTACAATTTTTTAGATTATAGAACTCATCAGGAGTTCTATAATCTATTGATGAATGAACTCGTATCGTATTATATCCATATACATATTTATCAATGATGGCTTCCGCCTCTTCTAAACTATTAAATATCTTACCAGCTAGGCACTCATCTTGAAGATATCTATGATATGACTCTATATGTGCATTATAGTTTGGGCTATGTACTGGGATCCTTTCATGAATCGTCTTTTCTTTTATACATAACTTTTCAAAGCCATGAGCTATAAACTGTGAACCATTGTCTGTACGGACAGTAAGTCCGTCGGCAGCATCTTTGATACCTCTGTTGTACAATGCCGTAAGCAATACTTCTTGTGCTGCCTCAGCATTAGCAGAAAGTGATAGCTTACATGCTATAATACTTCTATCAAAAACATCAATAATTGAAGCTAAATAGGCAACTTCACGTGTACCAGCAATATAGACATACTTCGTATCCATCTCCCAAAGTTGATTAGACTGTTTAACTAAGTGATTTTTGCAAATACGTTTATACCTAGTAACTGGTTCTTTAGATTTTTGTATCATCCCTAATACTGTCATTAACCTATGCACCTTTTTCTTGTTTATCCTTAAGCAATACTTTCGCTTAAGAACTGCCGTAACCTTCTTGTAGCCATAGTGTCGTCCATAGTCACAGGACTTTATTTCCATAATATACTTTTGTATCATTAAGTCACTTATTTTTACATTATCAATATTGTAGCTAAATCCAGGAATAATTCCTTCTTTCTTTTTAACTACTATATTTTCATGCTTTTTACTTTGTTTCCTTCGATAGTATGTAGACTTATTCAGTCCAAGTATTCTAAGAATACTTGATACTGGTGCTCCACATGCTATCCATTCCTCTGCATATTCATAATAATCTATTTCATTTTCTTTTTTTTAACAAATCTCTCAATACTGCTATTTCTAGGTCTTTCTGTTTATTTTCTTCAACAAGTTTTTTATACTCTTTCTTATAATTCACAATTATATTTTCTTCTTTAGGTTCCTTTGGTTTCAATGTTTGTTGATATCTCCTATAATTCCCTTTCCACGTTGAAAGCAATTTAGGATTAATATCATATTTTGTAGCAACTAAAGCATTGCTTCCATACTCTAATGCCTCCTTAACAATTGCAACTCGTTCTTCTTCTGTAAATTTTCTTGTAAATTTTATGCTCATAGTTCTCCCCCTTAATCTTACTTTTTATTGTATGGTCATTTGAACGAAGTGTCCAACATCTTGAGGGGTACTATATGAGTTGTCCATTGTCAATCGTCAATTCTCAATTATATAAATATAAGCTAAAATAATTTGTTAACACAAATTTATGGGTATATAGGTTAAACTTATGAGTGGTGCATCTATATATGTCTATTATATACAAATATATTCAAAGAACAAAATTTAAAACTATATTCTTTATCTTAATAGCTATATTCTAAGTTATATTGCTTACAAATAGTATTTACTAGAGCAAATATTATTACTGCTGCAGTATTTGAAGTTATATTATCTTTATCAAATCTTGGAGCTACTTCACATATATCAAAGTTCATAACCTTTCCTGACTTCAATATATGTTTTAAGACTTGAATTACCATTTCAGGATCTAATCCAACAGTTTGAATTGCACTAACACCTGGAGCAAAAGCTGCTGAAAATACATCAGAACAAATGGTTACATATATGTAATCTTGTTTTTTTATAAAATCTTTTAAGACTTTAATAAGTGCCCATCCATCACTAGATACTATGTCTTTTGCAAGGGCATATTTAACCCCTAATTTATTAGCAGTTTTAAAAAGCTCAATTGTATTACTATGTTCTTGAACACCAACACAGAAATAGGAAAAATCCATATCATTATTTTTACAGATATCTGATATTTGCCTAAACATAGTTCCAGAGCTTCCTTCCTTATCATAAGGTCGTAAATCAAAGTGAGCATCAAAATTTATTATGCCAATCTTTGGTTTATCACATATAGTTTGTACATTATTAAAGAGCCCTCTAAAGTTCGCTAAAGCAGTTTCATGTCCGCCGCCTAATACAATTGGGAATATATTTAAACTAAGAAGTCTAGCTACAGATTTAGATAAAAGTTCTTGTGCTTCACTCAAACTTAATCCTTCTGCAACTATGTCACCTACATCAAATATATTTACACATTCATAAAAGTTGCAAGGGAAGTTTGCCATTTGAGTTCTTATGGATATTGGACCATTTATTGCACCAACTCTGCCTTTATTTAATTTTATACCTATATCACAACAAAAACCTAATATGCCAAAGCTTAAGCTTTCTACAGGCTTTATATTTTCATCCCATAAATTTAATGGTTTAACATGTTGGTGCCATCTAAAAGCATCGTAGTTGGAAGTACTGTCCACTCTTCCACTCCAAATGCTCTCATCCATTGGTATATAATTTTTACTACACATAAATTCATCTCCCATTATAATTTTGTAACTATATAAAAAGTAACTCATATTATAGCATTGAAAGCATTAATTAAAAAGGGGAAAATATGTCAATTTTTATATCAATGCCTTATGATCAAGTATCTCAAGGCGTTTTAAAGATTTTATCCCAATTTAGTACTGATCTACGATCAGCTAATGAAATGATAAATACACTATTAACTAATGATAAACTTAATGTTGATAATAACTTTTTAAACTTCGTATCAAATTTCGAGCAAGGTAAATATTATCAATTTAGAAGTGAAGGATACATGGAGGCTTTAGTTCACACAAAGGCTTACAATGAAATGAACTTATGTTATTGGATTAATAATCTACAAACTCCTGCTAATAATTACTTTACAGAAGCTTTTAGTTCATTACATAGAGTTAGTCGTTCATTCTTATCTGATGATGACTTTAGGGATTTAATAATTGAAACAGGTGCACTAAAGCAAATACAGATGAAATTAATAGAAACAATAAGAATGTATAATTTAAATTGTAGCCAATCTAGATTTTAAAATTAATTTATTCTAAAAATAAAAAAAGCAATCCTTCTGGATTGCTTTTTGGTGGAGATAAAGAGATTCGAACTCTTGACCCCCTGCGTGCAAGGCAGGTGCTCTCCCAACTGAGCTATACCCCCAAATATGGTGGACCTTCAGGGACTCGAACCCCGGACCTACCGGTTATGAGCCGGTTGCTCTAACCAACTGAGCTAAAGATCCATAGTGTTAACTAAATTTTCTTAGTTAACACTACCTGGCAACAACCTACCCTCCCACACAGTCTCCCGTGCAGTACTCTCGGCGTCCTAAGGCTTAACCTGCCTGTTCGGAATGGAAAGGGGTGTTACCCTTAGGACCATCATCACCAGATTTAAAATTACTATAAACTTCGCATTACTTCGTCAGCTTCAGTCACTCCGGGGTTCCTTTGCTTCCTTGTACTACTCGTTTCTATTAATTTTTTTAAAGGTCATTCATTAACCTTACTTTGTTATTATAATTTATTAAGTTATCTTTGTCAATAACTTTTTTTATAAATTTTCAAAGAGATTATTCTCTGAAAATTGCACAGTGAAATCAATTAGGTCAAGCCCTCGACTTATTAGTATGAGTCAGCTGAACATGTTGCCATGCTTACACCTCTCACCTATCAACCTGGTGTTCTTCCAGGAGTCTTACTAACTTATGTTATGGGAAATCTCATCTTAGGGGGGGCTTCACGCTTAGATGCTTTCAGCGTTTATCCCTTCCAGACATAGCTACCCAGCTGTGCCACTGGCGTGACAACTGGTGCACCAGAGGTCTGTCCATCCCGGTCCTCTCGTACTAAGGACAGCTCCCTTCAAATTTCCTACGCCCGCGACGGATAGGGACCGAACTGTCTCACGACGTTCTGAACCCAGCTCGCGTGCCGCTTTAATGGGCGAACAGCCCAACCCTTGGGACCTACTTCAGCCCCAGGATGCGACGAGCCGACATCGAGGTGCCAAACCTCCCCGTCGATGTGGACTCTTGGGGGAGATCAGCCTGTTATCCCCGAGGTAGCTTTTATCCGTTGAGCGATGGCCCTCCCACGAGGAACCACCGGATCACTAAGCCCGACTTTCGTCCCTGCTCCACTTGTCTGTGTCGCAGTCAGGCTCCCTTCTGCCTTTGCACTCTTCGAACGATTTCCGACCGTTCTGAGGGAACCTTTGGGCGCCTCCGTTACTTTTTTGGAGGCGACCGCCCCAGTCAAACTGCCCACCTAACAATGTCCCGTGACCTGATTCAAGGCCTCCGGTTAGAATTCCAGTACTATCAGGGTGGTATCCCAAGGATGACTCCACAAAGGCTGACGCCCTTGCTTCCAAGTCTCCCACCTATCCTGTACAGATAGTACCGAAACTCAATGCTAAATTGCAGTAAAGCTCTACGGGGTCTTTCCGTCCAATCGCGGGTAGCAAGCATCTTCACTTGCACTACAATTTCGCCGGATTTGCTGTTGAGACAGTGCCCAAATCATTACGCCATTCGTGCGGGTCGGAACTTACCCGACAAGGAATTTCGCTACCTTAGGACCGTTATAGTTACGGCCGCCGTTTACTGGGGCTTAAGTTCATGCCTTCGTTTGCACTAAGCAATCCCCTTAACCTTCCAGCACCGGGCAGGCGTCAGCCCCTATACATCAGCTTTCGCTTTAGCAGAGACCTGTGTTTTTGCTAAACAGTTGCTTGGGCCTATTCTCTGCGGCCTACTTGCGTAGGCACCCCTTCTCCCGAAGTTACGGGGTCAATTTGCCGAGTTCCTTAACAGCAATTCTTCCGATGGTCTTAGGATTCTCTCCTCACCTACCTGTGTCGGTTTGCGGTACGGGCACTAACTTCCTCCATAGAGGCTTTTCTTGGCAGCGTGGAATCAGATACTTCACCCTTAAAGGGTTTCCCCATCACGCCTCAGCTAATGTAGGTGGATTTGCCTATCCTACATACCTAAACGCTTAGACTAGCATCCAATAGCTAGCACATCTTATCCTCCTGCGTCACCCCATTTGTAATAACGTCTGCTAGTGGTACAGGAATATCAACCTGTTGTCCATCACCTACGCCTTTCGGCCTCGGCTTAGGTCCCGACTAACCCTGAGCGGACGAGCCTTCCTCAGGAAACCTTAGGTTTTCGACCGACAGGATTCTCACCTGTCTCTCGCTACTTATGCCAACATTCTCACTTCTGCATCGTCCACCGCTCCTTTCGGTACGACTTCAGCCAATGCAGAAAGCTCCTCTACCGCGTACACATAGTGTACACCCATAGCTTCGGTGGTAAGTTTTAGCCCCGGACATCTTCGGCGCAGGATCTCTTGACTAGTGAGCTATTACGCACTCTTTGAATGAGTGGCTGCTTCTAAGCCAACATCCTAGTTGTCTTAGAAATCCCACATCCTTTACCACTTAACTTACACTTTGGGACCTTAGCTGATGGTCTGGGCTGTTTCCCTTTTGACTACGGATCTTATCATTCGCAGTCTGACTGCCGAAATACAAGTATATGGCATTCGGAGTTTGATAAGGTTCGGTAAGCGATATGCCCCCTAGCCTATTCAGTGCTCTACCTCCATTACTTAATTAATCGACGCTAGCCCTAAAGCTATTTCGAGGAGAACCAGCTATCTCCGAGTTCGATTGGAATTTCTCCGCTATCCACAGCTCATCCCATGGTTTTTCAACACCAACGTGGTTCGGTCCTCCACGAGATTTTACTCTCGCTTCAACCTGGCCATGGATAGGTCACCCGGTTTCGGGTCTACGACATGCAACTTTGCGCCCTATTCAGACTCGGTTTCCCTTCGGCTCCGTACCTTAAGTACTTAACCTCGCTACATATCGTAACTCGTTGGCTCGTTCTACAAAAAGCACATCGTCACACATATAAAGTGCTTCGATCGGTTGTAGGCACAGGGTTTCAGGTTCTATTTCACTCCCCTCCCGGGGTTCTTTTCACCTTTCCCTCACGGTACTTCTTCACTATCGGTCACTAGGTAGTATTTAGCCTTGGGAGGTGGTCCTCCCTGCTTCCCACAAGGTTTCACGTGTCTCGTGGTACTCTGGATCAGAACTTAAGGTCTTCTCGTTTCACTTACAGGTCTATTACCTTCTACGGAGTAGCTTTCCAGCTATCTTCAGTTACAATAGCCACCTCTTTTATGTTCTGTCCTCAACCCCCAAGCCAAAGGCTTAGGTTTGGGCTCTTTCCCTTTCGCTCGCCGCTACTTAGGAAATCGATTTTTCTTTCTCTTCCTCCGGGTACTTAGATGTTTCAGTTCCCCGGGTTTACCTCTATATACCTATGTATTCAGCATATAGTACATGGCGTAGCCATGTGGGTTCCCCCATTCGGAAATCTTTGGATCACAGACTATTTGCGTCTACCCAAAGCTTATCGCAGCTTATCGCGTCCTTCTTCGGCTCCTAGTGCCAAGGCATTCACCCTGCGCCCTTTGTAGCTTGACCTATCTAAAAATCAATATAAACTTCGTATTACTTCGTCAACTTCAGTCACTGCGGTGCTCATTTACATCAGTAAACTCTGCTCCTCGTTCCTTCGTTTCCTTGTACTACTCGTTTCTATTTGATTTTATAAAGTTTCATTAACTTTATAAAAATGTCTTATACAAATTCGCATAAATAGAATTCAAAAACTTTAGTTTTTAAATTTATTTTTGTTTGTCTTGACGAAATTGTTTATTTATCTTTTAATTTAAAAGGATATTTAAACAAATATTTTCACTGTGCAATTTTCAAAGAACAATTGAGCTTTTCCTTTGTCCCGTAGGACCTTGGTCGCTCAAAATTAAACAGAGTATAGTACCAGTGTTCGTAGAAGAGTTACCAACTACGTCGACTCCCTAGAAAGGAGGTGATCCAGCCGCAGGTTCTCCTACGGCTACCTTGTTACGACTTCACCCCAATCACTAATCCCACCTTCGGCCGCTGGCTCCTTACGGTTACCTCACGGACTTCGGGTGTTACCAGCTCTCATGGTGTGACGGGCGGTGTGTACAAGGCCCGGGAACGTATTCACCGCGACATGCTGATTCGCGATTACTAGCAACTCCGGCTTCATGTAGGCGAGTTTCAGCCTACAATCCGAACTGGGATTGGTTTTTTAAGTTTAGCTCCACCTCGCGGTCTTGCATCTTGTTGTACCAACCATTGTAGCACGTGTGTAGCCCTAGACATAAGGGGCATGATGATTTGACGTCATCCCCACCTTCCTCCCGGTTAACCCGGGCAGTCTCACTAGAGTGCTCAACTTAATGGTAGCAACTAATGATAAGGGTTGCGCTCGTTGCGGGACTTAACCCAACATCTCACGACACGAGCTGACGACAACCATGCACCACCTGTCTCCCTGCCCCGAAGGGCTTCCCTCATTACAGGTAATTCAGGGGATGTCAAGTCTAGGTAAGGTTCTTCGCGTTGCTTCGAATTAAACCACATGCTCCGCTGCTTGTGCGGGCCCCCGTCAATTCCTTTGAGTTTTAATCTTGCGATCGTACTCCCCAGGCGGAATACTTATTGTGTTAACTGCGGCACAGAAGGGGTCGATACCTCCTACACCTAGTATTCATCGTTTACGGCGTGGACTACCAGGGTATCTAATCCTGTTTGCTCCCCACGCTTTCATGCCTCAGCGTCAGTTACAGTCCAGAAAGCCGCCTTCGCCACTGGTGTTCTTCCTAATCTCTACGCATTTCACCGCTACACTAGGAATTCCGCTTTCCTCTCCTGCACTCTAGACACCCAGTTTCAAATGCAGCACCCAAGTTGAGCTCGGGTATTTCACATCTGACTTAAATGTCCGCCTACGCATCCTTTACGCCCAGTAAATCCGGACAACGCTTGCCACCTACGTATTACCGCGGCTGCTGGCACGTAGTTAGCCGTGGCTTCCTCATATGGTACCGTCATTATCTTCCCATATGACAGAACTTTACAACCCTAAGGCCTTCTTCATTCACGCGGCGTTGCTGCGTCAGGGTTTCCCCCATTGCGCAATATTCCCCACTGCTGCCTCCCGTAGGAGTCTGGACCGTGTCTCAGTTCCAATGTGGCCGATCACCCTCTCAGGTCGGCTACGCATCGTCGCCTTGGTGAGCTGTTACCTCACCAACTAGCTAATGCGCCGCGGGTCCATCTCATAGCGGATTGCTCCTTTGGTATAAAAGTCATGCGACCTTCATACGTTATGCGGTATTAATCTCCCTTTCGGGAGGCTATTCCCCTCTATGAGGCAGGTTACCCACGTGTTACTCACCCGTCCGCCGCTAATCCACTCCCGAAGGAGCTTCATCGCTCGACTTGCATGTGTTAGGCACGCCGCCAGCGTTCGTCCTGAGCCAGGATCAAACTCTCAATTTAAAAGTTTGTATCTTGATTGCTCAAGTAAAGTTTGCTGACTATTAATAGTCATTTTAAGTTTCTTTCGAAACTCAATGAATTAACTGGTTTTACCTATTTCTCTGTTTAATTTTCAAAGACCAAATTATTTAGTAATTTTTACCGTCATCACCTGACGACTCTTACTATTCTATCAGGTTTGTTTTTCCTTGTCAACAGTTTTTTAAAAGTTTTTTTAAATTTGTTTAACTGTTTTTAATAAAAACTAAACCCCATCACTAAGATTTGTTTTTGCAGCTCTTAGGGACAAGGATTATTATATCTAAATTAAAATGATCCGTTAAAGTTAAAATACATTGTTTAATCAAACCATATTAACTATTCTTCTTTATTCTTCTTATTTTGCTGTATTTCTTTTATTGATACACCAGGAAAAGTATACTTAAATAATTAAGGATTTAAGGCTAATAATATGATTTTATCAATATTTTTTATTACATATAAAAGTTGTCAATCCGTTGATTTTAAGGTATAGCATAAATTATTTTATAAAAGATTCATGAATTAGCTACTTATAAATCTGAAAATAATTATTTAAATATTCTTAGGATATTTATTAATATGCTTTAATAAAAAAAGACTAAGGCATAAAACCTCAGTCTTTTAATTATTCTTCATTCTCTGTTTGCTCTAAACTCTGATTCATTTCTTCTACTTCATTTACATTTTCTTCTGATTCTTCACCAGAAATATCTTCATCACTTGAATCAGTATAATTTATTTTTGCCATAGCAACAATATTTACATCTTCACCTGTCTTCATAAGAGTTACACCCATAGTATTTCTGCTTGTAGTAGATATATCTGCAACGTTTAATCTTATTATTATACCGTCACTATTAATTAACATTAATTCATCTCCGTCTTTAACTATTCTTGCACCTACTACATAACCTGTTTTTTCAGTTACCCTATAAGTTTTTATACCTTTTCCACCTCTACGTTGCAATGTGTACTCTGATATATCTGTTCTCTTACCAAAACCTTTTTCACTTATAACTAAAAGCTCTTCATTTTCTTTAACAACTACCATTGAAACTGCAATATCTTCTTCTCTTAAAGTTATTGCTTTAACCCCTGTAGTTGTTCTTCCCATTTCTCTAGCATCTTTTTCATTAAATCTTATAGAATAACCCTGTTTAGTAACAAATATTATTTCACTATCTCCAGTTGTGATAGTGGCACCTATAAGTTCATCTTCTTCTCTTAAGTTTATAGCAATTAATCCATTTCTTCTTATAGATGCATACTTATCAAGAGAGGTTTTCTTTACTACCCCTTCTTTAGTTCCCATCACAAGATAATTGTCTGCTTCAAAAGTTTTTAATGATATAACTGCTTGAATCGTTTCATTATTTTCTAATGGAAGTATATTTATAAGGTTAGTACCTTTTGCAGTTCTACTACCCTCTGGTATTTCATAAGCCTTTAATTTATAAGCCTTACCTTTATTAGTGAAGAATATCAGGTTATTATGAGTTGGAGTTATAAAGATATGTTCTACAAAATCATCCTCTTTTGTAGTAACCCCTTGAATTCCTCTTCCACCTCTTTTTTGAGCATTATAAGTATCTATAGGAAGTCTCTTAATATATCCTGCATGAGTTAATGTTATTACAACATCTTCTTCTGCTATTAGATCTTCTTCATCTATGCTATATGGATTTTTTTCAATAGCTGTTCTTCTTTCATCTCCATACTTATTCCTAACTTCCATAAGTTCTTCTTTTATTATCCCTAAAAGAATCTCTTCATTTTCAAGTATAGATTTTAAGTACTGTATTATTTTCATAAGCTCATTATATTCTTCTTCAATCTTTTCACGTTCTAATCCTGTAAGCCTTTGAAGTTTCATATCTAATATAGCTTGAGATTGTTTCTCAGAAAGACCAAATTTGGCCATAAGACCTTCTTTAGCTTCTTGACCAGTTTTAGATGATCTAATTAAAGAAATTACTTCATCTATGTGATCTAATGCAATTTTTAAGCCTTCTAAGATATGAGCTCTAGCTTGAGCTTTATCTAAATCAAATTCAGTTCTTCTTCTTACCACCATTTTTTGATGGTTTAAATAATGAACTAAAATTTGTTTTAGATTTAATGTTTGAGGCTCACCATCTACTAAAGCAATCATTATGATACCAAAAGTATCTTGCATCTTAGTATGCTTATAAAGTCTATTTAAAACAATATTGGCATTAGCATCTCTTTTTAATTCTATAACGATTCTCATACCTTCTCTATCTGATTCATCTCTAAGGTCTGAGATACCATCTATTTTTTTGTCCTTAACTAATTCTGCTATATTCTCTATTAGGTTTGCTTTATTTACTTGATAAGGAAGCTCTGAAACTATAATTCTATTACGTCCATTATGCTCCTCTATCTCTGATTTTGATCTAACTACTACTTTTCCTCTACCTGTTTCATAAGCACTTTTAATTCCAGCTCTTCCTAAAATTATACCTGCTGTAGGAAAATCAGGTCCTTTTATACTGCTCATAAGCTCAGTAATAGTAACATCTTCATTGTCTATTACCATTATAACTCCATCTATAACCTCTTTTAAATTATGAGGAGGTATATTAGTTGCCATACCAACAGCTATACCTGATGAACCATTAACTAAAAGATTAGGAAATCTTGATGGAAGTACAGATGGCTCTTGCTCTTCACCATCAAAGTTTGGAATAAAGTCAACGGTATTTTTATTAATATCTCTAAGCATTTGAAGAGTAATTTTACTCATCTTTGCCTCTGTATATCTCATTGCAGCTGCACTATCACCATCAACAGAACCAAAGTTACCATGTCCATCAACTAATGTATACCTAATAGAGAAGTCCTGTGCCATTCTAACTAAAGCATCATAAACAGAAGAATCACCATGTGGATGATATTTACCTAAAACATCTCCAACAATTCTTGCACATTTTCTATATCCTTTTTCTGGTGTTATACCAAGTTCATGCATAGAATAAAGTATTCTTCTATGTACTGGTTTTAATCCATCTCTTACATCAGGAAGAGCACGACCAACAATAACACTCATGGCATAACTAATATAGGAATTTTTCATCTCGTGTCTTATATCTATGGGTAATATATTTTCTTCCCTATTCATATGTTTCACCTCACCTTATTTTTGTAAAATACTATATATCTAAATTGCTAACCTTCTTAGCGTTTTCTTGTATAAATTCCCTACGAGGTTCTACCTTATCTCCCATAAGAATAGTGAAGATTTCATCTGCAGCCATAGCATCTTCTACTGTAACTTTTAATAATGTTCTTTTTTCAGGATTCATAGTTGTATCCCAAAGCTGTTCTGGATTCATCTCTCCAAGACCTTTATATCTTTGAATATCTGTGTTGCTGTCTTTTCCACCTACTTGATTTAGAACTTCTTCTAATTCTTTATCACTATAAGTGTAGTACTCATTTTTACCCTTTTTAACTTTATATAAAGGTGGCTGAGCTATATAAACGTGTCCTTGTTCTACTAACTCTCTCATATATCTATAAAAGAATGTAAGAAGCAATGTTCTTATATGAGCTCCATCAACGTCAGCATCTGTCATTATTATGATTTTATGATATCTTAATTTAGAAACGTCAAAATCTTTAGCTATTCCTGCTCCAAAAGCAGTAACCATATTTCTTATTTCCTGAGAATTAAGAACTCTGTCAAGACGTTGCTTTTCTATATTTATTATCTTTCCTCTTAAAGGTAAAATAGCTTGAAATCCTCTATCTCTTCCTTGTTTAGCTGAACCACCGGCAGAATCTCCCTCGACTATATATATTTCACATTCTGCTGGATCCTTTGAAGAACAATCTGCAAGCTTACCAGGTAATGAAGTACTTTCAAGTGCAGTCTTTCTTCTTGTAAGCTCTCTTGCTTTTTTTGCTGCTTCTCTTGCTCTTGCAGCATTTAACCCTTTATCTATAATACTTTTTCCTACAGCAGGATTTTCTTCTAGGAAATTGCTTATAGCCTCAGAAACTATGGCTTCAACCACACCTCTAATTTCACTATTACCTAGTTTAGTTTTTGTTTGACCTTCAAATTGAGGATCTATTACCTTAACAGATATAACTGCTGTAAGTCCTTCTCTTACATCTTCTCCACCTAAATTTTTGTCATTCTCCTTTAAGAATCCGAACCTTTTAGCATAATCATTTAAAACTCTTGTTAACGCAGCTTTAAAACCTACTAAGTGAGTTCCTCCTTCAATAGTATCTATATTGTTGGCGAAAGAGAATAAGTTCTCATTGTAGGTATCGTTATATTGAAGTGCTATTTCAACTATACATTCATCCTTATTACCTTCTACATAGATAGGCTCATTGTGTACTTTTCCTTTATTTCTATTTAAGTACTCAACAAAGGATTTAATTCCACCTTCATAGTGAAATTCATGGCTCTTATCTTCTCTTTCATCATTTAAAGTTATTCTTATACCTTTATTTAAAAATGCTAATTCTCTTAATCTTTGAGATAAAGTTTCATAATCAAAATCTACTTCATCAAAAATTTCTTCATCAGGTTTAAAATAAGTTTTTGTTCCATGTTCTTCAGTATCACCAATTTTTTCAAGTGGAGTTACAACTTTCCCTCTTGAAAAGCTTTGTCTCCAAATATGTCCATCTCTTTTAACTTCAACCTCACATATTTCTGATAGAGCGTTAACTACAGAAGCTCCAACTCCATGTAATCCTCCAGATGCTTTGTATCCGCCACCACCAAACTTACCTCCAGCATGAAGCACTGTCATTATAACTTCAACTGTTGGTATCTTTAACTTAGGATGTAGACCTACAGGCATACCTCTACCATCATCGATTACAGTAATTGAATTATCATTGTGAATCGTAACATTTATATTACTACAAGCCCCTACAGTTGCTTCATCAATACTGTTATCAACTATTTCGTATACTAGATGATGAAGTCCTCTAGCACTTGTGCTACCAATGTACATACCAGGTCTTTTTCTAACAGCTTCAAGTCCTTCTAACACTTGTATCTGATTTTCATCATAGTTTTGATTATTATTCATGTATATCCTCCTAACTAATTAAAGCTCACAATATACAATGTCTGTTCTTTTACATAAGGTGGCTGAAGAAATAGGAGATAAATAAACCTTACTTTTCTTATTAACTTCAGCTATAACAAAAGATTTAGGTTTTTCTTTGGTTATTCGCTCTACAAATCCGTCTTCCTCTGCCATCCTTATAAATTGAATTGTATCCGAACTATACATAGTGGCTTCCATATCGAAAATTGCTATTACGTCTTTTACAGGAACCACTACATTTTCTCCTAAATGTAGAAACATGGTTATCCTCCTTAACATGCTACAGCTTTGTTATTTTTCCACTTGAGACCTTAAATATTTTTACATTATTAGTTTTATTCAAATGTTTCTCAATATTACTTATTCCTGTACATGTAATTAAAGTTTGCACATCACTTATAGAGTTTAAAATGTATTCCTGCCTTTTAGTATCTAACTCTGATAACACGTCGTCTAATAATAAAAGCGGATACTCTCCTGTTAACTCTTTAATTATGTGAAGTGATGCAAACTTAATGGAAAGTACAGAAGTTCTTTGTTGACCTTGTGAGCCATAGGTCTTAACATCCATATCATTTATTAAAACTAAAAAATCGTCTCTATGAGGGCCTACAGAGGTGGTTTTTCTTTCAAAATCTTTTTTTCTATTTTTGGTCAATGAATCATAAAGTTCACTCTTTATATCATTACCTTTTAATTGCATTAAATATTTAAACTCTATTATTTCTTTATCTAAAGTTATTTCTTTATGTATAATTTTACCTTTTATATTTAATTTTTCAATATACTGTAATCTTTTTTTTACTATGTATTCTCCATACTCACTAAGCTTATAATCGTATATATCTAATATGTCCGTATTACTGCTAAATTTTTTAAGAACTGAATTTCGCTCATTAAGAATCTTTTTATAAGCTAATAAGTTATAATAATATTTTCCATCAAGCTTACAAAGCTCTATGTCCATAAATTTTCGTCTATAAGATGGTGAATCTTTTATTATGTTTAAATCTTCTGGAGAAAACATAACTATATTTAGTATACCCATAAGTTCTGATAATTTGTTAATTTTTATAGAATTAACATTAATTCCTTTTTTACCCTCTTTAAAGATTTTTATTTCAATCTTTTTATCAAGTCTAATTTTTCCGATATCAACCTTTATGTAAGCCTCATTTTCATTCCATCTTATAAGCTCTTTATCTCTGTTTGTTCTATGAGACTTACCTATACTTGCATAATAAAGGGCTTCTAAAACGTTGGTTTTACCTTGTGCATTATCTCCTATAAATACATTCGTACCATTTGCAAAATCTAAATTTAGTTCATCATAATTTCTAAAATTTTTTAAGAGTAAACTTTTTACGTACATATAAACACCCATCTTAAATTATAACATACTATAAGCTAATAGTGTAAATTTTACTTTAAACAGCTAAAATTTAAAAATATGCACCGGATTTTTTCGGTGCATATATGTTAGCTAAACTACTTTATATTGTTCACCTTGAAACTCAATTATATATCCCTTATAAAGTTTCTTTCCTCTTTGAACCTCTACTTTCTCATTGACTTTAACTTCTCCATTTTGTATGAAGAATTTAGCCTCTGATCCTAGTGAACAGGCACCAGTAAATTTTAAAAATGAATCAAGTTTTATGAATTCAGTATTTATTTTAACTTCTACCATTTCGCACCTTACCTTAATTAATATTTAACTCTAACTGGAAGCAATAAATATGTGCAATTATCTTTATCCTTGTTTTTTATAATACATGGACTTACTGCACTAGATAATTCCATTACAACTTCCTCTTCATCCATGTTTTTAAATATATCAATAAGATATTTTGAGTTAAATGCAGTTTTTAAAGTTTCTCCTTGCAATAAAATAGAAACTTCTTCTCTTGCTTTTCCCAATTGAGAATTAGAGGTCACTATTAAGGTGTCTTCTTGAATATCTAATTTTACTAAATTTGTATTTCCATCTTTAGCCATTAGGGAAGCTCTTTCTATACAACTTAAAATTTCATCTTTCTTAACAGTAACTCTTAATTTATATTCTTGAGGAATTATTGAACTATATTTTATAAATTCCCCTTCTAAAAGTCTTGATATAACTTTAGTATTTCCAAAATTAAATAAAATATGGTTTGGGGTAAAGGTTATTTTTACCGGTTCTTCATTATCTTCTAGTATTTTTGATACCTCATTTAATGTTTTTCCTGGTATCACAGCTTCTTTATTATAATCATAGTCTATATTTTCACTTCTAAAGGCAACTCTAAAACCATCAAGAGCTACTAAGTTCAGCTTATTTTCTTTAAGCTCAAACAAAACTCCTGTTAATATTGGTCGTGTTTCATCTTGAGCTGCAGCAAAAATAGTACCTTTTATCATATTTTTAAGAGTCTTTTGAGGTATGGTAAAAATTATATCCTCATCTATAGATGGCAACAATGGATAATCAGTAGCATTCATATGTATTAAATTAACACAAGACTTTTGACAATTTATCTCTATAGTATTGTCATCTATAGAAGTAATTTCAATTTCTGCATTTGGAAGCTTTCTTATTATTTCTCCAAAAAGTCTAGAATCAATAACTATAGAACCCTCTTCTATAACTTCGACATTTATTTTTGTTTCTATACAAACATCTATATCTGAACCAATAAGTGTTAATGTATTTTTATACGCACTAATGTATATTCCTTGTAATATTTGCATTGTGGATTTTCCAGTTATAGCTTTTTGTACATTTGATATTGCTTCTTGAAGCAGATTTTTTTCAGTTATAAATTTCATTATTTAGTACCTCCTTATTAACAACTTACGTTGTGTATAGAATAGCTTAGATAATATTAAAAAGTTAGTAGTAATAGTAGTAGGGGCTGTGAGTATGTGGATAACCCCTATGAACCTATAAAACAGCTCAAAAATAAGATAAAAATAATTGTGGATAAATTCATTGAAAAAAATATATTTATCCACAATATTAACAATTTTATTATATTATATTTTTTATCCACATAGTTAATTAATTTTATTAATAACAGATGTTAATTATTTTTGATTAATCTTTTTAGTTAGCTCAGTTACTGTATTTTGTAGGTTTTCATCCTTTTTTAAGCTTTGAGATATTTTCTCATAAGCGTGGATAACAGTGGTGTGATCCCTACCACCAAACTCTTCTCCTATTTTAGGAAGAGATGTATCAGTAAGCTTTCTAGAGAGATACATAGCTATTTGTCTTGGAAAAGCAACATTTCTAGTTCTTCTAGAAGATTTAAAATCTTCTATTTTTAAATTATAATAACTTGAAACTATATCTTGAATTAGTTCTATTGTAATTTGCCTAGTATTTCTGCTAGAAATTATATCCTTTAAAGCTTCTGCTGCTAAATCTACGTTTATTTCCCTATTAGTTAATGAAGAGTAAGCTACTATTCTTATAAGTGCTCCTTCAAGCTCTCTAATATTTGACTTTATTTGAGTTGCAATATATACCATTACTTCATTAGGGATGTTCAAATTTTCTACATCAGCTTTTTTCTTTAAAATAGCAATTCTTGTTTCAAAATCTGGTGCTTGTATATCTGCAATAAGTCCCCATTCAAATCTTGAACGCAATCTGTCCTCTAGCGTAGGGATTTCCTTCGGCGGTCTATCACTGGATAATATAATTTGTTTATCTGCTTCATAAAGCGCATTAAAAGTATGGAAGAATTCTTCCTGCGTACGCTCTTTCCCAGCTATAAATTGAATATCGTCAATTAAAAGCACATCTACATTTCTATATTTATTTCTAAATTCTACGTTTTTATCATCTTTAATAGAATTTATAAGTTCATTAGTAAATTTTTCAGAGGATACATATACGACTTTAGATTTTGAATTTACATTTTGTATGTAATGGCCAATAGCGTGCATTAAGTGAGTTTTACCAAGTCCAACTCCTCCATATATAAATAATGGATTGTATGCTTTCGCAGGAGATTCCGCAACCGCTAGTGAAGCTGCATGAGCAAATCTATTGCTATTTCCGATAACGAAAGAATCAAAAGTGTACTTAGGATTTAATATAGCTGACATTTCATCATTTACTACTAATGTAGGTTTTTGCTCTTCTTGTTTTCTAGAAGCTTCTTTTTCCATTGCTTCTTCGGATATAATAAAAAAATCGATATTATATGTTCTGTTAGAAACAGATTTAACAGAATTTATAATTAAATCCTTATATCTATTTTCTAATATATCCTTTGTGAAATTATTAGGAACACCTAATCTTAAATTGCTATTTTCTAGCGATATAGGTTCAATACTCTTTATCCAAGTATTAAAGCTAACTTCCGTAAGTTCCCCTTTGAGAGTGTTTAAGGTTTTTTCCCATAATTCTTTCACTTGGGTGTTCATCTCCTATTCCTATCCTCCAGTCTAATGAATTTATTTTTATAATATATTAATAGAAAAATTAATTTTCACATATAACTCACAAAAAATGAACAACTTTATTAACAGATGAATATTATTATTTAAAGTTGTTGACAATTTTAGATAAAATTATTCACATGTTAATAACTTATTATAAAAATAAAAAATATGAAAAGTTATTAACAGTGTTAGTAAAATAACTATTCACAACAAGTAAAATTGTATAAAATAAGATAAAAAGTCAAAAATATAATAGTAAATACCACTATTTTATAAAAAAGAAACAAGTTATGCACAAAGTTATCAACAGGCTGTGTATAACTTTAAGTATTCAGAAGTTATTAACAGGTCTTATTACATGATATCAAAATCTAATATTGTATTCAAGAAGTTATCCACAAAAAGTAAATTATATAATTGAAAAATATCAACAATAAAGTAGAAGAAACTCGGATTTTTTGTGATTATAGTCATCTTGACATTAGGAGGTTGTAAATATATAATCTAATAGTAAAACCATAAAATAGTGATACTATAATTGCTATAAATTATTTAATCGAAAGAAGGGGGTGTACGCACATGTTCATGACATACCAACCTAAAAAAAGACAAAGAAAAAAAGAACATGGATTCAGAAAAAGAATGAAAACTAAGTCTGGAAGAAATGTTTTACAAAGAAGAAGACTTAAAGGAAGAAAAAGATTGACAGCATAAGGGCCGCTAATGTGGCCTTTTTCTGCAATTGCAGGAAAAAAGGAGCAGTTGATAATGAAGTTAGATAGAATACGAAAGAATCCTGAATTTAGGTTAGTATATAGAAGAGGAAAGTCTTACTCGAACTCAGTACTAGTATTATATGTTTTTAAAAACTACAAAAACAATAATATTAATAGGATAGGAATTTCGGTTAGTAAAAAAGTAGGTAAGAGTGTGATTAGAAGTAGAGTTAAGAGACTTATAAGTGAAAGTTACAGATTGAATAAAGATAATTTAAAGCAGGGTTATGATTTTGTTTTTGTCGCTAGAGCTGCTTCAAAAGATAAAAATTATAAAGATATAGAAAACGCTATAAAAGATTTGTTCAGAAAAAGTGGTTTATACAATGTTGAAAAAAATATTAATAAATCTAATTAATTTTTATAGAAAATACATATCTCCTTTAAAAAGGCCTTGTTGTATATATACGCCTACTTGTTCTCAGTATGCTATAGAGGCTATAGAAAAATATGGTGCTTTAAGAGGTGGATATATGGCGATAAAGAGAATATTACGATGCCATCCTTTTCATGAGGGTGGATATGACCCAGTTAAATAATAACTACACTATAAATTAGGAGGGTTCTATTTTGAAAGAATGGTTAGCAGGAATTTTAGGAAAATTCTTTTATTTTCTATATGATATAATTTCGGCAGGTATAACTGATAAAAATATATCTGTTGGTTTAACTATTATATTATTTACTATTGTAGTTAAATTATTTTTACTTCCACTTAGTATTAAACAAACTAAGTCCTCAGTAAAGATGACTGAGATACAACCAAAGGCTAAAGAAATACAGGACAAATACAAAAATGATCCACAAAGAGCTCAACAAGAAGTTATGAAGCTTTATAAAGAAGAAGGGGTAAACCCAATGGGAGGATGCTTACCATTACTTATTCAATTCCCTATATTAATTGCGTTATTCTATGTATTTAGTACATTAGATTATCAAGGGGCTTCATTCTTATGGGTTCCAGCTTTAAGTAAACCAGACCCATATTATATATTGCCTATATTATCAACTATAACTACATATCTATCATCTAAGGCTATGCAGCCAGCAGGAAATAGTGAAGCGGCAAAGAAAACTTCTTCAATGAATATTGGTATGGCGATTTTTTTTGGATTTATGAGTTTGAATTTTCAGGCAGCCTTAGTTTTATATTGGGTAGTAAATAACTTACTTCAGTTAGCACAAACTTTAGCATTAAAGCCTAAGAAAAATGTTGTGTAATATGTTTATAACTAGAAAATAGTTAATATATATGCCTATTAAATTTAGAAAGGCGGTGTCATAGGGAATGAAATGTATTGAGATGACGGGGAAAACCACAGATGATGCTATTAAAAATGCACTACAAGAACTAAAGTTAACAGAGGATAAAGTAACAGTAGAAATATTAGAAGAAGGAAGCAAAGGTTTTTTAAATATAATAGGAGTTAAACCTGCAAAAGTTAGAGTAACTATTAAGAGAGATCGTATTTATGAAGCTAAAAACTTTTTAAGAGAAGTTTTAGAGTCAATGAATATGAAAGCTGAAATTAGAGTAAAAGAAGAAAATGATGAGATTAAAATTAACTTAATTGGACCTAATATGGGAATTTTAATAGGTTATAGGGGAGAAACTCTAGACTCTCTTCAATATTTAGTTAGCTTAGTTATAAATAAAGACCATGATGAAGAATATAAAAGGGTTATACTAGATACTGAAAATTACAGATATAACAGACAAGAAACTTTAAAAAGACTTGCTGGAAAAATGGCTAGTAAAGTTAAATTAAGTGGAAAAACGTTAAAGCTTGAGCCTATGAACCCATATGAAAGAAGAGTAATACATTCAGCTCTTCAAAATGACCCAAATGTAAAGACTTATAGTGAGGGTGAAGAGCCTAAAAGAAGAGTAGTAATTGAGTTAAAGAAAGCCTAAGGGCTTTCTTTTTAGTTCTATAGGAAAAATAAGATTAATGGATATTCAATAAATTAGAGAAGTTTATATAATATATTTTATAATAAAATATTAAATTACAGAAAAATATTTAATTAATCTCTAAATAAAAATTAATAGAAGATTTACATATTTAAAATTTTAGAGTTTAGCATTACAACAGGATGGCTATTAATAATATCATACAATCAATTTAGAAATATTCATTGTCTAACTTTTAATTTGTAATTAGAGCATGACTTTGTCGTGCTTTTTATAATATAGTAAAATAGTATAATGTTTTTATTTTATTTGTATTTTGGGATAAAATAAGAAATAGTAGTTTGATAATATTACGTATGTATTAAGGATAGATTTAAATCAAAGGAGGTATAGAACAGATGAAAGAGTTTGATACAATAGCTGCTGTTGCCACTACTGTTGGAGAAGGCGGAGTATCTATAATTAGGGTTTCAGGTGATAAGTCTCTTAAAATAGTTAGTTCTATTTTTGAAGGGAAAAATAAGAGAGAATTAGATGATATAAAATCTTATACTATGAGATATGGTCACATTGTTGATAAGGATAAAAATCATATAGATGAAGTTATTGTAAGTTATATGAAAGGACCTAGGAGTTTTACAGCAGAAGATGTTGTAGAAATAAATTGTCATGGTGGTGTAATTGCTACTAACAGGGTTATGCAGGAAGTTTTAAAAGCTGGAGCTAGAATGGCTGAACCAGGTGAATTTTCTAAAAGGGCATTTTTAAATGGAAGGATAGATTTAAGTCAAGCAGAAGCTATAGTAGATATTATAAATGCTAAAACTGAACTTAGTATGAAATCTGCTCTTATGCAAAGTGAGGGTGGAATTTCCAAGGAAATAGAAGTATTAAGAAATGACCTCTTATCTACAATTGCCCACATAGAGGCTACTGTAGATTATCCTGAAGATGATTTAGAAGAAGTTACTGCAGATATGGCAGTTTTAAAATTGAATGAAGTATTATTAACTATAAATAATCTTTTAGACACAGCTGATGAAGGAAAAATTTTGCGAGAAGGCTTAAATACGGTAATAGTAGGAAAGCCTAATGTGGGTAAATCCTCATTATTAAATGCACTAACAAAGGAGAATAGGGCAATAGTTACGGATGTACCAGGAACTACCAGAGATGTTATAGAGGAATATATAAATATTAGTGGAGTACCTATTAAAATAATTGATACAGCTGGAATAAGAGAAACAGAAGATTTAGTGGAAAAAATAGGTGTTGAAAAATCTAAAGAAAAAATAAATGAAGCAGACCTTATAGTATTAATATTAGATAATAGTAGAGCTATAGAGGAAGAAGATAAGGAGATTATAGAATATATAAAAGATAAAAAATACATTGTACTATTAAATAAAATTGATTTAGATGGTAAAATAAATAAAGATGATTTAATAGGTTTAAATTCTGATTATATATTTAATGTTTCCATAAAAACTGGAGAAAATATTGAAAAGATAAAAGAGTGTATAAAAGAACTTTTCTTTAAAGGTGAAATAGCTACTAATGATATAATAATAACTAATACTAGACATAAGGAAGCACTATTTAGAGCTAAAGAAAATATTGAGAGTGCTGTTGATGCACTTAAAAATACATTTGCAATTGATCTGGCGTCTATAGATATTAGAAATGCGTGGACAATTTTAGGTCAAATAACAGGAAATACTTTAGAGGAAAACATAATTGATAAGATATTTTCAGAATTTTGTTTAGGAAAGTAGGTGACTTTATGAAATATTTGGCTGGAGATTTTGATGTTATAGTAATTGGAGCTGGGCATGCAGGCTGTGAAGCAGCACTTGCTACAGCCAGAATGGGATGTAAGACTTTAATGTGTACTATGAATTTAGAAAGCGTTGCTTTTATGCCATGTAATCCTAATATTGGCGGTACAGCTAAAGGGCACTTAGTTAGAGAAATTGATGCATTAGGCGGAGAAATGGGTGTAAATATAGATCATACTTATATTCAATCAAGAATGTTGAATACCTCTAAAGGTCCAGCAGTCCATTCTTTAAGAGCTCAAGCGGATAAAAAAAGATATTCTGAAAGAATGAAAAATGTTGTAGAAAAACAGGAAAATTTATATTTAAAGCAACTTGAAGTTATAAGTATAGATGTAGAAAATAACAAGGTTAAAGGTGTCTTAACAAAATTTGGAGCGTATTTTACTTGTAAGGCATTAATTTTGACCACAGGAACCTATCTAAAATCTACTGTAATTGTAGGTGATATAAGTTATAATGAAGGGCCTAGTGGTCTTTATCCATCAAATCATCTTTCTCAATGCCTATTAGATTTAGGCATTTCTTTAAGGAGATTTAAGACAGGAACTCCTGCTAGAATAAATAGACGTTCAGTAGATTTTTCTAAGATGGAGGAACAAAAAGGAGATGAAAAGGTTGTACCTTTTTCTTTCATGAGCGAAAATATAGAAAGAGAACAAGTAGATTGCTATTTGACATATACAAATAACAAAACTCATGAAGTAATAATGAAAAATATACATAGATCTCCATTATATAATGGTTCAATCCATAGTACAGGACCTAGATATTGTCCATCAATTGAAGATAAAGTTATGAGATTTCAAGATAAAGAGAGACATCAAATTTTTATTGAGCCTGAAGGAGAAGGTACCGAAGAGATGTACGTTCAAGGTATGAGTAGTTCATTACCAGAGGATGTACAAATAGAAATGCTTAAGACTATTCCAGGTCTTGAAGATGTTGAAATGATGAGAACAGCTTATGCTATAGAATATGATTGTATAGATCCTACTCAGTTAAAGCTCTCATTAGAATTTAAACATTTAGATGGATTTTTCTCAGCAGGTCAAGTTAATGGAAGTTCAGGATATGAAGAGGCAGCAGGTCAAGGTATTATAGCTGGTATCAATGCTGTATTGAAGATAAAAGGAGAAGAGCCATTAATATTAAAACGTTCAGATGCATATATAGGCGTATTAATAGATGATTTAATTACAAAGGGTACTAATGAACCATATAGAATGATGACTTCACGTTCAGAGTATAGACTTTTACTAAGACAAGATAATGCAGATTTAAGACTTACAGAGATGGGATATAAAGTAGGGCTCGTAACAGACGATAGGTATAATAAGTTCATAACAAAGAAAGAACAAATTGAAAATGAGGTTAGAAGATTAAAAAATCTTCAAATTACTAATAAAAAAGAAGTACTAGAGTTTCTAGATACTAAAGGGTCAGCTCCACTTAAAAAGCCTATAAGTTTTTATGAGTTAATTAAGCGTTCAGAACTTGATTATTATATAGTTGTAGAATTAGACCCTGAAAGACCTAAGCTTTCCTATGCGGTTACAGAGCAGGTAAATATAATTTCAAAATATGAGGGTTATATTGAAAAGCAACTTGAACAAATAGCTCAATTTAAAAAATTTGAAAATAAATTTTTACCTGAAGATATAAACTATGATGAAGTCAAAGGTCTTAGAATTGAAGCAATGCAAAAGTTAAATAAAATAAGACCTGTAAATATAGGGCAAGCGTCAAGAATTTCAGGAGTATCACCAGCAGATATTTCAGTTTTAATGATTTATCTTGAACAAAGAAATAGATTAAAAAACCAAGAAGAAAATAAAACTGAATAGCTATATATGGAGGGATAATCATGAAATACTACAATATATTAGAGGAAGCAAGCAATAACGAACATTTAAGTTTTGACGAAGATAAATATAATAAATTTATGCTCTACAAAGATATGATTAAAGAATGGAATGAAAAAATAAATTTAACTGCCATTACAGAAGATGATGAAATAATAAAAAAACATTTTATTGACTCTATAAAGGTATTTAAAATAGATGAATTAAAAGAAGCTAAAAGAATAATAGATATAGGTACAGGTGGAGGATTTCCAGGAATACCTATGAAAATTATAAATCCAAAATGTGAAATGGTTCTTTTAGATTCATTAAATAAAAGAATTAACTTTTTAAATGAAGTTATAAGAGAATTAAAGCTTGAAAATATAGAAGCAATACATGGAAGGGCAGAAGATTTTATAAAACAAAATAATTGCAGAGAAAATTTTGATGCAGTAGTTTCTCGAGCAGTGGCTAATCTTACTGTTTTAAGTGAATTTTGTCTTCCATATGTAAAAATCGGGGGATATTTTGTAGCTTTAAAAGGACCAGCTATAGAAGAAGAGATGAATGATGCTAAAAATGCTTTGAAAATATTAGGGGGAGAAGTCGAAAGAATAGAGGAAGTAACAATAGAAGGTAGCGATTTAAATCATAATTTAGTAGTAATAAAGAAATTTAAGGAGACTCCTAAAAAATATCCTCGAAAAGCAGGTATGGTAACAAAGAATCCACTAAGATAATGTAAAAATATGGTATAAACTTCTTTGTAAAAATACACAAAAAAAGAAGGGTTTTTTAAAATAAAAAGAGAATTGTAAATATGAGGAAAAAAATAGAGGGATGGGTTTACTATGGAAAAAAATGTAACTTATATTTCTACGGAACTAATTTCACCAAATAAATATCAACCAAGACAAGTGTTTAATGATGAGACTATAGAGGAATTAGCTCAATCTATTAAAGCATACGGAATTATACAACCATTATCAGTTAGAAAAAATAATGACAATACATATGAGTTGGTAGCAGGTGAAAGAAGATTAAGAGCTGCTAAAAAAATAGGGTTAACAGAAGTACCAGCAATAATAATTGAAATAAGTGATGAGGACTCCGCAGCTATTGCTCTTTTAGAAAATCTACAAAGAGAAGACTTAAATTTCTATGAGGAGGCAGTTGCATATTACAACTTAATTCAAGACCATTCTTATACTCAAGATCAATTAGCTAAAATAATAGGTAAAAAGCAATCAACAATCGCCAATAAGCTTAGAATACTCAAGCTAGATAAAGAGTTAACTGATAAAATTATAAAAAACAAATTAACAGAGCGTCATGCTAGAGCATTACTTAAATTGCCAGATTTAGATCTTCAGAAAGCTGTACTAGATATGGTTATAGAAAAAGGTTTAAATGTAAGTAAAACAGAACAGTTAATAGATAGAGAATTATTAAAGTTATCACAACAAGAAATAGCTGCTGATGGAAAGAAAAGAATAAAAGGTATATTTAATGCTAAGATATATGTAAATACTATTAAACAAGTATTTGATAAATACGGAATAGATGCTAAATATAGATCAAAAGAATTAGATGATAGTATTCAAGTAACAATTACTATACAAAAAAAATAATGATAAAAGAATGTTTCATGTGAAACATTCTTTTTTGCTTTTAAATTTATAAATGTACTTAAAATAATCTATGAAAATTTTATAATAGCTTATTAATAAAAATATAGAAGTAATTATTAAGATTATTTTCATTATACCTTGATAAAAGATGTGAGTTTTTTATAATATTTTTCAAAGAATAAATTCTTATGAAGTAAAGTTATGGGAAAAAACAACTACAAATATCTATTTATATAAGAAATTTATATAAATATTTTAAATAAGACTTTTATTGTATTTTATATACATATATAATTACATATATAAAGTCAAATTACATAGCGGCTTTTAGAATGGGGGTATTAGCTATGAAAGTTATATGTGTATTTAATCAAAAGGGTGGCGTTGGAAAAACAACTACTAACATTAATCTTTGCTCTTACTTAGCGATGCATGGGAATAAAATACTAGCAATAGATATAGACCCTCAAGGGAATACTACAAGTGGATTAGGTTTTGATAAAAGAAAATTAGAATTATCTATGCATGATGTATTAACTGATGATATCTCATTAAATAAAATAATTAGAAAGTGTGAGCTAGTAGATAATTTTTATATAGCACCGTCAACTATGACTTTAGCAGGTGCAGAGGTTGAATTAATTAACAAGGCTAGCAGAGAAACGATTTTAAAGAAAAAAATAAAAGAGTTAGAAGAAGATTTCGATTATGTATTTATAGATTGTCCACCATCATTAGGATTATTAACTATCAATGCACTAACTGCATCTGATAGCGTGTTAATTCCTATTCAATGTGAATTTTATGCTTTAGAAGGTGTAGGACAGCTTATGAACACTGTTGAGTTGATAAAAAAATCTCTAAATAAAAAGCTTCAAATAGAAGGAGTTATTTTAAGCATGTATGACAGCAGGACAAAGTTAAGTAATGAAGTTGTTGCTGAAGTTAAAAAGTATTTTGGAGATAAAGTTTATGAAACTTCAATTCCTAGAAATATTAGATTAGCTGAATCACCAAGTTTCGGATTACCAATAATGCTATATGATGACAAGTGTAAAGGAGCTGAAGCATTTGAAAAATTGGCAAAAGAATTTTTGTCAAAGCAAAGGAGTGATAAATAGTGGTAAAAAAATCTGCTTTAGGGAAAGGTCTCAGTGCACTTATTCCAGAAAATATCGAAGAAGAAGTTTTTGATGAAAAAGCTATTACTACAATTTCTATGAATCTTATAAGAGCTGATAAAGAACAACCAAGGAAAAATTTTGATCCTGATAAAATTCTGGAGCTTTCAGAATCTATAAAACAGCATGGAGTAATACAACCTATTATATTAAGAAAAGAAAATGATACTTATGTCATAGTAGCAGGAGAAAGAAGATGGCGGGCTGCGAAAACTCTAGGATTAAAAGAAATTCCATCTATAGTTATGGATTTAACTTCTAAAGAAGTTGTGGAGATATCTCTTATAGAAAATATAGTTAGAGAAGATTTAAACCCTATTGAAGAAGCATTAGCTTATAAAAGATTAATAAAAGAATATAATCTAACACAAGAAGAAATAAGTAAAAAAGTATCTAAATCGAGAAGTGCGATTGCTAACTGTATGAGATTATTAAACTTAGATAATAGAGTTCAACAGTATATAATTGAAGGAGTAATCTCAGAAGGTCATGGAAGAGCTATACTTGCTATTGAAGATAAAAATCTTCAATATGAAATTTCACAAAAAGTTATAGATGAAGAACTTAATGTAAGACAAACTGAAAAGTATATAAAAAACTATTCAATGGAAAAGAAAAAAAGAATTGGTAAAAGTTTAAATCCTTATTATAAGGACTTAGAAAGTAAATTAGAAAATTATTTTGATACAAAAGTAAGTCTAAACTCTAAAAATAAGAATAAAGGCAAGATAGAAATTGAATATTATTCTGAAGAGGATCTACAACGGATTTTAGATTTGTTAAAGTTATAATGTTTCACATGAAACAATGAAGGAAGGATGAAGAGAATGGACAGAATTATAAACTTTATCAGTGAGTATCATTTATATATTACTCTAGGACTAATAGCATTAGTTACATTATTCGTTATATTATTAATTATTGCATTTATATCATTAAATAAAGTAGAAAAAAAATATAGACGAATGATGAGAGGCGTTAATAATAAAAATCTTGAAGAACTATTATTAAATTCCCTTGATTCTATTGATGATATTAAAGAAAAAAATAGCGAAGTAATAAAAATTTGTAATGCAACTAGAGCATTAACTGAATCATGTATTCAGAAGGTAGCTATTATAAGGTATAAAGCTTTTGAAAATATAGGTAGTGATTTAAGCTATTCGGTCGCTTTTTTAGATGCAAATAATAATGGAGTATTACTAACAAGTATTTATGGAAGAAATGAGAGTACTACATATGCAAAACCTATAGACAAAGGTATTTCAAGATATGATTTATCAGAGGAAGAAGAAAGAGCATTACATCAAGCTATGAATACTAAAATTTAATAATAAGTTATCTTTACAGTCTTGACTAATTATTTTCTATTAAATAGCTAAAAGGTTATTAGTGTTTTCTCTAATAACCTTTCTCATATATTATTGTTTCACATGAAACATAAAATATGATTTATAGTGTAGTTTAATTTATGTAATTAGTAATAAATAAGTATTGGAGTACTATTAATTTAAAATAAAATTAATAGTTTTAAATTATGGATAAATTTCAATTATAATAGAATGCAAAAATTATCGTATTGACAAGTTTTTAATAAAAATATAATTGCAAAAAAATATAAAATAAAAAGAGTATGTAGCAGATGGAAATTAGGAGTTCTTAGTATTAAGAAAATTTTATGGGATACTACATACCCTATGATTTAACTATATTTCAATCTTTTTTAAAACATCATCTATTTCATTTTTATCTTCTATACTAGAAAACCTTTTACCACCTATAGCTTTAAGAATACAATGATATATCCCACTAGCTATAACATCAGCTAATTTCATAACTATATATAATCTTGTATTTTGAAGCACCATAAATTCAAGTGCTCCAGAAATATTTACTATTCCAGTTATACTTAGATCTCCTACTGCTGGTAAATCTTTATTAAGTGCAGAGCCAGGATTTAGAGGTTTTGATTCAATGATTACTTTACCTACATTAGATAGTGAACCAAGAGAGGCATCTACAGCTATAATAAAGGCATTTGGATACAATGTATTAATATTTTCTATTGTTTCCACAAGATTTTTAGCATGAACAGGATTTTCTAAATTGCCATATATATGAACTTTATTTCTTATTAAAAATTTTAATTTTTCTCCTACTAGAGGTCCTAGGCTATCACCGGTTGATCTATCAGTACCAATACATAAAATTACAATATCTCTATTTGATTTAATTATTGGGATAATTTCTTTTATTAATGTTTCACGTATATTATATATACAATCATGAGATAAAGAATCGAATATCATTTTATTTACCATACATAACCCTCCTATTGTAATTATTACCAAAACAGGAATGTTATATACTTGAAATTCATATATATTTTTATTTAGGCATATTCAAAAAAATAGCTATTTATTATGCTAGCCCATTTTATTTTAGATTTTTTATAAATAGTTGTTACAATTTATAAAAACAAAGGGAAGCTCAGCTTCCCTTATTTGTATATAGTTATATATTAAAATATCAAATTCTAATATTTTATTTAAATTTATTATAGAAATCATTTAAGTACCTTATTAATACAATCTAAAGTATAATTTACGTCCTTTAAATCATTAAAATATCCAAAACTAAATCGAATAGAGCCATTAGGATAAGAACCTACTGCTTGATGTGCTAGTGGAGCACAATGAAGTCCAGTACGAGTTATAATGCCATATTCAGAATCTAATATAAATCCTAGTTCACTATTATCAATTTTTTTAGAGTTTAATGATATAGTTGAAGTTCTATTTTCTATATTTTGTTGACCATATATTATTATATCTTTCATATTTAATAAACCATCAATAAATTTATTTGCTAAATATTCCTCATGTTCTTTTATGGTATTTAATCCTTCATTATTTATAAATTTAATACCTGCTAACAATCCAGCAATAGCTGGTGCATTCATAGTACCGCTTTCAAATTTATCAGGCATAAATTGTGGTTGATTAACACTTGAGGAAAGGCTTCCTGTACCACCTTCAATTATTGAAATACATTCTGAGTTAAATTCATCATCAATTAAAAAGCCACCGATACCTTGAGGACCTAATAAACTTTTGTGACCTGTAAATGCTAAGGCACTACAATGTAAATTTTCAAAATTAACATCTATAGTTCCTGCACTTTGTGCAGAATCTATTATAAAGTAAATATTTCTTTCTTTACAGAGCCTTCCAATTTCCTCTAAAGGCTGAATACTTCCTACTACATTTGAGGCATGAGATAAGACAATTAGTTTTGTATTATTTTTAATTTTATTTTTTAATTCTTCAATACTTATAAAGCCATTTTGTGAAGCACCTATTATGTCTAATTCTATAATATTGTTTTCTTTTAATGTATGTAATGATCTTAAAGTACTATTATGATCCATAACAGAAGTTATAACATGCCATCCTTTTTTTACAGAGCCCTTTATTAGCATGTTGAGTGAGTATGTAACATTTGGTGTAAAAATAACATTTTCTATTTTATTAAAATTAAAAAATTCCATTAAAGCTTCTCTTGCTTCATAGATTATTTTATTTCCCATAAGTGATGAACTTGAAGCTCCTCTACCTACATTAGAACCAATTTTAGTCATATAATTAAGAATAGCATTATATACGTTTTGTGGTTTAGGATGAGATGTTGCACCATTATCTAAATAAACTTTCATTCTATGACCTCCTAAAGAATAAGATATATTCATTATTTAAAAAGTTAATTAAAATATTTTATCTATTTACATTTTAAATATTACATTAGTTCTTTTGTTTGATATAATTAATTTAGCTTTTATAAGCTTTATATTAATATAACATAAAATTAATTAAAATTGGAAATGTATAAATTAATATTTAAAGAGTTATAATCTCTATGAAACTAGAAAATAAAGAGGGGGAATTATGATGAGTCATATAATAGATTGTAAAGGACTTAATTGTCCTTTACCTGTAGTAAATACTAAAAAATATTTTGACACTATTGAAAATGGAGCTGCAACAACTATAGTTGATAATGAAATTGCAAAAAATAATGTTGTTAAATTTGCAGAAAATGCAAATTTAGAGGTTAATGTGTCAGAGAAGGATAGTTTATATCATATAACAATTGTAAAAGGTGAAGGACAGTTAGAAAATTTTAAAAATGAGAAAAGCTTTGAGAGTAATGAAAAATTTACAATTGTTGTTTCAGGTGATAAATTAGGAAATGGTGATGAAGCATTAGGTGAAGCTTTAATGAAAAGTTACCTATTTGCTCTTTCAGAAGCAGATATAATTCCTAATAATTTAGTATTTTTAAACAGTGGTGTAAAATTAGTAGTTGAAGGTTCTTTAGTTTTAGAAAGTATTAATAAACTAAAAGAAAGAGGCGTTAGTATATATAGTTGTGGATTATGTCTAGATTTCTATAAAATAAAAGATAAAGTTCAAGTTGGGGAAATAACAAATATGTATGCTATTATAGAGATGATGAATAGCAGCAAAACAATAAAGCTATAAAGTTTAGGAGGTAAGCTATTGGATAGTTATTATATCTTAGTATTTAATAACACCCATGAAGCTATGAAAGCAGAAAGTGGATGTGTTGAAGCTAAAATTAAGGCAACAATGATGCCAACACCTTCTTATATAACTAAAAGTTGTGGAATAAGCTTAAGAGTTGACGAGAATGGATTTAGCGGTATTAAGGAACTGATAAATGAAGAGAAAATTAATGTTAAAAGTATATTTAAAAAAGAAGATAGTTTTTATACGGAAGTACAATTTTAATATAACATATCTTCAAAGATAACCAGTTAAGGCATATTTTATGCTTGCTGCATAAAAGCCCAGAGATAGTGATATTATCTCTGGGTTTTGTAGCGTTCTTTAAGAGAAAATATTTAAAATTTCTGCTTAGCTATTTTAAAGCAATGTGTAATACATATAATACGCTAAAAGTCACTATTTAAATTTTATAATTTAGATGGTGACTTTAATTTTTAAAATAAAAAATTAAAATCTATCATTAAATTTTGTACTAACTAAATATTAAATAAATGAATGTCATTGCTAAAGTTCTAGAAAAAGGATAGAAAAGCCATTAGTTATTATTTTGCAATATAAATAATAACTAATGGCTTTTCTATATAGAGATATACTAAGTACTTTTAACTATAAAAAATATTATTTTTAAGTATTAAATAAATTATATGTTAATCTAAACCCTTAAAGTAATATAAACTATAAATTCTATTAGAAATATTTTAAAAAATTTACTAACATATTTATATTTAGCACAACATACTAACCATATTTTGTAGAATTTTAAGATGAATCAAAAATTTAAACTTACCCTTAAAATTCTTTTTATGGGATTTTATAATTAGCTTATGTCTAAGTTAGTGTGCCCATGTAATTTAAAATCTTTATAAAATCCTTAAAAATAGAGTTTATATTTGTATTGAGAAATAAATTTATGGAGGTAATAGAAATGAATTCAACTCAGCTAAAGATTTTTGCTATGATAACAATGCTTTTAGATCATATAGGTACTGTTCTTTATCCGCAAATTATAATTTTTAAAATTATAGGTCGGTTGGCTTTTCCCATATTTTGCTATTTTATTGCTGAGGGCTATATAAAAACAAGAAATAGAAAAAAATATGCTTTAAGATTATTAATAATTGCTTTAATATCTCAATTACCGTTTATTACTGTATTTAGACAAGCTTTTGGAGAAAACTTTTTAGTACTAAACACTATTTTTGATTTATTTTTAGGGCTTATAGCTATATGGCTATATGATAGTTTAAAGTTAAAACATAATATTATCATCATTTTGGGGATTGCAATTTTAGCATTTTTCCTGCGTATAGATGGAGATTTTATGGGAATATTTATGATATACTTTTTCTTTAAATATCATGATAATTTTAATAAAATGGCTAAAAAACAGATACTTCTTATAGGTATCTCTCAAATAATTTATATGTTGTATATGCTGGCTTATGGTGTTCCATTAATAGCACTTTTAAATCTCCAAATGTGGGAACAACTTTTTTCTATATTAGCTCTTATACCAATAAAATATTATAATGGTAAAAAAGGTAAGAATATAAAATATGCATTTTATGCATTTTATCCACTTCATCTTTTAGTTATTTATCTTATAAAGATAAATCTATAAACAAAGAAATTGCATAAAAATTATGCAATTTCTTTGTTTATGTACAATTTTTAATTTGTTATAAAATTAAAAAGAAATATTTTATATTGTAATTTCTAATAAATTGATCATATTTTATATTGAAAAACCGATAATATTTATATAAAGATTATTGATTTTTTATTTATTTTGTATAGTATAATAAATTTAGAAAAGAAATTTTAATATTGTAATTTAATTTATTTTTTATATGAAAAACCATTAAAAAATTAAGATAATAGAAGGGATGATAATTTTATGAAAGATTTTGATATAAATGATATTGTTGAAACTAAAAAAACTCACCCTTGTGGAAGTAAGAGATGGAAAATTATAAGAATGGGTGCTGATATAAAGATAAAATGTCTAGGATGTGAAAGAATAATTATGCTTCCTAGAAGTAAATTTGAAAGTTCTATAAAAAAGGTAATAAAAGAAGGCGAAGAATAAATAAGTTTATTTATGGGGTATAATTAAATAAATTCCTAAATATGTAGAAAATTCTACATAAAATAATTATTATTTATATTTTACTTGATTTTTTAATTTTAAACTGGTAAAATATATTGATGTAATCCCTGCTGTGTATAGCACAGCCGTTAGTCCGAGGGGAGGAGGTGAAACTAATGAGAGCATATGAAACTATATTCATATTACACCCATCATTAGACGAGGAAGCTGTTAAAGCTAATATCGAAAAATTTAAAGGTGTAATAGAGAACAATGGTGGAGAGATCGAAAATGTTGACGTTTGGGGTAAGAGAAAGCTTGCTTACGAAATCGCAAAAGTTAACGAAGGTCACTACACTCTAATCAACTTCAAATCAGAAGCTGACTTACCTAAAGAGTTAGATAGAGTATTCAGAATCAATGACACTGTTATAAGACATATCATAATCAATCCAGAAAACTAGTAGGTGGTGTTTTTATGAATAAAGTTGTTTTAATCGGAAGATTAACAAAAGACCCAGAGTTAAAATTTACTCCAGGTACAGGAACAGCTGTAACCACTTTTACTGTTGCCGTTAACAGAAGATTTAAGAAAGAAGGGCAACCAGAGGCAGACTTCATTCCAGTAGTGGTTTGGGGAAAGCAAGCTGAGAGCACTGCTAATTACATGAGTAAGGGTAAACTTATAAGTGTAGCTGGTAGAATAGAAACTCGTTCTTATGAAGCAAAAGACGGTACAAGAAGATATGTAACTGAAGTTGTTGCTGATGAAGTTCATTTCCTTGAATGGGGAGAAAAATCATCAGATATGAATACAAGAACTAACAATTATGACCACGGCGGATTCCCACAGGATGATCTTGTATCAACTGATATAACTCCTATGGATGATGGCGAGGACATTCCATTTTAATAGGTAAGGAGGAGAGCGTAATGGCAATGGATCGTAAAAAAGGCGGAAATAGAAAAAGAGCTAAAAGAAAAGTTTGCTCATTCTGTATAGATAAAGCTACAGCTATTGACTATAAAGATATAAATAAATTAAGAAAGTACGTTACAGAAAGAGGTAAAATATTACCAAGAAGAATTTCTGGAAACTGTGCTAAGCACCAAAGAATGTTAACTGTATCTATCAAGAGAGCTAGAAACATAGCTTTATTACCATTCACAACAGAATAGTAAATAAAGTAAAGCAGCAACCGAAAGGAAGCTGCTTTTGTTTTATATAGAAATTGATTTTAAATAAATGTTAAATATAGAGTTGTAGGTTTAATTTGAATTTTATAGTATAATATAAACCATAATATGTAAATGGCTATAATACATTAATTAATTTATAAATATATTTATGTAACTTTATAAATTATAATAAAATGCTCCTAATGTCAATATCTTATTGCATAAATATTGAAAAAAAACTAAAATAGATTTATAGCTTAGGAAAGGATTGGGGATATGAGAAAAGAAGATTTTAATATCATGTCTAGTGTAAAGATTATTGAAAATTTAAAAGCTGAGCTGTTATGTGTTATAGGAGATTTTTTTAAATTGCTAAGTAAAGGTAGCAATGTAGCTCAAGATGCTATTTTAGATTGCATCTCAGGTGCAATAATAATATTGTATATGTTAGCGGAAAGGCTAGGATATTCTCATTTAGCAGTAGATGAGAGTATGAAAAGAAAGCTTAAATTAGGAATAGTTGAAGAAGATAGCTTAGAAAGAGAAGGTAAAGATTTAAGCAAGCTTTACAATCATTTAAAAGAGAGAAACTAACGGAGGAAAGAATGAAAGATCAAAAATATAGCACTAAATCTATAATGGAAGCAGCATTTACGTCAGTATTTATAATTATTCTAATTATTATTACAGCATATGTTCCAGTATTGTCTATAGTAGGAACAGCACTTCTTCCAATACCAATTACCGTACTTTATTTAAGACAAGACTTTAAGACTACTATTAGTTGTATTGTAGTTAGTATTATTTTAACCTGCTTTGTAATAAATCCTATAACAGCAATTACGGCTGCCTTAGATTATGCTATTGTAGGTTTAACTTTAGGATATTGTATTAAGTCAGAAAAAAGTTCATATTTTACTCTAATAGCGTTGATTTTATCAGGAATTTTATCTACTGTACTAACTTTATTATTTACAATATGGCTAGTTGAAAAGAAAAGCATAATGGATTTCTTGAATAACTTTTTCATAACTACATCGCAATATATGAAGGAATCTTTAGAACTTACTAAAAAAGCTTATTTAGATATGGGAATTTCTGAAGAACGTCTTATATTTATGGATCAAATGGAAAAGTTTTTAACTAAAGATGTTCTTATAGGATATATTCCTATAGGTATAGCATTTTACAATTTTATTTCTGCCTATATTAATATGACTATTAGTAGGGTAGTTTTAAGCAGATTAAAAGAAAAATCAGTTAATGTTCTTTCTTTTACGCATTTTTATATAACTAATTTATTTGGGGCATTGTTAATAGCTTTAGTTTGCTTATCAATTATTCTTCAATCTAAGGGAATAATAAATGGTAATTATTTACTTATAACAACATCTGGATTTGCTATAATGACCTTTGTAATAAATGGTGTAGCAACAATTAGCTATTATTTAATTCATAAAAAGAAATTTTCCAAGACTTTAACCTTTATTATAATAATATTTACTTTTTTCTTAAAACTAACAAATATATATATTTTAGTAGGAATAGGAGAAATGATTCTAGATTTTAGGAAGCTAGACCCATATAGAATATTAAGAAGGTAAAGGAGCTTTATATGAAAATTAAAGAAGAAAATTACAGTTATTTTACTAATAATAATAAGCTTTATATGGTTGTAATAGCTTTATTTATACTACTATTATTTTGGTTAAAGCATTATGAAATAGCTTTGATTTCATTAGTGTTTTATTTAATATTAGTTGTATACAATGTAAAGAATTCAAAGGTTAAAAACTATGAATGGAAAAAGTTTATAGAAAACATATCCTCTAAGATGGATGTAGCTACTACAAGTACACTTTCAAACTTACCATTTCCATTAATAATGGTAAGTGGGAAAGGAAATATACTTTGGTACAACCAAAATATTTCTGTAAAACTTGATGGAAAACAAATAATAGGTGAAAACATAAAAGAAGTTGTAAAAGAATTTAACGTAAAGCAGATATTAGAAGGTAAGAAAAATTCTTATAAGGCAGTAAATATTGGAGATGATTATTATGATATTTATACCAATGTAGTAGATACTGAAATTTCTCAAAGTGAAAATGATAAAATAGTACTTTTATACTTTTATGATGTAACTGAAAAAATTAAGTTAATAAAAGATATTAGTGATAATAAAGAAAGTGTCATATTAATTGAGGTAGATAATTTAGATGATGTGATAAAAAATACAGTAGAAGATAGTGCTCCTCAGCTTAAAGCAGATATTGAAAGAACAATAAATAGCTATGGTCAAAATCTTAATGCTATGATTAAGAAATATCAATCTAATAAATATGTACTTACGGTCCAAGACAGGTATATTGAAAAAGAATTGGAAAAAAAATTTGATATTTTAGATAATGTTAGAGAAATAAATGTTGGAAATAAATTAGCAGTAACATTAAGTATGGGTATTGGTAGAGGAGGAAGTACTCCAGCCCAAAATCTAGAATTTGCAGAAGCTGCAAAAGATTTAGCATTAGGTCGTGGTGGAGATCAAGCAGTTGTAAAAAGTTTTGAAAAATTATCTTTCTATGGAGGAAAAACTAAAGAGATAGAGAAGAGGACTAAAGTAAGAGCTAGAGTAATAGCTCATGCACTACTTGAACTTATAAACGAAAGTAGTAATGTTTATATTATGGGACATAAAAACCCTGATCTTGATTCTATAGGAGCTGCTGTAGGACTATACAGTACTGTAAAATCTATAGGAAAAGAATGTAATATTGTATTAGATGAACATAATAATTCAATTAAAGAGTTATTGGTAAGACTAGAAAAAGATGACGATTACAAAGAAACTTTTGTTAGTGTTGAACAATGCTTAGATTATAAGGATGATAAAAGTATATTGATTCTAGTTGACGTTCATAACGAAAGTCATGTACTATCAATGGATATAGTAAATAATTTTGAAAGAGTAGTAATTATAGACCATCATAGGAAGGCTAAAGATTATATTCAAAATACTTTACTAAGCTATATAGAAACTTATGCGTCTTCAACTTCCGAATTAGTTACAGAAATTCTACAATATATGGTTGAAAAGCCATCATTAAAACCAGTGGAAGCAGTAAGCTTACTTGCAGGAATTTGCTTAGATACTAAAAATTTTCATTTTAAGACTGGAGTTAGAACCTTTGAAGCAGCAGCTTTTTTAAGAAGGTTAGGTGCTGATACTACTGAGGTTAAAAAGATTTTTAGTGAGGATTTAAATCATTATATTTTAAGAACAGAGATAATGAAAAATGCTAAAATTGATAATGGATTAGCAATTGCACAGTGTCCACCAGATATAGAAAATACTGTATTAACTGCACAAGCAGCGGATGAACTGCTAAATATTACAGGTATCCAAGCATCCTTTGTTATTGTTAAAATGGGATTAGATGCATATATTAGTGCAAGATCTCTTGGGGATATAAATGTGCAAGTTATACTTGAGTCCTTAGGTGGTGGTGGTCACTTAATGATGGCTGGTGCCAGGATAAAATCTGTAACTTTAGACGAAGCTGAGGAAATGCTAAAAGAAGCTATAGATAAATACTTAAGGGAAGGTGAAAAATAATGAAAGTTATATTATTACAAGATGTTAAGGGAGTAGGGAAAAAAGGGGATGTAGTAAATGCATCAGATGGATATGCAAGAAACTTTTTATTCCCTAAAAAATTAGCTCAAGAGGCAAATGATGCCAATATGCATGTTTTAAATAAAAAGAATGAAGCTGAAAGAAAGAAAAAGTTAGCTGAAATAGAGGCGGCTCAAAAATTAGCAGCAGATCTTAAAGATAAGGAAGTTAAAATAACAGCTAAATCTGGAGATAATGGAAGATTATTTGGAGCTATAACAAGCAAGGATATAGCTACAGCCTTAAATAAACAATATAATGTAGATATTGATAAAAAGAAAATAGTAACAGATACAATAAAAACTATGGGAGCTTTTGAGATAGAAGTAAAACTATATCCTGAAGTATCTACTAAAATTAAGGTTGTTGTTAGTGAACAGTAGTAATTTTATAAACTGAAGGGAGGAAACGCTTTAGTAGGTGTAGTGCTTGGTACACTTACTAAAGCGGATTAAATTTGAATATATTATCAGTTAATGACCTGTACAGTAACGATATGGATAAGATATTACCACTTGATATGCAGGTAGATGTATTATACGAATTGATGTATAAGGTGATAGAAGAAGGCACTATAAAGTCAAGAATAGTTAAATTTAAGCTTCAAAAGCACATAGATAGTCATGATGTTAATAGAAGATTATATGCAGCAAATAAGATTATAAGTAATGGAAAGGGCATAGATATTGTTCCTAATAGCGCTAATATGTCAGAGGTGTTAGAAGAGACAAGCAAACTGTTAGCAGATATAGTTGCTAAAAGATATGTTCAAAATAAAATAGAAAAAGATGTTGAGCAATATTTAATAGAGAAACAAGATAAGTATGTAGATGAGGTAAGACTTTCAATAATTAAAAAACAAAAGGGTCCTGAAAATGCAAAAACCCTTAGAAAGTATGCAGAGCTTGAGATTTTAGACTCTAAAAAACTTACTAAAAATATAATGTCTATGCTAAGACCGGAAAGTTTTTCAGAAATCATCGGACAAGAAAGAGCAATAAAATCATTGATATCAAAAATGGCTTCTCCATATCCTCAGCATATTATACTATATGGACCGCCTGGAGTAGGAAAAACTACTGCTGCAAGATTAGCCTTAGAAGAAGCTAAAAAGTTGAAACATACTCCCTATAATGAAGATGTTAAATTTGTTGAAGTAGATGGAACAACATTAAGATGGGATCCTAGAGAAATTGCAAATCCTCTTTTAGGTTCTGTCCATGATCCAATCTATCAAGGAAGTAAAAGAGATTTAGCAGAAGTGGGAATTCCTGAACCAAAGCCAGGCTTAGTTACAGATGCTCATGGTGGAGTATTATTTATTGATGAAATTGGAGAATTAGACAGTATTCTTCAAAATAAATTATTAAAGGTTTTAGAAGATAAGAGAGTTGAATTTTCATCTTCTTATTATGATCCTGATGATGAACAAACTCCAAAGTATATAAAATATTTATTTGATAATGGTGCACCAGCAGATTTTGTACTTATAGGGGCCACTACTAGAGAACCTAGTGAGATAAATCCAGCATTAAGATCAAGATGTACTGAAGTGTATTTTGAACCATTATCGCCAAGAGATATAGAGAATATAGTTAAAAATGCTGCTAATAAGCTTAATGTTAACCTTGAAGAAAATGTAGCTAAAGAAATTAGCAGATATACTATTGAAGGGAGAAAAGCTGTAAATATATTAGCTGATGTTTATGGTTATGTATTATATAATAATGATGATGATAGTAGTTATAGAACTACAATAAACATGAAAGCTTTACAGGAGGTTATATCTATTAGTAGATTAAAACCTTACGAAGAAGTAGTGCTTACTAATGATAAGGAAATAGGTCAAATTTATGGTTTAGGAGTAGCTGGATATTTAGGTTCAACCTTAGAAATTGAAGCTTCAGTTTTTGAAGCTAAAACTAAGGGGGCAGGAGTAGTTAGGTTTAATGAAACCGCTGGAAGCATGGCAAAAGATTCAGTGTTTAATGCAGCATCAGTAATAAGAAAAATTACAAATAAAGATATTAAGGATTATGACATACATGTTAACGTAGTTGGAGGAGGAAATATAGATGGCCCTTCAGCCGGAGTAGCTATAACTGTATGTATTATAAGTGCGTTACTAGATAAACCATTAAGGCAGGATATAGCAATTACAGGAGAGATATCACTGAGAGGAAAGGTTAAGCCAGTAGGGGGAATATTTGAAAAAGTATATGGTGCTAGAAGAAAAGGCATCAAAACAGTTATCATTCCTAAGGATAATATAAATGAAGTACCTCTAGGACTTTCAGATATACAAGTTATAGCTGTATCAACTATAGAAGAACTATTAGAGATTGTATTTTAATATATATTCGAATATAATTTAAATTAAAAAATTAATTATAACCCTGCTATAACTTTTATTAGCAGGGTTATAATTAATATAAGAGTGTTTAAGGAGATGATGTCATGAACGCACCTCTTAGAAGTATGCCTCATAATCTTGAAGCAGAACAATCCGTTCTAGGGTCAATGCTTATAGATAAAGCTGCAATTGCTGCAGCTGCTGAGACTTTAGAAGGTGAAGATTTTTATAGAGATTCACATAAAATTATATTTAAATCTATAAAGGAGTTATATCAAAAGGATATACCTGTAGATATGATAACTTTGATAGAGCATTTAAGATCCACAGAAAAGCTAGATGAGGCAGGAGGAATATCTTATATTACAGAAATAAGTGGTTCTGTACCTTCTACTGCCAATCTTACCTCTTATATACAGATTGTTGAAGATAAGTCAATTTTAAGAAGGCTTATTAGAAGTGCAACAGAGATTATAGAAACAAGCTACAATAAGCAAGATGATGTTGATGCAGTAGTAGATTTAGCAGAAAAAAATGTATTTAATATATCAGAAAAGAAAAATACAAGTGATTTTGAGCCTATGAGCACTGTACTTGAAAGAGGCTTTGAAGAAATAGAAAGAATTTATAACAATAAAGGAGAAACTACAGGTGTACCATCTGGATTTAAAGATTTAGATGAAAAGACATCAGGATTTCAAAGTGGTGATATGGTTCTTATAGCAGCTAGACCTTCTATGGGAAAAACTACTTTTGCATTAAACTTAGCTCAACATGCTGCGCTTAGAGCAGGCAAAAGTGTTGCTATATTTTCTTTAGAGATGAGCAAAGAGCAATTGGCCTATAAACTTTTATGTGCTGAAGCAAATGTAGATATGCTTAAATTAAGAACGGGAAATCTTGATGAAAGAGATTGGGAAAATATCGCAAGGGCTTCTGGACCACTGGCTGATGCAAAAATATTTATAGATGATACAGCAGGTGTATCTATAATGGAGATGCGATCTAAATGTAGAAGATTAAAGATGGAGCATGGAATAGATATGATTTTAATAGACTATCTTCAGCTTATGAGTGGAAGTGGTGGAGAAAGTAGACAACAGGAAGTTTCAGAAATATCAAGAAGTATAAAAGCTATTGCTAAGGAGCTGAAGTGTCCAGTAATAGCATTATCACAGCTCTCTCGTGCACCTGAACAACGTGCTGACCATAGACCTATGCTTTCAGACCTTAGAGAATCAGGCTCTATTGAGCAGGATGCTGACCTTGTTATGTTCTTATATAGAGATGAGTATTATGACAAAGAAAGTGAAGATAAAAACGTAGCTGAATGTATAATTGCTAAACAAAGAAACGGCCCTGTAGGTACAGTAAAATTAGCATGGCTTGGACAATATAGTAAGTTTGGATCATTAGATATAATTCATAGGGAGTAGGAGACTACTTCCTTTTTATATGCCTAAAATCATAAAAAGGCTAGACTTATGAAAAATTTTAAAAAATAATGTCAAGAAGTTTGTGGAAGTTAAGATTATTATTGGATAAATATTATTACATAAATGAAAATTTGAAACTCCATATCAGGGAGAAATGAGGGGTTACGCTATTATTCTTATAAGGCATGGATTTTTATATAAGAATTGTAAAATTTGTTCTTATATTCTGATTTATGTATTTATTCTGGTTATGTTTGGTTATATAGGAAAGGATTTAATAATGAATTTTAAGATAAATACAATTATACTTAAAACCAAACATTAAATTTCTTTATAAAAAATACATAGGGGGGAAATTTTTATGCTAAGAAGAAAAAATAATGTAGTAGTAATACTTATAGCTTTAGCTACTGTATTAGGTGGATGCAGTAATGCTAAACAAGATACGGAGACATCTATTAAGGATGAGATTCAACAAGAATCAAAAATTGCAGAAAGTAAAATAAAAAGTGATGATAAAAAAGAGGTTAATAATAAAACTTTAAGTAAACAAGTATCAGATAATAAGGTTGAATCTAATAAAGTAGATGATAATAAAAACTCAACTAGTGAAGTACAAGAGTATACAGTAGCTGTTAATAAAACTGTAGAACAAAGCAAGCCAGTAACAGATAATAAAAAAGTTGAAGAAAGTAAAAAGCCGGCAGCGTCACCAGTGAAAAAAGAGACTGTAAGTTCAAATAAAAATGCCGCTAAATCAAATGTTAAATCAACTCCTAAATCAACTCCAAAGCAAACTTCAAAGCCAGCTTCTAAACCGAAAACGGAAACTACAAATAATACTGTAAAATCAGGTAACTATGAATATCTAAATGCAGTTGAAGATGAAGTTTTAAGATTATGTAATATAGAGAGAGAAAAACAGGGACTAGCCCCACTTGCTATGGAAGAAAAACTAAGAGGAATAGCTAGAATTAAATCTGCTGAAATGTTAGAGAATAACTTCTTTGATCACAATTCTCCTATCTCTGGAAGTCCTTCTAATTTGATGAAAATTAATGGTTATACAAATTGGACAGCCTCTGGTGAAAATATTCAAATGAGTCAAGGTAGAGATAAAGCTAGTGTTACAGCTAGTTACATAGTTGGACAGTGGATGAATTCACCTGGTCACAGAGCTAATATATTAAATAAAGAATTTAAGAAAATAGGTGTAGGTATAGTATTTAGAGATTCAGATTTAAAGGCATATGAAACTCAACTATTTTCTAACTAGACCATATGAAAGAAAATAACTAGTCAAAACTCAGTGGTATATTTTCTATCAGACAGTGGATAGATTTTAGATATTATAGATTTCTGATGATGTAGTATGGGAAAATACTTATTTTCAAAATGAGACTAAGATAAATAAAAGGTAGGCCTTTAAGTAGGTCTACCTTTTTATGAAAGAATTATAATTACTTTTAAGTTTTTATTAGATAAATTTTAAGGAATTTCAGTTATATACATTATGAACATATCATAAATTATATTAATGAAGCTTATATAGAGGAGATAGTTTTATGGTATGTTCAAAGTGTAATTACAGTAATGAAGAAAATTTAAGTAGATGTAAAAACTGTGGACAAATTTTATATGAAGAAGTTAGTATTAAAAGTTGGTACATTACTTTAGTACTATGTATTTTATTTGGATTTTTAGGTATCCATAGATTTTATGTAGGAAAAGCAGGAACGGCTATAATTATGTTTTTAACTTTAGGTGGATTTGGTATTTGGATATTAGTTGATATTGTTACACTCATACTTGAGGAGTTCAAAGATGAGGATAATAAAAGACTAGTTAGACATGCTGAATTAGAATTAGTAGCTAGTGATAAAGAAGAAAACATTTAAATAATTTCCTAAGAAATAAATATATAGATATATTACTTTAAAGCTTAATCCATAGCCAAATGCAAATGTTTATCTAAACACTTCAATTCACAACTTTAAATAATTCACAATGCAAAATTCAGAATTATGGTTGAAATTAATTCTTTACGAATTAATTTCTTAAACTAATTTTTTTAACTAGCAATACAATTGCTAGTTCTTTATAAGAAGTGGTTACATCACTTGAAAATTTCTCAGCTTTTGCTGAGAAATATCCACAATTGTGAATTGGATAGATATAATCACAATACTAAAAAACATCAATTATTTTTACATATATATTAATTTTATAAAAACACATAGCTAGCATGCTATGTATTTTTATTTCATAATATAATGACTTTTGAAGAATTATTTTACTTATATAGATAACAGGAAAATCATATGATAAAATTAAATCAATTATATAGATTTTAAACTTTAATGTAAGTTTTTAGCTTATAATTAAACATTGACAACTATAGTTAGAAGGAGGATTTATTATGGGATTATTTAATTTTTTAAAAGGCCAATTTATAGAGGTAATAGAATGGACAAATAGTAATTTAGATACTATTGTATATCGATTTCCAGTAATGAACAAAGAAATAAAAATGGGTGCAAAGTTAACAGTTAGGGAATCGCAAGTAGCTATATTTATAAATGAAGGACAGATTGCAGATGTATTTACTCCTGGATTATATGAGCTTACTACACAGAATTTACCTATATTAACAAAACTAAAATCATGGAAATATGGTTTTAATTCTCCTTTTAAAGCAGAAGTATACTTTGTAAATACTAGGCAATTTACGGATCAAAAATGGGGTACTACAAATCCAGTGATGATGAGAGATCCTGAATTTGGAATGCTTAGACTTAGAGCTTTTGGAATTTATTCTTTTAAAGTTTTGGATCCAGTAATATTTATGAAAGAAATATTTGGTACTAGTGAAATTTTTGATACAGAACATATAAATGGACAGTTAAAAAGACTAATTGTTTCTGGAATGTCAGATTTACTTGCAGAAACTAATATAGCAGCGCTAGATCTTGCTAGATATTATGATGAGCTTGGAGAACAATCCACCATTAAATTAAAGTCTCGTTTTGAAGCTATGGGACTTAGTCTTACAAATATTATTATAGAAAATATATCTCTTCCAGAAGAAGTTGAAAAGGTTATGGATAAGAGAACTTCTATGGGAGTTATAGGAAATATTGATCAATATGCCAAATATCAAGCATCTGAAGCAATAAGAGATGCAGCACAAAATCAAGGTAATGGATTTGCAGGAATGGGTGCAGGATTAGGAGCAGGTTCTGCTATAGGAACTATGATGAATAACGCTCTTAACACTGTAAATTCTAATCAAGCTGCGAGTACTAGAGAGACAGTAAAGTGTAAAAAATGCAATACAGAAATTGATAAAAACTCTAAGTTCTGTCCTGAGTGTGGAGAAACCATAAACTTAAAAATTAAATGTATAAAATGTAATGCTGAAATACAAGATGGAGTTAAATTCTGTCCTGAATGTGGCTCACCTCAAAATACAAAAAAATTATGTTCAAATTGTAGTTCAGAGCTTGATTTAAATGCTAAGTTTTGTCCAGAATGTGGTGCTAAATCTTAGTTATTAGGGGGAGATTATGAATAGTAAAATTGATGAAGAAGTAAAGTCAAAAAAAGGCACTGATAGATTTACTTGTAGTGGTTGTGGTGCAAACATGATTTACGATCCTAATATAAAGATGTTATCATGCCCTTATTGTTCAAATAATAAAAAGATTGAAGCTGAAGGTGGAAATATAGAGGAGCATGATTTTTATAGCACTCTCAATAAACAAAATACTGATTGGGGAACGGAAACTAGGGTTATACATTGTGATAGCTGTGGTGCAGAAACTATTTTGGAAAAAAATAATACTGCTCAATTTTGTGCTTTTTGTGGATCATCACATATAGTTAAAAGAGAAGAGAGCAATATAGTACCAGAATCACTTATACCGTTTAAAATAGGAGATAAAGAAGCTAAAAAAAAGTTTGCTCAATGGATAGGAAAGCATTTTTTTGCCCCTAGAGCATTAAAATATGGACATCAAAGTGATAAGCTTAAAGGAATCTATATTCCATTTTGGACATATGATACAGAAACATACTCTACATACACAGCAGAAGCTGGAACATATTATTATGTTACAGTAACTTATTATGAAAATGAAAATGGTAAACAAGTTGCTAAGACAAGGCAGGAGAGAAGGACCAGATGGAGACAGACTAGTGGAAATTATAACAAATTCTTTGATGATGTACTTATAAATGCTTCTACTCAACTTGATGGGAATTTGATGAATAGAATTAAACCATATGATTTGAAAGAATTAGTTCATTATAATCCTGAGTTTATATCTGGTTTTTATGCTGAACGTTATGGAATAAACCATGTTACTGGATTTAATAGTGCTAAAGAACATATAAATAAAATAATACATTCAGATGTAATTGATAAAATAAATGCTGATGAAGTTAGAGATGTAAATATAAAAACTTCCTTTGAAGATGTGAAGTTTAAACATATATTACTTCCTATATGGATTTCAAGTTATAGTTTTAAAAATAAAGTTTATAAGTATTATATAAATGGTCAAACAGGAGAAATACAAGGGGAAACTCCTGTAAGTGGATGGAAGATATTCTTTATAATGGCATCAATAGTAGCAATAATATTTATAATATATCAGTTTATAAAATAATTAATCTAGGCATTTTATTTTTTAGAAGAAACATCTAAAAATAAAATGTCTTTTTAAGTATGTGAAATTGTGATCTAATTTAGATAAGTAGAATAAAGAATTTAAAATAGTTCATTATAATATATTTTTATGTATAAGGCTATATAATATATTATAATATTAATGATAGAAGTAAATAATTATTATTGATTAATTTTAAGGAGATACAGTATGGAATGTAAAAGAAATGGAGACTTTATGATTAAGAAAATAAGCGAATTTGAAAAGAGCGATAAAATAGAGAATTATTATTTAATAAAATCCGTAGAATGTAAACTAACTAATAATAGCACCACAAATAAATACTTAGATGTTAATTTAACTGACAGCACAGGGGAAATAAATGCAAAGCTTTGGGAAGTTTCACCTGAGATTGAAACATTATTTAGTGAAAATATGTTAGTAAAGGTTAGAGGCATAGTAAATGAATATAGAGGGAAGCTTCAGTTAAAAATAGATAAGATAAGAACAATAAATGATAGTGATGATATTAATATAGAGGAGTTTGTTCCTACTGCACCATATAAAGCTGATGATATGTATGAAGTTGTCTTAGATTATATTTGTAAAATAGAAAATAAAGATCTTAGAAATATAACAGAAAAAATTATAGATGATTGTGGAGATAAGATATTTCATTATCCTGCTGCAAAATCTAATCATCATGCAGTAAAAGGCGGACTTCTATATCACATTACTACAATGTTAAGAGCCGGTGAAAAATTATTAGAAATATATACTCATTTAAATAAAGATTTATTATATGCAGGTGTAATACTTCATGATATCGCTAAGATATATGAAATGAGTGCTAGTAATTTAGGAATAGTCTCTCAGTATACAGTAGAAGGACAGCTTTTAGGGCATATTATACTAGGTATCAATTTAGTAGAAAAAGCTGGGGTAGAAGTAAAGGCTGATAGGGAAGTAGTAATGCTTTTACAACATATGATTTTAACACATCACTATGAACCTGAGTATGGAAGCCCTAAAAAACCTATGATACCAGAGGCTGAACTTTTACATCACTTAGATATAATCGATGCTAGAATGTACGATATGAATAAAGCATTAAAAGATACTGAAATAGGTAGTTTTTCTGAGCGAATATGGAGTTTAGATAATCTTAACATATATAAAAGTTTTATAAGTAATTCACAACAATAGGTTCTAATATAAGTAATTTTTACTAATATTTTACGAATGTTGAATTAAAATATAAAGAAAATATTCGCAATTATATTGACCGTATCTTATCACTTTGATAACATAAATTTTAGATAAATAGTACGGAGAATTTAGATAATATTTTATAGTTGGGCCTACTAAAGATTGACATTTAGCCTTTTAATATAATACACCAACTAGAGTGAAAAGAAGTATTTTTAAATATATCAATGGAAATTATGATAAAAAATAAATTTACGAAAGAGAGGAATTAGAATGTCATCATTTGTAGTTTTAGGAGCCCAATGGGGAGATGAAGGTAAAGGTAAAATGACAGACTATCTTGCAGAAAAAGCAGATGTAGTTGTTAGATTTCAAGGAGGAAACAATGCAGGCCATACTGTTGAGGTAGGAGATAAGCAATATAAGCTTCATCTAATTCCTTCAGGAATATTATATAAAGAAAAATTAAATATAATTGCCAATGGAGTAGTTATAGATCCTGAAGCATTATTTAAAGAGATAGAATACTTAGAAGGACTAGGAGAGAACATAACTCCAAATAGATTAATAGTAAGTGATAGAGCACAAGTTATAATGCCATATCATAAGGTATTAGATAAATTAAAAGAAGAAGCTAGGGGCAAAAATGATATAGGGACTACTCGTAAGGGAATAGGACCTTGCTATAGTGATAAAGTTGATAGGAATGGAATAAGAGTTTGTGATCTTGTAAAGCCTGAAGTTTTAAGAACTAAATTAGAAGAATATTTACCGAATAAGAATAAAGCTATAACTAAGCTTTATGGTGGAGAAGCTTTAAAATTAGAAGAAGTTTATGCTAAATATTTAGATTATGGTAAAAGATTAAAACCCTATGTGCAAGATACATCAGTTAGAATATTTGATGCTATAAAAGAGAATAAAAAAGTTTTATTTGAAGGAGCTCAAGGTACATTACTTGATATAGATTTTGGTTCATATCCATATGTAACTTCATCGAATACCACTGCTGGAGGGGTATGTGTTGGTACAGGAATTGGACCAACAATGATAAATAGTGCAGTTGGTGTAGTTAAGGCATATACTACAAGAGTTGGCAAAGGACCATTTCCAACAGAATTAAATGATAAAGTTGGCGATTGGATAAGAGAAAAAGGTCATGAGTATGGGACAACAACAGGAAGAAGTAGAAGATGTGGCTGGTTAGACCTTGTAATATTAAAAACAGCAGCAAGAGTGTCAGGACTTACAAGCTTTGCAGTAACTAAAATAGACACATTAGCAGGACTTGAAAAATTAAAGATTTGTGTTGGATATAAATTTGAGGATAAAATTATAGACTATTTCCCAGCAAGCTTAGAAGATCTCGCTAAGTGTGAGCCAATATACGAAGAGTTTGATGGTTGGGATGATAGTATTGCAGATGCTAGAACTTACACAGAATTACCAGAGAATGCGAAAATATATTTAAAAAGAGTAGAAGAATTCACTGGTGTTAAAACATCAATAGTATCTGTAGGGCCAAGGAGAGATCAAACAATGATTATAGGTGAATTATAACAAAAAGCACATAATTTTCATGTGCTTTTTACTATTTTTTGAAAAGCTATATATTATTAATAAAAGTAAAAAATTATTATAATTTAATTCTAAAGATTATGTTATATTAAAATAATCTAATATTATTGTAATTTTATATTAATGGTATGTATTAAATAAAAGTTATAGAATAAATATGGACTTAAAGCGTAGGGTGTCTTAGAAAATAACTAGCTAGTATTCTAGCTTATTTTATTTTAGACATCTAGTTATAAATTTTAAGACAAATAGTTTTTTACAAAACAAAGAAATGGATGTGAGACAATATGTCAGATAAGGTAGTTGAGGTTAAAAATGTCTATAAGTCTTTTGGAAAGAAAAAAATAATTAAAGACCTTTCCTTTTCTGTTGATAGAGGCGAAATTTATGGATTTTTAGGACCTAATGGCTCAGGAAAAACAACAACAATCCGTATGATGGTTGGACTTATAGGGATAGATAAAGGTGATATCTTTATTGAAGGATATGATGTTAGAAAAGATAAAATTAAAGCCTTAGAGCATGTAGGTGCAATTATTGAAAACCCTGAATTATATAAATATATGAGTGGAATGCAAAACTTAATTCACTTTGCAAGAATGAGTAAAACTCCAGTGTCTCAAGAGAGAATAAATGAAATTGTTAAACTTGTTAAGTTAGAAGATGCAATAAATAAAAAAGTAAAAACTTATTCTTTAGGAATGAAGCAAAGATTAGGAGTAGCACAGGCGCTTTTACATAAACCATCAATTCTTATATTAGATGAACCAACTAATGGACTTGATCCTGAAGGAATACATGAGCTTCGTGAATATTTAAGATATTTAGCTAAAAAAGAAAATATATCTATAATAATTTCCAGTCACTTATTATCAGAAGTAGAACTTATTTGTGATAATATAATAGTTATTCAAGAAGGTAAATTAATAGGAGAACGTACTATTAAAAATGAAAATAATAGTTTAGAAGAAAAATTAGATGTAGAAATTGAAGTTGATAATATAGATTTAGCTAAAAAATTAATAAATTCTGTTGGTGTTGTAAAAGTAGAAAAAAATAGAATTATAATTAATTTAAGAAGAGATGAAATTCCATTAATTATAAATAGATTAATTGATGGTGGATTGAAAATTTACGAAGTGAAACAAATTACTCAATCCTTAGAAGAAGTATTCTTAAGTATGACTAAGGAGGGGAAATAGACTATGGGTTTTATTCAACTTATTAGAAATGAAATTATGAAGGTAAACACAAAACGAACAGCACCATATTTTTATATATTTATGAGTGTCATAGTTATAGCATCAGCAATTGTAATTAAATTTATAAGTCCTAGTAAGGGCATAAATATGGACTATATAAGTTTTATACAAATCTCAATTATGTGGGGTAGTTCTGTTATAGGTATGTTTGCGATGATATTAGGAGCACAAATATTTACCGATGAATGGAAGGACGGAACTATAAAGCAACTTTTAATACGTCCATGGAATAGAACTGCTATATTATTTTCAAAATATGTAACTGTAATATTATTCTTATTAATTAGTTATGTTGTTATATTTATTTCATCATCAATAGTAGGTATAGCTTTCTTTGGGACAAAAGCAGCAGGTGGATATACTTTGCCTATATTGATAAAGACAGTACTATATTCAATACCAAAAGATATATTTTATATAACTTTAGCCTTTAGTTTAGCTACAATCTTTAAAGGGATTGGAATAGCTCTAAGTACATCAATTATAGCAAGTTCAATAGGTGTGCCAATAATGATGTTAACTAAAAACTATTGGTGGTCTAAATACATTATATTTGGTCATTTAAATCTTGCAGCTTATGACTCAAATACGTTAATAAGTGGTGCTGGACTTCCTCCTATTGAAGGTTCAACTTTAGGTTTTTCATTAGCTATAATAATTGTATATGTAGCAGTATTATTAATTATAAGTAATTTAATCTTTATAAAAAAAGACGTTATTTAAATAGTAGAATAGCATCCTAAAATAGGATGTTATTTTATCATAAAAATTAATAGGTATATAAATTTTTATTTAAAATACAAAAGTGTAACAAAAGTTACACTTTTTTTTGAAGTTGTGTTGTATAATAAAGTTAATCAATAAGGATAAAAAAAACATATAAGAAGATAATAATAAGGTATCTAAAATAACTAGTTAAAGATGCCTAATATATAATTAATGGAAGAGGTGTTATTTATGAAAATTACTAAAGATATGACAATAGGTGAGGTTGTAAGACAACATGCAAATTCTGTAGATGTATTAATGAGCTTTGGAATGGGTTGTGTAGGATGTCCATCAGCACAAGCAGAAACTTTAGAAGAAGCAGCTATGGTTCATGGATTAGATTTAGAAAAATTATTAGAAGCTTTAAATAAGTAAATATAAGTAAGCTAGTCTATAAGACTAGCTTTTCTACTTTAAAAATTTATTTGTTTTATATAGTAATAATTATTAATCTCTAATTAAGCATAATGATTATTATTTATTATTATGATGTTCTGACATTTTGAGGCTTTTGACGGCCACTGAGGCAGAACTCCATGCCCATTGAAGATTAAAACCACCACAATCTCCATCTACATCTAATATCTCCCCAGCAAAATATAGATTAGGAACTATTTTTGATTGTAAGGTGTTCTCATCTACTTCTTTTGTATCTACACCGCCAGCTGTAACTTGTGCATTATCAAAGGAATTAGTACCACTTACTTTAAATGTCCATTCTTTTAATAAGGATAATAACATTTCTTTTTCTTCCCACTCTAGTGACCAACAAGGTTTATGTATATTATCAATATTAGCTTCTTTAAGTATTATGGGAATAATTTTCTTGTTAATTATACCTATAAGAGCATCATGTACAGATCTATATGAGTATGTTCCAAAATGATTTTCTAAAAAGCCCTTTAATTCATCTTTTGAAAAATTATTCATCATATCAATTTTTAAAGATACATATTTTCCTTTAGATAAATTATAAGAAGCAATTCTACTAAGTTGAAGAATAGGAGGACCAGAAATACCGTAATCTGTAAACAATACCTCTCCAAATTCACTTCTTCTTAATTTATCATTTACATATATATGTGCATTTCCATCAAATTTAACACCAGATAGTGCTTTTAACTTATTATGATTTAATTTAAGCTGCACAAGAGCTGGAATAGGATTTATTATATTATGTCCTAGCTTTTTAGCCAAGGTGAAACCAGAACCATCAGAACCGGTTTTAGGTGCACTTTTTCCTCCTGCACAAAGTAAAAGCTTGTTGCAAATAAAGTTTTTTTCATTATTACAATCTATAATGAATTTGTTCTTATAATTTATTTCTTTTACTTTATGATTTAAATAAATAGGAACTTCCCTTTCCTCTAGAGCAAATCTAAAGACATCCAGTACAGAAGAAGATTGTAAGGACATAGGATACATTTTGTCACTATCTAAGGTAACTAAATATAAACCAATTGAATTAAAAAATTCTACGGTATTTTTTAATGTAAAGTTTTCAAAGACCTTATTAAAAAAAGTTTTATTTTCACTATGGTACCTTAAAATATTTATATTTTTATTGGTTATATTACACCTTCCATTTCCTGTGGTAAGAATTTTCTTACCTATCCTATCATTACTTTCTAGTATAGCTACATCTATGCCTAGGTCTTTTGCCATAATAGCAGCCATAATTCCTGAAGCACCGCCACCAACTATAATAAGGTCATGTTTCAAAATAAAATCTCCTTTCTAAAAAGAAAAAATAATGTTAAACTTATTATAAGTATTACTAATAAAACCATCAAGTAATCATTAATAAATAATTTATGGCATATTAGTCATAAATTATTTAATCTAGAATAGAATATATATTGTGAAGAAATATATAAGTTTATTTTAAAATTCTATAATAAATTTCAAATTATGACTTTTTTCTTATAGAAAAGTGCCAGTAAAGTTGTTGATTTATCTAGGTTTATAATATGAAATGAGCTTTTATGATAAAAAGTGAAATTTTTTTTGAAAAATTGTTGACATTGTTAAGAATTTTAGGTATTATATTACTTGTCGGGTGTGCGTAAAGCGCCGACCTAACAAAAGTAAAATGACATATGGCTCCTTGGTCAAGCGGTTAAGACACCACCCTTTCACGGTGGTAACAGGGGTTCGATTCCCCTAGGAGTCACCATTAGTGGTCGCATAGCTCAGCTGGGAGAGCATCTGCCTTACAAGCAGAGGGTCACAGGTTCGATCCCTGTTGCGACCACCACATATGGCCCAGTGGCTCAGTTGGTTAGAGTGCCGGCCTGTCACGCCGGAGGTCGAGGGTTCGAGTCCCTTCTGGGTCGCCACATAAGCTGGCATGGCTCAACGGTAGAGCAGCTGACTTGTAATCAGCAGGTTGTAGGTTCGATTCCTATTGCCAGCTCCATTTTATAAAAAATAAAAAAGTCGTCATTGGCTCCTTGGTCAAGCGGTTAAGACACCACCCTTTCACGGTGGTAACAGGGGTTCGATTCCCCTAGGAGTCACCATTATGGTCGCATAGCTCAGCTGGGAGAGCATCTGCCTTACAAGCAGAGGGTCACAGGTTCGATCCCTGTTGCGACCACCATAATATGGCCCAGTGGCTCAGTTGGTTAGAGTGCCGGCCTGTCACGCCGGAGGTCGAGGGTTCGAGTCCCTTCTGGGTCGCCATAATTGCTGGCATGGCTCAACGGTAGAGCAGCTGACTTGTAATCAGCAGGTTGTAGGTTCGATTCCTATTGCCAGCTCCATGAAAAACTTGAATGGAAACATTCAAGTTTTTTCGTTATGAAGAAATACTATAAAAATAATTATTTATGATTCCTAAGAGTATTTAATATATCTATAGATAGGTACATAATCATTGAAAAACAAAAATTCACAATTGTCAAAATATATGTTAACATTAACTCAAGACGAAGTTGGTTATAGTCGTTTATCCTTTAATTAAAATTTTCCTTTTGTATTTAAAAGCTCAACTACATATAGTTGAGCTTTTAAACTGTAATCAAAAACAACTGGTAGAAGATCTAATATTAATAATTTTATTTTATAAAAAAGCAATAAAATTGGACAAGATAATGAATTGACTGCTTGAAAGATTTAATTAGAGTATTTTAAAGAATAGAATTATTAAAACTAAAAGATATTAAAGTTCAAGTGTTTATAAAGGCTATATAATATTTTACTCACATATTATATATTTGGAGGGTTTGTAATGAATAATTTACCAAAAAATTTTGAAGAGTTTAATGAAACAAGAAGAAACGGATTTATTAAAGTTAAAGAGTTAAAGGATAAAGGACAAAAGGTAGTAGGTACATTTTGTACTTTTGCACCAGTAGAGGCTATATATGCGGCAGGTGCATATCCAATAAGCCTTTGCGCTGTTAGTGAAGAAACTATTCCAGATGCAGAAAAACATTTACCTAAAAACTTATGTCCACTTATAAAAGCAAGCTATGGATTTGCATTAACAGACAAGTGTCCATATACATATTTTTCAGATTTAATAGTGGGAGAAACTACTTGTGATGGAAAAAAGAAAATGTATGAATATCTAGAAGAAATAAAACCACTACATGTTATGCAATTACCTCAAAATACTAATAGAGAACATGCTCTTAAAGTATGGAAAGAAGAAATCAAATATTTTATAGAAAAGCTTGAAAATCAATTTGATGTTAAAGTAACAGAAGAAGCACTTAAAGAAGCAATTAAAACTCGTAATGAAGAAAGAACTGTGTTAAAAGAGCTTTATTCATTGGGAAAATTAAATCCAGCACCAATAAGTGGATTACAACTTCATAAAATAATAGATGCAACTCACTATACTTTTGATAAAAAAGAACAAAATAGAATGTTAAAAGAAACAGTAGAAGATATAAAAGCTAATTATGATGCAAAAAAAGATACTTATAAAAATGGACCAAGAATATTAATTACTGGTTGTCCTATAGGTGGAGTAGCAGACAAAGTTTTAACTGCCATTGAAGAAAGTGGTGGAGTAGCAGTTTGTTTTGAGAACTGTTCTGGAATTAAAGAAAAAATTAGATTAGTTGATGAAACAAAAGATCCAATTGATGCATTAGCAGAAAAATATTTAAGTATTCCATGCTCAGTTATGGCACCAAATGATGGTAGATTAGATTTAATTAGCCAATTAGTTGACGAGTTCTCAGTTGATGGCGTTATAGATATAACATTACAAGCTTGTCATACTTATAATGTTGAGACCCATAGAATTAAGAAATTTGTAAATGAAGAAAAGAAAATACCATACATGAGTATAGAAACAGATTATTCTACATCAGATATTGGACAACTTAAAACTCGTATGGCTGCATTTATAGAAATGCTTTAAAAGGAGAAGATAAGTGTGTACTATATAGGAATAGACATAGGATCTACTGCTGCTAAAGTAGCTATATTTGAAGATGATAGTTTAAAAGACACTTTTGTTATGCCTACAGGATGGAGCAGTATTGAAACTTCAAAAACTATAGACGAAAAATTAAAGTCTATGTGTATATATGAAGAAAATAGAAAAGTAGTAGCAACTGGATATGGAAGAGTTTCTGTCCCTTATGCACATAAGTCAGTAACGGAAATAACCTGTCATGGTAAGGGAGCTTCATATCTTTTAGGGGAAGATTGTACTGTAATTGATATAGGTGGACAAGATACTAAAATCATAACTGTTAAAGATGATATGGTTACAAATTTTATAATGAATGATAAATGTTCTGCAGGTACAGGAAGATTTATTGAAATTATGTCTAATATATTATCAGTAGATATAGAAGAATTATGTAATTTAGCTTCCAAGGGAGGAAATACTACAATAAGTTCAATGTGTACTGTTTTTGCAGAGTCAGAAGTCATAAGTCTTATAGGAAGTGGGAAAAAAAGAGAAGATATAGCATTTGCAATTATTGACTCAGTAGTTACAAAGGTGTCTTCATTGTGTAAAAAACATGATGAAGGAGAAAAATATTTTTTAACTGGTGGTCTATGTGAATGTGACTATATTATAGAAAGTCTTAGTAGTAAATTAAATAGTGAAGTAAAATCAGATAAACTAGCTAGATATGCTGGCGCAATTGGTGCAGCAATATTAGCTAAAAAAATAAAAAAATAGTTAAGAGGCTGCCACTTTAGGCAGCCTCTTAACTATTTTTATTGGTATAGTATTATTTAAAACATATATAAAAGTTATACTAAAAAATGAAGTATGGATACAGTAGATGGAATATTAATAGCTTCTTGTACTACTATAATAATTAATGAATTAAGAAGAGATGAAGAAAATCTTGTAGAATAGAGAAAAGGTAACATAAAAATTTATGTTACCTTCTTTACTTTAGATTTTTTTAGTATTCTAATGTCATTTCCATAAAATTTAAAAAGACTAAAATTACCGAATAATCTCGAAGTAAATCTTTCAGAATAAACATCTGATAGTTCGCTTAATGCATAATTGGTGGAAATAAGCATTTTCTTTTGCTTTAAAAGCTTTGTATTAAGTAAATTAAAAAGTTCTTTTTTAGAGAAGTCTGAGATTTGCTCTGTGCCTAAGTCATCAATTATAAGCAAATCACAATTTATAAGACAATCTTCCATATTACTGTTGTTATTAAATTTAACTTCTTTTAAAGCAGAAATTAAATCATCAGAGGTTTTGTAAACTACAAAATATCCATTTTCAATAAGCTCTTTAGCAATACAATGAGATAAAAAAGTTTTCCCAGTTCCTGAATTACCGTAGAAAAGTAAATTATCTTCAACATCGTTAAAGCTTTTTATAAATTCTATAGCTCTTTCATAGTTACGTTCCATATTTATTCTAGAACTTACCTTTTCATTATTATTTAGCTTATTAGTAAAATAATTTATGTTAAAGTTATTAAAGTTATTTTTATTAAGTAAATGCTTTAAATCTGAGTTATTGTAATAAAGTTGAACTAAATATTGTTTATAGCAATTACACTTTTCTATATAGATATATCCTGTGTCCTTACATTTATTACATCTATACTTTAAAGTTAAGTAATTAACGTCATATCCATTAGAAGCCAATAGTTCACCTTTTTTCATTCTAAGATCTATAATTTTTTCTTTTATAGAGTCTATGAAGGTTTCTTTGTTATCCATAGATTTGATTGCTGCTAAGGATAATTTTAAAGAAAGTTTTTTAATTTCGTCCTCTATTTCTATAACCATAGGTAGTTTTTGCTCAATTTCTTCTTTTCTTAACTTTAAAGCATCTTCTTCAGATTTGCGAATATCTTCATAAAATTTCATTATTTCAGAATGATGTTGTTTAATCATTATTATCCCATCCTAGTAATTGTTTCTCTAATTCTTCAAAGTTATAGGATCTTTGTTCATAATTGTTGAAGGTGCCTTTATTTGATAAATTATTGTTAACTATAGGCTTATGAGTCAGTTTTTTTCTATCCTTCTTTTCGATATCTTCCAAAGTTGAAATTCCATCTCTAAACCAACTGTTTAATATTCCATCTATATATTTAAAGTCTGCTCTATTAAGTCTTTCAAAACAGATATCACAGGATTTATATATAATATCTAGAGGAAATTTATAAACTGTTAGCCATTTAGTAAGTATTTCTTCTTGAGGCTTCATAATATCTGGTGTATTAATACCTAAATATTTTAAAATTTTTCTTATATTAATCCATTTATCTTCATGCTTTGTGATGAAACTTTGAGCATCTTCAACAGTCTGAATTTTATCATCATGCCATGCCATAGCAATTTTTTCAAAGTATCTATAATCAACCTTACCTTTAGATACGCAGTATTGTATTAAAAGAAGTATCAATTCAGGTGAAAAGTTAAAATCCTTTTGCCATCCTAAATATATTTCAATCTCTTTAGGTGATAAGGTTCTTCCTATAAGTTTTTCTATATCTTGAAGCATATCCTTAATTGAATTGTTGTTTAATTCCTTAAGAATATCAATTTTTTTATTGCTATCTTCAAGGTTATTAATTAAATCTAAAAATTCTATAGTATAGTTACTCATATTATCTATAGCAGCCATCTTTATAACGCCTACTTCACTCCAATAATTCCACGCATTTAATACGTCAGTTTCTAACAGAGATAAAGTATTTGCAATTACTGCAGAGTTAGCGCCTAGCTCTCCACTTATACAATATTTAAGTCCTAGTAGATATACTTTTACATATTCTCCTCTAGCTGTAGCCATATATTTATCTATAAAGATATTGCTTACAGGCGTGTATCCAAAATCTTTATTCTTAAACATGAAAGTACTCATGTACCATCCCTCACTTTTAGTATAAAAATACCAACATAATTATTTGCATTGTTTTAAAATATTATTCATTTTATTATCGGCTTAATCAATTGACAATTGATAGAGAACGATTGTCAATTATGCAGATTTTAACATTATTTTAAAACAGCATATATTTTTTTCTCATACTTAGTATACCACATAGTTAAATTTAAATTATGAAAATTACCTAAATACTTATATTATATTATGTTTAAAAATTATCTATAGGGGAATATTATCCTATTAGAAAGGAGGTATAGCTTGAAAAAAATTAAAAAACATATTAAGGAGATTATAGTAGTTGCAGTCACTATAATTGCTGTAAGCTACATGTTACTTCTTAATAGTTTAGATTACAATGGGTATGTGGTATATAGTGAAGATAAAGCTGTGGCTTATGTAAAAGATAAATTTTGCATAAATGATGCTTATAATAGTTTAAAAGAAAAAGCAGCTTTTAAGGAAATTCAATTAGAAGAGTACTTTAGATTTGAAAAAGGTAAAATTAATATAGACAAATTTTTTACAGAAGAACAATTAAAAAATATGCTTTCAAACTACATAATTGTTGATGCCTATGCAATGAAATCCGATGAAAAACTGATTGGATTTGTAGAAAGTGATAAGGTAGGAGAAGATGCTTTAAAAAAGGTAAAAGACAAATATATAGATACAGCAAAGCTTGAAGATATAGAAAGTATAGATGCAAATAATAATATTTCTTATGAAAAAGTAAAATGTAATTTAAGTTCAGTAATGAATAGTGAACAGATAGCAAATAATATTATATACCATAATAATAACGAGGAAAAACTAATAACTTTTACCATAACTAAAATAGAAAAAGCAAAACCAGTTATTAATTTAGATTATGAAGATTCCTCAGTTGCATTTTTAGAAAAACAGCTTTATGTGCCTGCCAATGGGGTTATTACCTCATATTTTGGAGAACGATGGGGTACTATACATAAGGGATTAGATATTGCTGCAAATGAAAATACTCCAATAAAAGCTGCTTTTAATGGAAAGGTGACATTTTCAGGAGTTTTAAATGGCTATGGTAATGTAATTATTTTATTACATGATAATAATGTAGAAACCTTGTATGCACATTGCAATAAGCTTTATGCAAATGAGGGGGAGAGTATTTCCAAGGGACAACATATAGCGGATGTAGGAAATACAGGAAACAGTACAGGGCCTCATCTTCATTTTGAGATAAGGGTAAATGGAGAAGCTGTAGATCCATTAAAATATATAATGGAAAAATAATTTCAGATATCTGGAATAAAATAGCTAGTCAAAATGCCATGAATATTTTGTGTTATATCAAGGCAAAGATTCTAATGATAGTTGCACTTAAGCAAGTTATAACGGGGAGTATAACTCAAATAGACTAGCATATTGACTAGTTATTAAGAACACATATAAAATTTTACTCTACTATATATTATATAAAGCTATTTTAGCTATATTTATAGAGTGAGGTTTTATAATATGAATTATAGCTTAATAATTTTAATAGGAGAGATTTTCAATATTATATTATATGGAAGCATAGTAGCTATATGTACATCATTAATTTGTATAGCTTTACCTTTTAAACTGTTAAGAACATTAGCAGAATATATCTGTATAACGTTTTTAATATTATGGGTATTGGTCAGCATACTATGTATAGCCACATTAATATTTGAAGTTTTACCTATAAAATAATCTCCGTAACCTATGTTACGGTTATTTTTATGATAACGTGGTAATATATAAACAAATTTGGTAATACAGGAGGAATAAGTATGAGTGCATTTTTGGCTCCAATACATACATGGTTATTTAATAAAATTGTTTTATTTGAGGATATAGAAAAAGCTTTTATTAAAGCTTATATAGAAAAGTATGGTGAAAAAGCAGAAACTATAATAAATGAATCTAAAGTTTATGGTGAAATGATAGATACAGACAAACAATTAGAGGAGATTATAGATTTAACCAATATTCATGGATGGCTTCAAAATAAAATAGTTAATGCAGAAACCCGCCAAGCTTTCATAATAACTAAGCTTAAGGAAATTTATGGAAAAGAGGTTGAGGACATAGCAGCTAAGTTTTATAGAGACAATGGGGTTAAATGTGGACTTATGTCAAAGGAAAAAGAACATCCCAATAATGTAATAGATATATTCGATGCTATGAATAACTATTTATTAGAAGGTATGCCTTGTGATAGGGTACAATCCGTTGTAACTAAAGAAGATGATATTGTTGAGTGGTATAATTCAAGATGTATTCATAAAAGCAATTATGATAAGATAGGTGGAAATGTGGAAGTATTTTATAGACTAAGATTTCATTGGTTAGCTTCATTTGTAAAATATGTAAATAGTGCATATAAATTTGAATATGAGAATGATGTAAACAAAGTTATATATAAAATAGTAAAAGTTATGGATTAATCCATAACTTTTACTATTTTATTAATGTGTTTAGGATTTTTATAAATAGCTATGGACTTAGTTTCCATTGTAATATTTAGTAATAGGATTATATATACATAGAGTATGTAGACAAAAATCTTATAACCTTAGAATAAATAATAGGGTTTTATGGGGGGGATTTATAAAAAAGTTAAAATTAGGATTGAAATGTATACTTTTTAGGTATACAATAAAGTTATACGGTTTAAGTATACTTTTAGGTAATACATTTAAATAGATAATTTTCACAAATAAAAGATAACTGGATAAGTCGATAAAATCAATGCAGAATGATAGTTATGAACCGTGTTAATTAAAGGGGAGGTGCAGTTATGTTTTTTAAAACTACAGAAGATCATGAAAATTTGAGAATGAGAATCAGAAAGTTTGCTGAAGAGAAAATTAAGCCTATTGCATTTATGTTGGATGAGGAAAATAAGTTTCCTTCAGAAGAAATTAAAGAACTAGCTGATATGGGTATGATGGGGATTCCATATCCAAAAGAATATGGTGGAGCAGGGCTGGATGTAATCAGCTATGCAATTGCCGTTGAAGAATTATCAAGAGTGGATGGTGGTACAGGTGTAATTCTTTCTGCTCATACATCTTTAGGCGCATATCCAATTGCTGGTTATGGAACAGAAGAACAAAAACAAAAATATTTAGTTCCATTAGCAAAGGGAGAAAAAATTGGAGCATTTGGTTTAACTGAGGAGAATGCTGGAAGTGACGCCGGTGGTACTGAGACTACTGCTGTACTAGAAGGCGATTATTATATTTTAAATGGTGAAAAAATCTTCATTACTAATGGTGGTGAGGCTGATATTTATATTGTTTTTGCAGTTACTACACCAGATATAGGTACTCGTGGTATTAGTGCATTTATTGTGGAAAAAGGATGGGAAGGATTTACTTTTGGACAACATTACAACAAAATGGGTATTCGTTCTTCCGCAACTGCAGAACTTGTCTTCAATAATGTGAAAGTTCCTAAGGAAAATTTATTAGGTAAAGAGGGCGAAGGTTTTAAAATTGCCATGTTAACTTTAGATGGTGGACGTATTGGTATAGCGGCACAAGCTCTTGGTATAGCGCAAGGTGCTTATGAAAATGCGCTAGAATATTCAAAAGAAAGAGTTCAATTTGGTAAACCTATTTGCCAACAACAAGCTATTTCTTTTAAATTAGCTGATATGGCAACAAAGCTTAGAGCAGCTAGATTACTTATTTATAGTGCAGCAGAGTTAAAAGAAAATCATGAACATTATGGTATGGAAGCTGCTATGGCTAAACAATACGCTTCTGACGTTTGTCTTGAGATTGTAAATGATGCACTTCAAATCTTTGGTGGAAGTGGATATCTAAAAGGTATGGAAGTTGAACGTGCTTATAGAGATGCTAAAATTTGTACAATATATGAAGGAACTAATGAAATTCAACGTATAGTTATTGCTGCTAACATAATTGGTAAAATGCCAAAGACAGAAAGTACAGGCAAGGCTACTAAAAGGGGACCTGCTACAGGTTATCGTAAGAAAGTTATCTTCAAAGATGGAACTCCTAAAGAAAAAGTTGATGCACTTGTGGAAGCACTTAAAGCAGATGGATACGACTTTACAGTAGGAATTCCTATAGACACTCCTATAGCTAAAGCTGAAAGAGTGGTAAGTGTAGGTCAAGGTATAGGTGAAAGAAAAAATATGAAACTTATAGAAGACTTGGCAGTTCAAGCTGGTGCAGCTATAGGTTCATCACGTCCAGTAGCTGAAACACTTAAATATGTACCAATAAATCGTTATGTTGGTATGTCAGGTCAAAAATTCAAAGGAAATCTTTATATTGCTTGCGGTATTTCAGGTGCAGGTCAACACTTAAAGGGTATAAAAGATGCTTCTACTATTGTTGCTATAAATATTGATGCAAATGCTAAAATATTTAAAAACGCAGACTATGGTATTGTTGGGGATTTAATGGAGATACTACCAATACTTGCTGAAGCTTTAGATAATGGAGAACCGAAGAAAGAAGCTCCACAAATGAAGAAAATTAAGAGAGCTGTTCCAAAGAAAGTTGCTCCAAGCTGGAAATATCATGTATGTAACGGATGTGGTTATGAATACGATCCAGCTGTAGGTGATTCAGAAGGAGAAATAAACCCAGGTACACTTTTCGAGAAATTACCTGAAGAATGGACCTGCCCTGCTTGTGGTGAAGAGAAAGATATGTTTATAGAAGTTTAGTTTCTATAATAATTAAGCATAATAAAAGGTTTCTAGGTAAGGAGGATTTAATCTATGTATTGTGTTAGAAATATAACTGAGGATCTTTATTGGGTTGGAGGCAATGACCGTCGTCTTGCTCTTTTCGAAAATATTCACCCTATTCAAAAAGGGGTTTCATATAACTCTTATTTACTTTTAGATGAGAAAACAGTGCTATTTGATACAGTTGACTGGTCAATTTGCCGTCAATTACTTGAAAATGTTAAAGGGCTTCTTGGGGAGAGAACTTTAGATTATATGATAATAAATCATATGGAGCCAGATCATGCTGCTTGCATTGAAGAAATTATTCTTCGTTATCCAGATGTACAAATTGTATGTACTGAAAAAGCTTCTTTATTTATGCGTCAATTTGGTTTCCAAGTTGATGGAAAATTGATAGAAGTCAAAGAAGGAGATACTATGTCATTTGGAAAACATAATGTTGTATTTGTGTCTGCTCCAATGATACACTGGCCAGAGGCTATGGTAACATATGATACTACTAACGGCGTATTATTCTCAGCTGATGCTTTTGGTTCTTTTGGAGCATTAGATGGCAAATTATTTAATGATGAAGTAAACTTTGATCGTGATTGGATTGATGATGCAAGAAGATACTATACAAATATCGTAGGTAAATACGGTCCTCATGTTCAAGCTCTTTTAAAGAAAGCAAGTACTATAGATATAAAAATTATATGTCCATTACATGGACCAGTATGGCGTAATGATTTTGAATATTTACTAGGTAAATATGATAAATGGAGTCGTTATGAACCTGAGGAAAAGGGTGTAATGATTGTTTACGGAACAATGTACGGAAATACAGAGGCAGCTGCTAATGACTTAGCAACAAGATTAGTGAAAAAAGGAATAACTAATGTAGCTATGTATGATGTTTCAAAAACTCATGTTTCTTATTTGATTTCTGAAACATTTAAATATAGTCACGTAGTCCTTGCTTCAGTAACTTATAACTTAAATATTTATCCACCAATGCTAAATTATATAATGGACATGAAGGCATTAAATCTTCAAAAACGTACATTTGCTCTTATTGAAAATGGTTCATGGGCACCTCAATCTGGAAAGTTAATGCGTGAACTTTTAGATGAGATGAAAGAAATGACTATTTTAGATAGTGATATGACAGTAAACTCTAGCATGAAAGAAGATGACGGAGATTCAATGGATGCCATTGTTGATAGCATTATCGAATCAATGAAATAATTTTTAAAAATATAAATTTAGGATCAACTTATGAGTTAAACTCATAAGTTGATCTTTTTATATCATTATATATTATAAAATTAATTATAATAACTATTAAAGAATTTAACAGAACTTTTAAAATTTATATGATAAAATTATCTAAAAAACTAATTATTATCTTGATAGAGCATTGCAAAAGTGTTATTCTTGTTCAATATAAAAATTATTTTTAAATAATCATACATATATCTTAAATCCTGAAGTAGCAAGATTTTTAATTCCTACTTTCATAAAGAAATTTATACATTTGCAATGTATATTTTATACTTAATTTGTAAATATTTAAATATATATTACATATTACATAATCGTTATATTAAAAAAATATTGACATAGAATAATTATAAGTTTATACTTTGATTATCAAAATATTTGAATATCAAAATAAAGGAAGTAGAAAAATATGAAACAATCTTCTTTAAAAAAACAGGTATTAAATGAATTATTAGTTCAAACTTTTAATGACATTTTGAAAATAGAACAAAAAGCATTAGCAGAAAGTGTTTTAAAGGATTTATCTATAACTGAAACACATACCATTGAAGCTATAGGTATGTATGAGGTTAAAACTATGAGTGAAGTTGCACAAAATTTAAAAATCACTGTAGGAACTTTAACTACAGCAATAAATAAGCTTGTAAAAAAGGGATATGTTGAAAGAAATAGATGTGAAGAAGATAGAAGATCTGTAAAGATAAACCTAACTAGAAAAGGTAAGCTTGCTTATAGAATACATGAAAAATTTCATCATGAGATGATAAAAGCTACCGTTGAAGGACTTTCACAGGAAGAAGAAGATGTTTTAATTAGATCCCTAGAAAAGCTTAATGAATTTTTTAAATCTAAATATTAGACTTTATGAACGGGGGTTAATAATGAAAAACGTTCAAATTTTAGGTACAGGAAGTTATGTACCTAGCAATATAGTAACTAATGATATGTTGTCTCAATATGTAGAAACTAGTGATGAATGGATAGTTAGTAGAACTGGAATTAAAACTAGATATATATCTAAAGATGAAACTACAACAGAGCTTGCTATAAATGCAGCTAAATTGGCATTACAAGATAGCAATACAACAGCAGATGAAATAGAGTTAATTATAGTTGCTACAATAACGCAAGATACATTAACACCATCAACAGCTTGTAATGTTCAAGCGGCAATAGGTGCTAAGAATGCTATGGCATTTGATATATCTTCAGCTTGTAGTGGTTTTATATATGGTATAGATATTGCAAGCCAATTTATAAAAAATGGTGCTTACAAAAAAGCTTTAGTTATAGGTGCAGAAGTATTATCAAAAATAATTGATTGGAATGATAGAAGTACTTGTGTACTTTTTGGAGATGGTGCTGGTGCAGCAGTAATTGCTACAGGTGATGAAGTTGGTATAACTTCTGTTCAATGTAAGGCTGATGGTAGCAAAGGAGAGTCACTAACTTGCTCTGCTGTAGATTTAAAGAACATATATAATGCTGGCACTAAAGATTTTCACGATAAAGTTGTAATGAATGGCAAAGATATATTTAAGTTTGCTGTAGCTGTATTAGAAAAATCCATAGAAAGAATTTTAGTAGAAAACAATCTTAATATTGATGATATAGACTATATTGTACCTCATCAAGCTAATTTTAGGATAATTGAGGCAGTATCTAAAAGAAAAAATTATGATATTAATAAATTTTATATGAATTTAAGTAAGTATGGCAATACTTCAAGTGCAAGTATTATATTAGCACTTGATGAACTGAATAAAAAAAATTTACTTAAAAAAGGAAGTAAAATTATTATCATAGGATTTGGTGGAGGCCTTACCTATGGTAGTGCATTAATAAATTGGAGTAAGGTATCTAAATAAAAAGATTATATGGAGGAATAAAAATGGTATTTGAAAAAGTTAAAAAAATAATAGCAGATCAATTAGGATTAGAAGAGGCTGAAGTGACATTAAATTCAACTTTTAGTGATGATTTAGGAGTAGATTCATTAGAACTATTTGAAGTAATTATTTCATTAGAGGAAGAATTTAATATAGAAATTCCTAATGAAGAAATAGAAGACATAAAAGATGTTAAAGGTATTGTTGATTATATTGAAAAAAAGATAAATAATTAATATGTATAGCTTCTCAGTTATAGCTGAGAAGCTTCCACAATTGTACATTTTAAACTGTAAATTGTGCATTAAAAATTGTGGCAAAACCACAATTTTATTTTTATAGGAGGAATAGATATGAGTTCTACAATTTGTGAAATGCTAAATATAAAATATCCTATAATTCAAGGAGCGATGGCTTGGATTGCGGATAGTTCACTAGCAGCAGCAGTTTCAAATGCTGGAGGTCTTGGGGTTATAGCGGCAGGAAATGCTCCAGCAGAGCATGTAAGAGAAGAAATAAGAAAGGCAAAACAGCTAACAGATAAGCCTTTCGGGGTAAATGTTATGATGCTTAGTCCTCATGCAGAAGATATAGCTAAATTAGTTTGTGAAGAAAGAGTAAAAGTAGTTACAACTGGTGCCGGAAATCCCGGTAAATATATTGCAATGTGGAAAGCTCATGGCATAAAAATTATACCAGTAGTACCTTCTGTTGGATTAGCAAAGAGAATGGAACGTTATGGAGCAGACGCTGTAGTAGCAGAAGGATGTGAAGCTGGTGGACACATAGGAGAACTTACAACTATGGCATTAATTCCACAGGTTGCAGACGGAGTAAATATACCTGTTATAGCCGCTGGTGGTATAGGTGATGGTAGAGGTGTAGCAGCTGCATTCATGTTAGGAGCTAAAGGAGTACAATTGGGTACTAGATTTCTAGTTGCACATGAATGTAACGTACATAAAAATTACAAAGAAAAAGTTATATCTGCAAAAGATATAGATTCAACAGTAACAGGTAGAAGTACAGGGCATCCTGTTAGAGTGTTAAAAAATAAATTGGCTAGAGAATTTCAAAAGCTTGAAAAAGAAAATGTATCTCCAGAACAATTAGATCAATTAGGAAGAGGTGCATTGCCAAAAGCTGTTATAGAGGGAGATATTGATATGGGTTCTGTAATGGCAGGACAAATAGCAGGACTTGTAAGCAAAGAACAAAGCTGTGAAGAAATAATAAAGGAAATTTTTGAAGAAACATATAAGGTGATGCTTAACTTTAGTCATTATTAATAGGAGGAAATTATGGGTAAAATAGCTTTTATATTTCCTGGGCAAGGTTCTCAGTATGTAGGAATGGGAAAAGAACTTTATGAAAATATAGATATATGTAGGGATATATTTAATATAGCTAACGAAAAATTAGGGTTTGAAATAAGTAAACTTTGTTTTGAAGGACCTATAGAGGAACTTAGCATTACAGAAAATACTCAGCCAGCTATATTAACTATGAGCATAGCTTGTCTTAAAGCACTAGAACATTATGGAATAAAATCTGATATAGCAGCAGGATTAAGTCTTGGAGAGTATTCAGCACTTATTTATAGCAATGTTATAAAATTTGAAGATGCAGTTAAATTAGTTAAAAAAAGAGGAAGATTCATGCAAGAAGCAGTACCAATAGGGCTTGGTGGAATGTCAGCTGTGTTAGGTTTAGAAGAAAATATTATAAAAGAAATTTGTAATGAAGTAAGTAATGAAGGTATTGTAGAACTTGCTAACTTAAATTGTCCAGGACAAATTGTTATAGCAGGAGAGATAAAAGCTTTAGAAAAAGCATCACAGTTATGCAAAGAAAAGGGAGCTAAGAAAGTGGTACAATTACCACTTAGTGCACCTTTTCATACATCAATGCTAAAAACAGCAGCGGAAAAATTATCACTAGAACTTGATAAAATAGAATTTAATTCAATGAAAATTCCTGTAATAACTAATATGACTGGAGATTACATAAATGAAAATGAAAACATCAAAAATATTTTAAAGTTACAAGTTATGAGTTCAGTTAGGTGGGAGGATACCATACGAGCTATGATAAGAGATGGTGTTGATACTTTTATTGAAATTGGACCAGGTAAGACTTTAAATGGATTTGTTAAGAAAATAGATAGAAAATTAAAGATACTAAATGTGGAAGATATATCTTCTTTAGAAAATACAGTAAAAAAAATAAAGAGCTAATAGGAGTGAGGAATATGTTACAGGGAAAGAATGTTGTAATAACAGGTGCAAGTAGAGGTATAGGTAGAGCAATAGCATTAAAATTAGCTTCTTTAGGTGCTAATATAGTCTTTAATTTTAAAAATAGTATTAATAAAGCTGATGAGCTTGTAAAAGAAATAGAAGCTTTAGGTGTAAAGGCTAAGGCAGTTCAAGGTGATATTGCTAAACTAAAAGATGCAGAAGAATTAATTAGGATTTGTAAAGAAAATTTTGGTTCTGTAGATGTGCTAGTAAACAATGCTGGAGTAACTAAAGATAATCTTGTTATGAGAATGAAAGAAGAAGACTTCGATATTGTTATAGATACAAACTTAAAAGGTACATTTAATACCATAAAGCATGCAACTCCTATTATGATGAAACAAAGAAGTGGAAAGATTATCAATATAAGTTCAGTAGTAGGTGTAGTAGGAAATGCAGGGCAAGCAAACTATAGTGCTTCTAAAGCAGGGGTTATAGGACTTACTAAGTCAGTAGCTAAAGAGCTTGGCAGCAGAGGAGTAAATGTAAATGCAATAGCACCAGGATTTATAGAAACAGATATGACAGAGACTTTAAAGGACAATATTAAGGAAAACTTACTTAATAACATACCATTAAAAAAGTTAGGTAGTAGTGAGGATGTTGCAAATTTAGTAGCTTTCTTAGCCTCTGAACAATCTAAGTATATAACTGGTCAAGTAATAAATGTAGATGGCGGAATGGTGATGTAGAATTTATAGGAGGATGCATTTATGGATAGAAGAGTTGTTATAACAGGTATGGGAGCATTAACTCCACTAGGAAATAATTTAGAAACTTTTTGGAATAGCATTAAAGATGGAAAGTGTGGAATAGATTTTATAAAAACTTTTGATGTTTCAAATTTTAAAGCAAAAGTTGCAGGAGAGCTTAAAAATTTTAATATAGAAGATTATATGGATAAAAAAGAAGCAAAAAGAATGGATAAGTATTGCCAATATGCCATGGTAGCTGCTGAAGAAGCTATTAAAAATTCAAATTTGGATATTGAGTCTTTAAATAAAGAAAAATTTGGAGTAATTATTGGATCAGGCATAGGTGGACTTGAAACTATAACAGTTGAGTATAAAAAATTAATGGAAAAGGGACCTAATAGAGTTTCACCATTTATGATACCTATGATAATAGGAAATATAGCAGCTGGAAATGTAGCTATAAAATACGGTGCAAAAGGAATTTGTTCTACTGTGGTTACTGCTTGTGCAACAGGTACAAATGCAATAGGAGAAGCTTTTGAAATGATAAAATCTGGTAGAGCAGATGTAATTATTGCAGGAGGATGTGAAGCACCTATAGTTGATATAGCAATGGCAGGATTTTCTTCATTAACAGCACTGACAAAAAGTGAAGATCCTTTAAGGGCATCAATTCCTTTTGATAAAGAACGTAATGGATTTGTTATGGGAGAAGGAGCAGGAATTGTTATTCTTGAATCCCTTGATCATGCAAAGTCAAGAGAAGCGAGGATATATGGAGAAATGTTAGGATATGGTGTAACTTGTGATGCTTTTCATATAACTCAACCATCACCAGATGGTGAAGGAGCAGCAAGGGCTATGAAAATGGCTATAGAAGAAGCTCAAATAGAAGCAAAAGATGTTTCTTATATAAATGCTCATGGAACTAGTACTCCATATAATGATAAATTTGAAACCTTAGCGATAAAATCGGTATTTGGAGAAGAAGCATATAAAATACCAATAAGTTCAACTAAGTCTATGATAGGACATTTACTTGGAGCAGCTGGAGCAGTAGAGGCTATAGTATGTATTAAATCTTTAGAAGAAGGATTTATACCTCCTACTATAGGGCTTAAAATTCAAGATGAAGATTGCGATTTAGATTATGTTCCTAATGTGGGAAGAAGTAGAAAATTAAAATATGCACTATCTAACTCTTTAGGATTTGGTGGACATAATGCTAGTATTTTACTTAAAAAATGGGAGGAGTAATTATGGATTTTAAAAGCTTACAGCAGCTTATAAAAGCTGTTAGTGAATCAAATCTTACATCCTTTGAGGTAGAGCAAGATGGCCTAAAAATAAAAATGAAAAAAGAAATTGAAGTTGTTAATACTCTAGAGAAGAATTCATCTTCTGTTATGCATGAAACATTAGTAGATACTCAGCCAAATTTAGAAAATAATGGTAAAAAAACTATGGAAAAATCGCCGGAGAGAGTTGAAGCAGAGGCTTATTGTAGCGAAGACATATGCACTATAAATTCACCTATAGTAGGAGCCTTTTATTCATCACCTAGTCCTGATTCCAAAGTTTTTGTAGAGGTAGGAAGTAAAGTTAAAAAGGGAGATATACTTTGCATAATAGAAGCTATGAAGCTTATGAATGAAATTGAAAGCGATGTAGATGGCATTATTACAGAGATATTAGTACAAAATGAAGATATGGTCGAATATGGGCAATGTCTATTTAAGATAAAGAAGGATTAAAATTTAATAAAAAATTATTATATGGGAGGGAAAAAATTGGAAAAGAAAAGTTATGATATAAAACAAATACAAGAAATAATACCTCATAGATATCCCTTTTTATTTATAGATAAAATTGAAGAAGTTATTCCAGGTAAAAGTGCTATAGGAATAAAAAATATAACTATGAATGAATACTTTTTTCAAGGACATTTTCCTAAGGAGCCTGTACTCCCAGGAGTGATAATTATTGAAGCATTGGCACAAGTAGGTGCAGTTGCATTACTTGATACTGATGACTTTAGAGGTAAAACTGCTTATTTTGGCGGAATTAAAAATGCTAGATTTAGAAGGAAAGTAGTTCCAGGAGATACTTTAAAGCTAAAGGTAGAAATAATAAAAATGAGGGGACCTATGGGTATAGGTAAAGCAATAGCAACAGTAAATGGAGAAGTAGCTTGTGAAGCAGAGTTAACTTTTGCAGTAGGTGATTAATTTTTGAGATAGTTTATCTATAGTGGAACTTATATTTTAATTTTATAAAAAGTTAAATTTTAAATATTATTTAGGCATGCTTTTTCACATGCCTAAGCTAGGGAAGGTACAGTTATGTTTAAAAAAATATTGATAGCAAATAGAGGTGAAATAGCTGTTAGAATTATTAGAGCTTGCAGAGAAATGGGCATAAAGACTGTAGCAGTTTATTCTGAAATAGATGTGAATGCACTTCATACTCAATTGGCAGATGAAGCAATTTGTATAGGACCTGCTAAATCTAAAGATAGTTATTTAAATGAAGAAAATATATTAAGTGCTACAGTATTAACAGGAGCAGAAGCTATTCATCCCGGATTTGGATTTTTATCGGAAAATAGTAAATTTGCAAAGATGTGTGAGGAATGTAATATAACATTTATAGGACCAAGTTTTGAAAATATAGAGAATATGGGAAACAAAGCAAGGGCTAGAGAAATGATGATTAATGCTAATGTTCCTATAGTACCTGGTTCTGATGGAATAGTAGAAAATCCTCAAAGTGCTTTAGAAGTATCAAGAAAAATAGGATACCCTGTTATGATAAAGGCATCAGCAGGTGGTGGAGGAAGAGGAATAAGGGTTATAAGAAATGAAGAAGAATTCATATCTTCTTTTGAAACTGCTAAAGCAGAGGCAAAGACTGCTTTTGGAGATGATTCTATGTATATTGAAAAATTTATTGAGGAACCAAGGCACATAGAAATACAAATACTTGCAGATAATTATGGAAATACTATCTATCTTGGAGAAAGAGATTGTTCAATACAAAGAAGAAATCAAAAAGTTATGGAAGAAGCTCCAGGTCCTACTATTTCTGAGGAATTGAGGATATCAATGGGAGAAGTAGCAGTAAAAGCAGCTAAAAGTATCGGTTATAAAAATGCTGGTACCATTGAATTCCTGTTAGATAAGCATGGAAATTATTATTTTATGGAGATGAATACCAGAATACAGGTTGAACATCCTATAACAGAAATGATTACAGGAATGGATCTAATAAAAGAACAAATAAAAATAGCTTATGGAGAGAGTTTAGCATTTACTCAAGAAGATATAAAGTTAAATGGGCATGCTATTGAATGTAGAATAAATGCAGAAAATCCAAGTAAAAATTTTATGCCATGTCCTGGGCAAATAAATTATCTTCATTTGCCAGGAGGATTAGGGGTAAGGATAGATAGTTCAGTATATCAAGGATATATTATACCACCTACTTACGATTCTATGATTGCGAAGCTTATTGTATATGGAAGAACAAGAGAGGAAGCAATAAGCAGGATGGAAAGAGCATTAGGAGAAGTTATAATTGATGGAGTTACTACTAATATAGGGTTTCAATTAGAAATTTTAAGTAACCCTAAGTTTTTAAGTGGAGACTTTGATACTAGCTTTGTTACTAGTGAACTAGGTTATAACTCTTAAGAGGGGGTAACTCAATGTTTGAGCTTAATAAATTTTTTAAGAAGAATAAATATATTCAATTAAAGATAGATAATATTGATGGCAATTCATCTAAATATGAAGATAATCAAAGTAAACCTAATATACCTAATGGCTTATGGATAAAGTGCAACAATTGTGGTAAGGCACTTTATAAAGGAGATCTAAAAAATAACCACATGGTTTGTGATAGTTGTGGCTATCATTTTAGAATAGGTGCAAGAGAGAGAATTTGTCAAGTTATAGATAATGGCACTTTCATAGAATATGATAAATATATGACATCTTCAAATCCTCTTAATTTTAAAGGATATGAAGATAAAATTAGTTCACTTAGAGAGTCTACCAACATCGAAGAAGCCGTAATTACAGGAGAAGGAAAGATTAATGGTATTGATATTGTAATTGGAGTTATGGATAGCAGATTTATGATGGGAAGTATGGGATCTGTAGTAGGAGAAAAAATTGCAAGAGCTATTGAAAATGCTACAAAATTTAAAAAGCCTATAATAATATTTACAGCTTCAGGTGGTGCTAGAATGCAAGAGGGAATATATTCCCTTATGCAGATGGCGAAAACCTCAGCAGCTATAGCAAAACATAACGAAGATGGCAACCTATATATTACTGTACTTACAGATCCAACAACAGGAGGAGTAACTGCTAGTTTTGCCATGCTTGGCGATATAATACTATCTGAACCTAATGCATTAATTGGTTTTGCAGGAAGAAGGGTAATTGAGCAAACTATTAAAGAAAAATTGCCTGATGATTTTCAAAGAGCTGAATTTTTATTAAAAAAAGGTTTTATTGATAAGGTAGTAAAAAGAAACGAATTAAAAGAAACATTATCAAAGCTTTTAAAATATCATAATTTATAATTAATTAGTGATAAAACAGGAGTGAATTTTATGGCACCATTAGAGTTTGAAAAAAGATTATATGAACTTAAAAATAATATAATGGAATTAAAAAAACAAGCTGCTGAAAATGATATGAATTTAGATAATGATATACAAGAATTAGAAATTAAGCTTTATAAAATGCAAAAAGAAGCTTATAAAAACCTTACTTCTTGGGATAAGGTTAGTATAGCAAGATTGGTAGAAAGACCTACTGCCCTTGATTATATAGAGAGAGTATTTAAAGATTTTATAGAGCTTCATGGAGATAGATATTTTGGAGATGATCCTGCTATTGTAGGTGGAATTGCTGATTTTAAAGGAACGCCTGTTACAATAATAGGAATTCAAAAAGGAAAAAATACTAAAGAGAACATAATGAGAAACTTTGGAATGCCTAATGCTGAAGGATACAGGAAAGCATTAAGACTTATGAAACAAGCGGAAAAGTTTAGAAGACCTGTTATATGTTTTATAGATACACCTGGTGCTTTTTGTGGTGTAGGTGCAGAAGAAAGAGGCCAAGGAGAGGCCATTGCGAGAAATCTTATGGAGATGTCCAGCCTAAAAGTACCTATAATATCAATAGTTATAGGAGAAGGTGGAAGTGGCGGAGCATTGGCTATGGCAGTAGCAGATGAAGTGTGGATGCTAGAACATGCTATATATTCAATACTATCTCCAGAAGGATTTGCAAGTATTCTTTATAAGGATGCTTCAAAAGCAAAAGTGGCTGCTGAAGATATGAAAATAACATCAGAACATTTATTAAACTTTGGAATCATAGATAGAATAATTAAAGAGCCAATAGGTGGTGCACATAAAGATATAGAAGAAATGTCTAACAGCATATATAGACATTTAGAAGAAACAGTATTTAGATTAAAAAAAGAACCAATAGAAGCATTATTAACACAAAGATATTATAAGTTTAGAAAGATAGGAAAAGTTATTGAATAAGTATTAAGGCGTCTGAAAGCATAAAATATCTTAATTTTTAAGATATTTTATGCTTTCTATTATTTTTAGAGGAATTTTTAGGTTAAACATCTAATAATAGGTATAACCTATTACTAGATTCAATTTAAGTATCCTTTGAATAGTTGTTTTATTTCAGACACTTTATCTAGCTTGTAATAATTAAATAGCAAATGATAACAATAATTATAGCTAGGGAAATAATTATTATTAATTTTAGATTATAATTATTAATTTTAGATTATAATTATCAATTTATATTATAATAAACTAATAAATTTTGATAAAATTATAATAAGACATCTTCGAAAAATAATTTATTAGTATGACAATCTGTTTTGTAATATACTGCTTTAGAAGAAGTTGTCAAATTATCTCACATAAAATATTTGTTGAGTTTTTGAGCAGCTATTTTTGTCTTAAACACTTAAAAATTTCTAAATAATAACTATTGAAAGCTATTAAGCTCTATGGAAGGGATGATAAGATGAATAAAAATATAGTTTTAATAATAGACTCTGCTAGTACTGTAACCCTTGACTTTATAAAACAAGAAAATGTTATAGGTATAGGAATTAATTGTAGCTATAAAGGCAAAGATGTAATAGATGACTTTGGTGAAAAATTTAATCGTAAGGAATTTTATAAAGCATTGAAATCAGGAGAAATGCCTACAACATCTCAAATAAATAGTTTTAGATTTGAGGAAGTTTTTAAACCTTTAGTTAAGGAAGGCAAATCTATAATATACATATCTTTAGGTGGAGCGTTATCAGGTACTGTTGATAGTGCTAGAATGGCTGTAGAAAATATAAAAGAAGAATATGCTAATGTAGACATATCTGTTATAGATTCAATGTCTGCTAGTTTAGGAGAGGGATTGTTAGGATACTATGCTTATGAAATGATGAAGCAAGGAAAAACTAAAGATGAAATTGTAGATTTTCTAGAAGAAGCAAAAACAAGAACTCATGCCTTCTTTACAGTAAATGATTTATCACATTTAAAAAGAGGAGGAAGAATATCAAGTTCAGCAGCGGTGGTAGGAAGTCTTTTAAATGTTAAGCCTATACTGTATGTAAACCATGAGGGACAAATAGTAAGCTATTCAAAGACAAGAGGAACGAAAAAGGCAATAGCAACATTAGTTGAAAAATTTAAAGATAATATAAATCCTGATGAAAAAATAACTGTGGCTATAAGTTATGGGGATAATTATGAAGATGGAAAGCTTTTAGAAGAAGCAATAAGAAAATTTGATAATGTAGAAAAAATAATAACTAATGAAGAAGGAACTATAATTACTAGTCATACAGGACCAGATATGGTTGGATTATTTTTCATGGGAAAATTAAGAGAAAAAATTTAGTATAGAAAATATTAGTTAACAAATTATATATAGTTGCGTATATAATTAATAATAGGAATAATAAGTAGGTGGTAATTTGAGTTTTAGAAATATGGCACGTAAAATTAAGAAAAACATAATTAACCCTCTACTTAACGATGAAAAAAGCAACAAGAGAGCTGGAAAGTATAATAGAGAGGCTGCAAAAGCTTATGCTGAGATGCATGCAGAAATTCCTAATATTAATAAATATCCTTTATTTAAGGGGGATGACTGTACGAATTTTATATCTCAGGTTTTATTTGCTGGCGGTATGGAAATGAGAGGCCAAGATTATGGTAGCTATCAAAGTTGGTTTTGTTATACAAAGGATGAGAAACAATTAAAAAAAATCTCTTTGAGTTGGAGAAGTGCAAGATATTTTAAGCGATACTGGGGTAATGAAAATGGATTTGGTCAAAATGCTGCTAAGGTATTTAAAAAAATGACAGTATTAGAAGCACTGAATGACTTTAATTCATTATATGATTTTCTTGAAATAGGGGATATAGTTCAATATGGAGATCCTCAAAATTATAATCATCCTTATCACTCTCAAGTTATACATGCCAAAGAATATAATTTAGTTCTTGGTCAAAATGATTTATTTATGGCGCAACATAGTGTAAACAGAAAAGATGTGTCCTTATACGATTATTTAAAGTTATTACAAAATAAAGAAATTAGGTATATATATATCTATCATATTGAGTAAATATTATAAAATAATTAGTCAAAGATATGACGAATATTTTGTGTCATATAGAGTCATATAGATCGATAGATTTTGTTAATAAGTAGTTACATTAGTAATATGCTGATTTAGTATAATACAAAATGATTTAGTATATTGATTAGTTATTTTTAAAAAGATATCTAAAGTAGGGCTAAGGAATTTCCTTAGCTTTATTTAGACTTCAAACTTAGTAAATATCCTGATATATTTCTTATTAGTTTCAAGTTTACATAGCGAGTGAAAAAATAAGTTTCAAGTTATCATATATTAATAACTGATTTTTATTTAAAAAATTGTATTACCTTTATTATAATATTTATAAACAATATACCTATAACTTATTTAGATATAGTTGAGTAATAAAATATTAAAACTATAATATAATTTATGTATTATAAATTCAAATATTTATATTGTATTTAAATATATTTAACATAGATAAGATTTATAATAATAAGGTTAAGTTACCTTGTTTTCTATAATTAGGAGGAAAAAAAGATGAACAAATTTAATAGGAATGATATTTGTTGGTGTGGAAGTGGGAAAAAATATAAAAAATGTCATATGAATCAAGATGAATTTTTAGGAAAATTAGAGCTTGAAGTAGGATATACAATACCTAGAGATATCATGAAAACTGAAGAACAAATAGAGGGAATTAGAAAGGCATGTAAGCTTACTAGGGATATATTAGACATGGTAGGTGAAAAAATAAAATCAGGTATTAGTACAGAAGAGATCAATACATGGATACATGAATACACAATTTCACATGGTGGATATCCTGCTACATTAGGATATCACGGGTATCCTAAAAGCACTTGTATTTCTATAAATAATGTAGTATGTCATGGTATTCCAAATGAAAAAACTATATTAAAAGATGGGGACATTGTTAATGTAGATGTTACGTCTATTTTAGATGGGTATTATGGAGATGCAAGTAGAATGTATATCATTGGAGAAGCATCAGAAGAAGCTAAAAATCTTGTAAAAGTTGCAAAAGAATGTTTAGAAATAGGAATAGAGCAAGTTAAGCCTTATAAAACTATTGGAGATATAGGGCATGCTATTCAAAAGCATGCTGAAAGCCATGGCTATTCTGTAGTATACGATTTTGGTGGTCATGGAGTAGGATTAGAGTTTCATGAAGAACCTTTTGTAGCCCATATAGGAAGACCAGGAGAAGGCATGATATTACTCCCAAATATGACTTTAACTATTGAACCTATGATTAATATAGGAAAGCCTGAGGTTGTGATACTTGAAGATAATTGGACTGCAGTTACAGAAGATAACTCATTATCTGCTCAGTGGGAGCATACTATAAGAGTTACTGAAAATGGATATGAAATCTTAACATAAAAGTTTGAGTAGATACTTATATTTTCATTATGTTTTAAAATAATGCTGATTTCTAAATGAAGGCACTACTAATTAGTACGATTAAAAAGAGATATGAATAAGGAAGAATTTATTTTACAAATTCCTCATTTTTTAATTTAGTAGTTTTAAGAAGAAGTATAGTAGATCATGATTATTTTACAACATAATATCTATATTAGAGTATCTACTCTATTTTTAAGCAATTTATTTAGATATAAATGGTAAATATTTAAAAAAATGTTTTATTTTGATATAATTATGGTAAATGATTTAGTGAGGGTCATTGAAAAAGGGGTGTAATTAAGGATGGAAATTTTAAATAATAGATATAGGGTAATTGAACATAAAAAGCAAAGCAGACTATATTCTTCTTATAAGGCAGTAGATATATTAAATAATTCGAAAATAGTACAACTTAACATTCTTAATTCAAAATACATTCCAAAAAATTTTATTAATTTTTGTATAGATAATTGTTCAAGTTTAGGTAGTATTAATAAGGTAGGATTGCTGTCTATATTTGAGTTTGGATTAGTAGACATGATCGATAATAAACAAGTTTATAATAAAATGTACTATTATACTATTGAATTAATGGATAAAGAAGATAAGCTTATTGATTTACAATGGGACACCAAAGAAAAAATAATTGATATTTTTGCTACTCTATGTCAACTTTTAAACTATCTAAATGTACAAGGATATATTTATGAACATTTAAATGGAGATAGTGTTTATTATGATAGTGAAAATAATATTATAAAATTAAAAGATTTAATTACTGTTGAATTAACAAAATATGAATTTACAGAAGAGCTTGCAAAGGAAAATTTATTCAAAGCTCCAGAAAATATAAATAAACAAGAATATACAATAAAATCTCAAATTTATTCTTTAGGTGTGTTTTTACTAATATTATGCTTACAAAGTAATGACTACAACTTAAGCAATAAAAGTATTAGTAATGTTATTAAAAATATAAACAACTATCTTTATGAAGATTATGAAGCTATAAATAAATTTGACAAAAAATTTTATGGCATTATTGAAAAGATGATAAAGTTTGACCCTAAAGAAAGATATGATAGTGTGACAGATATTATAGTAGATATCAATAATAAATTTAATACAAACTATAAACCTTATAAAAAAGAAGTACTTGAAAAATTAAATTTTAATAATAAATTAGTAGGCCGTGAAGAAGAAATAAAATCTATAATAAATATTTATAATTCTTTAATTAAGTATGAGATGTTGAACAAAATAGTTACTATACATGGGGAAACAGGCATAGGAAAAACTAAATTTTTAAAGCATTTAGAGTATTTATTAAGGTTAAAGAACACAAATGTTTATAGTACCTTAGATAAAAAAATAGATTGTAAAAGCAGTGAGAAAGTTTTTAGTGAATTTATACGACAAGTTGTTTCAAAAGCAAAACAAGAAACTATAAATAAATATGCTTATGATATTGTAAAATTTGTTCCAGAAATAGCAGATAACATAGATATAACACCTATAGAAACTTTAATAGGAGCTAAAGAAAAATTTAGAGTTATAAATAATATCAGTAATTTTATTGAAGAGGTATTTTGGGATAAGCCTATAATAGTATTAATTGATAATTTACACTGTGCAGATGATTTTACATTGGAATTTATTCTTTATAATTTTAGTAAATGTAATAAGAATAATAAATTGATGCTGATATTTACTTATTGTGATGGTGAGTGCCTAAAAAATAAAAAGTTTATGGAATTTATATATAAAGTAAAAGAAGATATAAGACTGGAAATTATACTTAAAGAACTTAATATTGATGAAGTAGGTATTATGATTAAGGATATATTATGTATGCAGTATATACCGGAAAATTTTACTGAATTAATTTATAAAAATACCAGTGGGAATCCCCTATTTGTAGAGGAATTATTAAAAGATATTTTCTTTAGAAAATATATATATATAAATGATAGTAGTGGAAAATGGTATAAAAAATATGATTTTGAAAATCTTCAATTTCCTAAAAATATGCATGAAGCGCTAGAAAGCCAAATAAATGAGTTTGATAAAATAACTTATGAGATCCTTTCAGTAATTTCTATATTTGATAAAGCAACTTCTTTAGAAATGATAAGTATATTTGTAGATATAGACATTAATAAACTTGAAAAATTTATAGATGATTTAATATCTAAAGGAGTATTATGTAAGAAAATTGAAGATAGAGGTTTTGTCTTTGATTTCTATAATAAGTTTTTAAAAATATATATTAACGAGAGAATAGATAAATATGAAAAAAAGAGTAAACATAAATTAGCGGCAGAGATGCTAGAAAAATATTATTTAGAAGGAGGAAATGAATATTTAGAGGAGCTTATTTATCATTTAGAAGGAGCAGAAGACAAAATAAAATTAATAAATTATTATAATAAAAACGCAGAGACAATGTTAATGCTGAATAATAGAAAAGATGCCATAAGTAATTTTCTTAAAATATTACATCATTTAAAAAGTAGTGGAAGCAATAGTAAGTATATATTAAATGTGATGCTAAATATAGGGAATTTATATGTTCAAGAAGATGAACAAAGCACTGCTTTAGAATATTTTAAAGATGCAGTGACCTTAGGGGAAAAAGAGCATTGTTATGAGGAAGTAGTGGATGCCCTAATTAATATATTAGAGATATATGTTGAAAGAAATTATATAAAAGAAGCTAAGGTATATGAAGAAAAAGCAAAAGAAGTCTTAAGTAAAATAAATTATGAAGATGGCTTAATAGCATATAATTTTATACTGGCTTCTATGTATTTAGCAGAAAGAAAATATGAAGAATCCTATAATATTTGTATAGAGACCTTAAAAAAATGTGATAAAAAAAACTCAGAATATAAATTTAAATTTTATAGTATAATATGCAGCATATTTATATATACAAATGAAATAAAAGAAGCATTACAAATGCTTACTGAATGTTTAGCATTGTGTAATGATGAAAATTATAGAGAAAAAATAAGGATACTGAATAATATAGGAGTTATATATAGTGATTATTATGAGGACACAGATAAAGCTTTTGAATACTTTAATACAGTATATAATTTAAGTAAGGAAAAGAATTTAGTATATGACGAGATAATAGCATTAATAAATATAGCTTTTGTTCATTATAGCTTGAATCAATATAATGATGCCTACGATAATTATATTTTAGCATCAGAAAAAGCTAAAAAGTATGATTATCCTTCTATAGGGTTTTATTGTAATACTTATTTAGGAAATATACTATATAAATTTGGAAGATATAGTGAAACTTATAAATATTATTTACTGAGTAAGAGATATATTGATGAATACAATGTAACAGAAAGGGATGCAGGGCAATTTTATCTTTTAGGATATAGGATTCACTATATTTGTGGAGAGATATGTATAGCAGAAAATTATATGAAAAAAGCTTTAGATTCTTACAATAACTCTGATGTAATATTTAGATTTGAAATTGAGCTTTTAAACTTAATTTTTAAACTTGAACAAAATAAATATGAAGATATAGAAGAATTGTTTAAAGAATTAGAAGAAAAATTTAATAATTTTACTAATAAAGATGCTGCGGCTTCAATAATATGTATTTCAGCGACAAATTTTTATTTAAACAACAGTATTAAATTAGCTAAAAGATTGCTAAAATTAATTGAACCAATAGAAAATGAAGTTAAATCCTATAGAAACATTACAAGAGTAATTTTTCTTAAGACAGTATTATATGATAATGTTAATTTAGAAAGCTTAATTGATGTTTTGAACAGTTGTAAGGAAGAAGAGCAAAGTTATTTATTATGGATAGTTTATTTAACTATAGCAAATTATTTTTATAATAAAAAAGAATTTTCTTATGCAGCAATCTATTATTTTGAAGCTTGTGGAGTAATTATAGATTTAACATTACAAGTACCTAAAGATTTTAGAGTAGGTTTTATTACTTGCAATAATATGGTATTACCATTTGAAAGATTTAAGTGTATAGTTGATTGTTATAAATATGGAAAAAATACTATAGATTCTAGTAAGAATAAAATTGAAGTTAATACAGAGAATGATGTAGAAGATTTATTTAATTTATTAAATTATAATGAATTTATAAAGAGTAATTTTTTTATGGATTCTTTAAGAGAACTAAGTTCTTTATCACTACCTACAAAAATAACAGATATAACAGATATTTTTGAACATTTAACAACAAACAGTATAAAGAATATGGAAATAATAGTTGAATACTTATGTTATTTAACTATATCCAGTAGAGCAATAGTAGTAGTTGAAAATGACAGAAAATTTGAAATTTTAGCAAGTAGTAATAGCAATAAACAATTACCCAAAGATTTAACTATACTTAATAGAGTGAGAGATATCAGAAAATCACTTATTATTAAAGATGATTTTATAGAAAGGTTTACTCTTACATCTTGTAAAATAACTAGTTCATCTATTAAATCAAGTATGTGTATTCCAATAATAATGGATGGTAAAGGTGATAAAGGAATTAAAATTTTAAAAAGGAATTCTGATATATATTATATAGATAATACTATAGGATATATTTATTTAGAATCTGAGAGAATATTAAATAATATTAATGAAGATAGCTTAAAAGAATGCTTAAAAATTACTAAGATATTAGGTATTATACTTGATAAATATAATACTCAAATCAGCTCTACTACAGATAAATTAACTTCTACTCTTACTAGAAAGTATTTAGAAAAAGCAATTAATAATCAATTAGAATATTGCAATGAATACAATTCTAATTTTTCTATTCTTATGATTGATATAGATTTATTTAAAGATATAAATGATAGGTTTGGTCATAGAACAGGAGATTTAGTATTAAAAGAAATTTGTGATATTATACTAGATAATATAAGAGAAACAGATATATGTGGAAGATATGGAGGAGAAGAATTTATAGTAATTCTTCCAGAAACAGATATGTATGGAGCTTATACAGTTGCAGAAAAAATTCGTGATAAAATCCATAAGAAAAATATATTAAAGGGTAAACGAGATGTGACTATAAGCTTGGGAGTAGCTACTTTTCCAGAACATGCTACTCAGTATGAAGAATTAATAGAAAAGGTAGATCAAGCTCTGTATATTGCTAAAAATACAGGTAGGAATAGATCAGTAGTTTGGAGTGAAAAATATAGAGGCAAATTGAATCCAACAAACAAGCTTACAGGAATTATTTCTGGTAATATAAATCAAGATTTTAGAAATGTTTCCACCATGATTGAGCTTATTGAAATTGTTGGAGCCAGTAAAGAAAGAGAAGAAATGCTCTATAATGCATTAGGAAGAATTATAGAATCAACAGAGTCAGATAATGGAATCATATTCCTAGTAAGTGATAGTGAAATAAGAGATATCTATGGAAGAAGAGCATTTGATAAAGAATGGATAAATTCTGAAAAATATAATGAAAGCTTAGTAAGAGATGTTATAGTTAATAAGAATAATATTTGTACTATAGATTGGGATAATATCAATGAATATGATTCTTTAAGTTCTATGCCAAATTGGAAATCAGTGATTGTTTCACCTATTATAAAAAATGACAAAGTTAGAGCAATTTTATATTTATCTGTTTCAGCTAGAAAAAAGGAATTTGCTTTAGATGATGTAAATTTTGTAACTATACTAGGAAAGACCTTACTTTCAAAATTATAAAGTAAAGCCATTTGTTTTATACAAATGGCTTTATTTCCGCTCTATAATTTTCATATATAGAATAAAAGTAAGTATATTATGTATGAAAAAGGGTAAAATCATAAAATGATGCTCATATATTATGGATACTATTCATGATGTAGGTGACATTAGGCATCTGAAGGAAAATAGGCTAACATATGGTCTATTATTTTTTTGAAGATGCCTTAATAATGATAGTACTGGAGCGAGAAGTTTATGAAAGAAATATTACATTTAGGAGTGGATGTAGGATCAACTACTATTAAGCTTGTATTATTAGATATGAAAGATAATATTATTTATAGTAAATATGAACGACACTACTCTAATATAAAAGAAACTACAGCTTTACTTATAAAAGAAGCTTTTAACAAATATAAAGATTATAATATTACAGCAATGATGACAGGGTCTAGTGGATTATCACTTTCAAAGCTTTTAGAATTATCTTTTATTCAAGAGGTTATTGCTTGCACAAAAGCAATTGAAGCTTTTATAGATACTGCTGATGTAGCGATAGAATTAGGTGGAGAAGATGCAAAAATAACATACTTTGAAGGCAGTTTAGAGCAACGTATGAATGGAGTTTGTGCTGGTGGTACAGGAGCTTTTATAGATCAGATGGCTACATTACTTGAAACTGATGCTCAAGGATTAAATGAGTTAGCTAAAAATTATAAGATTATTTATCCAATTGCTGCAAGATGTGGAGTTTTTGCAAAAACTGATATACAATCTCTTATAAATGAAGGAGCTACAAAGGAAGATATAGCTGCATCTATATTTCAAGCTGTTGTAAATCAAACCATAAGTGGTCTTGCTTGTGGAAAGCCAATAAAGGGGAATGTAGCATTTTTAGGAGGACCTTTGTACTTTTTATCAGAGCTTAGAAAAAGATTCATTGAGACTTTAAAATTAAAACAGGAAGAAATATTATTTCCACAAAACTCTCAACTATTTGTAGCTATTGGTACAGCTATTGAATCTAAAAAAGAGAAAGCTATAACCTTTGAACAATTATTAAAATCTGTTAAAAACTTAGATAATAACAATGTATCTGCTTCATATACATTAGAGCCATTATTTAAAGATGAACAAGAATTACAAAGCTTTAGAGAAAGGCACTATAACTATAAGGCTAAAAGAAGAGATATAACTACATATGAAGGTGAAGCTTTCCTAGGTATAGATGCTGGTTCTACAACTACTAAAGCTATATTAATAGATAATGAAGGTGCCATATTATATTCTTTTTATGATGGTAATAAGGGAAATCCTTTAGAAAGTACTATAAACATATTAAGAGATATATATAGTAAGATGGATGAGAAAATAAAAATTGTTAAAGCCACTGTTACTGGATATGGAGAAGCTCTTATAAAGTCAGCTTTAAATATTGATATTGGAGAAGTTGAAACCATCGCACATTATAAAGCATCGGAGCACTTTTTAAAGGGTGTAGACTTTATACTTGATATAGGAGGTCAAGATATGAAGTGCATTAAAATAAAGGATGGAGTGATAAATTCTATTCAATTAAACGAAGCTTGCTCATCAGGATGTGGTTCTTTTCTTGATATGTTTTCACAATCTTTAAATATGAGTATTGAAGAGTTTTCTAGTGAAGGTTTATTATCACAAAGTCCAGTAGACTTAGGATCAAGATGCACCGTGTTCATGAACTCTAAAGTTAAGCAGGTTCAAAAAGAAGGTGCAAATATTGGAGATATATCTGCTGGATTATCTTATTCTGTAATTAAAAATGCTCTTTATAAAGTTATAAAAATAAAAAATCCTGAGGAACTTGGCGAAAAAATTATAGTTCAAGGGGGAACTTTTTATAATGAAGCTGTTTTAAGAGCCTTTGAGAAAGTTTCTGGCAAAGAAGCTATAAGACCTGATATTGCAGGGCTTATGGGAGCATTTGGTGCTGCTCTTATTGCAAAAGAAAATTATAATAAAAATGAAGTTTCGAGTATTATAGCAGAATCTGACCTTAAGAAATTTAAAGTAGCAAATGAATTTAATCATTGTGGATTATGTAGTAACAACTGCTTGCTTACTATAAATAAATTTTCCGATGGTAGAAAATTTATTTCTGGTAATAGATGTGAGAGGTGTGTAGGAGTTGCTAAAAATAAAAAGAAAGCGGCAAATTTATTTGATTATAAATATAAAAGAATTTTTGGATATACACCTCTCACCATAGAAGAGGCAACAAGAGGAGAAGTAGGAATACCAAGAGTTTTAAATATGTATGAAAACTATCCATTTTGGTATACTTTCTTTACGGAACTAGGTTTTAGAGTAGTATTATCTCCAAATTCTACAAAGAAAATTTATAATGAAGGAATTGATACTATACCATCTGAGTCTCTTTGTTATCCTGCAAAAATTGCTCATGGTCATATAGTAAATCTTATAAAAAAGGGTTTAAAATTTATATTTTATCCATGTATTCCTTATGAGAAACTGGAAGATGAGACCGCAGATAATCACTATAACTGCGCTATAGTAATTTCTTATCCAGAAGTTATTAAAAACAATATTGAATTTTTGAGAAGTGGAGATATTATATATAAAAATCCATTCTTAAATTTTAATGATAAAAAGTCAATGAAAAAAAATTTATATGATGAATTAAGAGCCTTTGATATAAGTCAAAAAGAAATAAATATTGCAATTGATAAATCTTATGAGGAAGCTATAAAGGTTAAGGAAGATTTAAAAAATAAAGCATTAGAAATTTTAGGAGATTTAGATAAAAGTGGCGGAAAGGGAATTGTATTAAGCGGTAGACCATATCATTTAGATTTAGAAATAAATCATGGTATAGCCAATATGATATCAGAAGAAGGTCTGGCAGTTTTTACAGAGGATTCCGTAGCTGATTTAGCTAAAACTTCAAGGCCATTAAGAGTGCTTGATCAATGGACTTACCATTCAAGAACATATAGGGCTGCAAATTTTGTAGGTAATAGAGAAAATCTAGAGTTAATCCAATTAAACTCTTTTGGATGTGGATTAGATGCAATTGCTACAGATCAAGTACAAGAGATATTAGAAAGTTTTGGCAAAATATATACATTACTAAAAATAGACGAAGTCAATAATTTAGGTGCAGCTAGGATTAGAATACGCTCTCTTAAGGCTGCTATAGATAATAGAAATAAATTACAAATTTCTAAGTTAAAAATTATAAAGACATACGATAAAACTATATTTACAAAAGAGATGAGAGAAAAACATACAATACTTTGTCCACAATTTTCTCCAATACATTTTGAACTATTGGAAGTTGCTTTTAAAAGTTCAGGATACAATTTAAAAGTGTTACCAACAGTTAATAGGCATACCATAGAAGAAGGATTAAAATATGTAAATAATGATACTTGTTATCCTGCCATTGTAGTAATAGGTCAAATCATAAGTGCACTTAAGTCTGGAGATTATGATTTAAGTAGTACTTCTGTAGTAATTTCTCAGACAGGAGGTACTTGTAGAGCATCTAACTATATTGGTCTTATAAGAAAAGCATTAAAAGATGCAGGATATGAAAATATACCAGTTATATCTTTAAGTGTTCAAGGAATAGAGAATAATTCAGGATTTAAAATAACTGTACCAATGATTAATAAAGGTTTGATGGCAGTAACCTATGGTGATCTGTTTATGAAAATGATAAATAGAGTAAGGCCTTATGAGAAGATAAAAAATTCAACAGATTTACTTTATTTAAAATGGTTAGAAATATGTAAAAACAACATAATTAGTGGAAGTTTTAAAGAATTTAAAAATATTATAAGCCAAATGGTAAATGAATTTGATAGTTTGGAAATTAAGAATACAATTAAGCCAGAGGTAGCAGTAGTTGGGGAAATTTTCTTAAAGTATCATAGCTTAGCAAATAATAATATTATAGAAATATTAGAAAAAGAAGGAGCAGAAGTAATAATACCGGATTTAATGTATTTTCTATTATATTGTTCTTATAATCAGAAGTTTAAATATGAGAAGTTAGGCGGAAGTTTAAAAGATTTCTTAGGTGGTAAATTGGCTATTAAATATATAGAATTTTATATAAGAGAAATGAAAAAAGCTCTTAGCAGCAGTAAAAGATTCACACCACCAGAGACAATTGAAAAATTAGCCAAAAGAACAGATGACATTTTATCTCTTGGCAATCAAGCTGGAGAAGGATGGTTATTAACAGCGGAGATTGTTAAATTGTTAGAAGCTGGAATTAATAATATGGTTTGTATACAGCCATTTGCCTGTTTACCAAATCATGTAATAGGAAAAGGGATGATTAGAGAAATTAAGAGAAGATACCCTTATTTAAATATTACACTAATAGATTATGATCCTGGTGCTAGTGAAGTAAATCAATTAAATAGAATGAAGCTTATGCTTTCTACTGCAACTAAAAATCTAGAAAAATTAGAAAAAAGTAAAACAGAGATAAAAAATTAATATATTATTAAGTGAATTAATTTTAAATTTTAATGACTTCTTTATAATAAAGAAGTCATTAAAATTTAAGGATATAAAAAGTATTCATTTAAATTACAATATAAATATTTAAATGAATATTAAACTTTAACTAAGCAAAATATATTTAAAGGGATATGTGTTTCATTTATTTATCTTTGATATAATGTAATAAAGTTAGGAGTGATTTTATGAGATATGAAGTAGGTAAAATTTATAATGGATTTAAACTTATAGAAGAAAAAAATATAAAAGAAATAAATTCAATATCAAGAATTTTTGAACATGAAAAGACTAAAGCAAGGTTATTACATCTAGAAAATGATGATAACAATAAAGTTTTTTCAATAGGGTTTAGAACCCCACCAGAGGACAGTACAGGGGTAGCACATATATTAGAGCATAGTGTACTTTGTGGTTCAAGAAAATTTCCAACAAAAGAACCTTTTGTTGAACTTATAAAAGGATCCTTAAACACATTTTTAAATGCTATGACCTTTTCAGATAAGACTATATATCCTCTTGCTAGTAAGAACGAGAAAGACTTCTTAAACTTAATGGATGTATATTTAGATGCAGTATTTTACCCTAACATATATAATGAGCCAGAAATATTAATGCAAGAAGGTTGGCATTATGAGCTTGAAAATAAAGAAGATGATTTAACCTATAAAGGTGTCGTATACAATGAAATGAAAGGTGCATTTTCTTCACCAGAAGGAGTGCTAATGAGAAAGATTCAGGAAGGACTATTTCCTGATACAACCTACGGAGTAGAGTCAGGTGGAGATCCTGAACATATTCCAGATTTAACTTATGAAGAGTTTTTAGCATTCCATACTAAATATTATCATCCATCTAATAGCTATATTTTCTTGTATGGAGATATGCATTTAGATAATTGCTTAAAGCTTATAAATGAAGAATATTTAAGTAATTTTGACTGTAAAGATATAAATTCTAAGATAGAACTTCAATCACTACCTAAAGAAAAAATTGAAATCATAGAAGAATATCCTATAGCTATAGATGATAGTGAGAAAGATAAAACTTTTATGGCTTTAAATTTTATAACAGGAAGAGCCTATGAGCCTGAAGTGCATTTAGCATTAGATACTTTAGAATATTTATTATTAGAAACTCAAGGTGCACCACTTAAAAAAGCATTATTAGATGCTAATATAGGTAAAGATGTATATGGAAGTTTAGATGCAAGTATATTGCAACCTATATTTAGTATAGTAGTCAAAAATTCTGATGAAAGTAAAAAAGAAGAATTTGAAAGAATTGTTTATAATACTTTAAAGGAGCTTGTAAATAACGGAATAGATAAAAAGCTTATAGAGGCTTGTATTAACATAACAGAGTTTAGATTAAGAGAAGCAGATCTTCAGGGATTTCCTAAAGGGCTATTTTATTACATATCTCTTATGGATAGTTGGCTATATGGAAAGAGCCCTACAATTCATTTAGAATATGACGATATGATTAATAAAATGAAAACTGCATTAACTACAAATTATTTTGAGGATCTTATTAATAAATATTTATTAAATAATAATCACTCATCATTATTAATCTTAAAACCTAAAAAAGGATTAGCGGAAGAAATAGATAAGAAAACTTCTGAAAAGCTAAAAGCTTATAAAGAAACGTTAAATGATGAGGAAATTGAGAATATAATAAAACAAACTAATTCTTTAATGGAACGTCAAAATACACCTGATTCACCAGAAGTATTAGAAACCATTCCTATGCTTTCATTAACGGATATAGAAAGAACCGTTGATGACTTAACAATAGTAGATAAAGAGATTAATGGAGTTAGAGTTTTATGGCATGACACTTTTAGTAGTAAAATAGCATATATAAACGTTCATTTTGATGCTATGTCCTTAGAAGAACAATATATACCTTACGCAAGTTTACTTTCTTCATTATTAGGCAAACTTGATACAGATAAAAAATCCTATGTGGATTTATCTAATGAAATGCTAATTAATACAGGTGGAATTTATTTTAAGAGTGAAATATTTGCAGATGATTTAGATAGTAACAAATATTATCCATATATTGTGGGTTATTCTAAAGGTATTGTGGATAAAATTCCTCATCAATTAGAGTTATTATCAGAGATATTTAACTATACTAATTTTAAGAATAAAAGACGTATAAAGGAAATTGTTCAGCAATTAAAATCTAGAATAGAAATGAAAATGATTGATAGAGGACATCAAGTGGCTGCTTCAAGACTAAACTCTTATTATACACCAGCAGCTAAATATATGGAATATATCTCTGGCTACGAATACTATAAGTTCATAAAGGATATAGAAGAAAACTTTGATAATAAAATAGATGAAGTTATAGAAAAGTTAGAGCATGTTAAAAAGGTTATATTTAATAAAAATAATTTAATGGTATCTATCACAGGTGAGAAAGAAGAACTTAATGTTCTAGGAGAAAATATAAATATATTAGTTAAAGACTTAAAAGATGAAAAATATGAGAAGCAATATTACAAATTTGAAGAAGAACAGAAAAACGAAGGATTATTAACTTCTTCCAATGTTCAATATGTAGCTAAAGGATATAATTTGAAAAAACTAGGTTACGAATATAGTGGGAAATTATTAGTATTAAAAACAATAATGAGCCTTGATTATTTATGGAATAAGGTAAGAGTTCAAGGTGGAGCTTATGGTGGCTTTGCAAGTTTAGTTAGAAGTGGAAATTTAGTATTTGTATCATATAGAGATCCTAATTTAGCTGAAACTTTAAAAGCTTATGATAATGTTGTAAATTATATTAAAAACTTTTCTACCTCTGAAAGAGAAATGACTAAATATATTATAGGTACAATTAGTGAATTAGACGCACCTCTAACACCTTCAATGAAGGGAGATAGAGCTGTAGCCTTTTACTTAAGACATATTACTAAAGAAGATAGAGTAAAAGAAAGAGAAGAAGTTTTAAGTACAACAGAAAAAGATATAAGAAATTATGCAAAAATGATGGAAGAGATAATGAATAAAAACTTTTATACTGTATTAGGAAATGACAATAAAATTAAAGCAAATAGCAGCCTATTTAATAATTTAGAAAATGTATTTAAATAGGGCATATTCAAAAAAATAACTAGTCAGTATGATCGTCTATTTTTCATCATACTGCGTTGTCAGATTTCCATGATAGCCTAACTATCATGGAAATCTGTCTCCTTGTCTAATGTAAAATATACATCCATCTTTGACTAGTTATTTTCGTTCATATGCTAGAATAAAATGCCTTATGGATTTCTATAAGGCATTTTATTTTTAAAGTCTAATTGATAAAATCTTATTGATAGAAAATAATTTAATAAAGTTTCTTATTAGCTAAAAGTTATGATTAATTGACCCGTACTTAGGAATATAATAGTTTGGAGGTATATTTATGAAAGTATTATTTACTTATAATTATGGTAGAGAAAAGATTAAGGCAATAGAAGATTTAGGTTATGAAGTTATAATTAAAGATGAAAAAACTATAACCTACAGTGAAGAACTAGATGATGTAGAAATATTAGTTTGCTATAATCCTTTTGAAACTTTAGATATAATAAAAATGAAAAGTTTAAAATTAATATTATTGTCTAGTATAGGCATAGATCAAGTGCCTAAAGATATCATAAAAGAAAAAAGTATAATACTTTGTAATAATAAAGGTGGATATAGCATTCCTATAGGAGAATGGATTGTATTAAAAATATTGGAAATGCTTAAAAAGAGTAAAGCTGCTTATGAGAATCAAAGAATTCATAAATGGAAGATGGATACTTCCTTACTAGAGCTTTATGGAAAGACAGTTACCTTTATAGGTACAGGAAGTCTTGCAAAGGAAGGCGCTAAAAGACTTCAAGGTTTTGAAGCTAATATATTAGGAATTAATACTTCAGGTCATGAAGAAGAGTATTTTCATAAATGTTATTCTATAGATGAATTAGAGAAAGCACTTAATATTAGTGATGTTATAGTCATAACTATACCTTATACAGAGAAAACTCATCATTTAATAAATAAGGATATTATAAATAAAATGAAGGATGGGGTATTTTTAGTGAATGTAGCAAGGGGAAGTATAATAGATGAAAATTCACTTATTGAAGCTTTAAAAACAGGTAAAATTTCCTTTGCAGCATTAGATGTTTTTGAGGAAGAACCATTAAATGAAGATAGTATCCTTTGGAAATTAGAAAATGTAATAATAAATTCTCATAATTCATGGATTTCAGAAATGAGAAATGAACGAAGATTTACTACTGTATATAAAAATTTAAGCCATTATAAAAACAATGAAAATTTATTTAATGTTGTAGATTTAAATAAAGGATATTAATTTAAATGATGTAAAGTATTAAAAGAGCTTTTATGGATTTTATCATAAAGGCTTTTTGTTCGTTAAAGAGCTTTAGACAAAGATTTATTACATTTATAATTAGCTATTTTACAAAGATAACTATATAAAAATATAATCAATAAATTACAAGCTATAGAATCTTATAATAAATGAATACATTTTATGTATATTATATTATAATATTTTTCGTATAAAGCATTAAGAATAATTTGGGATTTAGGGAGGATATATTATGAAAAAGATATTATCATTATTAATGGTTTTAGTTTTAAGCATTGGTATGATAGGATGTTCTAGCAAAAGTACAGACAAGGCAGAAGAAAAGAAAGAAGATACTATTGCAGTTAATGTAACTGTTGATGAAGCTAAAAAAATGATTGACGAAAGTAAAGAATTACTTGTACTTGACGTAAGAAGTGAAGAAGATTTTGCTAAAGGTCATTTAAAAGATTCAAAACGCATTTTAGTTGATGAACTTGATTCTAAAGCAAATGAAATTGAGCAATACAAAGATAAAGAAGTTTTAGTTTATTGCAATTCTGGAAAGAAAAGTGATAAAGCTATGAAGATCTTAGAAGATAAAGGATTCACTAAGTTATATCACATGAATGAAGGTATATCTAAATGGACATATGATATAGAAAAATAACTTAATTTGAGAGAATATTACTTATAAAAGGTAATATTCTCTTTTTTATAACATTTTGCATATTTAAAGTTATAACTTTTTAATCTTTAGCCATTCCAGTATTATTATCTGTATTCCAAGACTGAGATTGAAAAGCAAGAAATACTGCTGTCCATGTATTTTGAGTTGGGTAATGTATTAAAAGTCCGCCATCTTGATAAACACCATTTTCACATTGATGATTCCCTTTATTACCTTGATTCATATGAATATTATGCATACCACAATTAGGTACTAATTTAAATGAGTCTTTGCCTCTATTTGCTTTATATATTCCAGGTGACCATTTTGCTCCAAAAGCATATAGGTCAGCATTTTTATTCTTTGCTTCACTTATTATCTGAATAAATTTATCTGTAATATCATTGTCAGCACCTTTTGCATCATAAGGTAAAGTAATCATATCTTCTTTAGTAAAGCCAAGATCTCCACGAATATAATCTAAAGTGTATTCAAAGCTATAAGAAAATCCATATGATACATCAATTATCTTTGAGATAATAGGATGAATAAAATTTTTATTTAAATAAAATCTTAATTCACTAGGTTTCTCAACAGATTTAACATTTATAGCTAAACTATAATGATCATTATTTGCTTGAACATGAATTTGAAAATGAGGAGTTATGTCATCCTCTCTGTCTTCCTTATAATCTATAATTTTGCACTTAAGCATTCCATAGCTATCCAAACCTAGAGATCTACATCGATTATTTTTATATTTATTACGATTATTTTTAGTTTTTCTAGGCATAATATCAATCCTTTCAGATTTAATTTCATAATAGTATCCTTAACTAAAAAAGTTATTATTAAACTAAAGCTAAAATATAGAAAGTGTATTAAATATTATTTGTTTATAAATTTAATTTTATTATTTAATAATAAAATTAGCTAGAGTAAGTAATTTACTTATAGTTTTACATTAATAGGATAATATATTTATAGACATAAAAAATATTAAAAGTAGGTGTGATATAATATAAAGTATAATTATTTTTAAAATTTAAAAAAGTAAAAAGAGGGATTTAAAATGATAGCAGAGATACTATGTGTTGGAACAGAACTATTACTTGGAGATATTGTCAATACTAATGCTCAATATTTAGCAAGAAGACTTAGTGAACTTGGAGTATTTGTTTATCATCAAAGTGTTATAGGAGATAATCCTGAAAGATTAAAGGATGCCTATAAATTAGCATTTAGTAGGTCAGATTTAGTTATTACTACTGGAGGACTAGGACCTACAAAGGATGATTTAACCAAAGAAGTAGCTTTTGAATATTTTGGGAAAGAAAGTGTATTACATAACGAATCTTTAGAAATAATAGAAGGATATTTCAACAAATTAGGAAAGCCTATGTCAGAGAGCAATAAAAAGCAAGCATATTTTCCTAAAGACGCTATAATACTTCCCAATAATAATGGTACAGCACCAGGATGCATTATTGATGAGGAAGGGAAAATACTTATAACTCTTCCAGGGCCACCAAAAGAGATGAAACCTATGTTTGAAGAAGCGGCAGTACCATATCTCTTAAAATATCAAGATGGTATATTAGTTTCTAAGGTTTTAAGAGTCATAGGAGTAGGTGAAAGTGAAGCCGCAGACATGTTAACTGATATTATAGATAATCAAACAAATCCTACTGTAGCTCCTTATGCAAAAGATGGAGAAGTAACCTTTAGAATAACTGCTAAATCACATAGTGAAGAGGAAAGTTATGAATTAATAAAACCTATAGAAGAAAAAGTAAGAAAAATATTAGGAGATAGGATTTATGGAGAAGGAGAAACTTCCTTAGAAGAAGTATTGGCAGAAATGTTAGTAAAAAATAATTTAACTATTGCTACTGCTGAATCCTGTACAGGAGGAATGATTGCTGCAAAACTTGTAAATCATTCTGGTGTATCTTCTTCATTTTTAGAAGGTGCAGTAACTTATAGTAATGAATCAAAGATAAGAAGGTTAGGTGTTAACAAAAATACCTTAGAGAATTATGGTGCAGTAAGTAGTGAAACAGCTGAAGAAATGGTAAAAGGAATAACAAAAACTTCAGGGGCAGATATAGGTATATCTACTACAGGAATAGCAGGACCAAGTGGTGGAACAGAAGAAAAACCTGTAGGACTTGTATATATAGGGTTATCTATTAAAGATGAAATAATAATTAAAAAATTAAATCTTGCAGGAAATCGTCAAAAAATAAGGGAGAGAGCTACAAATATAGCTTTAGATTTATTACGTAGAGAACTTTTAAAAAGAGGGATAAGATAGGATTAAAATCTCTTTATTACCTATTTTTTAATAAAATAATATATTTATATAAAAATAACCTTGATATTAGCTAAAGAGTTAAGTATCAAGGTTTGTTTTCTATCACCATTAAATAATACCTCTCCATATGTTTATGTAAATTAAGGAATAATCTACTAATAGGACAAGCATTAATAGCAAAATAGTCATAAAAATATAAGATAATATTCTCTTTGATATTAAAAACTCTAGAAAAAGAACTGTAGATAGGTGCATTAATTTTTATATACCTATCTACAGTTCAAGTTATATATTTATTTTTTTTGAGGGAGGATATTATCTAAGTTTATATAACCATTACCTTGCATATATTTTTTTTCTTTCAAAAACTTAGAAGATATTTTTAGTAGTCCATAAATATCTTCAAACTTTAAATCATTATTATACTCATATAATAATGCACATACTCCAGCAATAAATCCACAACCGATAGAAGTGCCAGTATAATCCACATAGGAGTGTTTAAGTTTAGCAGGATATAACTTCATCCCATCTCTTTCAGAAACATAATTTATATCAGTATTTAAAGAGGTTACATTTACACAGGCGGCTACAAAATCAGGTTTAGATAAAACTCTTGAGGATCCACAGGAGGAAAAATCATAAATTTTATTTCCTATAGTTGTATCCATTCCACCTACAGTTATTACTTCTTTTAAAGTTGCTATTCCTCTTATACTATCTTCACTATTTCCATTGTGACCAGAAGGTACTACTACAATCATTCCATTCTTAATGGCTTTTTTAAATAGCTTTGAATATAAAGCTAATACTCTTTTAGATATATCATAGGTTTCAAAAGGCAAACAGATTATTTTTATGTTAAACTCCTCACTAAGATTAATTAAATTCTCTATAGCTAATAGTGTGGTAGAAATATAAGATTTACCTATATTATCAAAGGCTTTTATCATGACAACATGACTATTTTCTGCAATACCTTTATTTTTACATTTAGATTCATATCCACTTCCGCAAATTAATCCTGTTATAAAAGTACCATGTCCGTTATCATCATAAGGATAAGTATGTCCTTTTAAGAGATCTACAAATTTTTTTATTTTATTATTTGAATGAGTAAGATCACTATGAGGATAAGTACCACTATCTACAATACCAATTCCTACGCCTCTACCACTTAAATTATAATTTCCTTTTAGTATGCTATTATTACTTTGAAGAGATATGCCATTAGAGTAAAGCACACTTCTACCGCATAAAAATGCATAATCATCTAACATCATATACTTAACTTCTGGAAATTCTAAAAGTTTATTTATAGCGGAAGAGTTTAAAATAGCAACCATACAATTTATACTTACTATTGAAAATAGATATTCGCCTCTAAAAGATTTTATTTTTTTCTCTAGTCCGTCTTTCAGACTTCTATATTGAATTATCACTCTATAACTATTATACATATTACTAGATAAAGCATCTTTTAACATTGGTGATAACTTTCTTTTAAAAGAGAACATAAAAAGCCTCCTATCGATTGTTACGCTAATAATATTATATGAATATAGTAAATAAATGTTAAAATATATATAAGAGATTTTAGAAAAATAAGTTATATATATCTAAATTAGAAAAGCTTTAATTTATTGTATGAAAAGTAGTGAAGTTTTTTAATTAATTGGTAATGATAGTTGGTAAATTATTTAATAGTCTCTCCATCACGAATTTTTGCATTACAATAGGGGCAAATATAAACATCGTCAATTTCTTTATCAATATTCAATCTAATTGGCAGTCCCTCTTTACAATTTGGACATCGCCAAAATATAAGAGATACTGTAAAAAAAATTATTAATAGTAATATAGACATAATTGTTAAAAACATTATATTATAAGCTATATTGAGTAGACTGATTGTAAAAGATATTATCAAGCATATTGAAGCTGATTTTCTATATTTATTTATATTCCTAACCTTCTTTGGCACTTCAAAGCCTCCTAGTGTATACTTCCTAATGTTTTATATAAAAAAATATTTATATGCTAAAAATTCTTATTTTGTAGATATGAATTTATATAATATAGTAAAATTATACCATATAAAATTGGATAAATTACTATATGTACAATTTTATGGATAAAAAATCAATAGCTAATCTTTAGATTTTAAATAATATATGTTGATAAGAATATTATAAGTTGGTGCATAAATTAGATTACTAAAAATATAATCTAACAATAAATAATTACATCTAAATTTTTGAGAAAGAGAGAAGTTTTTGAATATGTAATAAAGCGGTGCTTGGTAAATTTATTAGTAGTATATTAAGAAATGCAAAATATTGAGGAAATACATTATGGAAATATTTATTATAAATTAACTTAAGGCTTTTCCTCTATTGTAGTGAGTCTAGCTAAATTAGACTCACTACAATAAAAGAGCATATATCTTTTACATATAATTATTATTAACAATTAAATCAATCAATTAAATATCTATAAACATTTATAATACTTTTTCTATTTTTTAATATATTTAATGAAATTACTACTTATGTTTATAATAAATATATAATTATTTACTAATTATTTTTCAATATACTTAAAGCCATACATATCTTTACACATATTAAAGAAAGCTGTAGCAATAGGTGTAAGAGTTCTTCTAGAACTTACTATAAGATATATACTTCTTTTTAATGAAAGTCCTTGTATAGTACTTATTCTCATTTTATTACAATTAACTAAATCATCACATAGGCATTTTGATAATATGGAAACTCCCATACCTAATTTTAATAATTTAATTTGTGCATCCAAATTATCAACTTCACATAACACTTTTAATTTATTGACATCTATGTCGCCGTCCATAAGAGCGGATTCAAATGTTTTTCTAGTTGCAGACTCTCTTTCTCTTATTATAAATTTATAATTTAATAAATCCGAAGGTTTAACTACTTCTGGTAAGTTTAGATTTGGATGAGAGACTATAACTAATTCGTCGTCCATAATTTTATAGCTTTTTATTTTGCTATTATGTATCATCGTACCAACTAACCCAATTTCACAATTTAAATCTAAAATGTCTTTTATAATTCCAACGGAGCCCTGTTCTTTTATATTAAATTTAACATTTGAATAAGTATCATTAAAATTACTAATTAGTTCAGGTAATATAGAATTGCAAGGTGTGGTACTTGCAGAAATATGCAATCTTCCAGAAATATTGTTGTTGAAATTTGACATGTCTGCAATGGCATTATTTCTAGTATTTATTATATCTGTTGCATACTCTAGAAAAGACTCCCCGGCAGGAGTTAAATTAACTTCTTTAGAGGTTCTATCAAAAAGTTGAATTTTTAATTCCTTTTCAAGACTAGATATATTAGAGCTTATTGTCGGTTGTGAAAGATAGATAGCGTTTGCAGCCTTAGAGAAACTTCTTAATTTTGCCACAGTTATAAAGGCTTCTAATTGTTTAAAATCCATAATTCTCCCCCTAATATTTTATTACATTCATATATATTATCTATTTAACTATTTAATATTTCAATACAATTTAGTAAAAAGTTTAACAATATTGAAAATTATAGCTATTAATTACTTAATTATGCAAAAAAATATGAATATTTTTACATTAAATGTAACTAATTTGAAGATACTCTTACTAACATTTATAATTAAGTTATATTTTTGAAGTTTTATAACTAGTTATATAATATATTAGTTTAAAAATTAACAACAAAGTATAAACTCAATTTTAGAAGAATTAAGTTTTTAAGTACTTTATAATGAAATTAATAATATATATGGTTATTAACTTCATTATAAAATAAAGATTAAAAATAAAAAAGATGTGACCTCATCACACCTTTTGTTAACTCTTCCATTTAAATACTATAATACCTACTATCATAATAGCAATTCCTATAATCTCTTTGATTCCACATACTGCATTACATCCATCTGGACTAAACCAACCAAAATGATCTATAAATGCTGCTGCAGTCAATTGAGCAATTAAAATAATCCCTATAGCGTAAGTAGTTCCTAAGGTTGATATACTTTTCATTACTGTATATATAATAACAGCGCCTAAAACTCCTCCTAATAAATAAATTTTATTAGCATCTTTTACAGCTTTCATGTTACCATCACCAGCTAAAAGCATTACTATAAATGTAACTACAAGACCAACCCCTTGAACTATAACATTTGTTTCCCAAAGTCCAACAGTTTCTGAAAGTCTTGTATTAAAAACACCTTGAAGACTCATACTTATACCTGAAATTATAGCTATTATTATACCTAACATTTAAATCACCATCCTTAAAGATAGTGTTTCCCAATATTAGGATTAATATTAATTTAGATATATTAGATATATTGAAAAAATAACTAATAAGTAGGCTCGTCTACTTTGCGTCATAGCGTGTCATTAGAGCTCTATGATGTAAAATATATGATACATCTTTGGCTAGTTACTTCTTCATATGTTTTAGTAACCTTCGTCTTGTCTTTTATGATTTATTTCATTTTTACTTAAGTAAGCTTCTTCAACATCTTTATTGGTAAATCCTAATGCATTTCCTAAAAGAATAAATTGTTCAAATAAATCTATATAACTTTTTTCTGATTTATTCTTAGCAAAAGTATTTACTTTTTCATTAAGACTTAAGAACATACCAGTAATATCAGAGTTATCTTTAAAGTCTAAGTTTTGATTAAATTTAATGCTTTGAAGATTAGTCTCAATTCCTATACTTAAAATAAAATGAAGACAATCTACATATTCTTCAAGGATTACTGAAGCTTCAGAAGGTTTTTTTAAGCTCCAAAATTTAAAGCATCTAGTTTCATTAGCTAGTTCCCCTACTTCAACTTGAAGAGCCAATATCTTTTTATAGAATAACTCTTGATTTTGTAAATTATGTTCACTTTCAATTCTATTATCTAGTTTTTCTTGCATTTCAAATAGTTTTTTAAAATTCATTTGTGTTTACCACCTTTCATAAAAGGTTAAGTAAGAGGAAATTTAAAGATTACCATTTCACTTTCATCATTTACAGGTTTCCAAAGCTGTAATTCATTAATTTTAATTATAAAATCTCTATCATTATTTTTAGCAAAACTACAAGCAGAAGCATATTCAAAATCACTCCATTGCTTATTGGAAAAATAACTGTTTGCCAGGGAAATATGAAGATCATAATTTTCAATATTTTCTCTTACCTTAAATTTTCCCTTTTTTAATATATGATTAATATCCTTTGATAACTTTAATATTCTACCATAATCTCGTATCTTTAAATTTACAGATTTATAGGGTGGATCAAAGCAAATCACACCCTCTGATTTAGCTTCAAAGGAAGAGTATTTCTTTAGTATGTTTTTTAATGATTTTATAAGCATGTCCACATCAGGCTCGTCTATAACTTCTATAGTAATGTGAAGCTTAGGTAATTTATCATTTTTATCAAAAAGTTTATAATTATAACAAATTTCTTTTTGTATTTCTTCAATATACTTATAAGAAGAATCATCTAGTAATGCTACTAAATAATAAATCATAAGAAATACTCCTTTCTAAGATAGAGCATATTCAAAAAATAACTAGTCAATATGATAAAGTACTTTGTGCCATATTTTTGACTAGTTATTTTAGGCATATGAAAATAAATAACAAGTCAAAGATGTGACGACTATTTTGCGTCAGACAAGGAAGCAGGTTCATTTGATAGTAGAGCTATCAATGGGTTCTGCTGACGCAGTATGGCACAAAATAGTCTAGCATACTGACTTGTTTATTTTTTGAATATGCCTTATTTCAAATTGCCAACTAAAAATCTTTTAAAGGATAAGATTTAACTATATCTTTATTATTATTCATTTGTTTCCAAATCTCAATTCTATTTATTTTTATAAATTTATAGAAATCTTCCTTACTTTTTTTATTATCTATACAAAGATTTCCATTCATTGATGCTTTTCTAATAGAGTGATTAGCATTAGAAATAGGTATATTAAAAGTGGAGCCATTATACTCTTTAATGTTAACTCCATACAGTGATAAAGTATCAAACAATTTTCTAGAAATACGATTTATATATCCTTTATCTTCGACCTTTAGTCCTACCATGTTAGAGTCCTCATTAAATATGATATTATTATTTATACCTATTTTAAATTTTTTATATGGACTTAACATCTTAGTAAGAACACCATCTAGCTTATCAATATCGTTATTATTTATAACTCCTAAAGGTATATGAAGTACAGGAGTATTTTTGTAAAGTCTATATCTTTTGCTTATATTTCTTTGAAGCTCCGTAATTCCAGAAGATGATGATTCATCAAATAGTGCAACTAAATAATATTTCATAAGTTATCCTCCATAACCCAAAGGTTTTTATGTATAGTATGCAACTTTAAAGAATAATTAATTATTTTTTAAAGCCATCTTATAATATATTACACAAAAACTATTTTAATTATAATAATAAAACATTATACCATATTTAAGATAAATTGTATTTAGCCATCTTCAAAAAAATAACAAGACAGTATAATTAAATTATTTTTTCAAGATACCCTAAATAAAGTAAAAATTACGAAATATATATACATAATAACTCTTGCATATATAGGTCATAGGCTTTATATTATAATGGGAAATTAAAAGCTATGCATTTTAAAATTTAATGTTAAAATATCATATGTATATGATATAATATATTGTAATGTAAATTTTTAAATTAGAATTTGATGAGAAACTTTAATATATATTAAATAGTGAGGATGATACCGTAATGGAAAAATTAGTGATTAATGGTGGTAAATCCATGTATGGAGAAATAGAAATAAACGGAGCAAAGAATGCAGTAGTGGCTATTTTACCAGCGGCTATTACGGCAAGTAAAGAAGTTTGTTGTATTGAAAATATACCTGATATAGAAGATGTTAATTGTATAGAGAGAATATTTAAATCATTAGGATGTAATGTTGAGAGAGAGAAAAACTCAATAACTATAGATAGTAGAAATGTAGCTAGCTTAAATGCTAACACAGAAGATATGAGAAAAATGAGAGCTTCATATTATTTTTTAGGAGCTTTACTAGGTAGATTTAAGGAAGCAAGAATTGAGCTTCCAGGTGGATGTCCAATAGGGGTTAGACCTATTGATCAGCATATAAAAGGTTTCGAAGCACTAGGTGCTAAAGTTACCATTGAACATGGTGCTGTTAGTGCAAAAGCTGACAAGTTAATTGGAACTAGTATTTATTTTGATGTTGTAAGCGTAGGCGCCACTATAAATGTTATGCTAGCAGCTACTTTTGCTGAGGGAACAACTGTATTAGAAAATGCGGCTAAAGAACCACATGTTGTTGACGTTGCAAACTTTTTAAATAGTATGGGTGCTAATATAAAAGGTGCTGGTACAGATTTAATAAAAATTACAGGCGTTGATGAACTTACAGGATGCAATTATTCTGTAATTCCAGATCAAATAGAGGCAGGAACATTTATGATTGCAACAGCTGCTTGTGGAGGGGAAGTAACACTTAGAAATGTAATTCCGAAGCATTTAGAATCCATATCAGCAAAGCTTATAGAAATGGGTGCAGAAGTTATCGAATGTGATGACATGGTCACTGTTAAGTCTAATGGAAGACTTAAAGGGGTTAATATAAAAACGTTACCTTATCCAGGATTTCCAACAGATGTTCAGCAGCCCATGAGTACTTTACTGACTATATCAAATGGAAGAAGCATTATAAATGAAAGTATATATGAAAGTAGATTAAAGCACGTTGATGAACTAAAAAAAATGGGTGCTAATATAAATGTTGAAGGAAGAATTGCTATAATTGATGGAGTTGAAAAGCTTACAGGATCTCATGTGAAAGCTACAGATTTAAGAGCAGGAGCAGCATTAGTTATTGCAGGACTTGTAGCAGAAGGTGTGACTACAGTAGAAGGAATACACCATATAGATAGAGGATATCCTAATATAGAGAAAAAATTTAAAATGCTTGGTGCAGATATAACTAGAGAAATATTTGAGTAGTAGTATAAGCAAATTACTAACTTTCGGTACTTTAGTTTTTTGATACTAGGCAAAGGAGAATTATATGATATTTTGTCCATTGTTTAGCGGAAGTAGTGGGAATAGTATTTTTGTTTCAAGTAATAATGCAAAAATACTAGTGGATGCAGGAGTACCAGGAAAAAATATAGAGACGCAATTAAAGGAAATAGATCAAAGTCCTAAGGATATAGATGGAATATTTGTTACTCATGAGCATTCAGATCACATAAAAGGCGTAGGGGTTATGTCTCGAAGATATAATATGCCCATATATGCTAATGAATTAACATGGGAAGCCATGAAAGATAAAATAGGTAAGATAAAAGAAGAGAATATTAAAATAATAGATAAACAATACATAGAAATTAAAGATATGACAGTACAGACTTTTAGTATATCACATGATGCTGTAGATCCTTCAGGGTATGCATTTCATACTAAAGAAGGTATGGCATGTATTGCTACAGATTTAGGTCACTTTTCTGAAAGTGTGAAATCTGTTATAAAAGATGCTGATATATTGCTATTGGAAAGCAATCATGATGTTGAAATGTTAAAATTTGGACCCTATCCTTATGTACTAAAGAAAAGAATATTAAGTGATATTGGCCATCTTTCAAATGAAGCTTGTGGTAAGGCTATATTGGAAATAATGAATGAAAAGCAAAGAACTATTTATTTAGGGCATTTAAGTAATACAAATAACTATCCACAATTAGCATATCAAACAGTTTTAAGTCTTTTAAGAGAAAATTCAATAGAGGTAGGAAGAGATATAACTATTACTATGGCACATAGAGATAGACATAGTGAAGTTGTGTCATTATAATATTTTAAGAGCAAGAGGCTTAATAAATGCTAATGTTATTGAGCAATAAGGGGGAAGTTATGAATAAAAAAGTATTAATAGTAGCATTATGTTTAGTTTTAGCATTGGCAGCATTAGCTTTTCGTAGTTTTGAAAGCAAGGATAGAAATAGTATTTTAAGTAAAGAAAAGCTTCAAAATTTAAAATTACCATCAGAAAAAGGTGAATATATTGATATAAAGCTTTATTTTGATGGCTCTAAAAATGATAAAGATGTAAAGATAGCTAAAGAAGAAAGACTTGTTAATAAGGAAGAACTAGTAGGCGAAATAATAATGCAGGAGCTTATAAAAGGACCAGCTGTTGTTAGTGAATCTAAATCTATTCTTCCTAAGGAAACAAGACTACTTAGTTTTTCAATAAAAGAAGGAATAGCTTATGTTAATTTAAGCAGTGTAGCAGAAGTTACAATGTCTCCAGAGCAGGAGAAGACAACCTTAACTTGTATAGCTACATCCTTAACTCAACTACCTTCCATACAGCAAATAATGATTACTGTTGAAAATAAGAATATAGAAAGTTTAGGCGGAAATTATAATATATCTAAGCCGTTTTCGAAACAAGAAATAGATGGAATGCGTAAGCGATAAAATCATAATAAATATTGAAAGAAATTTAAATATTTATTATAATTAAGTATAATCAACAAAGGTATAATATTTTTATGCATAAAGGAGATAAAAACATGAGTTTATATAATGCTTGGACTAATTACGTAGTAGAGTTCGTAAGAAATAATGGTGAACCAGCATTCTGGAAAGAGTATGCTAAAATAGAAACCCTTATATATAGTAAGGTTCTAACTAATCCTGAAGGAAAAGTAAGTGGAAAGGTTAGTGATTTAGCAAAAGAGCATGAAGTAACAGATGTTCATTTCATGGGATTTTTAGATGGAATAAATGAAAGCTTAGAAAAAGAATTAGATTTAGAAAGCATAGAAGCTGATTCACAAATTGAAATTCAAATTAACTTTGACAAGCTATATTTCAACATGCTAGAATCAAAGGCTGATTACTTATATAGCTTACCACAATGGGACAGAATATTCTCAGAAGAAAAGAGAAAAGAGATAACTAAAGAGTGGAGAAGCTCTAAAATAATAGTTAAAGAAGAAAAGATTGGCAGAAATGATCCGTGTACTTGTGGAAGCGGTAAGAAATACAAAAAATGTTGTGGAAAATAATTTAAATCTAATTTCCTAATGGAATTATTTTGTTGATATTTAAATTATAAAATTCAGTGAAAGATTAATAATCCCTGTAAATAAAAAGAGCTTTATAGGGATTCTTTGTTTTGTAGAAAATTAATTAAGATACATTGGAAGAAACTAAGATATTTTTAAGAAGTGAATAATCATAATTTTATCTTTAGTTCTAATAGCTGTGACTGTGTCACAGCTTTTTATTTTTTACTAATTTTATTATTAGTATTTGAATAAATAATGTAAAATTCATAAAAACTATAGGTGTTAAATGATAGGAGTGGAGGAAGTGGAATATTTATTTGTTGTACAGGATAATTTAATAATCCCATTAATATCATCAGCATCTGTACTTACAGGAACATTAATAGGAGCTTTATTAAATTGGATTATAAATAAGAAGATTACAGAAAGAACTATTGAGGAGCAGTATAAGCTTAGGGAACAAAATAGAAAATACCAAGAAGAAATTAACACTCAAGAAATTTGTAAGTATGTAAACAATATAAGATTAGACATAGCTACTGCAATATTTCAAAGTATTAGAACTATTAAAGATATAAAAAGTGGAAAGAATGCTTACAATCATATAATACCCATAAACAAAAATTATCCTAATATCATTTCTTGTCTGATAGAAAAATATAACTTAAATGATATAAGCTATATATATCAGCTGTATGGAATAATAGAAAAGGTAAACCATGATGTGCTTAGAAGCAACTTTTATGACAAAAATATACTAAAACAAATAGAAAATGATTATTATAATATACTTATAAAACTATATGGTGAAAATGTAGATAAAATTATAGAAGTTGATATAGAAAATATTCAGTATAGAGATTTATATGATAATGATTTAATAAATAAAAAATATAAAGACATACTACAAAAACTCGATAAATTATGTTACTTAGAGAATCTTAAAAATTTTAATGAGGAATCATAATTAATGAACATCTGCATCAAGTAGTTAGTATATTTTAAAAGAAACTTCTACAAAAATTATTAAAAAACTATAATAGCTTATATCATTAAAACAAAGTAGACATTTTTATCTCCTTTTCATAAGTTAATAAAGGGGGGAGATTAATAAATGGTACAAGATAACAAAATTGAAAGCAAAAATAATATTGAATATCAGCAACCAAGTGAATTGATGAGAGAATCAGCAAGTCTTTTATATAGAATTCCAGTATTTCTAAGTCATCCGAGTCGACTTAATAGTGTTCAACAACAATTTGTAAATATTTTAATTAGAGAAATCAGAACGGCTTTATTATTTCCAAGGACATTACCAATCAGCGAACAATATACTGAAACGCCGTTAACTAATATACGTCGAATGATTTCATCTAGTTATGGATTGGTGGCACTTAATTTAAAGCAAAGAAAAGTTAATGTTATAGAAAATAATCTTGGTCAGCCTCAAGACCAGACTATATGGGAAGGTAGTCCATTTGCTCAGATTGAACCAGCTATGGCTTATCAATTTGGACTTCCACTTCTTCTCATTAGGGAAGTAGATGTGGAGCAAAATGGCATTTGGGCCTTTGGAATAGGACCATTCCTACTTTTAGAATGGGATTCTAATCAACCAATTGGGGATTTCTTTAGAAGAAATGATTGGAAAGAAATTTTTCAGAATTGGATAAGCCATGTAAGAAATGGCTATTATATTCAAACACAACCTGAGTTCCGATATAGTTGTGAAAAAAACAGTGGAAATTAATTAAGTTTTTAATATATAATAAAAATAAAAAATCAAAATTAGTCCCTAGGGTCTTTAGCAAAAGCCCTAGGGATTAATTTTGATTGTAAAATTTTTTTAAAAGAGTAGTCAATAACTAAGACTAATATTAGGAGATAATAAACACAAAATAAGTTATGCTATAATATTGTGTGAGCGATTTTTACTATAAGGAGAAACTTATGAACATAACAGTGATAACCGTAGGAAAAATAAAAGAAAAATATTTAAAAGATGGAATATATGAATACTCAAAAAGACTTCAAAGATACTGCAAGCTTTCAATAATAGAACTACCAGATGAAAAAACACCAGACAATGCTTCAGAAAAAGAAGAACTACAAATAAAAAGCAAAGAAGGAGAAGCTATCCTAAAATCAATAAAAGATAATATGTACGTAATAGCCCTGGATTTAAAAGGCAAAAATTTAACCTCAGAAGAATTCTCAAACTACATACAAGATCTAGGAACCATGGGCAAAAGTGATATAACCTTCATAATTGGAGGCTCCCTAGGTCTATCACAAGAAGTTCTAAACAGAGCCAACTACAAATTATGCTTTTCTAAAATGACCTTCCCTCACCAATTATTTAGAATGATGCTACTAGAGCAAGTTTATAGAGGATTTAGGATAATTAAGGGGGAACCGTATCATAAATAACGGGTATTTTTATTAAAGTAAGATGAAACTAATAGGTAATAATATACAATAGTATATCATTACCTATAATATTATTTCTTTCTCGGAATTAGTATATTGTATTCAGATTCTAACTTGTCTAAGATATGATTATGATTCAATCTATTGGGTTCTACAACTTCAAACTCACCTAATGTTTCAATTTCTTTAGGTGATATTATTTTGGTAGGGTTGTCCAATTTATTGTAAGGGATAAATTGAGTATAAACATTTTTACCTCTATTAGTACCTTCCGTGATTGGATTAATAGGTCTATATGCAATCATGAATTCGCCAACAACTTGTTCAATAGTTTCTAATGTTATTGGTAATAAATTGTTAAGTAATTCCTCTAGGCTAGTTGGTGATTTAGATGAGATATACATGCAATTTGCAGTAGCATCACTATCGTCACTCTCAAAACCTTTAACTATCGATAAAATATCTTCCGGAGAAAAGATATCTAGGAATTTTCTAGCAGTATTACCGGAACGTTTACCAAAGCAAATGCTAACTCCAACAAATGGTACGTCGGTTTGTGTAATCCACCAGTTAGCCCAGTCAGTTGCATCTTTAGTAAGTTTATTGAATGTGTCACTGCCGAACTCTTGTAAGAATCTTACATGACCATACCAATTACCAAAATAATCAGCAGAGCTTAATTTTGCTGATATTTTAATATTGACAGAGTTTTTCAAAGTAATAAGTACGTCGGTTTTGTTGTTTTTATTTTCAGCTCCTATACGACGAGAACTAATTATTTCAGAATCAGCTACTATTCCTAGTTCTTTCATCCACGAAGGTATAGTGGATGGGATAGTATTATAATTACATACTAAGTCAGCTATGTTTTGCTCTAGCAAGTCACTCTTTTTTGACATTTTATTCACCTCTCATAAGTTTTCTTCAGTATGGTTTTTACTATATTATACCATCAAGTTAAATTTAATGATTATTTTTTAGAATAAATAAGTATATGATATAATACATAGAGTTATATAATGTGAAATAGGGAGGAGTAAAGTTATGTTAAAAACAGTAGCTTTATTTGCCGGATGTGGTGGACTAGATTTAGGATTTGAGAATGCTGGTTTTAACATCATATGGGCAAATGATAACAATGAAAAAGTTGAGAAAACTTATAAATATAACCATAAAAATACTGAATTGATAATAAAGAATTTAGCCGATATAAAGTCAGAAGAAATACCAGAATGTGACATTATTATTGGTGGACCGCCATGTCAATCTTGGTCGTTAGCCGGAGCCATGAAGGGAAAAGAAGACAGTAGAGGTCAATTATTTTATGAGTATGTTAGGGTGATAAAAGACAAAAGACCTAGAGCATTTGTAGCTGAAAATGTTAAAGGTATAGTATCTAAAGCTCATATAAAATCTTTTAATGAAATAGTAGATATGTTTAAAGAGGCGGGATATACTGTAACTTATAAGGTAGTTAACGCAAAAAATTATAGAGTACCTCAAGACAGAGAGAGGGTTTTTATAGTAGGAGTTAGAAATGATTTGAAAGTTTCATACGAGTTTCCTGAACCTACAAATAAAGAAGGAAATTACGTAACTTTAGAAAACGCTATTGGTGATTTAAGAAATAATCCAGGTGAGTGGATGGAAGGATCATTTTCACCTATATTTATGAGTAGAAATAGAAAAAGAGGTTGGAATGAAGTCGCATTTACAGTTCAAGCAAGTGGTAGGCAGACACAGATACATCCGGATAGTCCGGAAATGGAGAAGATAGATAAAGATAAATGGCAATTTAAAAAAGAGAGTATTAATAAAGTAAGAAGGATGTCGGTAAGAGAATGTGCAAGAATTCAAACATTTCCAGATGACTTTAAGTTTTTAGGCACATCAATAAATGAAAATTATAAAATGATTGGTAATGCAGTACCAGTAAAATTGGCAGAAGCTATAGCAATAAAGTTAAAAGAATGTTTAATATCTAAATAATAAGTTACAGTAGTAAATAGAGCTAATTTAACATCATGTTAAATTAAATAGTAACACTATCAGTCTACGTGATTTATAAAAGCTATGATAAAGGTATTAGAAAGTTTTAGCAGAGACTTAACAGAAAGTTTAAGTAGAGAACAGCAGAAGACGTTGTTACATATAATAATATTTAAAATAACAATTAATAAGTTAAGGGAAATTGATTCAATAAAACTTAAGATAAATGATAGTCTAGTTGATTATCTAAGTAAGGAAGAAGGAGTATCTATTGAGGGTACCCCTTCTTCTTTTATGTTAAGAAATGTTGGAATAAATACGTTGAATTTAGATATTGCTATATAAGATATTGTAATTAACATTTATAGCTTATACAACTAAGAATAAATTAAAAAAGTAAAATTATATATGGTATAATATTATTAATTTGAGAAATTTCGTTAATTTTATATGTGATAACACTATCTAGTTCTATTAGACATTATTTTGATTTTAAAAGATAACTAGGATTTGGACGATTAATATATTTGAGGTGTATAATTATATGAAAAGAAATAAAAAAGGTAATAAAGATACAACTAATACGAAAAGAAAAAGTAAAATGACTAAAAAAAGTGATTTAGACCCAATAACTGAATTATTTTTAGCGATTAAAAAAAATAAATGGAAACTAATAACTTTAGGTTTAAATACATTTTTGGCAATCTTTGTCGCAATTAAGATTATTACCTTAAATTTGTGGGGGTAAAATCTGAATTTGCATTTAGAATGATTTCTAGTAAATCTTTAGACTATTTACCTGAAATCATATGTTTAATAGTTATAATTTTGTTTACTATAGGTTTAGAAATTATTAGAATAATAAACTTTACTAAATTTATAAAAAGAAGTATCTATTCTATCTATGTGATAATATGCTCTATTGTTGTAAATTCAATAATTATAAATAATTTATTTACCTTCTTTATGCTCTTACCTTTATTGTTTACGTATAGTGGTATATATTTGAAATTAATTCGACCTTTTTATTCAAAAGAATCTAGAAAATTAGCTCAAGATGCTTTAAATTATAAAAATAAAAAGTATAAAATACCAGTAAAAATTAATGAATATGTAGGAGTTATTTTACATTTTATAGTTGTAATCGGAGTTATAAGTAATATATATAGCATGATTCCTTCAAATCATCTTGTTGATAAAACTGGTACATATATAGTTATTTCAAGTATTCAAGATAAAGCATTAATTAGTAAATTTTCAATAGAAACTATGAGTAGTGGAACAGAGTATATTGTCCTTAACAAGGATACAATTCAAATATCAAGCTTAAGTAAACTTGATTATATTTCTCAAAATAAAAAACTTTTTATATCAGGAAAAGTAATTAAGTAGAATTCATGGTATTCTTTTATTGATTATGGATGTAATTAAATTTGAATTATCATACAATTAATTGAGTACACACAAATATTCTTAGTATATTTAATAAGAAAACCTTATTTAATACTGATACGGAGAACCATATCATAAGTAAGTGAGGGTTTTTAGCCTTAACCATTGATATAGCTTGGTTAAGGCTATATTTGCAAGTGGAAATACTGCATCGCAAATAAAATTCAACTGCTCCAAAAACTATAATTGTGTCTTCACTTTTAGCTTCACTAAGGATTTTACTACATATTTTATCGGAGCCTTCTATATATTCCGCTTTATTTATATCTATTTTATTACATAGCATATTTAAATTAACAGGCTTTATGTCTTTATTTGCTTCTCGTCCTAAAAAGGTTTTGTAATAAGAACTCTATCTGCCTTCTTTAATGCTATAACGAACTAATTAAAGAAATAGCTTTGTCCTTGAAAATTGATGGGGCTCAAAAACAGCAAAAACCTTTTTTATTGGATGACTAAGTTTAATTGGATCTAATGTAGTTGCTACTGCTGTAGGATGATGAGCAAAGTCATAAAAAATCTTAATATCACCAACATCTGCTATTAATTCTAGTCTTCTTCCTATTCTTTTAAAATTTTCAAAGGAATTCTTTATTACATCTATATCAACACCTAACTCTAAGGCAGTAATTATACTCTTTATCTCCATTTAATACTTTAAATGATGAATATTCAGGTGTATTTGAATTCAATTCTGCCTTATACTCCATGTCAAAAGGAAATTCAATCTTATTATCTATATAATATTCAACTATAGCCCTTAAACTTTTCAATATCTAATGTTCCTTGATAAAATTATCCAGTTATTAAAAAATGTATTATTTATTTAAAGTACTGCTTGAACTATGGAGGACAATGTAAAGTCTAAAAGTAATTTTATTTCAACATATAGGTATATATGTAAGAATAAGTGAAATGGAGGAAAAAGTAAAAAGCATTAATTAAATTACTTATATAACCATTTGAGGACGTATATGGATTTTGAAAAAATTGGCAACTAAGAGTATAACTAAACTGACCAGTCAGTTAATGATAAAGAGAGATTATACAAGGAGGCATAATTATGGAAAAGTTTTATCAAGACTTAAAAGTCAGCTTAGTTGAGCAGTATTCTCAATGTCCGGCTTATAAATTGTTATGTGATAGTCAAGGGTTTAATCCTACTATAAATTTAAACTCTGAAAAAGACGTGGAAAGAGTTCCGTTTATAACAACTACACTATTTAAAAAGTCAGCTGGAATATTTACTAATTTACTTAAAGTACCTATAAATACAATTGATAAGTGGACAGTATCAAGTAGCACAAGTGGTGATCCAAGTGTAGTAGGAAGACGTATGTGCGACATGATGCAGATAAGGGAATTTAACGAACTTCAAAATAAATCTTTAAGACCTGATACTGAGCAGGAATGTGTCTTTTTTCCAGATCCTGATACTATGAAAAAATATAAAAGTGAAGTAATATACGGCAAGAGGACAGAATCATATATGGGGAATCTTTTGGATATGTTTGGCTTTAAAGAAAATACAGTTTTCATTATAAAGCCGGAAGGAGATAATTTAGTTGTTGATATAGATGCATTTAAAAAGTTTTTAGTTAGTAATGATAAATTGGATAAACATCTTTCTATAAGAGGATCTGCACTTTCACTTTTTAACACAATAAATCTACTGAAAAAAACAATGCCACCATTCAACCTTGGGAAAAATGTATTAATTCAAACTGGAGGTGGTGGCTGGGATGGAAAAAAAGGAACCATAAGTAATGGTACAGCTATAAGAAAGCAAGAATTTGTTGAAACAGTTGCTGATTTTCTTGGAGTACCAGAAGAAAACTTCATTGATTCTTATTCCTTTACAGAAAACACTTTCTTTATTATCGGGCATTATTCAAAAAAATATAAAGATTATCTTTTTCATGTTCCCAAATGGGGTAAGGTTATAATAAGGGATATTAAAACTTTAGAACCACTGCATAATCCTGGAGATAGAGGGTTTATACAAATGTTAAATGCATATGGAACCCTTTCTTTTGCCGGAGCGTCAATATTAGTAGATGATATTGGTGAAATAGTTTCAATAGATGAGTGCCCTGATTGCAAAGAGAAGCTTATGACAATAAGGCTTATCGGTAGAGTAAAAGGCTCAGAAGCAAAAGGATGCGGAGCTACACTTAACGTAAAGGGGGAAGAATAATGAAAGTTGAATATACATGTGGAAATACTGTATTATCCAAAAATGTTAATGATATAAATCTTGAGCTTATTTCTTCAGACGAGAATCAGATTCTTTGTGAAATAGATAGACTTACTGCAAATAAAAACAAAGTACATGATATTCCTGTGCAAGAGACTATCGAAATCTTAGATAAGTGTGCAAAGTTATGGTTAAATAGGGAATATTCTAAAAAACATATAGAAATCTTAGCTCATATATTAAGCCAAAGTGAAGAACTTATAACATATGAACTTGAAAGTTCTATGCATATGCTTTTAAGAGAAAACTTGGAAAGAACAATTACAGAAGAACTTGGAAATATAGACGTGCTGGATAAGTGGATTAAGACAAGCTATGGAGAAGTTCACAGACAACCAAGAGGGGTTATGTTCCATAATATTTCAGGGAATGCATTTGTAGTAATTCCTATGAGCATTTCAATGGGACTGTTATCAAAGAACTGCAATTTAGTAAAGGTATCCGGTGATGAGCCATATTTTGCCAATGCGTTTTATGAGAGCTTATGTGAGATTGATCCAGACATAAATGAAAGATTGGCAGTAGTATATTTTAATAGTGAGTGCTCAGATATATATGAAGCTATAGTTAAAAAAGTAGATTGTGTAATACATTGGGGAGGTGAATATTCAGGTAAAATAATGGCAGAACTTTGTGCTAAGTATAATAGTCACTTAATAATGCATGGAGCAAAAATTAGTTTTGAAGTTATAGATGAGGCGGAAGATATTAATATGCTTGCTGAAGCTGTAGCAAAAGATGTTATATGCTGGGAACAAAAAGCATGCTTATCGCCTAGATTAATATTTATAAACAATAAAATAGATACTAATTTATTTGCTATAAGTGTTGCAGAAAGCTTGAAAAAACTCTCATTAAGCTTTCCAAAATCATATTTAAATCCCTGGAGTTCTATCAAGACACTGCAAGATAGACAATATTGCTTGTTAAAGTATGGAATTAACAAAAGCAAGATGTAGCAGTATATTCATCGTACAATGCGGATTACACTGTTATTTTGAATAGTACAATGCCTGATAAGAATGATATAGACAGGTGTTTCAATAGATTTATATTTGTTTGTCCCTATAGTGATAGCGAAGAAGTATATGAATATGTTGAAAATAACCTTAAGAAGTATTTACAAACTATGGGATATAAAGGAACAGATGAGCAATTTATTGAGAAGATGACTATGTTAGGCGTTAGCATAGTAACTAGACCAGGTGAAATGCCACTACATTATCCTGGAACTTCTCATGATGGAATTCACAATTTAAAAGAAATGACTTCTATAGTTAGTAATCAGTTAAATTACTAAACCTATTTCATTATAAATCAAAATATAAATAGTGATAAGGAGAAAATTGGTCATGGATTTAAATAACAAGAAAATAATATTAACAGGAGCATCATCAGGAATAGGAAAAGAAATTTTAAAGCAGCTGCAGCTATATGATATAAAGGTAATAGCAGTTGGAAGAAATATTTCTAAAATACCTGAAGTAAAAGATAAGATAATTCCTTTTGCATGTGATGTATCAAAAAAAGAAGAGGTAGATAAGCTATTTGATTTTGCAGTAAAGACACTGGGAGGAATAGATATTTTTATAGCAAATGCAGGTTTTGCCTTTTGCGAAAATATTGAAGAGGCAAATTGGGAGCGTATAGAGCAAATATTTAGTACAAATGTTTTTTCTCCAATATATTCTGTAGAGAAAATGAGGGTTCTTAATGGAAATAGAAAATATTCAGTAGTTATAACCTGCTCAGCTGTTAGCGAAATTCCTCTACCGGGATATTCATTATACTGCTCTACAAAGTATGCAATTAATGGCTTTGGGAGGGTATTCATGAATGAAGTAAGAGATAATGAGATAATTTCATTAGTTTATCCTATAGCTACAAATACAAACTTTTTCAAAAATGCTGCTGATAAAGCACCAATACCATGCTCAGTCCAAGGACCAGAAAAAGTGGCGCATAGTGTAATAACAGGAATCAAGAATGAAAAGAGGTTTATCTATCCATCTAAATACTTTGCAATCTCAAGAGGTTTTACTAGGGTATTTCCTTTTATGACTTCAATATATGTGAAGGTGCAAAGAAATAAGTTTATTAAGTGGGTACAAACTCAAAATAGTAGCCTATAATGCCACGGGGACGTTTCGTTTGGAACACTAAAGCATTTTGGATACATTAACAATTAAAGAAAAGAAGTAAAAGGATAAATAGATTTAGAATATGATATGGTGAACCGTGCCATAAGTAAATAAGGTTTTTGGAAAAAGATATTAAAGATAAAAGTAATATAAAAATTTGGATAATAAGAATACAAACTATAAATAATAAGTTTATATTTAATAAGTTTTATAGTATAGAATGAGGACGGGAAATTCTATAACTAAAATTGATAATATGATGGCAATTCTTTGGATGTTAAAATCTGGAGAAAAAATTACTGCAAAGCAAATATCTGAAAAGTTAGAGATTAATATAAGGACTGTTTATCGTTATATTGATACACTCTCAGCCAGTGGAGTACTCATTATATCGGATACAGGTCATAATGGAGGATACACTTTATTGAATAATTTTATTGAAGCTCCTCTCTTTTTGATGTTGAGGAACAAACAGCACTACTTCATGCTGCTATTTTTGCAAAATAAGCAGGAAATTTTTGATGAAGCATTAGAAAGAGCAACATCGAAGCTAAAAATGTATTCAAATCAAGAACAGGAAAGAATGCTTAAGCAGTATTTAGAAGGAGTTGAAGTAATAAGTTCAATTGGAAAACCGCATATAGAGCCAGTATCGAGGAAGCTAGAGGATAGCATAGTCAATGGGTTATCTATAGAAATTGAATATCATACAAGTAAAGAAGAACAATCAAAGTGTAGAACTATTGACCCATATGGGCTAGTTTACTGGAGTAATAAGTGGTATATAGTAGGTTTTTGTCATATACGAAATGAAATCCGTAGTTTTAGAGTAGATCGGATTTATAATATTGCTCAAACAAAGATTAAGTTTAATCAACCACAAGATTTTTCAGCAAGTAAATTTTTTATGGAAAAACTATTAGATTCAGTAAAAGATAAGAAAAAGTTCATTTATTTAGTTATTGGCGGCAGGACAAGTTTTATGCCAACATTGGCTTTTAGGACATCATTTTAAAGAGCGAACTTCAAATCAAGTTATATTTCTACTTGAAGAGGAAATAGTTTATACGTATGTACCATATTTACTTTTACCATATGGCAAATCTATTCAAGTAATTGAACCATTAAGTTTAAAGGAAAAAATTATTGAAACTTTACTAGAATTAATTAAATATTATAAAATTTAATAACTTCACTGACCAAAACTGTCAGTGAAGTTGTTTTATAATAAGTTATGTAAACAGCAAAGTTATTTGAAATAAGATGTAAAAGTAGATATAAAAGGAGCATATATTATGAATATAAAAAAAGTGTATCTTTATGTTTTTGATACTATGTCAGACTGGGAAATAGGTTATTTAACTACAGAATTAAACTCGGGAAGATATTTTAAAAAAGGAGTACAACCTATACAAGTAATTACGGTAGGAAACAATAAAAGCCCTATTACCACAATGGGAGGACTAAAAGTGTTACCAGAAATCTCTCTTGATGAATGTAATCTTAAAACTACAGATGCTTTAATTCTACCAGGTGGATTCACATGGACAGAATCAATCCATGATGCTGTATTAGAAAAAGCTGAAAACGCCTTAATGCAAGGTAATGTAGTTGCAGCTATTTGCGGAGCAACAGTAGGACTTGCGAAGAGAGAATTGTTAAATTCTAGAAGTCATACAAGTAATGATTTAGAATATCTTAAAATGATAGTGCCTAATTATATTGGAGAAAAATATTATAAGTTTGAATCAGCGGTGACAGATGAGAACTTAATTACTGCATCTGGAATAGCACCATTAGAATTTACTATGCAAGTATTGAAAGTGTTAGATGTATTTAAATCAGAAACATTACAGGCGTGGTTTAATGTTTATAAAACTCAAGAGGCAAAATATTTCTTTGAATTAATAGATTCAATGAATAAATAAGGAATAGAACAAAGAACAATTTAGAATATAATATGTTCAAAACCTGTGGACTTTTTAACTTGCAATTTGTAAAAAGAATAGGAGTGTAGTAGGCTATAAAAAGCATATTCACTCCTTTTTAAATGTCCTTTTATATATTATTTCTTAAATTCAATAGTTTTAGTTATTCCCATATGGTTGTGAAGCTCACATACTAAAGTCACGTGCTTCTAAGATCACTCTTAGATTTTCCCACATCATCCACCTCGTAACCTACTATGTCTATGGGCGTTAATTCGGATACTTCCTACCCTACTTTATTATATTTATATAATCATAAACCTATATTTAAATCTTTTAACCCTTGCATTAATATATTTTTACTAGCATTTATATCTCTATTATGATGTACTTTACAGATTGGACAATCCCATTCTCTAAGTGTTAGATCTTTTACCTCTTCATTTTTATATCCACAATGCGAACACAGCTGTGAGCTAGCAAAATATCTATCAACTTTAGGATATATTCTATCATTCCATAATCCTTTATATGTTAACTGTCTTATTAATTCATGCCATCCACAATCATGTATTGCCTTAGATAAATTAGGGTTTTTAACCATACCTTTGATATTTAAGTCTTCACTAAATATAAATTGGTTTTCTCTTATAATTTGTAAAGATATTTTATGTAGATTATCAATCCTTTTATTACTTATTTTTTCATGCAATTTAGCTATATTATTAGTTTGCTTTTGTAACTATTGCTGTGTAATTGCATTTTACATAATTGTCTTTGTAATTTTGCTAATTTCTTTTCATATTTATAAGTCAATTTTTGATTATCAATTGGCTCACCATCTGTTGTAATTAACAAATCTCTAATACCTAGATCTATTCCTATCTTATTATCATTTTTAGATAATATATTATGCTCACATTCTACATTAAAACTAACATAATATTTACCGCTAGGAACTTTGCTAATTGTAGCATATAATATTCTACCTTCAAATTCTCTATGTAGCTTAGCTTTAATCTTACCTAGTTTAGGAAGTTGAACTAAATTATTTTTGAATAAAACTTTAATATTATTATTAGTAAAGTTAGTTTTATATGAATAATAATGATTATGCTTTGACTTAAACTTAGGGAAACCAACTTTATCATTATTTTCTTTAACTCTTCTAAAAAAATTTTGATAAGCTTCATCCAAATTATAAATAGAGTTAGTCAATGCAAATTTATCTACTTCTTTAAGCCAAGAATATTCTTTCTTTAGCCCTCTATTGCAGTAATTATTACAGTCCGTTTTAGATAAAGATTTACCTTCATTTTTATATAAATCTATTTTCATAGCTAATATTTTGTTATAAACAAATCTACAACAACCAAATATTTTAGCTAATTGTACTTCCTGTTCTTTAGTTGGATAAATTCTATACTTATATCCTTTTATTACTGTTTTTGTTTCCATAGATAAACTTCACCACTTTTCTATATCTTTTATTAATATTTTACACACCATACAATATAATATTCTATTGAATAAATATAACCTCTGTGAACTTTTGACATGTATTAATTACCTCATGCATTATGATAATATATTAATTGAACAAGTAATATACATATTTATACTATATTTTTATTCTAAATATGTCGCAACTAACTCATGGCTGAAGTCACGAGAGCGCGTGGGGATTCTTCAAATTTCAATAGTAAAACTAAGGATAATTTGAAATATTTTTTATTATAACTTAAATCGTTGAATTTAGATAAAAAATAGCATGCTTTAAAATTATTCTAATAATATAAAGATTAGAAAAAGTCTTTATCATCAAATCTATCATATTCAATACTAACTTACGATAACAAGGTATACTTTAATCATAATATTTTGAATATACTATATATATAACTGCGGTATAATAAAGTGGAAAAGCACTTGCATAATTTACCTAAAATACAGGTACGAGATATAAATCTAAAAGAACGACTGATAATGACTTACAATATTAATTACTGAGGAAAGGGTGCGTATGAAAGAAATAAAAGATTTTGATAAGGTGTACAAGTATTATGATAAATTTATGGCTATGTTTAATTTATATAAACATGAAGAAATAAAGTCTGCTGCAAATATTGATGAACATGAAGTAGTTGTAGATATAGGCGGGGGAACTGGAAGGTTAGCTCAGTATATTTGTAATAGTTGTAAGGCTGTATATGTACTTGATGAAAGTAAGAAGATGCTTTCAATGGTAAATCAAGGGGAAAATTTGGTATGCATAAGGGGTAATGCTTTGAAAACTCCATTTGAGGATAATTCTATTGATATAGTAATATTAAGTGATGTTTTTCATCATATTAAAGAACAAGAAGACCTTATAATTGAAATAAATAGGATATTAAAGTGTGGTGGAAAGATAGTTATGCTGGACTTTAATAGAAAACATATTAAAACAAAGCTACTAAGAGCATTTGAATTTATTTTATTTGGACGATTATTTTTTAGAACGAAGGATGAAGTTAGGAATTTATTAGAGGAATATTTTTACATACAAGGGGCTTATGATAAGAGGTATTATTTTATATTTGTAGGAGAGAAAAGATGATAAATAAAATATGGTTCTACTCAAAGATTGGATATAAGCTTATAAAAAAAGAAGTTGTAAGCGGGGATGACTATAGGGAAGAGTATGATAAAGTTTCAGATACATATCATTTTTGGCTTAAAGAGATGAGTAGATATACAGACAATATTATCCATTCAAAGTACATAGAAATAGATAAAGAATTAAAAATACTTGATTTTGCTTGTGGGACAGGCTACATAACAAAAAGTTTATTAAACAAATCCATAAAATATAAAATTACTTCTGTAGACCAATCAAATAAAATGCTAGAGAAGCTTTTGAATATCAATGATCCTAGAGTGACAGCTATTCAGAGCGATGGTATTGAATTTTTAAAAACTACTAATGAAAAATATGATGTTATATTTTTTGGTTGGGCACTTTCTTATTTTGATCATAATGAATTATTAAAGCTTTTCAACAGGGTTTTAAAATCAGGAGGTATATTAGCAATAATCACAAATGTTGAAGGAACTTTGGATAAAATAGAAAGTATTTTTTTGAAGGTTATGAGTGAGAAACAAAAGGAAGTAATTAAACCTATGGATATAAAATTAAATTTACCTAAAGGAAAGAAAGGATTAGTTAAATGGTGCAGCCAATACGGATTTAGAGCTTTGGAGGTAGAAGAAGGTGAGGTATTCTTTAATTTTAAAGAACCAGAGGAACTCTTACAGTGGCTAAATATAACTGGGGCGGCGGCAGGAACTAGGAAGATTTTTAAGAACTACAATGAAGTTAAACCTTTGATAATTGAAAAAATAAAAAAAGAAAAATATAAAAATGGAGCTTATGAAATAAATCATAAATTTGCATATGGTGTCTTTAGAAAGGAGTAGAAATAAATGAGTATTAATAATTTAAAGATTATGGCAAAAATGGCTATAGATAAAAATGTTCTAAAGAGCCTATTAGAAATTTATAATATTTTAAAAGAAGATGAGAAATTCACCCTATTAAAATACATAAAAATGATGAAGGGTATTTTAAAGGGAGAGAAGATAGTGAAGCATCAGGATAAGTACATATTGAGCACCTTTTTTCCACCTTTTCCATCTAAATCATTTATACAAAATATCTTAGCAGTAGATGAGCCTATAAATATATTCACAAAGCAAATGTATGCTGAAAGAACTGCACCTATATCTATGTACTTATGTATAACAAGTAAATGTCCTAATAATTGTCTTTATTGCAGTGCAAAAAATAGGGCAGCAGAAAAGGAATTAACAAAGGAAGAATGGATTAAGGTTATAGGGGAGCTTCAAGATATGAATGTACCTATTATTGGAATAACAGGAGGAGAGCCCTTAGTACGTGAAGATATATTTGATATTATAAGGGCTATAGATAGTAGAAGCACATCAATTTTGTTTACTAGTGGTTTTAATTTAAGTTATGAGAAAGCAAAAAAATTAAAGGATAGTGGACTATTTGGTATAGGAATAAGCTTAGATTCTTATGATAAAGAGAAACATAATAAGAATAGAAACAGTGAAAATGCTTTTGATTATGCACTTGAAGCACTTAAAAATGCAAATAAGTCAGGGCTGTATACTATGGCACAAACAGTTGTATTAAAGGAGAATCTTGATGAGGAAAAACTGTTTAGGTTATTTAAGCTTGCAAAAGATAATGGTGCCCATGAAGTAAAAATACTGGAACCTATACTAAGCGGAAATCTTTTAACTGAAAAGCAATTAAACAATGTATTTTATAATAAGAATGATAGGGAAAAGTTTATAAAAATCCAACATAAGGCAAATAAAAGAAGTGATTTACCTAAGATAACAACTTTTGCGTATACAGAAAGTGAAGCTAAATTTGGTTGCGGTGCAGGAAATCAACATTCCTATATAAGTACTTCAGGAGAATTGTATCCTTGTGACTTTGTACCTATGAATTTTGGAAATGTAAAAGAAGAGTCTATAAAAAGCCTTTGGATTGAAATGAAAAATTATATTGGTAAACCTAAAATAGGGTGCTTTGCCCAGAAGGTAAATAAAGAAGTATTTAAGCAATCAGAAGGTATGCTGCCACTTAATAAGGAAAAGGCAATAAGTATTTGTGATAAAAATAAAAGTGATAAATATCCCAAATACTATAGGGATTTGCATAAATAGCATTTAAACGTGAATTGTTAAAAAGCTGTAGATAAAACTACAGCTTTTTTAGTCTATAGAAGGCTAGTACCCAATTTAAATCAAAAAGTTCACATCTGACTTTGTGATCTGATATTAATATCTAAGTAGTATACATGAAGCAACCACACCAGCTCCAACTGTCCATAAAATAATATAATCTCCACGTTTAAGGTTACCATTTGAAACAGAATCGGCTAAGGCCATAAATGGGCTTGTAACACTTGTATATCCAAATCTGTCACCTATGAATGGAAATTTGTGTTCTGGTTCTTCTAAAGTCTCTCTTATCATATCAATATTTTTCTTTGCAAATTGAGATAAGCAATATAATTTAACATCATCTTTAGTTAGATTATTTCGACCTAGTATTTCATTTATTGAATCAACAGAACTTGCGAATGCATCATCTGTATTAAAATCTAGCCATTCTATTAGTCTATTATCTTTTGGCGTATCTCCATCTATTGGTAATATCTTAGAAAAGCCATCATGAGGAAATTTTATATAGCAGTTTAATGAACTATCTACATAAGATGAACTATCTATGAAATCTGATATATTATCATCAGTGTTTTCTAGTAAAACAGCACATGCAGATTCTCCAAAGTTAGCATAAGTAATAGGTTCTGATCTTCTTGAATATCTAAATGATAAATCTGAACCTACAAGTAAGCTATATTTAATTCTGTTATTACTTTTCATTGTTCTACAGACTTGATCCATGGCAATTATCATTCCTGAACAATTACCATTCATATCATATGCATTTGCATTCTTAGATAAACCTAAAGCATCATGAATTTTAACAGCATTTGTAGGAGATAGATATTCTGGGGTAGAAGATACAAATACAACTAAATTTATATCTTGTACATCTATATTTGCAGTACTTATTACTTTGTTGCAAGCTTCTATAGCCATAGTTAAAGAATTTTCATGAAAATCTTCAGAAATATATCTCTGGTCTCTTCCAGTAACATTCAATAACCCGGAGATATCTACGTTTTGCTCCGAAAAATGTTTCAAAAAATATTCATTAGAATAGCTTGTTTTAGGATGGTAATACTTGATGTTTTTAATTTTTATACTCATTTTATCTCCGCCTTATTCTCATTGTTAAATATGTCCATTTATAATTATCGAAGAATATTTCAGTAAATTAAGAAAACCATACAAAAAAGTAGGGAAGATGGTAAAGCTATATAGCAATATTACGAAAATAATAATGGGACATTGAGTAAGGGGGAGTAGTAATGGATTATAAAAAAAATGCGGAATTGAAGAATAAAATAATGTTGGCAGCATTTATATCATCAGTAGTATTAAGGGCAATTGTTGATATAATTTTAAATACAGATAGGAATGCAATATTAATATTAGTTGGAGTTTCCATACCTTTAGCTGTAATTGATTTTATATTAATAAAAAAGAAATATATTATTCAAACAATGTATTATACGGTAATGATGTACACTGTTGTTATATGTATAATGTTTATATCAAACCCAAATTGGACTAATTTTATTTTGATATATTATGGTTTTATATTAATGAGTGTATATCAAGATTTAAGGATATTAATTATTGAAGCAATTTTGGCTATAGTACTTGTAGTGTATTTCTTTTTAGGCTATAAAACAACATTGTTTGCTTCAGCAGAATACTATGAATTAGTATTTTATATAGGATACATAATAGCAGGGTCAGCTATATTATCAATTAATGCCATTACTACCAAAAGGATTTATAAAGATTTAGAAGAAACTCATAAGGCTACTGAAGAAGCTAAATCTAGAGCAGAGTTGTTGCTAGAAAAAATATATAGTACTATAAAAGTTTTAACAGTAACTAATGAGAAAATAAAAAGCGGAATTTCTGTAGCAGGACAAATAGCAGAAGAAATAACTAGCTCTACAAGCGACGTTGCTAATAGTGCAGCCAAAGAAGTGGATGTAATGATTGGAATGAAAACTTCAATAGAGGGTGGAGTGGAAAAAGCAGAAGAAGTTACGAATGCCATTAAAACTATGGAGGAATTATCTAAGTCAACTGAAAATGTTGTATTAGAAGGTAATAATAAAGTAGATATATTATCTTCAGAAATGAATAAGGTAAATACAAATATTTTAAGTGTGGTATCCATGATAAATGAATTAAGTGATGAAAATACAAAAATAGTTCATATTATTAACAGTATTACAAAAATATCAGAGCAAACCAATCTATTAGCTCTTAATGCATCAATAGAAGCAGCTAGAGCTGGAGAGTATGGAAAAGGTTTTGCTGTGGTTGCAGAAGAAGTAAGAAAACTTGCTGAGGATTCAAAAACATCTACAGATCAAATAGAATCAATATTGAATAATATATCTAATAAAACAAAGGTAGTTGCAGAAGAAATATTAAAAGAGGAAAAGTCAATCGAATTATGTAATGAGCATACAAATGATGTTAAAGAGTTATTTAAAGATGTCAATAAGAATACCTCTAATGTATTAAGTTATTCAGGAAATGTTGGATCACAATCTGTATTGCTTGAAAGTACGATGAAAAATACATTAAGTTTAGTAAATGATATTAGTGAAACTGTAGAATCCACTGCAACTGCTATGGAAGAAATTTTTGCGGCTATTGATGAGCTTAATAATAGCATAATGGATATAACAAGTAGCTATGATGAAATAGATGATATATGTAATGAATTAAACTCTATAAGTGAATAAAGTAGATAATATAAAAAGATGGTTATTGAAGATTAGCAGTGATCATCTTTTTAGCATAGCATAGTTATAGTGGATAATGTTAGAAATAAGACTAATTGATAGCTATTCTTAATAAATAACAAGGAGAATTCTCTAATGATGGGAAGGCTCCTTATTTTTTATTATAGATATAGGCAGTGGATATAGAGATACAGTGCGAAAATTTAATATATACTCTGGAAAATAAATTTTCTATAAAAATAGCTTAAATCCTTAGAAATTAAGAATTAATAATGAAGAATGAATAATTTAGGAAAAAATTCACTAAAAGTGAATTTCTTAAAATAAAATTTGTTTTTAAAAAACTCCAAAGGCTTTGGCCGTGGAGTTTTAACCATAATTCTTCATCTTTCATTCTTAATTTTTCATTCATAGAAAAGAATTTTTGTTATTGAAATTAAAATCATGCATAAGTTAAATTTTCATTGTGGAACCCTATAAAAGAGTATTGACTCTAACATAACGTCATAGTGTAATATAAAAACAAGCTTGAATATATTAACAAAAACTCATAGTCGACGGAGTGTTAAATAGTATTAATAGCTTTAAAATTAAATTTAGAGGTGTAGCAATGAGAACAGTGAAACAAGTTTCAGATTTGACAGGAATAAGTGTGCGCACACTACATTATTACGATGAAATAGGACTGTTAAAGCCAAGTAAAATTACAGAGGCAGGTTATAGGCTTTATGATGATGAAGCCCTTAAAACTTTGCAGCAGATTTTATTTTTTAAAGAACTTGATATACCTTTAAAAGAAATTAAAGATATAATGATGAGTCCATATTTTGATAAAATGCAAGCTCTAAAAAATCAGAAAAAGCTGCTTATATTAAAACGGAAAAGATTAAATGGTTTAATAGAGCTTATAAATAAAACATTAAAAGGAGAAAGCACGATGAATTTTAAAGAATTTGATATGAGTGAGTATTTTAATGTATTAGAAGAATTTAAAACAGAACATGAGGATAAGGTAATTAAAATTTATGGTAGTGTAGATAAATATAATGATTTAATTGAAAAAATTAAATCTAAGGAATATAAAATTGCTAAAAGTGCTATAAAACAATATGGAAGTATTGGAAGATATGCTAAAGCTATAAAGAAAAGTCTTAATAATGATATATTAACTACTATGGCGGAACAATATGATAGGTTTAAAAAAGATTGTTTAGAAGATAAGCATCCTAAATTAAAAGAACTATATAAAAAGCTTGTATCCGACCTAAGTAAAGATCCTTCTTCAAAGGAGATTCAACAAGTTGCTGGAGAAATAACAAATACAGCAAAGAAAGATTATAAAATTTTCAAAATGGAAAATGGAGATGATCATTGGTACTATATGGTGAAAATTTATTTGGTGTACCCTGAATGGATAGAAGCAGTTGATAAGAAATATGGTCATGGTGCATTTAAATTTATAGGAGAAGCTCTAAAAAATTATTTGGGAAATAAGCAGCCTAAATTAGAAGAATTATATGAAAAGCTTACATCAGATTTAAGTAAAGATCCCACTTCAAATGAGATTCAACAAATCGTTGAAGAAATATCAGATGAAACTGAAAAAAGTCATGAATTTTACAAAGTAGATGAGGGAGATAATTATTTAGGATATATGGCAGAACTTTATCTATCAAATCCTAGCTGGATAAATGTAACTGATAAAAAATCCGGCGCTGGCGCATCTAAATTTATAGGAGAAGCTTTTAAATTTTATTCTGAACATAGTAAATAATAAATTGAAAACTATAAGTTATTTGGCATAAGAAACTAAAGTCATAAATCAACTGTAGTTAAATAGTTAGAAATGAAAAGTCCCGTAATTTTAGAAAAGAAATTATGGGATTTTTCTTAATGCTACTAACGGATGCATTAAAAGTGTTATCACTTGCTTATGATACGGTGAACCGTATAAGTAGTAAAGAAAGTTTTTATAATAGAGAGCCAAGGGAAATATGTGGATGGCTTGAAGAGCATATGAATGTTTATGAGTATTTTACTACAATGGATTCAAAAGAAGAAAGTTTGAACAGATTAATTTATTGATATCATTGAAAAGGAAAATTTAAATAGATTTAAAATATAAGTTTATTTTTGTTGAATTTTAACGCAATATAAGCATAATAAATGAGCAAAATAAAAATAGGATGCTACATTAAATTTTATAAATAAAAATAGTAGCTATCCATTTGCGTGCGGCGCTACTATTTTTGAGATTTTTTCTATAATTTGTTTACATTTAATTGTACAGGCCTCTTAGTTGACTTTTATATTATAATTTTAAATTTGTATTATATAGAAATCATGGGTCAATCTCCACTGAATCAACATTTTAACCTTTCTCCGTTTAGTTCTTCTTTTTTACGAAAATCAAACTTACCATTTTCATCAACATTAACAGGCATAATGTTTTTTAAATATATAGAATATAATCCTCCGTAATCGCTTTCATTAAGTTCTTTTAATGCCTTTGCAACTTTAATCCTTCTACCATTACGTATCTCAAAAGATTCATTATATTTTCGTAACCTTTCAACTTCTTTTGGTGAACAATCTATATATATTTCATTTGTCCAGGTTTTGCCACTTTCATTATGAGCTTCAAATTTTGTTTTAATATCTTCTGAAATTTCTTTATCAACTGCACACATAGCACCTTCTATTTTATATTTGTTCTCGACATGTATATGAATGATCCTAATACACATCCAGAGAAAAACATTTTCTCTATATTTATATACCAATAAAACCATTGTAACTGTCGAGGAAAGAATTAGATCTAGCAGTATTGTTTCTATTGTATTTAAAGTAAAAAAACCTCCCTTATTTGTGATATTGAGAACCGTATCATAAATAAGGGAGGTTTTTTTATTGTTTAAATATATAAATAAAATATAGTTCAATTTGTTATTGTAATTTATCATTATTTTTAAAATAATTTCATATAGTAATTATTTTAAGTAAATTTCACTTAAAAAGAAATCTAAAATATGAAAATGATTGTTTGTGAAGCAATTAAAATTGCTATTAGCAGTTAATTTACTATTTATGATGACTTAATATTTTTTAAATGATAAAATACATTACATATAGTAGGGAGGGCTGGGATATGGACGATTTGGATATTAAAATTATAAATATTATTAGCAATAATGCAAGAGTATCTCATGAAGAAATAAGTAGAATTCTTCATATCTCAAGACAAGCAATTCATCAAAGAATAAAAAAATTAGAAGAAAGTGGAGTAATAAAAGGTTATAAAAGTATCATTGATTGGACTAAATTGGGTGAAGGTACTAAAGCATATATTTATGTAAAAGTAAATATGTCAAATTATAAAGAAGATATACAACAATATATTAATATCGATATACCTAATGTATTTATAGAAGAATGTCAAAGGATTCATGGTGATTGGTGTATAGTAATTAAGGTTAGGGCAAAGTCTACATCAGATATTACAAATTTCATTGACGAATTATGGAAGGTGAAGTCTACTATAGACACGTCCACTACATTTATTTTATCAACAATAATAGAAGATGACATAAGATAATAATTGAATTAAAGGGTGAGAATGGATGAAGTTTAATAAAATAGTATGTATTGATAAGACAGGATTGGAACCTTGGGCAATTGAAGAATTAAAGAAGTATTCTAAAAAAACGATTGAGGTATTTGATGATTATCCACAAAATAATAGCGAAATTATACAAAGAATAAAAGATGCTGATTGTGTGCTTGTGTCTTGGAATATACAAATAAGTAAAGAGGTAATTGAAAGATGTAGCCAGATCAAATATATTGGAATGTGCTGTAGCCTTTATAATGAAAATTCAGCAAATGTTGATATTAAAACTGCAAGAGTAAATAATATTGAAGTTCGAGGAGTTAGAGACTACGGAGATGAAGGAGTAGTTGAATTCATCATTAGTGAATTAATAAGATTATTAAAAGGTTTAGGAGAATATCAGTGGAGAAATGAACCTGTAGAGTTAATGCAAAGGGAAATTGGAATAATTGGAATGGGAACAACGGGGAGAATGTTGGCAAAAATAGCATCTGATTTCGGAATGAAAGTTTATTATTTCAGTAGAAATAGAAAATTGGATATCGAAAATGAAGGGATAGAATATCTTCCACTTAATGAGTTGTTGAAAAGAACAGAAATTGTATCAATTCATTTGCCTAAAAATACAATGATACTTGGAAAAGATGAATTTTCATTGTTTGGTAATGGCAAAATATTGATTAACACTTCTTTAGGTACCACATTTCAAGTACCTGCATTTTTGGAATGGATACAAAGAAAAGGGAACTTTGCAATATATGATGAAGATGGCGTAGGAAGTTACAAAAAAGAGTTTGAGAAATATCCTAATATAATTTTATCTAAAAAAGTAGCGGGCTGGACAAAAGAAGCAAGGCAAAGATTATCCAATAAAGTTCTACAAAATATTGAGGAATTTTTAAATGAAACTCATGCTTAATAGTCATGTATTCGGTAACAAAGGGCAAACCGTATCATAAATAATTAAGAGACCTAACCTTAGCTATTGATATAACTTAGCTAAGGCTATTTTTTTATTTAAAATATATACAAGTAAATCGAGTATTTATATAATTAATGTACAAGGTGTTGAGGAAGTGATATAAGTGAATATAACCAAAATGGTAAAAGAATTGCAGAGTGTTATGAATTTAGAGTTTGATGGAAGGGCTAAATTTTTTCATGAATGTAAAGAAAAATTAGAAATAGAAGTTAATAATAATCCTTCTAATATTCAAGCTTTTTCGCTTATGGCAATGATAAATTTAGAGTTACGGAATGATACAAAAATTTCAATTGATATTTTAGAAGATTGTTATAACAAAAATAAAAATAATATGTCAAAGGATGAATATTGTTTTTGGGCTACTAATATGGCTTATTTGTTAAGTGAGGAATACGAAGAGGTCGATAAATCAATTGAATTGCTTACAAAAGCAATAGAATATGAATCAAAATATGATAATACATATTATGCTTTAGGAAAATTATTTTTTAAGAAAAAGGACTATAAAGAAGCAATAGTATTGTTTAATAAGGCTTTTGAAATTTCTCCTCATAAGGTATATAAATATAATGAAGCTGTTAGTTTAATTGCATCAAATAATAAGCAAGAAGGTATATCTAAGCTAAAGTCAATCTATAAATACCCCTATAAAGATGAAGAGATAGATGGAAGAATTGCTTTACTTCTTGGAAGAGAGTTAGCGTTGAATGGAGAATTAGAAGAGGGTAAAAAAATAATTCAATTGTTATTAGAGAGTAGTTATGAAAGCTTAGAGGTTTGGGCTAATGAATTAGCAGAATGTATGTATATACTCGGTGATTATCATAAGTGTATAGAGTTATATGATGTAGATAAACTTTATGAAGATCAAAGTTGGATTGGACAGTATTTTTATGCACTAAAAGAATCATATAGTATAGATGCATCAGAGAAAAAGATGAATGAAATTGAAAAAGAAATAGAGCAGAATATTTATGAAGAAGAAACTAATTATGCAGATTGGGATAGTGAAGAGGAGTGTAAAGAATATATTGATGGAGAAAAGGTTAGATTAAATAACATTAAAGAATGTTATAGACAGGTTGTTAATGGCATTAAGCCTTTTGTAGAAGTAGATTACGATATATTTTATAAATGTTATTACATAAATTGCCCTCGTCATTATATAAAGTAAATATTTAAAATTAAAACATTTATTTTGTTTTAAGGCTATCAAATAAATTATAAAGATAAAGTTTGATGGTGTGAAAAGTCTTATCATAGGAAATGATTCTTTATGCACTGATAAATTTTGAATATATGTAGAATTATGGATATTTGTGTTGTATATTGAGATAAATGTTGGGAAATGGTACAATTAGGAAAGATTATTGATATGAGGTGATAAAATGATAATTTGGGGGTGGGGGAAAGTGACTAGAAAGAGTGTCGGACCAGTATTTGAACGTCCATGTAACTATTGTAATAGTACCGAAGTTTGGAATTTATGTGTTGTAAGAACATGGTTTACGTTATTTTTCATTCCAATAATACCATATAGAAAGCAATATTGTATTACTTGTCCAAAATGTTATAGTTACATAGATCTTACAGAAGAGCAATTTCAAGAAATGAAGCTCTCTATAACATCTCAATCTAATAATATCAACCAAAATCCTGTTAATGATGATATGAAATATAGAGGAAAGACAGAAACTCAAATTAACTATTTAAAACAGATGGAGGAGTATAAAGATGAGGCTAACTAGAAAATAGTTAACCTATCTTTCGTGATGTTATTATAGAATTATAATTATTAGTAGAAAAGTCCTTAACATTTTTGTTGGGGACTTTTATATTAGTAATATGCTCACCATAAATAATGACTTGACTGTGAAAGTCTAGTATAGGATTGAGAGTAAGGACTATTAAAGGTTAAATACTTTTAGAAGGTGATTAAAATAAAAGATGACATAGAAGTAAAGATAGTGAAGATAGAATGGCTTTCAAAAGAAGCGAATGAAGCGATTGTAACGTTTGAAATTAATAATAAAGAATATCGAGCATTTGGATTTCCTGCAAGTTTTGAGGTTGGAATCTCTTATAGAGTTGAATTTGATTTTTTAGAGGGAATAGATATTCAATGGGAAATCATGTTTAGTAAGAATAAAGATAAAGTGAAGGATTTAATTGTTAAACCAAATAGTATATGGTCTTACTCTGTATATGGAGAAACATTATCAATTAACCCTGTTATAGTTGATTGTGGTATTGCAGAATTTGATTTAGGGTACTTTTCAAGAGATGAGCAGTTAATAGGTGAATATATGTTTTTCGATATTGCAAGATTAGACATATATGAAAAAGATAAATGATATTATCTAAAAAGTTAAAAAACAAGAATTTGATATTAAAATGGTAGGTTTGAAGCATTTATTAAAATAGTAGAAAATAATATTAAGGAGGATATGCATGGATATTATTGTTACTCTAGAAGAATTAGAAAATATACTTAATGTAAAGTTTCCAAGGACTTTTCATGAGATATATAGTTCAGGGGCAATGGAATGGTTAAAGCATTCATATGATTGGCTTAATGAAAATAGAGAGGTAGTTGAAACGAATATAGAATCATTTTTTTATAGGGTTGGAGGTGATTGTGAACCAGTTGTTTTTCCAGAAATACAAGAAACAATAAATTACTTTAAGGAAATGCTAGAATATGATGATGACTATAAACTTGGAAAGGTAAAAATTAATCCTAAATATAGGTTTATTCCTTTTGCACAGATGGGTTCAGGAGATTTGTATTGTTTTTGGTATGAAGAGAACAAGCAAGAACCAAAAGTAACTGTATACGGACATGATACAGGAGATATGGATCTTTGGGCAAATGATTTTGATGAATTCTTATTTATTCAACTAGGAACATCTGTAGTAGATTGGGGAGATAATATTAATGATGATTCTATACAGGCCCATGCAAGGTTTTTAGAGGATGAATATAAAAAACTTTTTCAAAGTGGAGATGGAGAGAAAATAAAATCAATTATTGAAAGTATGGGTAAACCTAAGCAGATAGAATATCTTGTATAGTTGTATGAAGTAGGAGAAATTAAAGTGTTAAGAGATAATAGTTATTAGGATAGGTTTTAAAAGCCTATCTTATTTTTATAAAAAATATAATTAAAATTTGAATTGGATATGATTATAATTATATTGTACATGGGAAAGTCTAAGATTTTTTATTTATAGTAAGGTGAACCGCATCATAAATAAGGGAGGTTTTTTATTGTTTAAATACATAAACAAAATATGGTACAATTTGAATATAAAACAAACATTTAATTAATAAGTAAATAGCAACCTCTCATATTTGTACATTAGATGAGAGGTTTTTAAATATATGATTCACTATACTATTATTTGTAAGGAGATAGCTTAATGGAATGGTTAGAAAAATTAAATGAAGCACTAGGATATATTGAAGCAAACTTAGATGGAGAAATTGAGTATGAAAAAGCAGCAAAGATAGCATGTTGCACAGTTTATCATTTTCAACGAATGTTTTCATATATAGCAGGAACGCCACTATCAGAGTATATAAGAAATAGAAGATTAACAAAAGCTGCATTTGATTTACAAAGTGGAGATAAGGTAATTGATGTAGCCTTACGCTATGGTTATGAATCTCCAACTGCTTTTAATAGAGCTTTTCAAAAGATACATCATGTATCACCTTCAGTAGCGCAAAAAGAGGGAACCTTCCTTAAAGCATATCCTCCTATTAGTTTTAAAATAACAATAAAAGGAGTAGGAGAAATGGAGTATAGTATAGTTAAAAAAGAAGAAATTAGAATAGTGGGAGTAAAAGCACTATTAGAAAAGAATATTGAGAAGAATTTTAAATCTGTACCTAAGTTATGGCAAGAATCAGCACAAAATGGAACAATTAATCAGATAGTATCTCTTATGAATTCAGACTCTAAGGGAGTATTAGGGGTTAGTGCTTGTATGGATAGCTTAGAGAGATGGGAATACTATATAGCTGTAGAAACTGATAAAGAAGTACCAGAGGGGATGTATGAATATGTAATACCTGCAGGCACTTGGGCAGTTTTTCCTGGACAAGGTGCTATGCCAACAGCAATTCAAGAAATTGAAAAAAGAATAATTACAGAGTGGTTACCAACGTCAGGATATGAATATGCAGATGCACCAGATATTGAATTATACTTAAATCAAGATCCAGCTAATTCAAAGTTTGAAGTTTGGATACCAATTAGAAAAAATCAATAAAAGTTGAATGAAGTAACTATAATTATTAGTATTAGATGGGCATTTATATTAGATTTAAATTTTATTTTATTTTAATATAGATAAACTACTTTAAAAATTAATGTATATATCCATGGTATCTTAATTCACAATTCACAATGCAAAATGCACAATTATGGTGGAAATTAATTCTTTATAGATTAATTTCTTAAACTAAATTTTACTAGCACTGTATTGCTAGTCTCCACCTCTGGGGAACAGTAGTGAAACCCTTTGGGTTCCCCTGAGGTGCAGTATGGCCAGGAACAACACCTATTTATTTAACTAAAATAATGTAAATAGGTAATACACCTAAATTTACTGAAATTGTAAATTGTGAACTGTGAATTTTGAATTTAGTAGTCTTAATGACAATACCAATAAGTGTTAATTATTTTCAGAGATAGGTTAAATTTAAAACTGATATATCTATATATGAGGGTGGATGAAATTATATGGCAAACTACAAAGAGATAACTTGTACTACAGCATGTAATAAATTAAAAAGAAAAATACCATTTGCTTGGGATTTAAATATATATAGGGGGTGTGAGCATGGCTGTAAATACTGCTATGCTATGTATTCACATCAATATATGGGTTCTGAGCAATATTTTGAGGATATATATGTTAAAACTAATATTGTTGAACGATTGGAAGAACAACTCAGCAGTCCAACTTGGAAAAGAGAAGTTGTTAATATTGGTGGCGTAACCGATAGCTATCAACAAGCAGAAGCACAGTACAAAATAATGCCAGATATTCTACGATTGATGATAAAATACAAAACGCCTTGCATCATTTCCACAAAGTCAGATTTGATTTTGCGAGACTATGATTTAATTGCAGAACTTAGTTCTATTACTTATGTAAATGTTGCAGCAACCATTACTTGTATGGATGAAAATATTCGTAGAAAAATAGAGCCAAATGGTGTGGAATCCCTTAAAAGATTTGCTATGTTAAAGGAGTTCTCAAAGACAAAGGCATCCACGGGACTTCATTTTATGCCAATCATTCCATATATAACAGATGGAAGAGATAATATTGATGCTCTATATTCTAATGCTGCTGATTGTAGGGTTAGTTATGTATTACCTGGAGTACTCTATCTAAGAGGAAAGACTCGTCCGGTATTCTTTGATTTTATAAAAAAGGATTTTCGCCATTTGTATGAGCCATTACAAACCCTATATAAAACAGGTGGTGCCAACAAGGAGTATAAAGATAAGCTTTATATTATGGTTAATGAATTAAAAGGCAAATACAATCTTTCAGGTAGTTATTCAAAGCCAATGAAAGATAAATTAAATAAATCTACTAATGAGCAGCTCTCTTTTTTATAATCTCTTATATTATAAGCATATAAATAGATTGCATTAAGCCAAGTGACAGTTACTTGGCTTAATATCGAAGAAAATTTCATCAATTCACATCTTTAAAGTGGTATAACCTATACCATTTCCCCGGTAATTCTTATTCAAAATTACAATTCTAATTTTCATCCAGAAGGTTTCTTGTGTTTTCCAATACTAATTAACTTAATCGGTTATTTTGTCATTATGTTTATTCACTAGTATCTTTTTATTTTTTATCACATTTATTGGCCTTTTTAAGAACAGTTTTTTAAGCTTTTATCCACTATTTTTTCTGTAATATGAACCACTAAACTTATGGAATCATGATGAAATCTATAAAGATCAGATTAAGGTGAAAGGTAAAGTCATCACTGCTTCGAATTTCCTATCGTTAAATATGGAACCCATAAAATACTTAATATCACAATTAATATCAAAATAAAATATTAAATATGTGTTACTATCTTTAAAAAGGAGGAATGTTTGATGATAGACACCAATATGAAAAGAATACTTGATTTTGTCGAGAAAAATTTAACAGAGGATTTTTCACTAAGTGAATTGGCAAGACAGTGCAATTTTTCACCCTATTATTGCTCTGTTATTTTTCATCGTTATTTTGGTGAAACAATGAAAAGCTATATGCAAAAGCGACGTTTGATTTGTGCTGCAAGTGAGCTTAAAAGAAGTAATGACAGAATTATTGATATTGCGATAAAATACGGCTATTCGTCTCAGGAGGCATTTTCAAGAGCGTTTTCTGCTATGATTGGAATGTCGCCAAAAAGGTTTCGTGAAAATCCGCTACCGCTTGCTGTTTATCAGAAAAATAGTTCTCCACCATTTCAAAATAAGGAGAGTACAGCAATGAAAAATGAAACTATTAAGAATGTACAAAGTCAAATTGAAAGAAACTACCCCTTAAAAACATTGCATATTTTAAACGGTTTGTGTATGCTTGATTCTTTTCAAAGAGATAACTTGATGAATGAAAAAGCTGTCTATATTCCATTTAATGAAGCCATGTGCTGGGGTGAAACGGACGAAAAAATTTTCTCGCCTGAATTTATTGAAAAAAGAGCGCATTCCTTAAGCTCGACAATTGAAGGATATAAAAAAATTGTAGTAGAGCCATTAAAGCCGCTGTTTGATGAACAGTTTGACATTATCGTTTTATGGTTTGGTGATGATATGTTCTGCCAGATGAACTTTATTACGATTCTTTCGTATTTGGAGCAAATTCATTTTGATGGTGATGTACTTTTTTGCATGGCACAAGAGCAAAAGGATAAAATGCTGCCTGATGCTGTGGAAATTGATACAGAGGGTTATAATTATATCTATAAAACCATACTTTGTGATAGAAAAAAATGTGATGCAAAAATGCTGCCTGTCACTTATCAGGCAATGAATTTATATCTTGGCTACCGAGAAGAAAACAGTGATATCATACGTTATATCAAAAACAATCTTAATAAGAAAAATCTCGTAGAAGAACTACTTACACTGTTTTCACAGTACGGACTTGGAGATTTACAATATGAGTGGATGATTGAAGAAATAAAGAAGGAAAAAACCATATGAAAATTGATTAACTGTAGCGGCGAACAGTGTTCGCCATATATTATTAAATAAATGTTAAACTATAAGGCGTATTAAAAAGAACTAGCGAACACTATTCACCCCTACAATGTAAAAATCAGTTTTAAATAAAACTATTATTAGTTTGCTAAAGAAGTTAAATAGGGATAAGCGTGAATTTTCATTGATGTAAATCTACGCTTATCCCTATACTTAATTTCTGTTTTTATTATTTTATTGTTTTGAAATAATCTAGTCAGTATATAGGGTTCCACAATAAAAATTTAACTCATACATAATTTTAATTTCCATAACAAAAATTCTTTTCTATGAATGAAAAATTAAGGATGAAAGATGAAGAATTATGGTTAAAACTCAACTGCTAAAGCCTTTGGAGTTTTTAAAAAATAAATTTTATTTTAAGAAATTCACCTTTAGTGAATTTTTTCCTGAATTCTTCATTCTTCATTATTAATCCTTAATTTCTAAAGATCTAAGCTGTTTTTATAGAAAACTTATTTTCCAGAGTATATATTAAATTTTCACATTGTATCCCTATAGTGTCTGACCGGTTAATCTAATAAACTGTATCCTTCTTCTTGCAGCTTTGCTTCATGTGCAATGAGACCATTAACAATAGTATCTACGTGCTCATTAAATTCAACACCTAATTCTTCAGCAGATGTTATTAGTTGTTCTCGATTTACTGCTTTGGCAAAGGCTTTATCTTTCATTTTCTTTTTTACAGATTTGGCATTTAATCCTTCAAGTTTTGTAGGACGCATTAATGCAATTGCAATGATGAAGCTTGCCATTTCATCCACTGCATGTAGACATTGACGTTCTTTTGAGTCTCTTGGGATTTTAGTTTCTGAAGAGTGAGAAAGAACACTTGCAATAAATGTTTCATCAAAGCCTGCAGCTTCAAGAATTTCAGGCGCACGATTTGGATGTTCTTCAGGGTATTTTTCAAAGTCAATATCATGAAGCAATCCTAATAATCCCCAATAATTTTCATCTTGCCCAAATTTTATTGCATAAGCTATCATTGCGCCTTCAACAGCAAGAGAATGTCTTAATACACGGTCTGTTTTAACATGTTCTTTTAATAATGCTAATGCTTCTTTACGTTTCATATGTACCTCCTTTTTAAGCTAAAGTTAATAGTAACTTTTTGACTTAGTTCATTAATTTTCTATAATTGATTTTATATAAACTTGCCTATTTAATTAAAAACTGTTGATTTCAATTTGTAAAAATAAAAATATAGATAAAAATTAGGCAAGTATTTAACAGAGCTATTTTTTAGATAATAAAATTTTATAATGATTATATTAAATTTGGTTATTTTTTAATTTTAAAATAGTTATTAGCTAAAGAAATAATGAGATAGAACAATAGACAAGCAATAGTGCCATAACAATATTGACAATTTTATAATTTTTTATAAGGAACTTTTGAAAAATAGAGCCAAACAATGCCCAGCAGCAGGTTCCTAGAAAGCCAATAAAAGCAAGAATTAAAGAAAAATATAAAAGCGTAAATGTAGATTTGTAATAAGGCATTATAAATGTTGAAACTGTTGCAAGACTATAAATAATAACACTAGGATTTACAAATTGTAAAAGTAATCCCGATAAAAGTGTGTTTGTACGCTTTTGTGTCCTATCGTCATTTTGAGGGTTACTTTTGTAGATTTGCCATGCAAGCCATAGAATATAAGCTGCACCAACGTAGGCCATAATTGATTTAATTGATGGGATATAGTCATAAAGTATTACACTAAATATACTGCTTAGAACAAATATAGTAAATACACCAAAGAAAACACCTACATTAAACATTATGCTTTTCTTAAATCCGTATCGGCCTGCATTTGACATTGATATAATAGTATTTGCCCCAGGAGCAAAGTTTGCAATAAGGACATAGGATAAGAATGCTGTGAGATTTGGCATGTATATTTACCTCCTAATTTTCGTATGATATAATATACAAAAAGAACGATATATTATACTGTACAATATAATGATACTATTTGTGCAGTATACTGTCAATGAATTGGAGGTTAAATTTTGGAAAAGCTTAATTTGATTATTGCGAAAAATTTAAAAAGACTTCGTGAAGAAAAAACACTTAGTCTTAATGAGCTTTCGAAGATGACTGATGTAAGTAAGAGTATGCTTGGCCAGATTGAACGATGTGAAGTAAATCCTACTGTGTCAACAATATGGAAGATTGCAAATGGACTTAAAATATCATGTACTGAACTTATGAGCATGCCTGAGGCTGATTTTGAAATTGTAGATAAGTCTCAAGTACAGCCACTTATTGAGGACGAGGGCAAGATTAGGATATTTCCTGTATTTCCTTTTGATAACACAACTCGATTTGAAACCTATTCTATTGAGATTGATACTAAAGGACATCTAGCTTCGGAAGCTCATCAACAAGGTACCCAGGAATTTATAACTGTATTTTCTGGAGAGCTTACTATAAATATAAATGGTGAGGATTTTGTTGTAACAAAGGGTAATTCTATACGATTTAAGGGGGATAAATCTCACGTTTATAAAAATATAGGTGATACAATTTGCTCAGTAAGTATGGTTATTTACTATCCAATGTAGGATTTCATTTTGCTTGTTAATAAGGTTAGGATATATAGTTTAATTATATGAGTAGTTATTTTGTGTTATTAGAATTATTTGATATTCAGCCAGGTGATACATTACTTTTAATGGCTGACAAAAAGTGTGCAAGATAATGGATGGATGAATTTTGCTAATAGGATTTTTGCAGCATAGAAAAATACAGAGGATCCACAAGACGGGGTATAATATGGATAAGGAAAAAGTAGTAATTGCAGGTGCTGGTATCCATCTGTTTATATTAAAGGACTTAGTAATATAATTTTATCAGGCCAATGGATTAGTCCACCAGGTGGACTTCCAGGGGCAGCAATTGCTGGCAAATTTGCAATTCAAAGAATTCTTAGTAAAGAGAAGTGAAATATTAAGATATAGAATAATATATAAATTTATGGAAGCATCATTTATGTAAAAAATATAAGAAATTTAAATTTAAGAATATTTATTTTGTTTTAGGGAATAAATTTAATTAATTAAATTAACTAAGAAAGAAAAGATTTAGTATTTACTTGAAAATCAGTATGAATATATATATAATTAATAAATAATAAAATATAGCAAAAAACAGTGATTATAAAAGCTACGATTTATGAATTTCTTCAGAGAGCCGATGGATGGTGTGAATCGGTGAAAGGTTAGATCTTTCCACTTTTGGAGCTGTCGGTGATGAATCGAAAGGGTGGTATCCTCTATAATACTAATTTCGAGTGGCTGATTTTAAGTATTTATCAGCAATTTGGGTGGCAACGCGGATACCTTCCGTCCCAGTTTATATATTGGGATGGGGGTTTTTTTATTTTATGGTTTCAAATAATAATATATATATTTAATCAGGAGGCAAAAATATGTTAGATTTAAGATTTGTAAGAGAAAATCCAGAGATTGTTAAGCAAAACATAAAAAATAAGTTTCAAGACAATAAGCTAGATTTAGTAGATGAAGTAATTACTTTGGATGCTGAGTTAAGAGATACAAAAAAGGAGGCTGAAGCTTTAAGAGCTAATAGAAATAAGATTTCAAAGCAAATCGGTGCATTAATGGCTCAGGGGAAAAAGGAAGAAGCAGAAGAAACAAAGAAGCAGGTTACTGCAAATTCAGAGCGTCTGGCTGAATTAGAAGCAAAAGAAGATGAATTAGAAAAAAAAGTTAAAAAAATTATGATGACTATTCCAAATATAATTGATCCAAGTGTACCAATTGGAAAAGATGATAGTGAAAATGTAGAGATAGAACGTTATGGTGAACCTGTCATACCTAATTTCGAAATTCCATATCATACTGAAATTATGGAGAAATTAAATGGAATTGATTTAGATAGTGCTAGAAAAGTTGCTGGTAATGGTTTTTACTACTTGATGGGCGATATTGCAAGACTTCATTCTGCAGTAATTTCTTATGCTAGAGACTTTATGATAAATCGTGGTTTTACATATTGTATTCCACCATTTATGATTCGTAGCGAAGTTGTAACTAGTGTTATGAGCTTTGCGGAAATGGATTCTATGATGTATAAAATCGAAGGCGAAGATTTATATTTAATAGGAACCAGTGAACATTCTATGATTGGCAAATTTATTGATACCATATTACCAGAAGCTTCTTTACCTCAAACATTAACAAGTTATTCACCTTGTTTTAGAAAGGAAAAAGGAGCTCATGGAATAGAAGAAAGAGGAGTATATAGAATTCATCAATTTGAAAAGCAAGAAATGATTGTTGTATGTAAGCCTGAAGACAGTATGATGTGGTATGATAAATTATGGCAAAATACAGTAGATTTCTTTAGATCTTTGGATATACCAGTAAGAACTTTAGAATGTTGTTCCGGAGACTTGGCAGATTTAAAAGTAAAATCAGTGGATGTAGAAGCTTGGTCTCCTAGACAAAAGAAGTATTTTGAAGTGGGAAGTTGTTCTAACTTAGGTGATGCACAAGCCCGTCGTCTAAAAATTCGTGTAGATAGCGAAAATGGAAAATACTTTGCACATACATTAAATAATACAGTAGCAGCACCTCCAAGAATGTTGATTGCTTTTTTAGAGAACAACTTAAACGAAGATGGCTCTGTAAATATTCCAGCTGCACTACAACCATATATGGGCGGTATGACATTGATTAAATAATAATAACGGCAGCGCATTGAATTTTAAATTTGATGTGCTGTTGTTATTTTTGGAATAATATGCAATTAAAGTGATTTACTGTAATTAAACTATTTTCAGTATTTATAATCATATTAATATGTACAGTAATTTAATATAAGGCTATGATATAATTTAGATGGCAAAATTATTTATATTTTAAGAATATGGGGTGACAATAAGTATGTCATATAAAGATGAGGGTAAGTATGATAAGGAATTATATGAAAATTTGAGAGTTGACTGTGAAAAATGTTTTGGGTTTTGCTGTGTTGCATTGTATTTTTCAGCTTCTGAAGGGTTTCCAATAGATAAAGATGCAGGTAAGCCTTGTATAAATTTACAATCTGATTTTAAATGTGCTGTTCATAAAAGTCTTAGAGAAAAAGGGCTTAAAGGATGTACTGCTTATGAATGCTTTGGAGCAGGACAAAAAGTTGCTCAGGTTACATATGAGGGACGTGATTGGAGAAATAATTCAGAAACTGCAAAACAAATGTTTGATGTGTTTTTGGTTATGAGACAACTTCATGAAATGTTATGGTATCTAACAGAAGCGCTGAGGATACAGTATGATAGTGGTATAAAAGAGGAAATCAGCTACATGATAAGTGAAACCATGAGGATTACTAATCTAGATGCTGATGATCTCATAGAACTAGATATAGTATCACACAGAAATAAAGTTAATGCTCTACTTTCAAAGACTAGTGAACTTGTGAGAAATAAAGCTCGTAAAGGACAAAAAACTACTTTAAAACGTAAAAATACAATTGTTGGAAGGTTAAATCTTATTGGTTCAGACCTTAAGAAAGTCAATCTAAAAGGAGAAGATTTGAGAGGGGCATTTCTTATTGCAGCAGACCTTAGAGAAGTGGATTTAAGTGGTGCAGATCTTATTGGCGCTGATTTGAGAGATGCTGATATAAGAGGGGCTAATATCACAAATAGTATATTTATTACGCAAGCTCAGATTAATTCTGCTAAGGGAGATTCTAATACAAAACTACCAATATCATTAATTCGTCCTACATATTGGGATAAATAATTAACTTAGAAATAAGTTTTAAATCCAATATAATAATGTTGTGGAATTTTTACTGACAAACTAAGGAGTACAGAATTCTAGCAATAAGAATCCACCAACTAAACTAGTGGATTCTTATTTGAATTATAGTAGTGTAATATCTAAAGTGTTTGTTGGGTAGATGAAACTGTTATTTCTAGTACTCTACTTAGAAAAGGAAACTTTTCTTTCATCATATCAAAATCTAAACCTGATTCAAGGAATTTTGCAGTTCCTTCAATTAAAAAGCCTGTTCCTAAGCGTTTATATCCCATAACTTTTTCGCTTCCTATAGTAACTTTAACTTTGTTATTTAGTTCCACATTTTTTTGTGTTTTACGCATGCCAGCAGCTGGTATTAATAATCTACCATCTTCAGTTACATTAATATATGAATTCCAAGTATTAACCACATGAGCTTCGTTATTGCTCCAAGATACAATAGCTACTACTCCTTCATGAGAAATAACCTCAAGCAATTTTTCATTTAACATTTCTATTCCTCCTTATATATTAGTTACATTAGTCATAGCACTTATAAGTACCCTCGTCCCTTTTTCTTTTTGCGTTTTTAGATACGAAAGATCCTTCTATAACATTTTCATAACCTTTTTTTAAAATAATATTTTTAATATAGTCAACATGAGGACATCTATCATAGTGATTATTGTCCGTTGTCATACAAGAAGATAAGTGTATGGCAACTTCATCTTTACTTATATTATTTTTAATTCTTAATTTTTTAGAAAGATGCTCTAATTTAGCAGCAATTCCCTTTCCACAGCAACCACCACATGTGAAAGAAATATATCTAGTATCGTCATCATAGTTTCTAAAAATTTCGTCCTTATTGTAAAAAGCATTTGTGCAAGCAAAGCCACTACATCTTCTATGTGCAATATGGCACTGAATAATAACTACATATTTTGTACTCATTCATCTCTCACCTTTCTTATAAATCAGTAAACTATTTTTTACATATTACAAAATGTCAATAAAAAATCTTAACTGTGTGTTCATTGACTTTTGAATAAAGCAATTATACAATCAATGTGGAATTATCAAAAGTGCCAATTTTGTTTATTTTATAGGATACAGTTATAAGGAGAGTGCTTTTTATATGATCGTTTTACACAATGATTCAAAAGTTCCATTATATTTGCAAATTTATGAACAAATAAAAGAAGATATACTTTCTGGACAAATTTCTGAAGGTAGTAAGCTGCCTTCTACTAGAGCTCTTGCAACAACATTAAATATCAGTAGAAACACAGTTGAAAGTGCTTATCTACAGCTATACTCGGAAGGATATGTTACAAGTAAAGCAGGGAGCGGATTTATTGTTGAAAAATTAGATAGTAGTATAATCTTAAAACTAAAGAAAGAAGATTCTGAGAATATTGAAACATATAAAAATACATTATCTAAAGTGGCTTCTGATGAAAGTTATAAATATAATTTTCAATATGGAACTCTAAGCGCTTCTGATTTTCCACTGCGTTTATGGAAGAAAATCTCAAATAAATGTTTAGCATCTTTGAGTTCTGAGGATATGACATCATATAATGACAGCAAAGGTGAACTGGAATTACAGATAGAAATTATGAAATATTTAAATAAATCAAGAGGTGTTTATTGTAATCCTGAACAGATTATTATTTCTTCAGGCATTGAATACTGCTTAAGCTTAATATGCCAGTTATTTAGGCAGCATTTTAACCAAATAGCTTTTGAAGATCCAGGGTACACCGGTTCAAGAGATATATTTATTAATAATGGATACAATGTTGTTCCCATTGAGCTAGAAGCTGATGGAATTAATATTGAGCAATTGGAAAATAGTTCTGCAAAAGCAGTATATGTAACACCTTCGCACCAATTTCCAACTGGATCAGTGATGCCAATTCAAAAAAGATTGAAGCTTTTAGATTGGGCTATAAGAAAAAATGGAGTTATAATTGAAGATGATTATGATAGTGAGTTACGGTACAATTCAAGACCAATTCCATCAATACAAGGTATTAATTCTAAAGAACATGTTATATATATAGGTACATTTTCAAAATCTTTGTCACCTAGTCTACGCTTAAATTACATGGTATTACCACAATCATGGTTAGTAAGGTATGATAAACTTTTTAGTAGATATCAAACATCTGTTCCATTAATTGAACAAAAAATAGTTCAACAATTTATGAATTTAGGTTATTGGGATAGTCATTTAAGAAAGATGTGTCTTTCAAACAAAAGAAAACATGATATATTAATTCATACAATCCACGAATTAATGGGGGATAATGTTATTATTCATGGTAAAATGCAGGCTTGCATATCTTATTGGAGTTGAATAATGGACTATGTGAAGAAGAAATAATAAAAAAGGCTAAAGATTATGGTATTAAAGTGTATCCAGTATCAAAGTACTGGATGAGATTAGAAAAATACTCTAATAATATGATTTTACTTGGCTTTGGAGGCATGAGTGAAGGTGAGATTATTGAAGGTATAAGGATGCTTAATAATGCGTGGTTTAATAATTAATGATAATTTATCTTAAGCTATTTTTTAGGTAATATTAATGTTTTTGTTAACATAGATAAAACCTTAATATTATGTTTCAATAATTATTAAACTTGAAATATGTTTTGTAATAACCTATAATATTCCGAATAATTATTTGCTTATATAATAAAAAATAATAAATTGTAAAAAATAGGGGTAGGAGTAGATAGATATGCATAAATGCAATAACATCATTAATCATTATAATATTAGGAATAGGAGTTATAGGAGCAGGTATTTGGATGAGTCAAAGTATAATACTATTATAAATTTTAAATTGTATAATTAATTATAATAGGTTTATTTTAATAATCAAATATGAGGTTAATGTTTTTTTGTGTATTAAGACTATCGGATATATTAGGTTTAGTGTTAACTTTAATATAAATCAAGGAAGGTGAAATATTGGCTGAACAATTATTTCAAGCAAACAATCTTATTTATAAGTATAATTTAACTTATGATAATGTAAGAATTGAAAAAGATAAAATTAATTTTATTGTTGGAGAAAGTGGAAGTGGTAAAAGCACTTTTTTAAAGTTATTGAATAATTCTATAAGTCCAGTGTCTGGACAGTTGTTATATAACGGTAAAGCAATAGAAGAATATGACCCTATTGCTTTAAGACGTGAGGTAAGCTTAGTTTCTCAAGAACCTTTTCTTTTTGATGAGAGTATTTTGGATAATTTTAAAACTTTTTATTCTTTAAGGCAAGTACCTATGCCTAAGAAAGAATATATTAGTTACATTACTGAGCTTTGCTATGTAAATGTTCCTTTAGATCAAAATGCATCTACCCTTTCTGGTGGAGAACGTCAAAGAGTTTATATATCTATTTTTTTATCATTATGTCCTAAGGTTATATTATTAGATGAGCCAACTTCAGCCTTAGACGAAAAAAGCAGCCGTAAAGTGATCAAAAATGTTATAAACTTCTGTAAAGAAAAAAATATTGATATGGTAATCGTAAGTCACGATAGGAATATTGTTGAAGAGTTTTGTGAAAATAAAGTTGAAATTGCAAAGGAGAGTAGTAGATGGAATCCATAGTTGCACTGAGTATATTACAGTTTTCACTTATTTATTTATTACTGATTATTGTGTTACTAATAATGAAAAAATCAAAAGTTAATCAAATAAAGCTTCTTTTAGTTGCAAGTTTAAGAATGTCAGTTCAACTTGTGATTGTAGGCTATATACTTCAATACATATTTAGCAATCCCAAGCCTATATTTACTGTAATTTTCTTGGTACTTATGATAACATTTTCTATTAATAGAGTAATTAAAAGCAGAAAGGACTTAAACCATAATTTTAAGATTGCAATAGGGGCTTCTCTAACATTTTCAGGGCTTTTTGTTCTATTTTTCTTTGTGGCTATAGTGATTAATAAATCTATATTTAATCCTCAATATACTATACCTTTAGCTGGTATGATAATTGGTAACGCTATGACTGGAATAAATATTGGAATAAAAGCCTTTATGGATTCCATAGACAAAGAAAAAAATAAAATTAATACTTTACTCAATTTAGGAGTAGAACCTAAAGATATTTTGAAGCCTTTTGCTAATAATGCTTTAGAAACTGCCTTAATTCCTACACTAAATTCCATGGTAGGAATGGGAATAATCTTTTTACCTGGAATGATGACAGGACAAATATTATCTGGTACAGTACCTACCACAGCTATTATGTACCAAATAGCTATTATGATTGCAATCTGTACTTCTGTTTGTATAACTGTGTTTTTATCTTTAAATTTAGGATACAAATCTTTGTATAATAACAGAAAACAATTCTTATAAAATGTATAAAAAATTAAATCATTAAATTTCCTTAAGAAAAACTATAGTTTATAGAAAAAGGTGAGTAAATGTTTAAAACAAAAGACATGGTAGAAGCGGCTATGTTATCTGCGTTGTTTGTGGTGTTAAGCGTGATAGCTATAGGGACTGGTATTGGATATTCGCTATATTTAGATATACTAGTTCCTTTAATTATTAGTCTTATATATTTAAAATGTGGATTTAAATATACAGCATTATCAGCAATAACATCATTGACGATTATAATATTAGGAATAGGAAACATAGGAGCAGGTATTTGGATGAGTCAAAGTATGATACTAGGGCTCATGTGCAGCATATTCATAGAAAAGGATGGCCAAATTATCGATGATATGGGTTATTGTTCCATATTTGCTTGTATATTAATGATATTTATAGATATATATTTCTCTAAACTTATAGGATATAGCTTTATAAAAGAATTTGAAGGATATGCTAATTCATGGAGCTTTAAATATATAAAACCACAAGTTATTTTATATGTTTTAATAGCATGTGTTCCTGCCGGTACTGTAGTTGTTACATACTTAGGAACTTTAGTCCTAGGAAATAAATTAAAGCTTTTAAATGAATATGGAAATGAAAAATTTAAATTGATTAAGAACTATAGAAAAGTTGGTTATTATATGTGTTGTTCTAAAAACATTATCATCATGGCAATTGCATATTTGGCCTCTTTAGAAGTTTTAAATTTATTAAATTATCATATAAAAATAGCATATATTAGAGTTATCGCTATATCAATTAAGTATACATTATTGTATGTTGTCTTAAAAGATGCCAATTCTTTTATAGGCAAGTATGTGTATATGAAAACTAAATCTAGGACATTTTTTAGAATAGTAAATTTAAGCACATTAATACTTCTAATAACTAAATTTAAGATAACTTCATGGATAATGATATTAGGAGATATACTTATAAATTTATCTTTAAACATGAGAAATAAGCAATTAGTTTTTTTAAAGAAATGTATATAAAATTCGTTTATATAATGCTAAAAACCGCCCAATTACTTTTGTTAGTTATTGGGCGGTTATCTTATATAAAAAGTTTTTTATTATAAAAATGTGTTAAATAAAATTACTATAAATTATCTAATTCTTTCCTTTGACATAGTAACTACTTACTATTTATACTCTTTTGCAAGTTTTTCAAAAGCTGGCATAGAATTAATTATCTGTTCAGTCTTAACACAATAAGAAATTCTTACGTAGCCTGGGCATCCAAAATCATCAGAAGGAACTAATAATAGTTCATGTTTTTTTGCTCTTTCACAGAAAGCATTAGCATCTGGTTCCATTGATTTAGCAAACAAATAAAATGCACCATCTGGTTTTATACATTGGAAGCCTAATTCTGTTAACCCATTATAAAGCAGATCTCTATTTTTTTTGTAAATAGTAATATCAGAAGTTTCACCAATACATTTTGCAATAACTCGTTGGAATAGACTTGGAGCACATACATATCCAAGTGCTCTTCCTGCACCACATACTGCAGCATATACATCTTCTGCATCTTCCATCTCATTAGATACAACAATATATCCTATTCTTTCTCCTGGTAATGAAAGAGATTTACTAAAGGAATAACAAACTAAGGTATTGTCATAGTATTTTGTTAAGTATGGAACCTCAATGTCATCATATACTAATTCACGATAAGGCTCATCTGAAATTAAATATATAGGATGACCATATTCTTCTGATTTTTCCCTAAGTGTTTTGCAAAGTGCAATGATATTTTCTTTAGATATAACTACTCCTGAAGGATTGTTAGGAGAGTTGAAAACAACTGCTTTAGTCTTCGGTGTTATTGCTTCAGTGAATTTTGCTATATCAATTTGAAAATCATCTTCATTGGATGGAACCGCAACAAGCTTTCCGCCAGCACTTTCAATAAAAGTACGATATTCAGGGAAAAATGGAGTGAAAACAATAAATTCATCTCCTGGAACAGCCAATGCTTTTAAAGATATAGTAAGAGATGCAGCTGCTCCAACAGTCATATATATATTATCAGCACATAATTTTGTATCATATTTGTTATTGATAAAATCTGCAATTGTTTTTCTAACATTAACGTCCCCTTGAGCTGATGTGTAACCGTGTAAAAGTATAGAGTCCTCTTTTTCTAGTAAGTCTATAATAGTTTCTTTTACACAATTTGGTGCCGGAATGCTAGGATTTCCTAAACTAAAATCATATACATTTTCTGCTCCTATTTCTTTTGATCTAATTTTTCCATATTCGAAAATATCACGTATAATAGAGCGTCTTTTTCCAAGTTTGACCATATCATTTGAAATCATTTTAAATTACCCCCAAATAAAATATAAATTAAAATTATTACCCTTAATGTTTGCTTTACAAGAGATTAATTAATCAATTTTATTGTCTCTTCGGCTATGCATAAAATGGATTTTTGTTTTTTCTGTATAGCATAATTTACTCTTTAGTTTAATATCCTAGTTTCACTAAGATAGAATTTTTGAATTTTCTGATATTAAATTAAAAATCTATCTTTGCTCACTAATAGTATAACATAGAGGATAGAATTTCGCTAAGGGAGTTTTTTGATTTTTCATAATTGAGTGATTTTAATAATTATATTATTTTTAAGGGGAAATTTAAAGTTAAAAGGAACTATATGAGACATCATGTTATCGTATATAATAATATTTTATATTAATTGACATTTAGAAAGATATAAAATAAAATATACATACCGACCGGTGGTATGTAAGGGGAGTGATAAATAATGGCAAGAAATAAATACCCAGAAGAAACTAGAGAACAAATATTAGATATATCTGCAAGATTATTTATAGAAAAGGGATATGAAAAGACTAGCATACAAGACATAATAAATGAATTGCAAATGAGTAAAGGGGCAGTTTATCATCATTTTAAATCAAAGGAAGAAATTTTACATGGAGTTCTGGATAGAAAATTTTTAAGAGTTAGTTCTGAAATAAATAGAATTATTTTAAGTAAAAAAGATTTAACTGCATTAGAGAAGTTGAGAATGATGTTTATGTACAGTATCAATGATGATGAAAGTAGGCTAATGGATATTTCTATAAAATCAAAGTGTAAAGATCCGTATTTTATATTTGGAAATATTGAAGAAATGATGAAGCGTGTAGTTCCAATAATTAGGGATATAATTGAAATGGGACAAATAGATGGATCATTAAAGTCAGAATATCCGGAGGAATCTGCAGAAGTTATAATGATGTTAACAAATATATGGCTCTCACCAATTATATTTAAGAGAACTCCCGAGGATATAGTAAAGAAAATAAAGTTTTTAAAGTATATGCTTGAAAATATGGGAGTACCTATTATTACAGAAGAAATGATGTCAGATTTTATTAAAAGATATAAAGAATTATGTGAATAAGATATAAAAGTATTTTTTATATCTTACTTATTAATAAGTAAAGGGGGTTATAAGATGTTAAACCTAATAACAAAAGAGCAGCAAAAATACTATTTTAAATTATTTAAGATATCTGTTATAGGACTATTTATCTTAATATATTTTATGGCTGTAGTTTCAAGAGTTGAGAATAACCCTGATATGCAAGTATATAAAAATATTTTTAAATTTATATGTGGAGTAGAGGTATTATTATTTACAGCTTTATCTTCAATGATGTATTTTAAAATATCAAAAGAAGATATAAGTAGAAAGGAACTATCCTTAAGATTCTTTTCTATAGGAATACTTACAGCAATTTTTATGATATTAGGATATATAATAGTTACAGGAGTATTCTCGATTACAGAGAGCATAAAACCTATATTAAATGATTCAATATCATTTTCAATGATATTATTTGGTATAAAGGAAATTATAATAACTTCTATAATTGTAGCTTCAGTAGGTATTATTGGAATTTGGTTAGCAATAGAAAAGAAATCTTTAGCTAGCAATATGGCAATATCAATGGTCATAATTATTTTATTAGAAACCTTAATAAACGGATTAAGCTTGAATATACAACTAAAGGTAAGCATTATATTAGTAATGCTAGCTATGATACTTACCTTTATCAAGAGGAGAAAACAGGCTATTTAATTATAGTTTTTTATTTTTAGTGGCACATACTGACGATTGGTTTTATGCAAGTAACATGAAAATATAAATGAGATAATTAAATTAGAAATATATGAAAGATATATGTAAATAAAGATAAGGAAGCTTTAATGATAGAATCAATTGATTTTAAAAATTGTTACACAAGTAAAGCTTGCGTAATAATTTTAAACTATTCTTTTATGAGAACTTTTTCTACTTCGGCTATATATATTGTATGATGATCTTTTTCAGGATACCATTTTTCATCTAGTTCGCTTGCGATAAAGCATTCAGGCTTAAAATCCTGAGCATATAGTTTTTTACATATAATTGCAAGGTTTGCCTCTTCAAAATATGGAGTATTATCTAAATGTTGAACTGTTAAATTACATTTAGAAATCTTATCTTCATCTCTACCAGATACAGTTCCAAGATAACCTAATTGCTTTTTAAAGTTTTTATCAAAGAATGTTAGAGAAAAAGTATCAGAGTTATCTACAAACTCTTTAGTAAAACGCTGAGGTCTTATAACAATATAGGCTACATTTTTACCCCACATAACACCAAAGCCACCCCAAGATGCAGTCATTGTATTTACTTTATTATCTTTTTCAGCTGTAATGAGCATCCAATCTGTGCCTATAAGTTGAAATGGGCTTTTATTTAGCTCTTCAGGTTTTATTTCTACAAATTTGTTCATAATATAATCTCCTTTCATAATATAAATTATTTTACAAAATACTTTTGAATATATTATTATATAAATAATAATAAAAAGATAGTATGCACTTTAAGGTAAGATACTAACCAAAAGGAGAGAGTGAAGTGGATGAAAAAATAGAAGTATACTCAGCACCATTTGAATATACGTTATCTATAATTGGTGGTAAGTGGAAGATGGTTATAATGTTTTGGCTATCTAAATGTAAAGTTATGCGTTATGGAGAACTAAAGAAATCTGTTAAAGGTATTACTCATAAGATGTTGAGTAGTCAACTAAAAGAGCTTGAATCTGATGATATTATAGTCCGTAAAGAATACCATCAAGTTCCGCCAAAAGTAGAATATTTTTTATCAGAAAAGGGATTATCTCTTATGCCTATTCTAGAAGAAATGTGTAAATGGGGAAGTTTGAATTTTGATGATAATGGCTGTGGGGAATCAAAGGATTTAAAGAAATGAAATCACCTCTGGGGAACTTAATCAATTGAGAATTGAAAATGGAGAATTGACAATTGTGGTGGAAATTAATTCTTACAAATTAATTTCTTTAAATAGATTTTTCAATAAAAGTTACTGCGTCACTTTAAAAAGAAATAAATTTAGGACTTCTCTTATAGAAAGAGAAGTATCAATAATTCTCCATTGTCAATCGTCAATCCTCAATTGTATAAGGGTTCCATTGAGGTGCAGTATAGTTTGGATCAAAACCATTAAATTTATACTAATACTATGAAGATATACAATGTTATTAAGATATTGCTTAATGTGCAAATGTTGTTATATATATCACTGGACCCCAGGGGTCTATGTAGAGAGTAGTTGCAGATTTAGATTTTGTGACTACTTTAATTTTATCTAAAACCTATGATTTTGTTATAGACCCCAGGGGTGAAAGTTAATACTGAGAAATATCAATAATTGTGAATTAAATAAAATTATCCATTGTCAATCGTCAATTTTCAATTGTAGAAGGGTGTATATATTTAAAGATAAATAGAAAAATTATATATGAAAAGTACAAAATTTTTTTAAAATATGTGTGGACATTAAAAAGTCATAGTATATAATATACTTTATACCATAAATCAGCAGGCTCATATTAAGAGTAATTTTAAACATATGATGAAAGGAGTTAGAGAATATAATGAAATTAATATTAAAATATTTAAAGAATTATAAACTGTTTATTATGTTAAATGTAATATCGGTTTTTGGTTTTGCATTAGTTGAATTAGGTATTCCAACAATAATGGCTAAAATCATTGATGTGGGTATAGCTAATAGTGATATAGCTTATATAAAAGAAAAGGGTCTTATACTTGTAGGCATATCTATAATTGGAGTTATGGGTACTATATTAGTTGGATATTGTTCTTCAAAAATATCCACTAGCATAACTAGAGATATGAGAAATGATATTTTTAGAAAATCACAGGAATTTTCTCATAGTGAATATGATAGATTTGGAGTATCTTCAATGATTACTAGAACTACTAATGATGCATTCCAATTATTACTATTTACTAATACTTTACTTAGAATAGCATTAATTACACCAGTTATGTTTACTGTAAGTTTAGTAATGATTCTTAGAACAAGTTTGCCATTGTCTGTAGTTTTAGCAGTAACAATACCTTTTATAATAATAGGAGTAGTTATTATAGCTAAAAAATCTCATCCAATGTCACAAACTCAGCAAAAGAGATTAGACAAATTAAATCGTATATCTAGAGAGAATTTAACAGGGATAAGAGTAATTAGAGCTTTTGGTAATGATGATTATGAAAGAAAAAGATTTGGTAAAACCAATGAAGACTATACAGATATCTCCAAAAAGCTGCATAAACTTATGGCAGTCTCACAACCTACCTTCTTTCTCTTATTAAATATAGCTATTTTAGCAATACTTTGGATTTCAAGTAAGATGATAAATGTAGGAACCCTTCAAGTTGGGCAATTGGTTGCCTTTATAGAGTATTTATTCCATGCTATGTTTTCTATGATGCTATTTTCAATGGTATTCGTTATGTATCCTAAAGCGCAGGTTTCAGCAGATAGAATTCAAGAACTATTAGAATCAGATCCACTTATAAAAAGTCCAGAAAATGGAGTTAAAGATACAGAAATCAGAGGATTAGTAGAATTTAATAATGTTACATTTGCTTATCCAGGTGGAGAAGAACCTGTACTTAAAAATATATCTTTTACAGCGAAAAAGGGAGAGACAATTTCCTTTATAGGAAGTACTGGTAGTGGAAAAAGTACTTTAATTAATTTGATCCCAAGATTTTATGATGTTACAGAAGGTAACATAAAGATAGATGGAGTAGACGTAAGAGACTATGATTTAAATTCTCTAAGACAAAAAATTGGATTTATACCACAGAAAACTTTATTGTTTACAGGTACTATAGGAAGCAATATTAAATTTGGTAAAAAAGATGCAGATAAAGAAGAAGTTGAACATTCTGCAAAAGTATCTCAAGCCTATGATTTTATCACACATAAACCTAAAAAATTTGACGAATCCATAAGTGAAGGTGGATCTAATGTATCAGGTGGACAGAAACAAAGGTTATCTATTGCAAGAGCAGTAGTTAGAAAACCAGAAATTTATATATTTGATGATAGTTTTTCTGCCTTAGATTTTAAAACTGATGCGACTCTTAGAGCAAGATTAAAAGAAGAAACAGGGGACGCTGTGGTTTTAATAGTTGCACAAAGAATAGGATCTATAATGGATAGTGATAAGATTATAGTATTGAATGAAGGAGAAATAGTGGGAATAGGCACCCATAGGGAATTATTAAAGAACTGCGAAATATATAATGAGATTGCATCATCTCAACTTACAAAGGAGGAATTAGCATAATGAAAAAATTTAAGGCTAGTATAAGTAAAATTGCTCCTTTTGTAAAAACCTATAAGTTTTCTTTTATTGGTGCCATAATATTTATAATATCAGCAGCTTTTTTTAATGCTGTTGCACCAATGACAGAAGGTTTAATAACAACACAACTTATAAAGGATGCAGTTAATATAGGAAAAGGTATAGAGGGAGCAGCTGTAAACTTTAATTATATTACAAAGGTACTTGGGCTTTTGGCGGGTATATATGTATCTAGTACAATATCTACCTATATAGCAAGTTTTTTATTAACTAATGCTATTCAAAATACCATGAGAGATTTAAGAAATGCTATTCAAGATAAGATTAGGAAATTACCAATAAGCTATTTTGATAGTAACAGCTATGGAGATGTATTAAGTCGTATTACAAATGACGTAGATACAATATCTAATGCAATGCAACAGAGTTTTATACAGATAGTTAATTCAATATTATCTGTATTCTTAGCAGTTATAATGATGTTTAGAATTAATACTAAAATGGCTCTTATAGCTATACTTATAATACCTCTAAGCTATTTAGTATCAAAATTCATAGTTGGTAAGTCACAAAAATTATTCTCTAGACAACAAAGATCTTTAGGAAAATTAAATGGTACAGTTCAAGAAATGTATACTGGATTTAATGAAATAAAGCTATATGGAAAACAAAATGAAGCTATAGAAGAGTTTGAAAATATAAATCAACAGCTTTGTAACACAGGATTTAAGGCTCAATTTATATCAAGTATAATGTCTCCAATGATTTCTTTAATAAGTTATCTAGGTATTGCAGCTATAGGGGTTATTGGAGGAATTTATGCTATTGGTGGAGTAATAACAGTAGGTAACCTTCAAGCTTTTATACGTTATATATGGCAAATAAATCAACCACTTTCTCAAGTAACTCAGCTTTCATCTACAATACAATCTGCTTTTGCAGCAATTGAACGTGTATCTGAAATATTAAATGAAGAGGAAGAGATTCCAGATCCTGAGAACTCAATAAAGCTTGAAAATCCTCGTGGGGATGTTACCTTTGAGCATGTTAAATTTGGCTATAGTGATGATAAACCACTAATAAAGGATTTAAGTGCAGAAATAAAAAGCGGTCAAATGGTAGCTATAGTTGGACCTACAGGAGCAGGTAAAACAACTTTGATAAATCTATTGATGAGATTCTATGATGTTAAAGGTGGAGCTATAAAGATAGATGGCGCAGATATTAGAGATATGAAACGTGAAGATCTACGATCAATGTTTGGAATGGTTCTTCAAGATACATGGTTATACAAAGGAACTATTTATGACAATATTGAATATGGAAGATTTGGAGCAACTAAAGAGGAAATCATAGAAGCAGCTAAAATAGCTAATGTTCATCACTTTATTAAAACTCTTCCAGATGGATATAATATGATTCTTAATGAAGAAGCTTCTAATATATCTCAAGGAGAAAAGCAGCTATTAACTATAGCTAGGGCTATAATATCAGATCCAGCTATATTAATATTAGATGAAGCCACTAGTTCGGTTGATACTAGACTAGAATTATTGCTTCAAAATGCTATGAGAAACATAATGAAGGGAAGGACTAGCTTCGTTATTGCTCATAGGCTTTCAACTATTCGTAATGCAGATTTAATATTGGTTATAAATGAAGGAAATATAATAGAGCAAGGAAATCATGAGGAGCTAATGAAAAAAGGTGGCTTCTATGAAAAACTTTATAATAGCCAATTTGCAAATAAGGAAGAAGCTTAATATATTAGAAGAATAAATAGTAGCATTTTGTATGCTACTATTTATTTTTTATAAAAAGTAACTATATCACTTTAAAATAAATTAATTTTAAATTCTTAGTTTTCAAAATAGAATTTCTAAAAAAGCTAATAATAACATAGTAATACTGACAGGTTTATGTCAGTATTACTATGTTATTATTAATATAAAATTATATAAAAGAGAAAATAGATATAAAACATTTGATAATAAAAAATATAAGGAGGCTTTATTATGGAAACTATGGATACGATTTTCCAAAGAAGAAGTATAAGAAAATATGAAGAAAGGGAAGTTTCTGATGAAATCATAAAGGAGCTTTTGAAAGCTGCAATGGCTGCGCCATCAGCAAATAACAAGCAACCTTGGGAGTTTCTAGTGATAAAAAATAAAGATCAAATGAATAAAATAATTGAAGTTGATCCTGAGGCTACTCCACTTAAAGGGGCTTCAGTTGCTATTGCAGTTTGTGCAGATACAAATATTTATAGTGGAAAACCCGATATTTGGGCTCAAGATTGTGCTGCAGCAACTCAAAATATACTATTAGCATCACATGATAAGGGGCTAGGTGCAGTTTGGATTGGTATATATCCTATGGAACAAAGAACCAAAGATGTTCAAAGTGTACTAGCATTACCTGAAGAGATAATTCCTGTTTCAATTATATCCATTGGTTATCCTGCTGAAAAGAAAGAACCAGCAAATAGATATAATGAATCAAAGGTACATTTTTATACATGGTAATTTAATATGCAAAAAATAGAACGATTAATGGCTATTATTTTAGCCTTAAATAATAAGAAGAAAATGACCGTAAAAGAGTTAGCAGAAATGTTTGAGGTTGATATTAGAACTATTTATAGAGATATGCAGGCACTAAGTGAAATCAACGTGCCTGTGATATCTTATCCAGGCAGTGAGGGCGGATATGAAATATTAGATGACTATTTCATACCACCAATAATGTTTAATAAAGATGAGGTCTTTGCTTTACTTCTTGCTAAAAAAATAGTTGATATAGTTGATATTCCAGGTTATGCTGCTTTTGCTAATTCTGCATTCTTAAAGATTGAAAATCTTGTAAACAAATGTTTTAAAGAAGATTTTGAGGATATTCAAAAGAAAATAGTTTTTGATATAAAATGTAATGATATTACCATTGAAAATTCTTATGTTTTCGATATTGTAAAACGAGCACTTAAGTATAATTTCAAAATAAAGATAAGTCATAATAAAAACATGGAATCAGATTTAGTAGATCAGATAATAAGGCCTTACGGAATTGTATTTGAAGATGGTATATGGTACATTGTTGCATTTTCAGAGTTAACTAATTCAAAAATTCATGTAAACATTGAAGAAATAAAAAGTATTTCTTTATTAGATGAAGTATTTGATTCCCCTAAGGATTTCAATATGGAGGATTACTATAGTACTTGTTGTTTTAAAAATGCCTATGAAAATAAAAATAGTATAATCATAAAACTAAGAGTAAGAAAGGATTTATATCCTAGTACTAAGGATCATGTATCTTTTAAATATGGAGAAGTTAAAGAAGAGAAAGATAGCTATATAGTTGATGTGAAAACAACTAAAGTTGATTACTATGTGTCGTTAGCCTTTAGATTTTTTAAAGGGGTAGAAATTCTTGAACCATTATGGGTTAGGGAAAAATTAAGAGATGAATTGAAGGCATTAAATAAAACCTATCAAATTTAATTTTAATAATATGAGTTCTATTGAAAAATCAATTATAATTAAATAGACCCCTTGAAGAGTTAAGAGGATTTCGTATAATAAGATTAAACTTAAATATAAACATAAATATAAAAAATATAAACGTAAAGGTGATGTAAATTATGCAAAAAGAGGTAGTTTTAAATTAAACTAACTGAATAACGGTGATTTTTAGAATATAGATTAAAAAATCTTGGGTATATCAAGGTTTATTTCCTCTGCAATTAATTTTTAAATTAATAGTAGATGTTTATTTATGTATTTCTAAAAATGACCAATATAATGATGAGCATGTTACACCTTATCTGCATAGTAGGAAAACCGTGTTCTAAACACGGTATTTTTATACCTATTTTTGCTATGTTTATATTTAGGTTATATAATTATGAGGCTGTAAATGGGCGTGTGTTCATTTGCAGCTTTTTTATTTAAGGAGATAATATATATGAAAATAATTAATATAGGAATTGTAGCTCACGTTGATGCTGGAAAAACAACTACAACAGAAAATCTTTTATATTACAGCGGAGCTATAAAAGAAATTGGTAGAGTTGATTTAGGTAACACACAAACTGATTCAATGGACCTTGAACGTAAAAGAGGAATTACTATTAAGTCATCAGCTATATCATTTATGTGGAATGATATTAAAATAAATATTATTGATACCCCAGGACATGTAGATTTTATTTCAGAAGTAGAACGATCATTAAGTGTATTGGATGGAGCAATACTAGTTATATCTGCAGCAGAAGGTATACAATCTCAAACAAGAATACTATTTAATACGTTAAAAGCACTTAAAATTCCAACAATAATATTTATAAATAAGTTAGATAGAGTTGGAGCTGATTATGATAGGCTTATTAATGAGATAAAATCAACTATCTCTGATAGGATAGTTAGATTGCAAAAGATTAATGGTGAAGGAAGTAAGGATATTTATCTAAATGATTTATTTGAAGAAAATATAATTAGCGATGATATGATTAATGTTCTATCAGATTTAGATGAAGCTTTTTTAGAAGCATATATTGAAGAAATAGAGTATGATAAAAAAGATATACAGGAAAAACTTTCATTCTATTCAAAGCAAGGTAGTTTATATCCAGTGCTTTGTGGTGCTGCATCAACAGGACTTGGCATTAGAAATTTATTAGATGGAATTTGCAGCTATTTGCCATTTTCTAGTGGAGATAGTAATGATGATTTATCTGGGGTAGTATTTAAAATTGAAAGAACAAATGTAAATGAAAAAAAAGTATATGTAAGGCTATTTGAGGGGCAAATATCTGTAAGAGATACAATTAGTGTACCTAGTAAGGATATGGTAGAAAAGGTTAAAAAAATTAGTGCGCTAGAAAATGGCAAGTTTGTTGAAGTATCAACTATAAAAGCTGGAGATATAGGAATATTATATGGCCTTAAGAGTTTCCAAATAGGTGATGTTATAGGTATAAAAAATCATAAAATGAAAAATATATCTATAGCTAAACCAACATTGAAAACTACAATTTCTGCTATTAATAAAGAAGAAAATAGGAATTTGTTTGAGATATTAACACTACTTGCGGAAGAAGATCCTCTATTAGAGATAGGAACAGATAACAATCAGAAAGAAATATATATTAATTTATTTGGTGAAGTTCAAATGGAGATATTAAGTGCTATCTTAGAGGGTTCTCATGGAATAAAGGTAAAGTTTTCAGATATCCAAACTATTTATAAAGAAACTGCGAAAGGTATTGGTACATCTATAATTCGTATGCAGGAAGAATTAAATCCTTTTTGGGCAACTGTTGGTTTAAAAATAGAACCTTTAAGTAGAGGCGAAGGACTTAAATATATTTCAAAGGTTTCAACAGGATCAATACCAAAATCTTTTCAAAATGCCATTGAAGAGGCAGTAATTAAAACAAGTAAACAAGGATTATTTGGGTGGGAAGTTACTGATATAAAAGTTACACTAATTTATGGAGAGTTTAATAGTGTTATGAGTACTCCAGCAGACTTTAGAAATGTAACACCTATGGTATTTATGGAGGCATTATATGAGGCTAAAACAGATTTATTAGAGCCTTTACACGAATTTGAACTTAGAATTCCTAAAAATGTTTTAAGTAAAGCGATTTGGGATTTAGAAATTATGAGTGCAACTTTTGAAAATCCTATTGTTATCGATGAGGAAGTTTATATAAAAGGACTTATTCCGGTAGAAAGTTCAAAAGAATATAAATTAAAAATAGCATCATATACTGGAGGTAAAGGGATGTTTGTAACAAAATTTCACGGTTATCAAAATACAGAGTTTGAACCCTATAAAGTGCGTAAAAAAACAACTTATGACCCTCTAAATAAAAAAGAGTATTTACTTCATAAATTAAATGCAATTAGAGATTAATTTATATCATAAGAATAAAAGCTCATATCATTTTAGTGATATGAACTTTTATTTTTTAAAATTGGTAAAATAATTCGAAGAATATATATTCGTATATAATAAGAAAAAAAGTGAAATTAAAGGTATTAATAATAGAAATAAAGAATCTAGAAGAGTCAGCTTAATTTTATAATTAATAGAAATAAAAACCTGAAGGTGTAAGAACTTCAGATTTTTATTAAAATTTATAGTATTTATTTTTTACTAGCAAGTTTAAATCTTTCGTTTACAGTATCCCAGTTCACTATGTTCCACCAAGCTTCTACGAAGGCTGCTCTTTTGTTTTGATATTTTAAATAATATGCATGTTCCCATACATCTAGAATTAATAAAGGTTTAACTGCCCATTGGGTTAAATCTTGATGTTTTTCTGCAGTTAATATTACTAATTTTTGAAACATACAATTCCAGCATAGTATAGCCCAACCAGAACCTTCTACTGCAACAGCTGCTGCAGAAAATTCTTTTTTAAAGGTTTCAAAGTTTCCGAAGTCTGTATTTATTTGGTTTAATATTTCGTCCTTAGGTTCTCCACCATTAGGAGCCATGTTTTCCCAAAATAATGTATGTAATATATGACCTGCTCCGTGAAAAGCTAACTCTCTTTCGTAGTGTTTAATTAGTGCGTAGTCACCTGTTTTTCTACATTCCTCAATTTTCATCTCTGCATTATTTAAGCCATCTACATAAGTTTTATGATGAAGATCGTGATGTATTTTTAAAGTAGCTTCATCATAATGAGGTTCTAGAGCATTATATGCATATGGTAAATCTGGTAAAGTATGAGCCATTTTATCACCTCTTAAATTATAATTTTAGGCGTCTGAAATAAAATAACTAGCAAAGGACGCAATGAATAGCTTATATCAAACAAGGTATAGTTTCCATTTATAGTTGTGTTTATTGCTAAATTATTACAATAATAATATGGCAAAACACATTAGCATACTAAGTAGTTATTTTTGAAGATGCCCTGTGTATCTATTATTACTCTTAGCTTATTTTTTATGCATAATCAAGTTTGTCATAAATGATAAAGTATAGGAACAGATAAACTATATTATATTTTAAGAAATTTATTAAGAATGAATTTTCTCTTGCACTTATTGACCAAAATAAAATTTAAAAATGAATTAAAGAATAAGGTTTATTTACTAGGAAATAGAAAAATGATAACTATAAAAAGATGCACTACGCTATTAAAGATACCAATATAGTTTATTTACATTAGATTAGATAATTTGGTATTTATATTTAGAAATGATAATCTATTTTATAAAAATAATATGATATAATATCAGTAAAATAGCTAATAATTTAATATATAGCTATAATATTGTATAACTTATAAGAGTAAATTATATTAGAGTTATTATAGATTTTATTTTAGAGTCATATAATAAAGATTTTAAGTTTTGAAAGGAGAATTAAATTGAGTGGTATATTGGATAAGTATAATGAGTCAATCACTTTAACATACAACTATACTTTTAGAATGTTAATTCATTTAAAGAATATTAGAGACAATTTTGACAACATGGATAACCCTGATGAAATAACTAAAGAAGTATACAGAGATTCAATAATAAAGAAGTATGAGACGTTAGAAGATTTAACATGGAAATTGTTATCTAAAATATTTAAAGCATCTGGATTGGAAATAAATAATCCTAGAGGATGCTATAAACAGGCATTTAAAGAAGGATTAATTGATGATATTGATGTTTGGAATGATATTTTATTATCAAGAAATTCTACAACACATATTTATGATGAAAAAGATTATGAGGAAATCAAGAACAAGATAATAAATCAATATATCGATGCAATAGAAAAATTATTAAACAATATTTCAAATGAAATGATGTGATAAAATGTATGGAATTAATGAGAAGGTATATGAAAGTTTAATTAAGTATTTTAGAGATAATAGTAAAATACAAAAAGTGATTTTATTTGGTTCAAGAGCCGAAGGCACAGAAACTATAAATTCTGATATAGATATTTGCATAGAATGTACTAAAGAGAATAGAGGGACTATTGTAGAAGAGATAAATGATATAATAGGTATATATTCCTGTTATATTGTTTTTTTTGATTTACTAAATGAAGAAATAAAAAAGCAAATTTTTAGAGATGGAATTACTATCTATGAATCTACAAGTAGTCTTTAAAAAAACAATTACTATTAAAAAACTCATTTATAACTGTTACGAAAAAACGTATCATAAATAAATGAGTTTTTTAATATATTAGTATTAAATTTTTATATAATTTTCACATGAGAAAATTATATTATTTTAAAAAATGTTTTTACTCTTTGTTCTATTATAGTGAGTATATGACTATAGAGGAAATATATAAAAGAACTAAGAATGAAGGATATAAGTCGAATAGATTACGTAATGATACATTTAAACTATCTAAAAAGTGGACAATATAAAGTTTAAAACTATATCAAAGAAGGTTATAAGATAGTTATTTAGATAAATATAAACTTATATAAATTTTTGTATTTATATGAAAGACTTTTATATAGTATCATTAATTTATAATTGAATCTAATAAATCATTAGCTTCATCTTCTGTAATTTTCCTAATTAAAATTATCTCATCAATTAGAAATTTTCGTGCATTCATTAGTAGTTGGCTTTCGCTTGTGTTAAGAGCTTTTTCCTTATTTATCTGTGTTAAGTTATAGACTACCTCAGCACCATCTTTTAAGGAGCCGGTTTTAATCTTATCCATGTTAATTTGATATCTTTGCTTAGAATTAAGTGGTTCAGTTGGCTCTGATTCTGTATCTGTATCAGCAAGATTAGACAATACGTTTTTTAGGGTAGAATCATCACTAATTAAACGTATATTTGAATTAGACATTCTCCACGATGGAATCATCATTTCCATATTGTTTGTTAACATTTTTATTACATAATATTGTTGCTTCTTTCCTTGGAAATCTTTTTCTTCTATACCTTCAATTACTCCTGCACCCTGCATTGTATATACAATTTTATCACCAATCTCAAACAAATAACTCGCCTCCATATATTCTTTATTATATTCATTATATTAAGTATAACACATATGGAGTTTTTTATCAAACTTATAATAATATCATAGGCTATACAAGCATGTCAATATTATAATTTGAAAAAAAACAAAACTTAAATTACAATTAATGGAGTTATATATTTAGGAATAATGAAAGATATTAACTAATGAATTTACATAAAATGTTTTGGAAATATATTTACATATTGTTGGTTGTATTTTTATATGTTATAATAAAAACCATATAATTAAGTATTAAAATTAAAAATGAAATTAAGGAGAGTGCTTTATGAGTGTAGGTGTTTTTAACTAACTAATTGAATAGTTATTTCTTAAAAACTTTTAAAAATCTGAGATATTTCAGGTTTATTTGTTGATGAATTTTTTAAGAAAAAGTTAGAACACGGATAGCATTCAACCTTATTATATATGTTATTAAACCGTGCTTTTGTGCGGTATTTTTATACCCAAAAGGGAAATTGTATATTTTTTACTGTAGATTTTGTAAGTATTATATTAAATTCTTAAGGGGATTTTTTGACCTGTAGAGTATTATTTTAATATGTACATTCTATGGTTTTAAATAATACTATTTTAACATATACGACTTAAAAGGCTGTAGTGACTTGATGTTGCTATAGCCTTTTCTTATTTTTCTATCTAATGTTTCTAACTTGGCTATGGGGTTAGGCATCTTTAAAAAAATAATAAACCAGTATGTTAGCCTGTTTTAAATTACTGATATTTGAGAGAGAGGGAGATACTAATGGAAAATTATTTAGAAACTGTAAACAAGAATGTAAATATAGATGAAGGAGTACAAGCTATAACAAATACATTAATTAATATATATTTTAAAGAAGGCATTTCTACAAAAGAATTAGCTAGAAAAATTTTTTTGCCTATCCCTGTAATTACAGCTATAAAAAAAGAACTTATCAAGTGTGAATTAGTAGTTCAGGATAGAGGGGTAAGACTTACTAGGAAAGGTAGAGGATTTGTAGAAGAAAATCTAGGGTTTTATGGATTGAATAAAGAGTTATATACGAAATTATTCTCTGAATCATGGAAGGATCTTAAAGAGATTAATGAAATAAAAGAAGCTTTAAGTGAAATATTCTTAAATCGTCCTCAGGTTGACGTTACTATAGATCAATCAAAATGTACAGTGGACACTGCTATAAAAAGAGCAGTATTATGTCTTAGAAACTCTGCATTAATAGGAAAAAGGATTTTATGTTTAGGTGATGATGATTTAGTAAGTATAGCTTTAGGATTTTTATTAAAGAAACTATTTAATGATATAAGATACTGCAAAACAAGGATTTTTGTAATGGATATTGATAATAGAATTCTTGATTATATAAGCGGTATAGCTAAAAAGGAAGAACTTCCTATTAATTGTGAGTATGTAGATTTGAGAGCCCCATTATCAGAAAGTTTTAAGGGGCAGTTCGATTGCGTTTTCACTGATCCACCATATACCCTTCAAGGAATGAACTTATTCCTTTCAAGAGGACTCGAAGCTTTAAGAAATCAAAGTGGTCTTAATATATTTTTTTCTTATGCGCATAAGTCTCCAGAATTTGAGCTTATCATGCAGAAATCTTTTGTTGATATGGGACTTATGATTTCAGAGATATTAACTGCATTTAATGATTATGATGGGGCAGGAATAATTGGAAATATAGGACAGATGATTATTCTTAAAACTACTAGTAGCAGTAAATCTTTAATAGAAAACTGTTATCAAGGACCAATTTACACTGGAGAATTAAAAGTAACAGTTCGCTCCTATAAGTGCAAGGAATGTGGCGAAATAATGAAAGTTGGACTTTCAGAGAAATTTAATACTATAGAAGAATTAAAAGAAAAAGGTTGCTATAAGTGTAATAATCAAATATTTCAGCTTATTGAAAAAAGAAAAGCATAATACTAATAAATAATAGAAGTTAGAATGAGTTTTAGTAATTCATTTATGATATATCTTTAGTATTATTAATGATTAAAGTTATTTAAATATTTAAGCTGATATTAAAAGGAGAGATTATGATTAGGTTAGAACAACTCGGAAGACATATTTTAGTAGAATATTATAATTGTGATAGAAAAATACTAAATAGTTACGATAAGGTTGAAGAATATATGTTACAGGCAGCAGAAGAAGCTAAAGCTACAGTGGTGGCAAGTACATTTCATATGTTTAATCCTTGGGGAGTTAGTGGAGCTGTTATTATTCAAGAATCACATTTAACTATTCATACATGGCCTGAATATGGATATGCAGCTGTGGACTTATTTACTTGTGGAGATACAGTTAACCCTTGGAATGCATTTGAATACTTAGAAAAAGAATTAAAGGCGGGAAAGGTAGATTATACAGAAGTATCTAGAGGAATAGTAGATCGTATTCGCAAAAATGCTAAGGAAGATCTAGGAGAAATTAAGTTTAAGCCTTAAATTAAGAAAATTTTAAAAATAACTAGTCAGTATGATAACATACTGACTAGTTATTATATATAGATAAATTATCTTAAAAATTAATGTATATCTGAATATAGCTACACTCTTGAGTATTTCAATTCACAATTATGGTGGAAATTAATTTTAACCAAACTAATTTCTTTAACTCACTTTTTTACTAGCAATACAATTGCTAGTTCTTTTGTAGGTGCGAACATTGTTCGCCAGTTATTTTGTTCATCTAATATCACTTAATTCTGACACCATGATTATATGAATATGATTTGGTATAATAGTATATTTATTAATTTTGATATTAGGATAATATTTTTAAATATTATTTATTTAAATATTAACTATATGTTAAATATAGGGTAATGGAAACTGATTTGAGTTTTATGGAGAACACTGTTTTCCGCTACAGTTAATTAATTTTAAATTTTTCAGCTTTTGCTGAGAAATATCCATAATTGTGAATTGTAAATTTGATAATTATCCATTTAAAATTCTCAATTGATTAAAATTGTGAATTTAAATACTTCAATAAAATAATATTCTTAATCCACCTTATAGGGAATTTTCTTATAAGGTGGTGCTTATCTGATTTATGTTGATTTCATATAATTAAAGTAAGGCAGATGTCTAAGAAATTTTATATGGAGTGATTGATATGAAGATAGGAGTAATGATGGGAGGAATTTCTTCGGAAAGAAAGATTTCTATACTTTCAGGTAAAGAGATATTAAATAATCTTGATAAAAGCAAATATGAGGTTTTACCTATAGTAATAAATTCAAAAGAGGAAATAATAGAAAAGGTTAAAGGAGTAGATTTTGTATTTATAGCTTTGCATGGAGCTTTCGGAGAAGATGGAATAGTACAAGGAGCGTTAGAGAGTATATCCATGCCATATTCAGGTTGTAATGTTCTTACTAGTGCTATTTGTATGAATAAAAACCAAACTAAAAGAATATTAAAAAGTGAAGGAATAGTAGTTCCATCAAGTATTATAGTTAATGATATAAATCGATTACCAATGAATATTATAGAAGATTTTGGTTATCCCATGGTGGTTAAGCCTAATAATGGAGGTTCAAGTATAGGAACATTTTTAGTATATAATAAAGAAGAACTCAAAGATAGAATTTTAAAAGTATTACAATATGATAATGAGATATTAATTGAAAAATATTTAAGAGGGCATGAATATACAATACCAATGTTAAATGGAGAGGTATTGCCAATAATAGCTATTAAAGCTAGAAATGAACTTTTTGACTATAATTCAAAATATGAGGATGATGGCGCTGAAGAAATTATTGCATCATTACCCTATGAACTAGAGGAAAAAATGAAACAAATAGCAAAGCAATGTTGGCATATATTTAATTGTAAAGCATATGTGAGAATTGATATCATAGTAAGTGAGGGAGTTCCATATGTGTTAGAATTAAATACTTTACCTGGAATGACAAAGAATTCCCTTTTCCCAAAGAGTGCAGAGGGCGCTAATATGAAATATAGTGAGTTATTAGATAAAATCATTGAATATTCGCTAGCGTGAAAGGAGAAAATTTTTGATTTTTTCATCATTTAAAATCAATAATGAACTACCAATATATATACAAATTGAAGAGCATATAAAAGACAGTATAGCAAAAGCACTTCTTCAAAAGGGAAGTAAACTACCTTCTACAAGAGAAGTCAGTGAGATGCTAAATATAAGTAGAAATTCAGTAGTTACAGCTTATGAAAATTTAGAAAGTAATGGTATTGTTGAAACTTTAAAAGGCAAAGGAACTTTTATAGCTATAGAAACAAAGTTAGTAAGTGGAGAGTTCAACATTGATTGGAATTCTAAGATTAATAATTATGGGAGCACTTGTAGAGATTTAGACATAATTAAAACTGAACTACCTTGGAAAAAAGGAATGATTTCTTTTAAAAGTATTGCTCCAGAAGAGAATTTATTTGATTTAGAGGAGTTTAAAAGGGCTTTTTTAAATGGATTTTCTTTAGAAGGAGATAAGCTATTAAATTATGGCTATGCTAAGGGATATAGACCATTAATAGAGTATCTTATGGATTATATGGAGGATAAGGGAGTTAATACAAAAGGAAAAGAAATATTAATAACTAATGGATTTACTGAGGGTTTCGATATAGCACTGAGTTCTTTAACAGTGCCAGGAGATATGATTATTTGTGAAAATCCCACTCATAATACCGCTTTAAAGATTATGAAGGCTCACGGACTAAATGTAATTGGAATACCTGTGACTTTTGATGGAATTGATACTAGAATATTAGAAGATACTTTGCAAAGTAATTCTGTAAAATTATCATATATTGTTCCTTCATATCATAATCCTACTGGTGTTGTTATGAGTGGTGAGAGAAGACAGGAAGTATTTAGGGTTTTTCAAAAATACGGGGTACCTATAATAGAGGATGGTTTTAACGAAGAATTATTATATTCTGGTTCTCATCTTCCATCAATAACATCACTTTGTACAAAAGGTAGTGGAGTTATTTATATTGGAAGTTTTTCTAAAATACTTTTTCCCGGATTAAGGTTAGGCTGGATTTTTGGGGATGCTAAATTGATAGATACATTAGAGAGTGTTAAAAGAGCTAGAACTATTCATTCTTCATTTCTTGATCAAGGGGCATTTTATCATTATATGAAAAGTGGGGCTTTTAATAGATATGTAAAGAAAATTAGAAAATACTATGGATATAAGTATGAATTTACCTTAGAACAAGTAAAAAGATACATTCCTAATGAATATATAATGGGACAGGGAGGACTCCATATATTTATAAAACTTCTTAACGGACTTAGTTCAAGAGTTGTACTTGAGGAGTGTTATAAAAAAGGAGTGGTATTTACACCAGGAGATATATTTTATACTGATGATAGCGGTACAGATACTATGAGACTGGGCTTTTCAAGAGTTAATGAAGAGGATATAAAGAAAGGAATAAAAATTATTGGTGACGTAGTTAAAGAGTTAAGTGAGGAAACTAAAAATTGAGGTAACTTAGTAATGTTTAATCAAAGTTTAGAGCTAATTATAATAAATACTTTGAAATGAAATAACTAGTCAAGTATGTTATCATAATTGGCTAGTTATTTTTAAAAGATATTTAAATATAAAAGAATTATTAACCTTAGTATATGTAAGATTAACTATTTAAAAATTTTTCAGCATCATTTATATTATCAAAAAGGCTTTCTTGATCTTCTTCAAATGCTCTCTTTACTTGCATTTTCAATACAGCAGAACTCATTATAAATGCAGCTTTTTTATATCCTTTCGCTTTTGCATAGGCTTTGCTTTCGTTAAGTTTATCATTGATTTCAGGAAGAACCGCTGTAGTCTTTGATAAATCAGTACAAATTTTAAAATTTGGACCTGTGCTATCTACAGCTTTTTTGAAGTCTACTACATAATTATTAGCTTCCTCCATTTTCATGTTTCCCTCAACCACAACATAAATACAGTTTTTTAATTTATCATATCTTATTTTGTACATCTAAAATCCCCCTCGTATGAATAAAAATTATTAACTATTCAGATAATTTTTAGCCTCTTTAACATTTTTAAAAATATTACCTGATTAATTAAATGGTTTTGATAAATTAATATTAAAAACCTCACTATTTAAAATAACAGCAACTTTATATAATTTTTTTCATCTTCTAAAATTATTATAATTTTATTATTGCAGCAATGTGATTTTCGCCTGCACCTGAAGATGTAATTAAAAGGGTTTGACCTTCTTTAAGTAACCCTTTTTCTTTAGCCTCATAAAGAGTTACTGGTATTGAAGATGAAGCAAGATTTCCATATTTACGGAAGGTTTGATACGAACGTTCTTTAGGAATATTAATTGAATCTCTCCATGCATTATGAGCCCAATCAGCTGGTTGATGAGAGAAAAACATATCAATATCTTCTGAAGTCATATTAGCTTTTTTAAGTGTTTTTTCAAGAATTTCTTGCATTATATCAACAGAGTTCTTTCCCACCCCATTTGTTTTAATAGGATTAGTTGTAAAGAATGGTCTTAATGGAGATGGTTCAAAGAATCTTCTTCTTTTCTGATTTAAAGGCATTCTTTCAGCGAGTGTAAATGCATCATGATAATAACCATCAGAATTGCAGCAAGATGCAACATATCCTCTTCCTTCAGGAACTTGTCCCATAACTATAGCACCAGCTCCATCTCCTGCATATAGGCTTAAATAATCTGAGTAATCGAGAATTCTTGAATGAAATACAGAAGTTACGATTAAGATATTTTTAAATTCGCCCATTGCTATTAAATTAGATGCAGTGGTAACCATTGTAACAAAACTTGAACAGCAAGTATCAATATGCCAAGCACCTGCATTTTTTAAACCTAATTTATATTGAACTAAACTTGCATTACTAGGAATTATTTCATCTTGAAGCATAGAATGAACCATGACAAGATCAATATCGTCCTTTGAAATACCAGCATCTTTAATAGCTACTTCTGCTGCTTTAACTTCTGCGTCTGAAGGCAGCATATTAGCTGGAAATACTCTTCTTTCATCTATTCTTTCAAAGGGGCTTTTTCTACCTTCAGGTAAATTTGCTATTTCAATATTTTCCCAAAAGTCATTTTTCCTAATTTCTTCTGGAATATATGCGCCTATTCCTAAAATTCCAGAAGGCACGATTTCTTTTAACATTTAATTACCTCCCAACTGTTGTAAAAAACTTAAAAATGTAGTAATAATGTATAAAATATAAATATTACGCATTATTATATTTTATATATTTATTCTACAAGTTATTTTACATTCCTTTTAAAAATTACCTTAAATTATATAATTTTACAACAATTATCGACTATATTTATCAATATTATATATTTGGGAAATATTATGTATTTAAATTTTCAAAAATATTCATATTATTTTAAATCATTTAAAGATTAAATTTAATATTATAAAGAAAACCTTATAGGATACTCTACAAGGTTTAATATATTAGTTACCCCAATCTTTAAATTTAAAAAAAGGAAATTTTAGTGATAAAGAAGATAAATAAAAATTTATTTCATCTTCTAAGGCATAATCATTATTACCAAAGAAGAGAGCAGGATTATTTTCAAGAAGATGTAGAGTTATAAGAATATATAAATTTAATGGGGTTATATTTATTGTAGCCGTATATAAGGGTAGAATAGCATTGGTGTTTGTTATAAAAAAAGCTATAGAAGCATTGAGTTCATCATCAATGGATATGTTATTACTTAGAGCTTTATGAATAAAATCATTAGCTACTTTATTATTATGAATTATAGAATTATTATCGTATTCAATAATGTCATTCTGAATTTGGCTTATATAAAGACCTATTATAAAATTTGAAATACTTATCTGGAGATTAGAAGAAATTGTTATCATATTATTGTTATTATTATTATTTGAAGGGTTTACACTTAAAAAACAGTATATTCTATTAAAATTACGATATAATAATTTACCATCTTTTATTAAAGGATTAGAGTTATTTAAGAATTGAGCGCAAGGAGGTATTTCACCTTCAAAAGCATTACAGTTATAGCATCTACAGAATTTACGCATATAGAGCCTCCATAAACTTGATAATGTTATATAATATGATTTAAAACGTATAATGACATATTTTAGTAAGCAATTAATTAGTGATTAAAAAATAACTAGTTAGTATTAATAACTAGTTATTTTCTCTTTAACCTCTTTATAAAAAACATCTAAAAGATGGAATGCAAATTATAGTTATTTAAATAATCTCATTCTATATGAATTAATTGCTGTTTCACCAAGTTTATCTAATAATTTTGAATTAACATAAGCACCAACTAAAGCTCCAATAGCTGGTAACATTTGCATAAGTTTAGCAATATCAATATAGTCTCTATATTCCTGTTGAAATTTTCCCCAATCAAAGTAATCCATATCGTTAGGTAATGAACTAGAGTACTCTTCCCATCTTTCCATTTTGAAAAATATTTCATTTATATTTTCTTGGCTAGAAAATGCAAGCTCAAATATATGAAGTATATATACCCTTTCTTTATAATCACGAACATCAAATCCATAAATTGAAGCAACATCATATAAAAATTTTATTTTTATACTAAGAAGTAATGGAAAGTCAGCAAGACTCATCACAAATCCACCAGCACCTGTACCAGCGCCTTCTATCATAGCAGTTCGTTTATATGTTGAAATTTTTTCCTTGACCAATCTTTCTTTTTCTTCAAGATCTAAAATCCCATAAGGAGGCTTGGTAGCAATTTCTGAACCTAAAAGTACAAATTTAATCATATTTTTTATTGCGGATGTTAACATTTTATGATATTTTTCTGGAATTACATTATTAAATTTATTTTGTAGACCTTTTGATGCTTTGCTAATTATAGAAGGCTTTTTTCGCATTTTTGATTTCCAATTCTCTAATTCTTTGGCTGCATTTAAGTAATAATCATTCATAACATCACCTTATTTTAATATTATATTTTTAATATTATTGTTAAGCATATAAGTTTAAATATTCATTATAATTCTTTATTTTAAATCTTATTGAGTCTTAATATCATATATAAATCAATTAAAGTACAAAGTAAATAGTTTTTTAATCATAGATAAATTTTAACTTACATAAATAAATGTTAATAATGTGGATATTATTAGATTTATATTTTTAAAATGTGGATAAAAAACTCCTTTCTAAATATATATTTTATAATATCTAGAAAGGAATACGCTATACAGTTATTTATTATATTTTTCTCTATATTCATCTTCTAAAATGCTCATTAAGATAGCATCATGGTATTTATGGTTATAAAATAGCTTCTCTTTGAATTCATTCTCTTTTAAATCCAACCCGTTCATATGTATTTACATCTATTTCATTATATGAATACGCTTCAAGATCAATTCTGTGTAAATTTAATATTTCAAAAGCATAAATAAATGTGAATTTTATCACAATTTAGGGTATAATTCTCAATGATTAATAATATAAAAACAATTATAAATATTATTAGTAGACTAATAATAATTCTTCAGTCAGTTTTCAATAAAAAATATAAAAAACTTATATTTAAGTTCACATATTTTTATATAAATTCTATATGAAAAGTGGAGCTACTTAGTAAATGTGTAGCAGTAAGTCATCTGAAACAAAATTGTTAAATAAGAAAGTTAAAATTTTTTATATAAATTTGTACAAAATTATTGACTAGAAAATAACTTAATGATAATATTAAAAAATACTTAGCCAGCTAAATAGTTAGGAGGAAATAAATGAATTTTCATGAATCTGATTCACTATATCATGTTTTTTACCAAGTGATAAGATTGCATTACTACCGCACTCATACGCAACTTGATAAAATAGGTCTTTATCCTGGGCAACCACCTATGTTGCATGTTTTATATATGAAAGATGGGCAAAGCCAAAAAGAACTAGCTAGTAAGCTTGAAATAAAGCCTGCTACTATTACGGTAATGTTAAATAGAATGGAAAAGTCAAAACTTGTAGAGAGGCGCCAAGATCCTGAAGACCAACGGATATCAAGAGTATACCTAACTGAATATGGTAGAGAAATTTGTAAAGAGATGAATGAAATTGTAAAAGATATAGAATCGGAATGTTTTAGTAATTTTACAATGGAAGAGCAAGTTTTACTTCGTAGGTTATTGATGCAAATGCGTGATAATCTTTTAAAGGTATGTGACAAAAAGGTAGATATGTAATATTAAACTAAATAGAATTTTATTTCAGATGCCTAAAGTCAATAAGTTTTTTATTAAAGATATTTATTAACTTAATTTTACATGAAAAGTTTAATAGCTTTAACTGACTGGAGATGATTATTAATGATTAAGTTGTTTAAGTTTTTAAAACCATATGCAGCTTCTATAGCTGTTATTTTAATACTTGTATTTTTTCAATCCCTTTCTGAACTATATTTACCAACTTTAATGTCAAATATAGTTGATACTGGGATAGTGAATGGAGATACAAACTATATTTTGAAAATTGGTGGATTTATGCTTCTTGTAGCAGCAGGAGGTACTATTTGTACAATTTTAGCCAGCTTTTTATCCTCAAAAGTTGCAACAGGATTTAGTAAAGATCTTCGTAAAAATGTTTTTTCAAGAGTTGAAAGCTATTCATTACAAGAATTCGATAAAATAGGAGCATCTTCTCTTATTACAAGAACTACAAATGACATTACACAAATTCAACAAGTATTAGTAATGATGCTTCGTATGATGATTAGTGCTCCAATGATGTGTATTGGTGGTATTATAATGGCAGTATCGAAAGATGCAAAGTTATCACTAGTCATTATTGTTGTAATGCCTATACTGGCTATCGCCATAGGTATTATTGGAAAAAAAGGTATGCCATTATTTAAGATGATGCAATTAAAGATTGATAAATTAAACCTTGTATTACGTGAAAATCTTACAGGAATTAGAGTAATACGTGCATTTAATAGGATTGATCATGAAAAAAAGCGTTTTGATAAAGCCAATTTAGATCTTACCAATACAGCTATAAAGGTTAATAAAATAATGGCTGCATTAATGCCAATAATGATGGTAGTACTTAACTTTACAACAATTGCAGTTGTTTGGTTTGGAGGTATTCGTATTGATAATGGAAGTATGCAAGTTGGAGATCTAATGGCATTTATTCAATATGTAATGCAAATAATGTTCTCGTTAATTATGGTTTCTATGATGTTTATATTAATTCCTCGTGCATCAGCTTCAGCGGTGAGAATTAATGAAGTGCTTGATACTGTTTCGGAAATAAATGATGGCGATAATACTAAAAGTTCTAATAAAAAAGGCTATATTGAGTTTAAAGATGTTACTTTTAATTATCCTGGTGCAGAGAAACCAGCGTTAAGTAATATTTCTTTTAGTGCAAAGCCTGGTGAAACTACTGCAATTATAGGGGGAACCGGTTCTGGTAAATCTACACTTATAAGCCTTATACCACGTTTTTATGATATTAGTGGTGGTAGTATCTTAGTTAATGATATAGATATTAGGGAAATGACTCAAGAAGATCTTAGGCTGAAGGTAGGTTTTGTACCTCAAAAGGCTGTCTTATTTACTGGTACAATAGCTGACAATATAAGATATGGTAAGGAAAATGCTTCTGATGAAGAAGTTAAACAGGCAGCAGAAACTGCTCAGGCTTCAGATTTCATTTCTAATATGCAAGATGGATTTGAATCTGTTATATCTCAAGGTGGAACTAATGTTTCAGGAGGACAAAAGCAACGTCTTTCAATAGCTCGTGCATTGGTGAGAAGACCGGAGATATATGTTTTTGATGATAGTTTTTCTGCTTTAGATTTTAAGACAGATGCAAAATTACGTGCAGCACTTAAAAAGGAAACAGGGAAATCAACAGTGATTATAGTTGCACAAAGAGTAAGTACAGTTATGGATGCAGATAGAATTATAGTTTTAGATGACGGACAAATTGCAGGAATAGGAAATCATAAAGAACTTTTAAATAATTGTGATGTATATCGTGAAATTGTATCTTCACAGCTGTCAGAGGAGGAATTAGCATGAGCGAAAAACGTATAGAGCGTAAACCAAACAATGGAGCAAAAGTAGGTCATGGTGGACCTCGTATGGGTATGGCTGTAGAAAAAGCAAAGGATTTTAAAGGAACACTAAAAAGATTAATAGGATATTTAGCACCTCATAAACTGCAAATTTGTGCAGTATTTTTAATGGCTATTCTAAGTACGGTTTTTAGTATTGTAACACCTAAAATAATGGGAAAAGCTACAACAACTCTATTTGAAGGTCTTATGGCTAAGTTTACGGCTATAAAGATGAATCAACCTGTGCCTAGTGTTGACTTTGATTATATAGGACATATAATTCTTATTTTAATAGCATTTTATATAATTAGTGCAGCTTTTAACTATGTTCAGCAATTAATTATGGCTGGTGTTGCACAGAAGACAGTTTATAATATGCGTAATGATATTAATAATAAACTTTCACGTCTACCACTTAAATTTTTTGATTCTCATACCCATGGGGAAATATTGAGCCGTGTGACCAATGACGTTGATAATATTAGTAGTACATTACAGCAGAGCATTACACAACTTATAACATCCATGCTTACACTTATAGGTATTATTGTTATGATGCTTACTATAAGTCCAGTATTGACACTTATTTGTATTGTAACTTTGCCATTATATATATTTGTAACAAAAGTTGTGGCATCAAAATCACAAAAACATTTTGCTCAGCAACAAAAGTCACTTGGTGAGCTAAATGGTCATGTTGAGGAGATGTATACTGGCCACAAAATTATTAAGGCATTTGGACATGAAGAAAAGTCAATAAATGAATTTGATGAAATTAATGAAAAATTATATAATGCAGGTTGGAAAGCTCAATTTATTTCTGGTATTATCATGCCATTAATGACTTTCATTAGTAATTTAGGATATGTACTTATATGTGTTGTAGGTGGTATTTTTGTTACTAAGGAGAGAATTAAGATTGGTGATATACAAGCTTTTATTCAATATTCAAAACAATTTACTCAACCAATAGTTCAAACAGCAAATATAGCAAATATTCTTCAATCAACTGTTGCATCTGCTGAACGTGTTTTTGAACTTCTTGATGAAGTTGAAGAGATTAAAGATAGTGAATACAATAAGGTTATAGAATCTCCTAAAGGTGAAGTTAAGTTTGAACACGTTAAATTTGGATATAAGGAGGATGCTACTCTTATTGAAGATATGAATATTGATGTTAAACAAGGTCAAACTATTGCTATTGTAGGTCCAACTGGTGCAGGAAAAACTACACTTGTTAATTTATTAATGCGTTTTTATGAGATAAATGATGGTAGAATTACTGTAGACGGTGTTAATATTCAAGATTTAAATCGTGGAGATTTACGCAGCATGTTTGGAATGGTACTTCAAGATACATGGTTATTTAATGGTACTATAAGAGAAAACATAGGTTACGGACGTAGTGGAGCTACTGATGAAGAGATTATTAAGGCGGCAAAGGCAGCTCATGCTGACCACTTTATTCGAACTCTTCCAGATGGATATGATACAATACTAAATGAAGAGGCTTCTAATATTTCTCAAGGACAAAAACAATTACTTACAATTGCGCGTGCCATACTTGCTGACCCTGCAATACTAATTTTAGATGAGGCAACAAGTAGTGTAGATACAAGAACAGAGTCTTATATACAAAAAGCAATGACAGAACTTATGAAGGGAAGAACAAGTTTTGTTATAGCACATAGATTATCAACAATCCGTGATGCAGACTTAATACTTGTTATGAACAATGGTAGTGTAATTGAAAAAGGTAATCATAATGAACTTCTCTTAGAAGGCGGATTCTATGCAGATCTTTATAATAGCCAATTTACCAGTGGAAATTTAGAAGAACAAGCTATGTAAATAAAATATAAATTTAATATATATGAAACTTAATAAAAAAGCTGTGAACAAAGATAAAATGTTCACAGCTTTTTTATGAAATTTTAAATCTATATACTTTGTTATTAGCAACAATTAAAATTTAACCATCATTACAAAATATTCCACTTTGCCTTTTATTGTATGAAGATTTACTCCAATACACCCCTTATTATCTGTTGTTATCTGAGATTTGGAATAGTATTCTTTACTATACTATTTTTTAAACGGCTATCCATTGCAAGCTCATTTGCATTATTATATATTACATCAGCACAATTATGAATATAAGGCACTATTTGAGAACTTAGTTCCCTATTATCAATATAATCAACTATATTTTTAAATAAGGCTTTTGAATTAGTTTCATCTAGTGAATATAATAATTCAAAATAATTTCCTAATGTTAGTGATTTATTGGAATTGCCTTCCGTGAAGTCATAATCAAAAGTAATACTTGCATTGTCAAATATATCTGATGGCTCTGCATTTTTATGCACTATTAAAACATATGATTCTTTTTCTTTAAAAATTAGCATACTATCTGGTTCTGAACCTACTACTATTTTTTTTATCAATTCTTCTTCTTTTTTATTATTAACTTTTTTAAAAAACTCCTCTAATGTTATATCTTTTAAACCTTTATCATTTCTAGCATTAGCAGTCTTATATACTTTTATAGACTTTATATCTTTTGGTTTATTTGTTATGGATTTTGCTTCTGCTGCTTGAGTATTAACCCCTAAGAATAAACAAAGAATCATAATTAGAGAAAATGACAATAGAATTTTTTTCATTTTCATTTTTATATCCCCCCCGTAGTATATGTTATAGCTATACTGTAGCATTGCATTAAGACCATTATCATATGATATGTGAAATTTGACAGTGTATAAGCTGTGAACAAAGACAAAATGTTCACAGCTTTTTTATAAAATTCTTAAACTTATATATTGCGTTATTATTTAACAATTAAAACTTCATTGCTATTATATAATATTCTATTTTTCCCATTGTTGTATGAAGATTTACTCCAATATAACCATTATTATCTGTTGTTATTTGAGATTCGGAATAGTATTCTTTATTATTTTTTAAAGTTCTATCCACTACAAGAGCATTTGCACTATTAGATATTACATTATAACAATTTATAGAATAAGGTACTATTTGAGAACTTAGTTCTCTATTATCAATATAATCAACTACATTTTTAAATAAGACTTTTGAATTAGTTTCATCTAATGAATCTAATAATTCAAAATAATTTCCTAATATTAGTGATTTGTTAGAATTATCTTCTGTGAAGTCATACTTAAAAAATATATTTATATTGCTAAACATATCTGGTGTGCCTACATTTTTACACACCATTAAAGTATATACTTCTACGTCTTTTTCTTTTAAAATTAGTATACTTTCTGGTTCTGAACCTACTACTATTTTTTTTATCAACTCTTCTTCTTTTTTATTATTAACTTTCTTAAAAAACTCCTCTAATGTTATATCTTTTAAACCTTTACCATTTCTAGCATTAGCAGTCTTATCTACTTTTATAGACTTTATGTCTTTTGGTTTATTTGTTATGGATTTTGCTTCTGCTGCTTGAGTATTAACCCCTAAGAATAAACAAAGAATCATAATTAGAGAAAATGACAATAGAATTTTTTTCATTTTCATTTTTATATCCCCCCGTAGTATATGTTATAGCTATACTATAGCATTGTATTAATAGCGTTCTCAATGGATGTATAGTATAATTATTGGAAAATAAATAAAATATTTTACATTTAAGTAGTTTTTTTATTGTAATTTAAAAATATGTAAAATAATGTTGATGAACACATTTTTTTGGTGATAAGAAGAAAAATAGGTAGATAAACCTCACTTAAATTAATTTAGTAATAGTCATTAAATTTTTCACTTATATGCTTAGAGATTAAATTATAAGAAAGTGAAGATTAAGAAAGGGTAAAAACGTTAAAAACGTGGAGTGCAAATTATGAGGGTAGATAGATTATTATCAATTTTATTAATAATTTCTAATAAGGGTATGGTTACAGGAAAGGAACTTGCAGAGCACTTTGAAGTATCTATAAGAACTATATATAGAGATATAGAAAAAATAAGTGAAGCAGGTGTTCCTATAGCTTCTATTGGTGGAAAAAATGGCGGCTTTTATATAATGGAAAATTATAATTTAGATAATCTCTTTCTAAATAAAAAAGAAGTTCAACCATTAATATCAATAATGAATAATTTAAAATTTTTGTTTGGGAATAACGAGCAATTTAATAATATTATTTTAAAATTTGAAAATGTATATAAAAAAGAAATATTTGAGTATGATAAATTAAGTATAAATATGTCTCATTTTAGTATGGAGGATGAACTTAAAGAATATTTATTTTTAATTAATAAAGCAATTGAAGAGAGTAGATTATTAGAATTTTATTATATAAATAGAAGGATGGAATATTATGAAAGAATAGCTGAACCTATTCAAATAAAGTTCGATCAAGGTTCATGGTATTTAATAGCTTTTTGCAGAATAAAAAATTCTTATAGAATGTTTAAATTAGTTAGAATAAGAAATCTTAAACTAGGTAGAAATTTCATAAAAAAAGATATTTCTAAAGAAGAAATAGAAAAAATATTTGATGAAGGATATAGTAATAAAAGTATTAAAGTTAAGCTAAAATTTACTTGTAAAATTGGAGAACAATTAAAAGAATATTTTTCTAAAGATAGAATTAAAATTTTAGAAGATGGAGAGTTTATTGTTGAGGATTTTTTCCCATATGAAGAGGGATTAATAAAGTTTATTTTGGGCTTTGGTAAAGAATGTGAAGTGATAGAGCCTAAATATCTAAAAGAGGAAACTAAAGAATATCTAAAAGAATTATTAGAGAAATATAATGACTGACATATAGGTGTCAGTCATTATATTTTATAATTAAAGCACATAAAAGAAAATAATAGCTTAAATATCTCAAATATTGTAAAGTAAATAATTAAATAGGAGATGATTATATGAACGTATGTATTTTTTATTATGACGGGTTCCTTGGTTATGAAATTATGTTTGCAGCATCACTGTTTGATGAGAAAAACGTTTTTTCAGCTGCTTTAGAAAATAGGTCATATATAAGTGGAGAGAAACAAAGATTTTTACCGGATAAAACAATATCAGAGCTTAATCTAGATGATATAGATGTTTTTATAATTCCTGGTGGAGCTGGTAATGATAATCTTTATAATAATTCAATACTTAGAGATTTCATCACAAAATTAAATAATAGTAAAAAAGTTATTGCTGGTATTTGTGGTGGAGTTTTTCTAATGGCTAATTATGGCATCCTTGATAATAAAAAATGTACTGGAGATGGAGAAGGAATACAACTTGACTCTGAGTTTTCATATTTATTTGATAAATCACATGTAGTAAATGAAGATGTTGTAACTGATGAAAACATCATAACTTCAACTGGACAAGCATTTATGGAGTTTGCTTTTGAGATAGCTAAAAAGATGAACATTTATGATAATGATGATGACATGTTAACTGCATACAGATGGTTGAAAAATATCAAATAAATAAAATTAACAATAATAATTTATTATAATATTCCTTTAGGAACATTATATAAGAGAGCTATAGGGATACAATTTGAAAATCTAAAATATAGTATAGAAAATGAATTTTCTATAAAGATAACTTAAATCTTTAGAAATTAAGGATTAATAATTAAGAGTGAAGAATTTAGGATGAAATTCACTAAGTGTGAATTTCTTAAAATAAAATTATTCTAAAAAACTCCGAAGACTTTAATGGTGGAGTTTTAACCATAATTCTTCATTTTTCATTCTTAATTTTTCATTCATGATAAAAATTTTATTATGGAAATTAAAATCATGTATAAGTTAAATTTTTATTATCAAACTCTATATTAGCTCTCTTAATATCTTTATCAAAGACATGTTTTATAAATATGAATATATTTTTAAACTAAATAAAAGATTTTGAACTATCTATATGTTTTTTATCAATATATTTGTAGACACGCTCACTATCATCACCAACATAAAGAACTGGATCTAGCTTTTTATAATCTAAATATCCTTCTTCATTTAAAAGCTCTGATGAAACACATCTACCTTTAATCTGAGCTAATATATTGGTAATGCCATAATAATAATCCTTTTCTATTACATCTGTTAATGTACACTCAATAGATATTGGACATTCTTCAATCATAGGTGCATTTATAATATCTGATTTTATTGGGGTTAAGTTTACAAAACCAAATTTTTTGCAATTATGTCCTGAGGAATATCCACAGAAATCTATTTCTTTCATCAAGCTTCTATCTGGTATGTTTATAACAAAATCTTTGACTTTTTTTATTTGGTTTATAGCATATCCCTTACTGCCAAAACCTAGACAAATCATATCTCTTAAAGTATAGGATGATGAAAGTGTGGTTACATTAGGAACGCCATCTTCATCATAAAAGCTTACGAAAAAAACAGGAAATCCATAATAGAGTTTTTTATAGTTTACTCTTTGCTTTTCCATATCATTATTCTCCTATTAAATAAATTAATATAATATTTTGAGATCATTAGGTAAGTTAGTTTATAGTTAATTATATAGCAATTCATTTAATATTCTGTGATAATCATCACAGTTAAAATAGAATAAGTATATTGCTTATAAATTTAATTATAAGGTTAAATACATTTCATATTGGTTAATATTATCTTTTTTAAAGTCCATATGTTTTAAAAATCCTTGTAAAAGGTTGTTATTAGGAAATGCAACAGCAATTTTTGATATAGCTAATTTTTCACAAGCTTTGTTTAAAAGAGATGTGGCAATTCCCTTTCCTCTAAACTCACTTTTAATCCATAAAAAGCTAAGTTTTCCATTGGAGCTAATACAAAGAGACCCGACTAATTCATCACCATAGTATGAGCCATAATAAAATGTATTATCACATTTTTTTACATAGTCCATATCATTTTGCCAGTTAATATGAATGTCTTTTGTTTTATCTATGACCTTCTCAAATTCAGATAAATCAATTTTCCTAATATGAACATTTGTAATATCATATTTTTTTAACTTTGATGTATCATCAAATGAATAGTAGGAAAGATCATAAATTTTTTCATAACCAAGTTTTTTATAAAAATTAACAGCTCTATCATTACCAACTATAACTTCGAGAAATAGTTGTTTACATTGATTTTTTATTCCTTCTTCTTTATGGAGTTCAAAAAGTTTATTACTAATTCCTTTACCTCTATACTCTGGATGAACGCCTAAGGTGCCACATCTTATTGTTTTTATTCCTTCATATACTTTAATTCCCCCAAGTATAACACCAACAGCCTTATTTTCATCAAGTGCTATAAATGAATGCTCTAAAAAGTTTCCTTCTGGTCCTAAAAATCTAGTTATAAAGTCATCTTTAGACATATTAATTTTTATAATATAGTCAGAAAAACCAATTTGAAAAGCTTCATAGATTAAATTCATATCTACCTCTGAACATTTTTTATAAGTTACCATTTACCATAACCCCCTCTATATAATTTAAAATAAGATTCACAATTCATATGAAAAATAAAGCTATATTTTACATATTTTATCATCATTATAATAAAAAAACATAAAAACATCTATAATTAAATTATAATGTTTTTATGCTTTTAAGCTTTATTCAAATTTCATTAATTGTGCGAGTTCCACATTGAAGTTAATCATTTCATGTTTAGGATCTTTATTGAACTCTAATAATCCTATAGTTTTTTCTTCGCTATCAATTGTTTTCCAAATTGAATCGTCAACAATTGCAAACATATCAACATATACGCGGCCATCGCCAATAATAGTATTTCCTTCATATTTAACATTTAATTTTTTATCATTAATCATTAAATTTTCAATATTATTTTTTGCAAATAATACACCAGTATCACTTGTAACTGCTGGTAAAGATTTTAATGTTTCTGCATTATCATCTTTATCAACTTTTTTAAATACTCCTTGCTTAATAAAAGCCTCAGTAGTAGTTTTATTTAACACCATTAATTTCTTATCATCTATATTTGCTACTTTAATTTTATAAGATGTTTCTGACTTTAATTCTTTTTTATATTTTTCAATGGTATTTTCAACTTGCTGTTGGCTCCCGTATAACGCTACACCATTTGCCTTACTTAAAATTTTATCAGTTAGTGAGCAGCCTGTTAATAAAGACATTGAAAGTAATGATATAAATAATAATTTAATAATTTTTTTCATCTACATTTCTCCTTACTATAAATTAGAATATTATTTAAACACAAAGTTTATCAAAAGATATACTTAACATGATAAACTTTGTCTATGGTTTGATTTTAAGACAATAGGTACATATCTGCTATTTATTTTCCTTACAATAGGATTACATCTATGTAATAAAAGATGTATGTAAAAACGAATTATTGTTAAGAAATAAGGATAAACTTTATTATTAATTAAAAGTATAATATTTCAAATGGAAATCTAATAAATTAATGGGCATTTTCTAAGTGTATTCTAATAAAAGATAATTAAAATATATAAAGAAGTAGGATTATAACTAAGCATTAAATTATATAAGAGAAATAACAAATATTATTTATTTAATACTTTGAAATTTTATCTTATGTATATTTTTAATATAGATATGTTAAATAGTTATTTAGAAAAGAGTTTTGTTATAGAAATTAAAATATTGTATAAGTTGAATTTCCATTGAGAAACTCCATTAAATAAGCTTATACTAGATAATTATTCTTTGAAGATACCATAATTGGTATAAGTAATTCAAATGGAACTGAAAAGAGGTGGCTATATGAGATCGGAGTTTATATATGAGAACAAATCTTATAAAATTTCAAAAAGTAATGATGTGAATTATGGGCTTACAGATAAAGAAGTAAAGGATAGAGTTAAAAAAGGTAAAGTAAATATTATTCCTAAAACACCATCCCGTACAATTGGGCAGATAATTAGAGCAAATTTATTTACTAGTTTTAATGCTTTAAATGCAGTTTTAGCCATAATTGTTATTATAGCAGGATCACCTAAGAATGCTCTTTTTGCAGGCGTTATAATAACTAATACGATGATTGGCGTTGTTCAAGAAGTTCGTGCTAAGGCTATAATAGAAAAACTTTCTCTTTTAAACATGACTAATGTTAAGGTTATGAGAAATGGGGTAGAAAAAGAAATTTCCATGGAAGATTTAGTTATTGATGATGTTATGGTTTTAAATCCAGGAGCAAAAATAGTAGCTGATGCAGAAATATTACATGGAAGCGAAATTGAAGTAGATGAATCTTTACTTACTGGAGAATCAGATCCTGTATTAAAGAAGTCTTCTTCAAAAATTTTATCAGGAAGTTTTGTAGTAGCAGGAAATGGTTATGCTAAGGTAACAAGTGTTGGCGCTGATACATATTCAGCTAAACTTGCGGAAGAGGCAAAAAGATATAAGCTTATTAATTCGGAACTTCAAACAGCAGTAAATAAAATATTTAAAGTGATAATTTGGCTTGTAATTCCTATAGGAATATTACTTGTTGCTACACAGCTTCTGTTTGCTGATAGAAGTTGGCAAGATGCAATTATAGGAGCGGCTTCAGGTATTATAGGTATGGTGCCTGAAGGATTTGTACTTTTAACAAGTGCGACTTTTATAGTAGCAGTTGTAAGGCTTTCTAAATGGGATACTCTTGTACAAGAGCTTCCAGCTACGGAAGTTTTAGCTAGAGTGGATGTGCTATGTCTTGATAAAACAGGAACTATAACAGAAGGAAAGTTAAAGGTAGTAGATATAGTAGCTTTAGAAAATAATGATATTAATAATATTGAAGAAATTCTTGCAGGAATAGTTCATGGATCGCCTAGTATAAATCCAACACAACAAGCTATATTAGAAAAATATAAAGATAAACCAGAATTAAAAATAAAAAATAAAATACCATTTTCTTCTGAAAAAAAATGGAGTGGGGTTGAATTTGAAGAAAAAGGAGCATGGGTTCTTGGGGCTCCAGAAATGATTTTAAAGGATGAATATGAAGAAATAAAATCAATGGTTGAAGGTGAAGCTATAAAAGGAAGAAGGGTACTTCTTTTAGCAAAGACCTCAGAGAATGAATTTAAAAATCAGACATTAAATAATGTAGAGAAAACAGCTCTAATTCTTATTGAAGATATTATAAGAGAAGAGGCAACTAAGAGTTTTCAATATTTTGAAAAAGAAGGTGTTGAACTAAAAATAATATCAGGAGATAACCCTGTAACAGTATCTGCTGTTGCAAAGAGAGCAGGTATTAAAAGTGCTGATAAATATGTAGATGCTAGAACTTTACCAGAAGATAGTGAACAATTAGCAGAAATTATTGAGAATAATACTATTTTTGGTAGAGTAACTCCTCATCAAAAGAAAACAATAGTAAAATCTCTTCAATCAAAGGGGCATATTGTTGCTATGACTGGTGACGGGGTAAATGATGTTTTAGCGTTAAAAGAAGCAGATTGTGGTATTGCAATGGCTAATGGTTCTGATGCTACAAAGGCAGTAGCGCAACTTGTCTTATTAAATTCAGATTTTAGTGCTCTTCCTAAAGTTGTGGTAGAAGGCAGAAAGCTTATAAATAACTTAGAGAGAGTATCAGAATTATTTTTATCGAAGACAGTATACTCTATGATACTTTCTCTTGTATTTGGATTGATATTACTACCTTTTCCATTTATGCCAATCCAGTTAAGTTTAATAGGATCTATTGCCATAGGTATTCCATCTTTTTTCCTTGCTCTAGCACCTAATAAGGAACGTGTTAGTAGAGGGTTTCTAAAAAGGGTTCTTCAAGTATCAATACCTAATGGTATAGTAATAGGCTTAAGTACGCTTGCAATATTTTTATTAGGCTATTTTAATAATCTAACGATAGAACAATGCAGAACATTGTCCATACTGGTATTAGGTGGAATTAGTTTAATTGTTTTATTAAAAGTGGCAAAACCATTAAATGCTTTTAAGGCTTTACTTGTAATGGTAATGGCTATATTGTTCTCAGCAGCATTTGTAATACCTCAAGCGAGAGATTTATTTATGTTTTATAATTCAGATAAAATATATATTTTTATATCTATTTTATTAATAATATTATCATTACCATTTACCTATATCATCACTAATATTACTAAAAAAATATTTAAATAGAACAATTAAAATAGCACTAGAAATTGCGTTAAAAGTGCATTCTTGTGCTATTTCAATTTACTTATATTAGTTAGCATACATATGAAAAATTTAAAGAATTTTTAGATGGTAAAAATAAGGGTTTAATTAAAAGTTTGAGAATGTAATAAAAGAATGGAGAGAAATGTTATGAGGGTTATGGAATTAGTTGTTATTTTATTAAATTTTCTAATCTTAGGTCGGGTTTTGATCTTCGAAAGAGGTGCTACTCGTAATAATGTAATTTTGTTAGGAATTTCTGTTGTGGTTACAGCTCTACAATTACTGATAGAAGGATATAGGTGGCAAATGATTCCTGTATACTTAGTGCTAGTCATATTGTTACTACAAATTTTTATATTTCCCCGTAAATATACAGTGTCAGCTTCAAAGTGTGCTCGTATATTTAAGGGATTCCTTATAGGAATATACTTTATAGTTGCAGTTGGGCTACCACTTATTATGCCAATGTTTTCATTTACTAAACCTACAGGACCGTATGAATTAGGAACAAAGACATTTCATTTTATTGATTATAAACGACCTGAAAACTATACAGAAGATCCAAATGATCATCGAGAGTTGATGGTACAGATTTGGTACCCTGCAAAGGCTGGAAGCAATGAGCCTTTAGCACCGTATATTAAAAATCCTAGGGAATTAGCTATTGGTTTATCTTATCCTGTATTTGCTTTGGATCATTTAGGACAACTTAAGACCAATTCTCATCAGGGTGCATTGATATCAAAAGAAGAGAAAACATGGCCATTATTAATATTTTCTCATGGTATGAATCTGTATCGTAACCAAAACACTTTTCAGGTAGAAGAGTTAGCAAGTCATGGTTATATTGTTGCTGCTATTGATCATACTTATGATGCAGCAGTTACTGTGTTTCCTGATGGACGCGTTGCTCCTGTTAAAACTCAATTAGAAGATGGGGTATACTTATTAGATGAGCATATGCCATTATGGACTGAAGATGCAAAATTCGTCTTAGATAAATTAGAAGAATTAAATAAAGATAATTCAGATAATGGTTTTGGCAGACTTATTGATATGAACCGTATAGGCATGCTTGGTCATTCCTATGGAGGAGCGAATACCATGCATATGTTACTTGAAGATCATAGAGTTAAGGCGGGTATTAATATGGATGGTGGTCTGTTTGGAAAGCCAGTACCCGAAAAGGGCATTGGCAAACCATTCATGATAATGGATGCACAGGAAAGTGAAGATTATATGAATGCTGCAAAAGAGCAATCTAGCTTAAACAGTGATATGTATAACAACCTATGGGGTGAATTAGCCAGACGAAGACAAGTTGCTATGATCGGTGGTGTATACTCTCTTACTATTCCTAATACAGACCATATGAGCTACACTGATCTTAATCAATTTACATCAGTATTTAAAACGAAAGGTGAAGATTTAAAATATGTTCATCATGTAGTTAATGATGTAAGCCTTTCATTTTTTAATAAATATATTAAAGGTGATGGATCTGTGAAGCTAGAGAAGATAGCAGAACGATATCCAGAAATAAAGTTTGTAAAACACTAATTTAAAAAGTAAATATTTTTATGGAATGTATATAAGCACTTTAAAACTAACGAATATATATTGGCTTTTCTATAAAAACCTTTAAAAAAAATATTGGAATTTTTATCAATTAAAATATTTTTCATAATATCAATTAATTATTTATAAATGGGGAATATATAACTAATAAAATGCAAAGAGGTGTAAGAAAATGTCTAAAAAAAGTAGTAAGAATAATGAACTTCTAAATAATTCTAAGGCAAATTCTTCTCCAAAGATATATTATTTATTAGTTAAATTAGTTAATGATAAAAGAGAAGATCTAGCAGAGTTGGTTTTAAAAGTTGATTATTTGTTAGAATATGCAAGTAAATGTATAAAAGAAAAGGATTTTGCTGAGGCAAAAGAAGTGTTAGACAAAGCTAAAAATAGAATAAATACATTAAAAGATAAAGATGTAGACACAGAGTATTTAGATTATTTATATGAAGGTATAGTAAAAAAAATAAAAATATAATTCTTTATAAAAGTAGCTTTATATGAAGGTCATTAATTAGATTTGCATAAAGTTACTTTTGCTTTTATTTGAACTCTAGTAAAAGTAAAGTATTAATTCATAGTGAGAATTTTATTCAACTACTTGATGAATTAGTTTATAATGTTTTGTATAATAATAAATTTGAGGTGAAATATTATGGCTATAGATAGTATAGATGTAGCAAAAATTGCTTTAAAACTTGCTATATCTTCTAGAGAAGAAGAAAAAGTATTGGAAGCTGAGCTAAGGCAAAAAGGAATTTTGACAGTAGCAGTAGATGTTGGCGGAAATATTAATAGTTCTATTCCTAAAATAATAGAAAGAGCACTAGTTGCTTCAAAAAGAAATGGAATAATAGAAGATTGTCATGTTCATGATGGTGCAGTAGTAGGTGCAACCAGAGAAGCAATTATGCAAGTTGCAGCAAAAGCAAATGGACTTAATGTTGGTGGGAAAATTGGAATAGCAAGATACGGAGAGCATTTAAGTGTATGTATATTTATGAGCATAGGATTGCTTCATTTAAATGAAGTTGTAATAGGAATAGGACACCGTTCAATTCCAAATATGTAAAAAAGATAATATTGACAATCTTAAAAAATAAACATAGAATATTAACAAGTCAATTTTTTGGCTTATGTAGTAAAATAGTAGAATAGTAGTTTTGTAGTTTTGTAGTTTTGTAGTTTTGTAGTTTTGTAGTAGTATTTAGAAGGTTAACTAAAATTAAATATCATTATGTGTAGTAGATTTTAATTAGGTAAAATGGTAGTTTTGTAGGAGATATTAAAATGAGTCTATGTTTTTTTGTTATATAACTCTCCTATAGGAGAGTTTTTTGTTTTAGGCATCTTCAAAAAATAATAAACCAGTCTGTTAGCCTATTTTCCATCATACTGCGTTGTCAGAACTTGCCCATAGCGCCACTATGAGCAGAACCTGACGCCTTGTCTGATAAAAAATATTCTAACATCTTTGGCCCATTATTTTCTTTCAGATGCCTTATAAAAATTATAAATATTTTGGAGGATGGTAGTATGGTAGCAAAAAGATTAAAAAGCGTTTTTGCAGTGTTATTAACTGCGGCTATTTTAGGAGGATGTGTAAATTCTAATAAAACACATTCCAATGATAATAAAGAAATTAAAATCGGTATTTCACAACTAATCGAGCATCCAGGACTAGATGCTACAAGAAACGGATTTATTGATGGTTTAAAATCAAAGGGCTTTGAAGAAGGTAAAAATATAACCTTTGATTTTCAAAATGCCCAAGGAGATATTCCTACAACTCAAACTATAGCACAAAAATTTGTATCTCAAAAAATGGATATGATAATGGCTATAGCAACACCTGCAGCTCAAGCAGCCTACAATACAACAAAAGATATACCAATTTTAGTAACGGCAGTTACAGATCCAGTAGAGGCTGGCCTCGTTAAGTCTATAAAAGAACCTGAAACAAATGTTACAGGTACCTCGGATTATGTTTCAATTGATAAACAGTTTGAACTTCTAAAGAAAATTTTACCGGAAGCTAAAAAAGTAGGTATTTTATATAATACCAGTGAAAAAAATTCAGAAATTCAGGTAAATAATGCTAAAAATGCAGCACCTCAATTCGGATTAGAAATTGTAACAGCAGGAATAACTAATGTTAATGATGTGCCACAAGCATTAAATTCTCTATTTGGGAAAGTTGATGTGTTATACACACCTACAGATAATATAGTAGCATCATCAATGCCATTAATTTCTGCTCAATGCTTTAAAAATAATATTCCAATAATAGGTGCAGAAAAAGCACATGTTGAGTCTGGTGCATTAGCAACTAATGGTATTGACTACTATAAACTTGGGTTTCAAACAGGACTTATGGCTGTTGATATAATCAACGGAAAAGATCCTAAAGACATTCCTATAGTAACCTTAGATGAAATGCAGTTAATAATTAATACTGATGCAGCTAAAAAGTTAAATATCACTATTCCTGATGATTTAAATGATAAAGCTGAGAAGGTTGCAGGAGGTGTTAATTAGATGGGACTATTGATAAATATATTAGAGCAAGGATTAATATTTTCTATAATGGCTATCGGTGTCTATATAACTTATAGAATACTAGATTTTCCTGACCTTTCAGTAGAAGGAACATTTCCATTAGGTGCAGCCACTGCAGCAGTTTGTCTTATGAATGGTATAAATCCATTTATAGCATGCTTATTAGCTTTCATATCAGGAAGTATAGGAGGAATCATAACAGGATTACTTCATGTAAAACTGAAGATAACTAACCTTTTGTCAGGAATTCTTGTGATGATAGCATTATATTCAATAAATTTAAGGATAATGGGAAAATCTAATATTCCTCTATTTGGGAAAGATACTATTTTCACAGCAGTTTCTAATCCTATAATCATAATTGCTATTTTTGCATTGGCTTCAAAGATTATATTAGATTTATTTTTGAAAACTAAGCTAGGCTTTATTCTTAAAGCTACAGGAGATAATGAGCAATTGGTAACTTCTCTAGGAGTTAATAAGAACATGATCAAGATAGTAGGACTTATGATTTCTAATGGACTAGTCGCATTATCTGGAGCTATAATGGCTCAATATCAGGGATTTGCAGATGTAGGTATGGGAACTGGTATTGTAGTAATGGGACTTGCTGCTGTTATAATTGGAGAATCGATACTTAAAAAAGTTAATATAGTAAAAGGAACTACTATGGCTATATTAGGTTCAGTAATATATAAGGCTATAATAGCTATTGCCTTAGAACTAGGCTTTCAGCCTACGGATTTAAAACTTGTGACCGTAATTATAGTAGTTATAGCATTATCATTAAATAATAGAAATTTTAGTTTTAAAACTAGAAAAAAAGCAACAACAGGAGGTGAGGTTCTTGTTACAGATAAATAATTTATATAAAGTTTTTAATAGTAATACAGTAAATGAAAAAGTTATATTTGATAAATTTAATCTTAATGTGGAAAAAGAAGAGTTCATAACTATAATAGGAAGTAATGGAGCAGGAAAATCTACTCTTATGAATATAATATCAGGAGCAATAGCACTAGATGATGGCACTATTGTTCTAGATGATAAAGATATATCTACTATGGCTGAATATAAACGTTCAAAAGTTATAGGAAGGGTATTTCAAAATCCATCGTCAGGGGTAGCGCCTAATATGACAATTTTAGAAAATATGTCTATGGCACAAAATAAAGGAAATACATTTAATTTAACTAATGGTATATCTAAAAAAAGTATAGCCTTTTTTCAGGAAATGTTATGTAAATTAGATTTAGGTCTTGAAAATAAAATAAATATTAAGGTTGGTTTATTATCTGGTGGACAACGACAAGCTCTTTCATTAATTATGGCTGTAATGAGCAAGCCTCAAATATTGCTTTTAGATGAGCATACAGCGGCATTAGATCCTAAGACTTCAGAAAGAATTAATGAGATTACTGATGAAATTATAAAAGAACATAAAATTACAACTTTAATGGTAACTCATAACCTAAATCATGCTATAAGCATGGGAAATAGATTGATAATGATGCATCAAGGGAATATAGTTTTAGATGTATGTAAAGATGAGAAAAGAGAATTAACAGTAAATAAATTACTTTCTCATTTTGACAATCTTCAAAGTGAAGAATCATTAAGTGATAGAGTTTTATTTGGTTAAGATAAAATAAGGAGTAGAAGCTATAGCTTCTACTCCTTATTTTGATATATAAGATTTTGGAACAAGTAAGGATAATTACCAATAACTAAAATATTTAAGGTAGCTAAATAAAAAATATATAGAAAGTTAAGAAAAATTGAAGCAAATAAGTATTAAAGCTGTTATAGTTGTTAATATAGAGTTAAGACATATTAATTTGAATAAATTAATATGTAAAGTGAAAAACTTATTAAATATAGAAATATATAAAGACTTTATAAATAAAAAGTTTTAAAATTTGTCTATAGGGTTTCAATCCCTCAAATAAGCATATATACTTAATTACAAAGTAACTAAAATTTAATTATAAATATAAATTTACAATAAGGCATCTTTATAATCTTTGATTAGTTAATTTTTAGATGCCTAGAAACAATTTAAATATTAGCTATATAAATTGGCGGCAAATAGTAATTTAATGATTGAGGAGAAAGTTATGGCGGTAAAAATTTTAACTGATAGCACAAGCTATATTGATAAAAATATTAAAGAAGAATTAGATATAAAAGCTATATCTTTAAATGTTATATTTGAAAATGATAATTTTAAAGAATCTGATATAAGTAATGAAAATTTTTATAAAAAGATGGAGAAGGAAGGAATACCTACTTCTTCTCAGCCTTCCATTGAAGAGTTATATGATGTTATGAAATATATTGTAGAGACTGGTGATAGCATTCTTTGTATATTTTTATCTTCAGAGATGAGTGGGACATACTCAACAGCTCATATAGTAAAAAATATGATTTTAGAAGAATATAAAAATGCAAAAATAGAAATATTAGATTCCCGTTCTAATTGTATGCAACTTGGATTTGCAGCTATTTTAGCTGCAAGAGCAGCAAAGGAAGGGAAGGAATTAAAAGAAATTAAGAGAATTGCTGAAGAAAACCTAAAGAGAAGTAGGTTTTTATTTATACCAGATAATCTTGAGTATTTAAAAAAAGGTGGGAGAATTGGAGGAGCAAGTGCCCTGATTGGGAATTTACTTAAAATAATACCAATTTTAACAGTTGAAGAAGGAAAAACAACAATATATACGAAAGTTAGAACCAAAAAGAAAGCTGTAACAACAATGTTAGATAAAATCTTAGAAGACACTAATAAATATGGATTAGGGGAAGTAGTTATTCATCATATCAATTGCTTTAATGAGGCAATTGAATTAAGTAATAAGATAAAAGACATCTTTGGTTTAGAGGTTGAAATATGCGACATAGGACCAGTAATAGGAGTTCATGTTGGCCCAGGAGCAATTGGAATAGTTTATTATACAAAGCAGGATATTAGATAATTAAGTAGCCGTAGAACTTACTCTACGGCTATATTTATGTAAAATAATAATTTTAATCCATTACTCCTTTGTTAGTTCATCAATCATTTCAAATGTAAATCTGGCATTGGGATAAGTAATAGATCCACCACCAATTACACCAATTTTTATTGCTTCAGTAATCTCTTCTAAAGTTGCCTTCGCTTTAATGCTGCCTTCTAAATGGTATAATATGCATTCATTACAACGAGTTACTACAGAAATTGCTAATCCCATTAATTCTTTATTTTTCTTACTAATAGCACCATCACAATAAGTTTTATTATCGAGTTCACCAAATTCTTAAAAAAGAATCGGCATCTATTAACTTTTGATTATAATAGGCACAATGTTGTTTTAACTGTTCAGATTTCATTTTATTATCTCCTAAAACAATGAATTATTTACATTTCAAGTATAACATTGTCTATTGTTAATTAAATGGGAAGAGTTCATTAAATAAATAAAACTAATGATAAGTTATTTATTAATATTTCATAAGTATTACAACATTGTAATGATAGTGAAATATAAATCAATATTTTATATCATCACATGGTTTTACAATAAGTAATATAAGCATTTAAATATAGGGTTTCTTAATGAAAATTTAATCTATATAGTATTTTAATTTTCAAGGGGTTAAGTGGAGCAGGGAGGTAGATGAATATGAAAAAGTTTGGAGTACTCATAGTAGGATTAGTAATGTTAATAATAGGAATGATAGTATTTGCTAGAACTATGATTTATCCATTAAATAATAAAGGTATAATCGAAAAATATGGAGAGAAATACAACGTAGATCCAATATTAATTGCAGCAGTGATTCATTTTGAAACTAATTTTGAGCCAGTTGAATATGTAGAGGGAAAACCTTCAGGATTAATGAAGATTACAGACGAAGCTGGTATAAAAATCGCAAAGGAAATGGGAGAAAATTTATATAAAAAGGAACAAGCTGCTGAGAATGATACAAATATTAAGCTTGGAACATGGTATATATCTCAAAGCTATGTAGATAAAAATTATGATGAAATGATGGCTAATTGGATTATAAGAAATAGTAAAGAAGACAAAGAAATGATTGATTATGCAAGAAAATATTATGGGGAAAGAATAGAGCAAAGAGTAAAAGTGTATAAATTTTTATATCCAGAGTTAAGAAAGTGATATGTAAGTAATAAATTAATTATAAAATTAATTTATGCGTTAAAGGAATTAGTATTTTTAATATTGTGCATTATTTTAAATTGTGAATTGAAATATTTAAGGACGTAGTTATATTAAGTTATATATTAATTTTTAAGGTAGTCTAATAAAATAGTTATTAATAGCTAATCTTAAAAGTAGAAAAATTTTATACTATAATTAAAATAAATCATAAAGAAAGGAATAATATTAATGAATTATAAAGTAATGATTGTTGAGGATGATAACAATATTGCAAGGCTACTTGCTGAATATATAGAAAGATATGGTTATGAAGTGGTTGTAGCAGAAGATTTTGATGATATATTGGAGATGTTTAAAGAAGAAAATCCTAGTTTAGTGCTTTTAGATGTAAATTTGCCTAAGTTTGATGGATATTATTGGTGTACTAAAATAAGACAAATATCATTATGTCCCATAATATTTATATCTGCAAGAGATAGTGAAATGAATCAAGTTATGGCAATAGAAAGTGGTGCTGATGATTATATAACTAAGCCTTTTTATTATGAAGTAGTTCTTGCTAAGATAAAGGGGAATTTAAGAAGAGTTTATGGAGAATATTCATCACCAGCTAATGAAAGAATTGTAGAACTTGAAGGATTAATCTTATATCCAGAGAGATTTGAACTTCATTTTAACGATAAAAGCATAGTTTTGAGCAAAAAAGAAACAGAGCTTTTAGACACATTGATAAAAAAGTACCCAAAAGTTGCAACTAGAGAAACGCTTTTAGAAAAGTTATGGGATGATGAGAACTTTGTTGATGATAATACCCTCAATGTAAATATAACCAGGGTTAGAAAAAGACTTTTAGAGATAGGAATAGAAGATGGAATAGAAACATTAAGAGGTTCAGGATATAAAATAAATGTTACTTGGAGGAAATAATTAATGAGACTTTTTTTGAGAGAGCATATGGGGCTAATAATACTTTATTTAGTGAACTTTATTGCTCTTTTAACTATATATTTTATTTTTGGTGGGTTAAATAGTGTACCAAACTTAATGTATTTCATCTTTTTAAGTTCCTTTCTTTTGATATGTTATTTAATTCATAGATATTATAAAAATAAGCTGATTTATAAAAATTTAGATAATAAATATAATACCTTTGAGGAAACATTGGGGGAATTTGGAGATTCTCCTTTAGGTAGAAGTATGAATAAACTTTGTGAAGAGCTGTATGGTTTTTACCAACAAGAGTTTCATATTCAACTAAAAAAGCAAGAAGAACACCTTTCTTTTATAAATCAATGGGTACATCATATGAAGACGCCATTATCTGTAATAAAACTTTATATACAAGAAAATGATGGAGAAGAAATAGTTGAGAATATAAAAGGTGAAGTTGATAAACTTGAAAGAGGATTAAAACTAGCCCTTTACAATGCTAGATTAAATAATTTTGACCATGATTTTAATATTAGTAATTTTTCTCTTAAAGAAGCTATTAATGAAGAAGTTATATTTCTTAAGAGATTATTTATAAAAAATGGTGTATTTCCAAGGGTAAATGTAGAGGATAATATTACTATTAACAGTGATAGAAAATGGATATTATTTATAATGGAACAGCTTATAACTAACTCCATAAAATACTCCAAGGATAAAGGCGAGTACGTGGATATTAGAGGATTTAAAGGTGAGAATAATATTATAGTTGAAGTAGAGGATAAAGGTATAGGCATAGCTAAAAAAGATATTAGACGGGTTTTTGAAGCTTTTTATACCGGTGAGACTGGAAGAAAATATGGGGAATCAACAGGAATAGGACTCTATTTAGTAAAAGAAGTTTGTGATAAGCTTGGTCATCAAATATATATTAAATCTGAAGAAGGTATAGGTACAAAAATTAAGGTTGTAATTAAAAATGTTTAGAGGTTATAATATGAATTTGCTTGAATTAAAAGAAATATATAAAGTGTATGGTGAAGGAATAATAGCTTTAAAAAATATAAATTTATCTATTGAGAAAGGTGACTTTTTAACTGTTATGGGGCCATCTGGAAGTGGGAAAAGCACTTTGTTAAAAATTGCATCAACAGTTTTAGAACCTTCAGCTGGAAAAGTGAAGATTAATGGTAGTGATATTAAATTTAAAAAAGATGAAGAATTAATTCTTAATAGAAGAAGAAATTTAGGATTTGTTTTTCAAGATTTTAAATTATTAGAAGAATTAAATGTTGAAAATAATATAATATTGCCACTAGTACTAGAAGGGAAAAAGCAAAAGTTTATTAAAGAAAAGCTATTAAGAAATTCAGAACTTTTAGGCATTGAAAAGATTTTGAAAAAAAGTATTATAAATCTATCCGGCGGGGAAAAACAAAAAGTTGCTATAGCAAGAGCGCTTATAAATGATCCTATGATGGTATTTGTAGATGAAGGTACAGGAAAGTTAGACTTTAATACTTCACAAAATATAATGAAGTTATTTGAAAAAATAAATAAGGAGTTGAAAACAACTATATTTATGGTTACTCATGATCCTTATGTGGCGAGTTTTAGTGAAAGGGTAGTATTTCTTAGAGATGGAGAAATCTATAATGAAATATACAGTGGAGATAGTAAAAAAGACTTCTATAAAAGCATTTTAGATGTTATATCTTTCCTTGGAGGAAAAACCTATGAAATTTCAAGAGATATTACTTAAAAATACTTTTAGAAATTTAAAAAAGTATATATATTATTTAATAACTAGTACCTCTTCAGTTTTTGCCTATTTTATATTTTCTATCATATTAAATCATCCTAAAATGTATGAAAAACAGTATCGAATAGTAAAAGATGAAATACTGAGCTTTAGAGAAGCATTGTTTATTATTTCTATATTTTTTGTGCTATATTCATTAAAGAATTTTATGCTTTTAAGAAAAAAAGAATTCGGAATATTTAAAACCATTGGAATGGATAAAAAGGCTTTTTATAAGATAATTATTATTGAAAATATTATTATTGGTGGATTATCTATACTGTTAGGAATAATTTTTGGTACAATTTTTTCTAAGTTCTTCCTCATAATATTTTCATCAATGTTAGAAGGACCTGAAATGAATTTTTATTTCTCTATAAAGGTAATTAATGAAGTAGTGATTAGATATGGGATATTGTTTATTATAATACCTTTTATTGCGTCAAGAAAGATAATAAAATCTACACCTTATTCATTATTATTTCCCCATTATAACAATAAAGAAAAAACAAAACTTTATAAAATATTTAATATTTTAATATTTCTATTTATATTATCAATAATTATATATACTAATAAATTTACTCAGAAAGATACAGATATATTCTTTATAAAATTTATCTTGTTAATATTGATAAATTTTATATTTTTAAAAAGTATTTTATTAATATGCTTAAATTTTATAAAAGATATAAAGACAATATATTTAAATAAGAATAATATGTTATTTTTATCTGGTATAACAAGAAAAATAAATAATATGATTTCTTTAATAATCTTAAGCACATTTTTATTAACTTTTTCATTTGTATTATTAAGCTTGGCTTATATAGAAATAAATATATTAAAAAAAGAATTGAATATAGCAGTACCTTACACATATAGTATAGTTTTAAAAGATAATACTAATTATGAGAATGTCCAAAAATCTATAGAAAATATACTTAATAATAAAAATTTAAAATATGTTAAAGATGAATTTAGGCTTTTGATGACAAATGGAGAGAACAATATAATCTTTATAAAAAGTAGTGATTACAATTCTCTTTTAATATCAAAAGATAAAAAACAACTTTCTTTAAAGAAAAATGAAATAGCTTTTATAAATAAGGGAATACAATCTATTGATAAAAATAATATAAAGGAATCTTATATTTATATAAATGATATAAAATTAAAGATTACTGATATTATAAGAAGCAATATTGATTATAGCTTACCAAGTGGAGACATATATATTATATCTGAGGAACTATATAAAGAATTAGAAGAGCAATATAAAACTTCTTATTATATGGGATATGAAGTAGAAAATTGGGAGCAATTAAGTAAAATTAATGAAGATATATATAATAATATTAAAAAATACTCATTAGATGATAATATAGATATCACATCTAGATTATCAAGATATATAGCACAACGAAATTCTTCTAATATGAGCATATATTTTGGTGGGTTTATATCAGTATTACTTTATTTTATGACATTAAGCTTAATACATTTCAAATTTTATAATGACACTCTTTTAGATAGAGATCGATATGAAGGCTTAATGAGCATAGGTCTAACAAATAAAGAGTTAAAAAAATTAATAACGAAAGAGATGTATTTCATATTTTTCTTACCTTATACTATTAGTTTTATAAATACTAAAATTGTAATTGAACTATTTAGTGAGAGTTTTACTGCCGATATAAATGTTTATTTAAATATGATCTTAATTATAATTTTTGTTATAAATTTAGTATATTTTCTAGTGTGGAAATATAAAAGTTTAGATGAGCTAATGTTCAATATCAATATGAACACTATTTCAAAAGTAGATAATTAACTTTAATTTTACACCTTAGGGGAAGAGTAGTGAAGCCCTTTAGGATTCCCATGAGGTGCAGTATGCTTAGGAACAATACCTATTTATTTAGGCACATTCAAAAAATAAACAAGTCAGTATGCTAGACCCTTTTGTGCCATACTGCGTCAACAGAACCCATTGATAGCTCTACTATCAACGGAACCTATTTCCTTGTCTGACGCAAAATAGTCGTCGCATCTTTGACTTGTTATTTATTTTAATATGCCTTAATTAAAATAATGAAAATAGATAATATATCTAAATTATATTGCCAAAAGTGATTGTATCACTTTTACAATTTTAGAGATTGTACATCTATAGTAATACTATTACGTAAATAAAGCCTTATAAAAGTTTTACTTTTATAAGGCTTTAACTAAAAATTAAGCATTTAATTCTTTAGCAGTTTTATAAGGCATAAACAATCCAATAAGACCACCAATAATACTAGGTATTAGCCAACCAATGCCTACATCATAAAGTGGAATCATATGAGCAATTTCATATAAAGGAGAAAAAGTAAATCCTAAGCCTTCAATTACTTGAATAAAACTTATAACAAATGCACATATCATAGCTCCAATATAAACCTTAGAGTTTGAATTAATATATTTATCTATAAATGATACTAATATTAAAATAATAGTTAATGGATATATCATAAGGAGAAGAGGTTCAGTCACCTTAAGAATAACACTTAAACCTAAATTAGATACTATAAAACTAAATAAACAAACTAATCCTATAATTTTCTTATAAGAAAGCTTTGAAGACAATTCAGCAAAGTAATTTCCAAAAGCTGAAACAAGACCTACTGAAGTTGTTAGGCATGCAAAGGTTATAATTAATCCTAATAATAATATACCGCTTGTACCAAACAGATGACTCATAACATTTGTAAGTATAGTTACACCATCTTTTGTCTGGCCTAGAGAACTACTTGAAGCACCTAAATATGACAATGAAAAATAAACAATTAATAAGCTTAATGAAGCAATTATGCCGCTATAAATTGTATTTTTTGCAATTAGTTTTGGTTCTTTTACACCACGTTCTTTAATAGCGTTTATGACAATTATAGCAACAATTAATGCACCAACAGCATCTAAGGTTAGATATCCATCTAAAAATCCTCTTAAAAAAGGTGTATGGGCATACGCTCCAATTGGAGCTGAAAAACTGCCTATTGGTGAAACTATAGAAGTTATAGTTACAACACCTATCATAAGTAGTAAAGCAGGTGTTAATATCTTACCTATACGATCTACTAATTTAGATGGATTTAATGCTAAGAAATAAGTAATTATAAAAAATGTAAAGGTAAATAAAATTCGTGCAATCCACTGACCTTGAAAACCCTGTGGTAGTAAAGGCATTACACTCATCTCATAAGATACTGCACCTGTCCTTGGAACAATACACAATGGGCCCATTGCCATATAAATAACAATGATAAAAAACTTAGCAAATTTAGGATGAACACGGCTAGCTAATTTATTAAAGTTACCGTCAGCCAGGGCCACAGCTATTATAGCTAGCAGTGAAAGTCCTACATCTGCAGCAATAAAACCTAAGATTGCAATCCATGTATTAGTACCAGCAGCTTGACCTAATGCAGGAGGAAAAATCATATTTCCTGCACCGAAAAAAATAGCAAATAATAATAGTCCTATAGATAATATTTCACTGAACTTTAAAGAATTTTTCATAGATGGCCTCCTTCGTTATTTTGAAGATAAAAGTATAATTTCTTTATTTTTTACATTAATAGATTATTTTTTAACATATTTTTAGAGAAATATTATAAATTTAAATTTGTGGAAGATTTTAAATTTCTCTTAATTTGGGTATTAGATATCAAAATATGAATATTCGAATATTTATATTGAGGCTTGTAGTAGAAATTAAAGTTTGTTGCTTTAAGTAGTAAAATTAGTTATTTATAATTCCCTTCATTTTAATTTAAAATAGATGTAAAATCAATAATAACATTTTAGTATTGCTATGATTAATATGCAATTTAGACAAAATTTACTACAATATATAAATTATCATCAACAATAAGAAAGTGTATAACCAAGCCAATGTAAATATTTTCTCAAATTTAAATATAATCAGTTAAAAATATTTATACTTATAATAAAATATTTGAGATTATTATAAGTATTTAAAAAATTTTTTATAAAAGGATATTATTTAAGTATATCTTAAAACGTATCTTAAGTACTATAAACTTATTATTAATTAAATGTAAATAAAAGGTTACAATATAAAATTATAATATACTAATTAAGAAATTTTAAATTTTAAATTATATTGGAAAATACTACATAAAATCTTATGTAGTATTTTTGTTGCATAGAGTTTTATATTAATTTAAACTAAATATGAATAAAGTTAAATTGTTAACTTTTCTTAACCTTTTCTTAACCTTTTAAGAAAAAATAGGGATATAATTTTCTTATATACTATTTGTCGATAGATGTTATGATTTAACATTTTGATGTATATATTAACTACGAAAAAGATTACTAGAGGTGTATTATGAAGGGATATAGAAGAAGAAAAAGAAGAAAATTAAGAATTGTTAATCCAAGGAGATTTTTTGCATCAATAACCGTTACTACTTTAGTTGTATTTGCTGTATCAATGCCTATAAAAAATTATGTATTTAAAAGCATTTTTGGTAAGAATACTGCATCGGCAAAAAGTAACGTTAATATAGATAAAAATAATGATAATGAAATTGAAGATTTTAAAGAAAGTGGAACCTCTGAAAAAAAAGATAAAGACACCTTAAATATAGATAAAGTTAATCAAGAAAAAAATAATAGTACTAATTCTTCTTTAAATAATAATAGTGGTCAAGTTAAAAAAGTAGAAATCGATAATAAAGAATTTTTTAAAAATGCTGTGTTTATGGGAGATTCTATAGCAGAAAGCTTAGGTTTTTATGAGTTTCTAGATGAGTCTCGTGTTATAGCTGCTAAAGGGCATACTGTTATTAAGGCACAGAAAGATGTGGACAAGGTGGCTAGTTTATCACCAGAAAATATATTTATACTTTTTGGAATGAATGATTTGGAGACAGGAATAGATGGTCAGCAATTTGCAAAGAATTATGCGGATCTTATACATATGCTCAAGGAAAAATTACCTAAAGCAAATATTTATATTCATTCTATTCTTCCTATTAATGAAGAAGCACAGAAAGAGGATCCATTGCTTGCAAACACTCGTGTTGATGAATTTAATAGCGCATTAATAAATATGGCACAAAAGGAAGAAGTGGATTATTTTAATATAGCACCCCTATTAAAAGAACATAAAGATTTATATGAGCCTGACGGAAAACATACTAAGTATCAATTTTATGAGTTATGGCTTGATTATATAAAAAATAATATAAAATAATTATTAGGTATTTTCAAAAAATAGGTAGTCACTATTTTTCTATATTTTATGTCATACTGTATTAATGGAATCTCTAGATAGAATTCTATCTAGAGAAATTAGTGATGCGATAAGACGTGAGATATCTTGAAAATCCTTGACTAATTATTTTAGATGCTTAAAAATTCAATATAGAAAAAGGAGATTTAAAGCAGATGTTAAAACTATTTAAAAAAATCAACAAAAAATTTCTTATTACTATGGTTGTAGGTACCGTTGTGCTAGGAGCTTTAACTGGATGTTCCGGTAAAAAAGAAGAAGCTAAGAACCTTTCAGCAGTAGAAATAGGAGAAAAAATCAAACAAGCTGTTAACCTAGATGAAATGAAAGAAGGAGATAATGATAAACTTCAAAAGCTATATGACATAAAAACTGATGAAATTGAGAATTTTGTTCTTTATGGAGCTCCTACAAATCTTAAAGCTGATGAAGTGGCAGTAATTAAAGTTAAGGATGGTAATGATGTAGAAAGTGTTAAAGGAAAATTATCAAAAAGAGTAGAAGAACAAGGTAAAAGTTTTAAAGATTATCTTCCAGATGAATATTTCTTAATAGAAAAACATGTATTAAAAACTAAAGACAACTATGTTCTTTTAGCAATATCTAAAGATGCTGATAAAATAGAAAGTGCATTTGACGAAGCTCTTAAGTAACAATAGTTTGAGAGTTAGGCTGTTGCTTAGGAGGTGGACAAACTTTGGTATTTAGTAGTCTAATTTTTATTTTCTTATTTCTACCACTAACTATTTTTATTTATTATATATCTCCTAAGTCTCTTAGGAATTTAATATTACTTTTAGTAAGTCTTGTATTTTATGCGTGGGGAGAACCCCTGTACATATTAATAATGATATTTTCAACAGTATTTGACTACGTTAACGGTTTACTTATAGATAAGTATAGAGAACGTAAGGGGATTGCTAGAGCGGTATTTATAAACTCCATTGTAATAAATTTAGGGATACTTTGTTTCTTTAAATACTATGGATTTGTAGTGGATAATATCAATAATATTTTTAACTTAAGTATAAATGCGTCAACTCTTCCACTTCCTGTGGGAATATCTTTTTATACATTTCAAACTATGTCCTATGCTATTGATGTATATTTAGACAAAGTACCTGTGCAAAAAAGCATTATATCTTTTGGTGCGTATGTTACTATGTTCCCACAACTTGTTGCAGGTCCTATAGTAAAATATGGGGATGTTGCTAAGCAATTAGATGAAAGAAAAGAAACTTTAGATAAGTTTGGTGAAGGAGCAGAATTATTTATAAGAGGACTTTCTAAAAAAGTACTTCTTGCAAATAATATAGGGCTTCTTTGGACTACTGTGAAAGCAACTCCTATGGCAGAGCTTACAGTAATTTCTGCATGGCTAGGGATAATTGCCTTTACCTTCCAAATTTATTTTGATTTTAGCGGATATTCTGATATGGCATTGGGCCTTGGAAAAATGTTTGGTTTTGATCTTATGGAAAACTTCAATTACCCATACATATCAAAAAGTGTAACTGAGTTCTGGCGTAGGTGGCATATTTCATTAGGTTCATGGTTTAGAGAATATGTGTATATTCCTCTTGGCGGAAACAGAACAGGACAACTAAAGCAGCTTAGAAATCTGTTTGTGGTATGGTTTTTAACAGGATTATGGCATGGAGCAAACTGGAACTTTATTTTATGGGGATTGTATTTTGGATTTTTTGTAACCATAGAGAAGTTATTCCTTTTAAAGTGGCTTAAGAATAGACCTAAATTTATAGGACATATCTATACTCTTATTATAGTTATTGTTGGATGGGTATTTTTTGAATTTGAAAGCCTATCTTTAGCAATGGGATTCATAGGAACTATGTTTGGTTTTGGCAAGCATTTATTAATGGACAGTAAGACATTATATTACATATCAACTAATATAGTATTGTTTATAGTATTAGCAATTTGCTCAACTCCGCTTCCAAGAAAGGTTATTGTAAGTATAAGAGAAAGATTGAAGATGGTAGGTGCCATAGTTGTTCCACCTCTATATTTAATATTAATATTTCTTTCAACTGCTTATTTAGTAAATGAAACCTATAATCCTTTCTTATACTTTAGATTTTAATAGTATTAATATAGGGATACAATGCGAAAATTTAATATATACTCTGGAAAATAAATTTTCTATAAAAATAACTTAAATCCTTAGAAATTAAGGATTAATAATGAAGAATGAAGAATTCAGGAAAAAATTCACTAAAAGTGAATTTCTTAAAATAAAATTTATTTTAAGAAAACTCCAAAGGCTTTGGCCGTGGAGTTTTAACCATAATTATTCATCCTTAATTCTTAATTTTTAATCTATAAATAAGAGTTTTTGTTGTGGAAATTAAAATCATGCATAAGTTAAATTTTCGTTAAGGAACCCTATATATGTTCACTTTGAAAGAGGTGTTTTTCTTGAATAGATATGACAAAATATATAAATACATTATGGCAATATTGCTTTTATTATTTATAGGCTTTATGGTAGCTTTAAACATATTAACTCCTAATAAGAAATTTTCCGATTCAGAAAATAGAAACTTAGAGCAATTACCAAAGTTTTCATTTAAAAATCTTATGGGTGGAAAGTTTACTTCAAATTATGAAAAGTATATTTCTGATCAATTTGCTTTAAGAGATTTTTGGATAGGAGTTAAATCTGATACGGATAGAGTTATAGGAAAAAAGGAAAATAATGATATTTATTTAGGTAAAGATGGTTTCTTAATTCAAAAATTTAATAAACCAGAAGATAAGGATTTAAAGGATAAAGTAGAAACAATAAATTCTTTTGACAACTTAACACCTAACATTAATAAATATTTTATGCTAGTACCTACTGCTGTTAAGATATTAGAAGATAAGCTTCCTAACTACGTTTCTGATAGTGATGAGCTTACATATATTAATAAAGTTAAGAAATCTATAAATAATGATATAAATTTTGTTGATTTATATGATACTTTAAGTTCGAAAAAAGATGAGTACATATTTTATAAAACAGATCACCATTGGACAACAAAAGGTGCATATTATGCATATGGTGAATTAAGTAAGAAGATGGGGATTACTCCAAAGGGAGAAGAATACTTTAATATACAGAAAGTTACAGATGAATTTTATGGATCATTATATTCAAAGGGTGGTTTTAGACATTTAAACCCTGACAGTATTGAATTATATTTACCAAAGGATGATGAAAAATATAAAGTAGAGCATTTAGGTGAAGATAAAAGCTATGAATCTCTTTACGATATGAATAATATCAATAAAAAAGACAAATATACAGTATTTTTCAATGGAAACCATCCATTAATTAAAATAACAACTAATAAGGGGGAAGGAAGAAAGCTATTAGTGGTTAAAGATTCTTATGCAAACAGCTTTATCCCTTTTTTAACATCCCATTTTAGTGAAATTTATATGGTAGACCTTAGATATTATAGTGAGGGACTAAATACACTAATACAGGAAAATCAAATAAATGATATGTTAATACTTTATAATGCAAATACTTTCTTTGAAGATCCATCTATAAAAAATTTATCTGAATAGATCTAAAAGTCATCTATCATAATTATGTTAGATGACTTTTTCTATATAGTGAATTTAAAACAGTATTTATAGTAATTTAATTCTCTATTGGAGAATCAGATTCATATAGGAATAGTCCTTCACCAAAATCAAGTTTTGTTGAAAAAGGAACAGCGCAGGTTATAATATCTTGTTCAGGAGTTTCCAAAGTACATTTAGCTGCACCACAGATTTGCGCATAAGAATCTGTCATTTCGGATATATGCCAGTCTTTTTGTTCAAAATTTTTTATAATAAAATTTTCTTCATTGATATTATCATTATTAATATTTGAATTAACATCTAGAATTTTATACATTTTTTGGGTGTATAATCCATATTCATCTATATTTCGTACAAAGGAATAACGGATATTTATATCAATTCCATAAGTAAAAGATAAATTGAATCCATCAATATTTAAAATGGTATTGCCTTCATAGATTTTATAAGCCTCTTCAGCAATATATTTTTCAGAAGGCGTTGACTTATGCGCAAGCTGCCTCATCTCAAGTTTTTGAGCGTTTACTTTCTTTTGAGATTCTATACCAAATTTCAAGAGGAATCCTATATCAGTTAGATCCTTTACCGATTGAGCTTCTAAATCTAGTTCACAGTTAAATTCTGCACCAACATTATTCGCTTCAGTCATAAGAGATTCTATTTCTTTAATTAACTGTTTTTTATATCCATCTTCTATTTTTGAAAATAAATTTAATGTTCCAATAATACTTAAAATCATTAATGAACATAATATAATAGAAATCCTTGCTTTAATTTTTTTGGAAAATATTACACGCACTCCTTATTTTGGGATATTTGCATTTATATATAAACATTAACACAAAGTATACATAATACCAATATTATTTCCAAATATAATTTAAACGCTTTCCAAAGACAAAAACCATTATTGATGATATAATATTTTCGTGAAAAGAGAGGTGATAGCATGAGCGAGATTGCAGGAAGTGGTTGCGAGGTTTTAATTCCTTTTAATGAAAGAAAGCCACTTGAAGAAATTGAGCGTAGTCTTATTAAAAAGTATAGAAAAACCATATGGTCTAAATTTATTAAAGCAATAAAAGATTATAATTTAGTTGAAGAAGGGGATAAAATCGCCGTAGCTATATCTGGTGGTAAGGATAGCTTAGTTATGGCTAAGTTATTTCAAGAGCTTAAACGTCATGGACAGATGAATTTTGAGCTAGAGTTTATTGCTATGGACCCTGGTTATCATAAAAATATTAAAGAGCTACTAATTGATAATTGTAACTATTTAAATATTCCAGTTCATATTTTTGAATCTGGTATTTTTAAAATTGTAGATGATATTGCTAAGGATTATCCTTGTTACATGTGTGCAAGAATGCGTCGTGGAGCATTATATTCAAAAGCACAAGAATTAGGTTGTAATAAACTTGCATTAGGGCATCACTTTAATGATGTTATAGAAACTACACTGTTAAATGTCCTTTATGCAGGAAACTATAAAACTATGCTTCCTAAGTTAAAAGCTGCCAACTTTGAAGGATTAGAACTAATTCGTCCTCTTTATTATGTAGAGGAATGTTATATTCAAAAATTTACTCAAAGTAGTGGTATATGGCCATTAAACTGTGCATGTATGGTTGCAGCTAAGAAAATTGGAAATAAACGTTTTGAAATTAAGGATCTAATTGCAGAATTAAAGAAAAATTTTAATGACGTAGATAAATCCATATTTAGATCAGCACAAAATGTGAATATGGATGCTATTTTAGGATGGCAAAAAGATGGAGAAAAACATTCTTATTTAGATTTTTATGATGAAGAATAAGATATCTTTAAATAATAAAATCCTAGGAAAAAAGCTTCCTAGGATTTATTTAAATATATTATATTTAAAACAATATATGTGCAATCAGTACTATAATTGGTAGAGTTACTATAGTTCTTTCAATAAAGATTATTATTAAATCTTTTATGGAAACAGGAATTTTAGAGCCTATTAGTAATCCACCTACTTCAGACATGTATATAAGTTGTGTTACTGAAGTACAAGCTATAACAAAACGAGTCAAATCACTTTTAATAGTACTTCCTATAACAGTAGGTAGAAACATATCTGCAAATCCTACAATTAAAGTTTGAGAAGCCTCTTTTGCTTCAGGTACTCTTAATAATTCAAGTAAAGGAATAAAAGGAAGTCCTAAAAATTTAAATATAGGAGTATACTCTGCAATTATTAATGCTAAAGTACCTATTGCCATAACTATAGGTATAACACCCATCCACATATCTAAAACATTTGTAATACCTTCTGTTAAGACTCCTGCTACGCCACTATTCTTGCTAGCTTTTTCAACAGCTTGTTTTAATCCCCATTGAAAAGGAGTAAAACCTTCAGGAATTTCTTCTTTGATATTTTGTTTATTATCTCCATAATAGGTATCTGGTTTTTTAGATAATGGTGGAATACGTGGTGTTATGATTGCTGCCACAATTCCTGCAAAGGTAACTGTTAAGTAAAATGGTACAAATAGATGACCAAGATTTACTTGAGAAATTACAACAAGACTAAAAGTGATAGATACAGCAGAGAAAGTTGTACCTATTACCGCTGCTTCACGAGTGGTATAAAATCCGTCTTCATATTGTTTGCTAGTTAAAAGTACTCCAATGGTACCATCTCCAAGCCATGAAGCAATACAGTCTATTGAGGAACGTCCAGGCAATTTAAAAATAGGACGCATTACTTTAGTTAACAACGTACCAAAAAATTCTAGTAGTCCAAAGTTTAAAAGCAATGGTAAAAACATGCCTGCAAATAAGAATACAGAAAATAAGATAGGTAATAAGCTATATAAAAGCAATCCTCCAGTATTTTCTGACCAAATCATTTCAGGTCCTATTTTAAATGCAGTGCAAACTGCAAATATCATACTAGCAATTCTTGCAATTAGCCAAATAGGTGATATATTAAATAATGTATTTAAAAAGCTATTTTTTAAGATAAATTTAGGTTTAAATATCTTAGTTAAAATAGTTCCTGTTACAGTTACACATATAATGACAGTCATAACAATTGGTAGTATTTCTACAAAATAATTAAGAACAAATTTAGATAATACAGCTACAGGTATAGTAATATCTCCATTGTATAAAATAGGTGTCATAAAAAATAATACCCCTATTAATGATGGAATAATAAAACGTAACAAATCAGCTGAGGAATATTTCCTTTGATTTAAATTTTCCATTAATAAATTTCCTTTCTTATAAAGTTAATAATTATACAAACAATATTTATAATAATACATTATTTTTAATTCGCCAACCCTTATTTGTAATTAACCTTATATTGCTATAAATAAAAATACAAGGAATGAATAAAATTTGTATAATCATGCAAAATATTCATAATTATAGATTTATTAAAAATTGATAGAAACAAAGTTTAGAAGAAAAATCATATGATTTAAGAGATTTTTTTAAAAAGTTAATTTTCTTATTGACTTTTGCAATTATTCGAATTAAAATAATATTTAAAATATAAAGACTATGAAGAGAAGAGTAGATAAATTAATTGTTGTACAGAGAACTCCAGTAGGTGAGAGGGAGTGAATGAATTATTTATCGAAAAAAGACTCTGAGTTTCAGGTGGATTTTAACTTGCTAGTTAAAAGTATACTTTGACAGGAGCTCCTGTTATAGAGCTAGGGTATAATCACAGAAATTGTGACGTACTTGAAGAGGTTAATATGGTGACGTATTAACAAACTGGGGTGGTACCGCGAAGTTAATTACTCTCGTCCCCAAGACTATTGTCTTGGAGGTGAGAGTTTTATTTTTGACTTTTTTTAATTTTAATAAGACATCTAATATAAAAACACTAGTTACTTTAAGAAGATGTCTAACTTTTAAAAATGAAAGGTGGTATCATTAATGTTTAGAAATTATGAAAATATTGAAGATTTAAGAGAAATAATGAATGACGCAAATGAATTTGTAGTAGAAAGAGTTAAAAAATTAAATGAGTTAATAGAAAGAGGAATAAATCCATACCCATATAGTTTTAAAGGATGTGTTTATTCAAATTATATAATAGACAATTTTCATGATATAAAAGAAGAAGAAGTTTTTACGCTATCAGGAAGAATAATGCTTCTTAGAAGAATGGGAAATGTCACATTTTTAAACCTAAGAGATCAAGAAGGAGATATACAGGTATATCTAAATAAGGGTGCATTAGGTAATGAAAGGTATAATTTATTAAAACTTATAGACACAGGAGATATTATTGGGGTAGAAGGTACAGTATTTAAGACTAAAACAGGGGAAATAACAATTAAAGCGAGTGAGTTCACTATGCTTTCTAAATCTATAAGACCATTACCTGAAAAATACCATGGAATTCAAGATATGGATTTAAGACAAAGACATCGTTCATTAGATATGATTATGAATTCAGAGGTTAAGGAAAGATTTATAAAGCGTTCAAGAGCTTTAAGTTATATAAGAGAGTTTATGAATAGCATAGGATTTTTTGAAATGGAAACTCCTATTCTCGACACTAAATATGGTGGAGGGGAAGCAAAGCCTTTTGTCACCTATGTAAATGCACTAAGCTCTGACGTTTATATGAATGTATCTCCTGAGCTTTATTTGAAGAGGCTTATGGTAGGGGGTGTAGATAGGGTTTACACTATAGGAAGATCCTTTAGAAATGAAGGAATTGACAGAACTCATTACCCTGAATTTACTCTTTTCGAATGTTATATGGCATATGCGGACTACACAGATATGATGAGGCTTATGGAGAATTTATATGAGTATGTATTTACTAAAGTAAACGGAACAACAAAGAGTGTCTATGATGGTGTAGAAATTGATTTTAAAGCACCATGGAGAAGAGCTAGAATGTGTGATTTAGTAAAAGAAGATACAGGGATTGATGTAGAGTTCTTATCAAGAGAAGAAATTGTGAAAATAGTAGAGGAAAGAGAATTGCTAAGTGAGGAAGCTTTAGAAGGATTAGATATTAAAGACATGACAAAAGGTGATTTAATAATGACTATTTTTGATGAGTATTCAGCTTCAAAGCTAGTAGAACCTACTTTTGTAATAGATTTTCCTGTAGAAACTTCACCTCTTTGCAAAGTTCATAGAAAAAATTCTGAGTTAATAGAAAGGTTTGAACCTTATGCTTATGGGGTGGAGCTTGGAAACGCTTATTCAGAGCTAAATGATGCATTAAGGCAGAGAGTGCTACTTCATGATCAAGCGGATAAATTAAGAGCAGGTCTTGAAACAGCAAGTCCTATGGATGAAGAATTTGCTGTGGCAATAGATGTAGGTATGCCACCAGCAGGAGGACTAGGAATAGGAATTGATAGAATGATAATGTTCTTAACAGGATCAAATTCTATAAAAGATGTTATTGCCTTTCCATTAGTAAAAAGATAGTAGCTGTTTAGCTTTATATGCTTAACTTTTTATTTTAATATTTACAGCATATTGTAGATAAAAATCTTAAAACATATTTAATTCTATATATAATAGAAAAATTTAAATTTCTAATATAATGTATTTACTACATTGTTAACATTTTATTGTATTCCCTTGTTTATTGAGCAGGGAGGATTACATTCATAAAATGTTAACAATGTTTTTTATTTTAATTAATATTACGATAATTTTTAATATTGTCATAATTTGTCGCAAATTGACTGCGTTTCTTATAAAGAGTATAATATCACTAGAAATATTCAAAAACAAGTAATGCTGGAGGGAAAAATGGAGTTTTTGCGAAGATTAAAACAGTATGCTTTAACGAATAAAATAGCTCAGATTTATAATGAAGAAATGTTAACTTATAGTGAACTAGATTCTAAATCTGATGCTTTAGCATGTTATTTTATTGAGAAATATCAAGATAACCATGAGAAAAGACCAATAGTTCTTTATGGACATAAGGAAAATGAAATGTTAATTGCAATGGTTGCTTGTTTAAAAACGGGGCATGCATATATACCAATTGATATTACATTTCCATTAGAAAGAGTTAATCAAATTATTGAAGAAAGTAATTCACAGCTCTTAATTACTTTTAGAGAATTACCAATTGAGAGCAAAAAAGAGCTCACAGTTTTAAAAAAATATGACATAAAATTAATTTTTGAGGATTTTGAAAATAGTATCATTTCAGAAGAAAACTGGGTAAAACCAGAGGATAATTGCTACATATTATTTACATCTGGAAGTACAGGTAAGCCTAAAGGTGTTCAAATAAATAGAAAAAACATTGAAGCTTTTACTAACTGGTTCGGAGAATACTGTAATGTTCAGAATGAAAATGCTTTTATTATGAATCAAGTATCCTATTCCTTTGATGTTTCTGTAATGTCTGTATACATAGGGCTTTCATCAGGAAAAACATTATATGTAATAGATAAGGATACTATAAGTAACTTTAAAGCATTGTATAAAAGTTTAAATGAGTCTAATATAGCACTTTGGATATCTACTCCATCTTTTGCTGAAATTTGTATAACTGATGATAGTTTTAATAAGAAGCTTATGCCAAGCCTTGAAAAGATGATTTTTGCAGGAGAAGTACTTACTAAAAACTTAGTAACTACACTTAAAGAAAGATTTCAAGACGTAGAAATTATCAACGGTTATGGGCCTACTGAGGCTACAGTTTTAATAACTGCAGTTGAGGTTACTGATGACATGTTACACAGTGATCTTTCAATACCAATCGGATATAAAATACCTTCATCTGAAGTGAAAATATTAGATGAAGATATGAAAGAAGTTCCCAAAGAAGATAAAGGTGAACTAGTTGTACTTGGTGATAATGTAAGCATAGGTTATTTAAACAATGAAGAGATGACTAGAAAAAACTTTATTAAAGAGAATTCAGTTTGTGGATATAAAACTGGGGACTTAGTGTATGAAAAAGACAATCTTATATATTACTGTGGAAGAAAAGATTTTCAAATAAAGTTAAATGGGTATAGGATAGAGATTGAAGATGTTGAAAATAATATTAAAAGGATATCTAATGTACAAAATGCAGTAGTACTTCCAGTATATAATGGAGAAAAGATATCTCATTTAACAGCTTTTGTAGTCTTAAAAGAAAAGAATGAATTATCAAATCTAAAGAATGGAATTCTTATAAAAAATGAGCTTAAGGGACTAGTTCCATCATATATGGTACCACGTCAAATAAAATTTAAAGAAAGTTTTTCTATGAATACAAATGGAAAAATTGACAGAAAAGCATTGATGGAGGAACTATAATGAATTTGACACAATATGGAGATATTTTTTATTTTTATATTCTTTTAATAGCATTAGTTCCAGCTTTTATATTAGGATATTGTGAAAAAAGAATTAAATACTATGGGATGATAGTTTCTGTATTTATGATTTTTGTAATGTTAGGTGGAGATAAAAAGCAAAGTATTAGCTTTATAGTCTTTTATTTAAGTGAAGTAATACTTATTTACCTTTACTTGTATATTAGGAAGAATACAGAAAGTAGGATATTGTTTTACATAACTATATTACTATCTTTAGCACCACTTATATTAAGTAAAATATCTCATAGGTTATCTTTAGGAACTTTAGGATTTATAGGACTATCTTATGTAACTTTTAAAGTTTTACAAATTATCATAGAAGTTTATGACGGAATAATCAAGGAAATAAAATTCGTTGATTTAACTTATTTTATTATATTTTTTCCGGCATTTAGCTCTGGTCCAATAGATAGGCTAAGAAGATTTAATGAAGATTTAAGTGCAAAAATATCAAGAAATGAATATCTTGATGATTATTTTATTCCAGGGATAAAAAAGATAGTTCTTGGTTTAGGATATAAGTTTATAATAGGGGAAATTATTTATACATATTGGTTATCAAAAATACCAGTGGATATAACATTTGTGAATTCATTAAATTATATGTATGCTTATAGCTTATATCTATTCTTTGATTTTGCAGGATATAGTTTGTTTGCAGTTGGGACAAGCTATTTTTTAGGCGTGAAAACCCCTATAAACTTTAATAAACCATTTATAAGTAAAGATATGAAGGAATTTTGGAGTAGATGGCATATGTCTCTTTCTTTTTGGTTTAGAGATTATATATATTCAAGATTTGTGCTTCAAGCTAGAAGAAAAAAATATTTTAAAAATAGGTTGACAGCATCTCATGTAGCACAGGTTATAACTATGACTATAATGGGAATTTGGCACGGGACAAAGTTTTTTTATTTAATTTATGGATTATATCAAGCTTTTGTGTTAATAGGTACAGATATATATCAGAGAAAATCTAAATTTCACAAAGCTAATAAAAATAAAAAATGGTATCAAGGTATATCTATATTTATCACATTTAATATAGCTTGCTTCGGACTGTTATTATTCTCAGGATATTTATATAATAAGTAAAAAATTGGAGGTGTTATTATGGAAAATACAGTGTTAGAAATTTTAGAAGATATATGTGGAACAGATGAGTTTAAAGAGGATTTAGATATAAGTCTATTTGATGCAGGTTTATTAGATTCACTTGGTAGTATAGAAATATTATTAGAATTAGAAGAAAGATTAGGTATAAAACTTCAACCAACAGAGCTTGAGAGAAGTGATATCGAAACACCAAATAATCTAATTGCTTTTCTTAAAAAGAAAGGGTTTTAGAAAATGAAAAAGCTTAGACCCATTATTATTTCCATTTGCATTTTCATAATGTTTGTATTTACTTTTGACTTTATAATATCAAGAAAGCTTGAGAGTGCTTACAATAATTCAGTGGCATCACTATATGGAAATCCAGTTAAAGATAAAGGGTTGTTTTTACAAGAGGAGGCCTATGAAAAAAATAACCTTATGCTATACGGGTCATCGGAGTTAGGTGTTGAGCTGAAGCAAAACCCTAAGGAATTTTTCCCAATTAGTGAATTTAACTACATACCTAATATAATAGGAAAAGGTAATGTTCAAAATCTTGAACATGCTATAAATCTAGGAGGAATAAATCAGAAGCTAGATAAGAAAAAAATTGTATATGTAGTATCATTGCAATGGTTTCAAAATAAAGCAGGGATTGAAAGTGATAAATTTAATGCCTTATTTTCTGAAGTGCAATTTTATAGCTATATGAGAAATAAAGCTATAAGTAAGGAAAATAAAAAGCAAATAGCTAATAGAGTTTATGACTTAACTAAGGACTCAAAAGAAAATAAATATGCTAATTTATATGCAAAACTATATACTAATGATGATTTATTAAGTGATATAAAATCTGCATTATTAAAGCCATACTATTCTGGAAGACAGTATATATTAGGTATTAAAGATAAGATTAATTCATATAAGTTGCTTAAAGAAACACCAAGTAAAGCAATAGCTGTTAAAGAGATTAATTGGGAAAATGAATATGAAAAAGCAGAGAAACAAGGAAAAAAAGCAATTACTAAAAACAATTTTTATATTGAGGATAAGTATTTTAATACTTATCTAAAAGATAACTTAAAAAAGTTAGATGGACATTATAAAAATAGTAAGCTTGATGTATCAAAGGAATATAAAGATTATGAGTTATTCCTAAAAAGTTGCAAAGAACTAAAAGCAGAGCCATTAATAGTTATAATGCCTGTTAACGGGTATTGGTATGACCATATGAAATTAGATAAAGTGGAAAGACATAAGTTTTACAATAGAATTGAAAAAATGGCTAATGATTACGGCTTTAAGGCATTAAATTATTCAAATAAGGAATATGAAAAATATTTTATGAGTGATGGAATGCATTTAGGCTGGAGAGGATGGTTAAAAATAAATAATGATATTAAAGAGCATTTTACAAAAATATAGAAAAAGTGAAATTGCACAAATAGCTTTATATTCTACTATATTAATAGGACTATTTTTAATATTAGTTTTTAAAAATTCTCCAGAAGCATCATACATTTATAATCAATTTTAAAAATACTACATAAAATAAACCCTACCAATAATGGTAGGGTTTAAATTTTACTTCAAAAAAATTATAGTAGTGTATCTATAAATTATTAAAGATTCTATTTAAAATTTATAGATATTAAACATCTTAGTGGAATATACAATAATTTTCTGATTTTATTGACAATTTATTAATTTTATCATATATTATGAACTATAAAGATTAAATTTTGGAGGACTTATAGTTATGAAACCAGCTAATTGCTAATTAAATTTTTATTTAATTAATAAAGAAGTTTTAAAATACCTAAGTAATTAGGTTTATTTGTTATGCTTCTTAAAAATTAGCAATTAGAAGGTAGAAAACTTATAGAGCCAGATTAATCTTAATTTTTTGCCCATAATTTATGGGTTAGCTTTGCTTTACTTAATTTAAAATTAAGAATTTAAAAAATTTAGGCTATAAGAGGAATTATCTTCTTATAGCCTTTTTAGGCATATTCAAAAAAATAATAAGCTAGTATGTTAGCCTATTTTGTATCATACTGCGTTGTCAGAGCCCGCACATAGAGACCACTATGGGCGGAACCTGACGCCTTGTCTGATACAAAGTATACTAACATCTTTAACTTCTTATTTTCTTTCATATGCCTTATGAAAGTAGGTGAAATCGTATGACTCCTTATTACAAAGTAGTGTATTCAAGTCAATAGACAAGAGGAGTATAAAGTTTATGATTAATGCATTACTAACTAGGATAGAGTTTATTATTTTTACAAACTTTAATGAACCGTCCCTTAAAATAAATATTCCTCTTGAAGTTTTAAGGAGAGAGGAATATGGAGAAAGTATTATATTTAAATTGGGAAATTCATAATAATAATTTAGATAGTGAAGAAAGATATTGTCATAACTGTGGAAAAAAAGTTATATTTATAGATTCATTAAAAAGAAGACAAAATGCAAATGGAAAAAATATATTTCATTATGCCATATACAAATGTCCTAATAATCATACATGGAATAAAATGCTGAATACTTTTAAGGCAATTCCAGGATTAAATAATTTAGATGGTGAAGTTTATAAAAGAGAATCTAAAATAGATATGATATTTATAGAAGACTTAATTGCTAAAGGATTTAATTATGTTGAAATAACTATTGACGTTATTGATAAAAAAATAAGATTAGATAAATTGTTATCAAATCAAATTTTAAATTTAAGTCGTTCTAAGATAGAAGAAGGGATTAAAAAAGGATTCATTTTAATAAATGAAAAATTAGTTAAACCTAAAACTATAGTTAGAGAAAAAGAGACAATTTCTTTGGAATTAAATAAATTTAAATTAGTAGAATAAAAAATTAAAAACTCTATTGACCCTCCTATTATAGGAGGGTTTATTATTTATTTAGAGGGAAATTGCAAATAACTAAGAGAATTTTTAATTAATTATAAAGTTGAATTTACTAGGAAATATATCTAGATGTACAACGTACAATAAAAACTTTATATTTAGAAAAATCATAGTTTAAGTTATAATTTTTCTCTCATCCTCAATGTGCACAAGGAGGTAAATATATGATTAAAATAGGAGAATTCTCTAAAATAGGAAGAGTCTCTGTTAAAACTTTAAGACATTATGATGATATGGGACTTTTAAAGCCTGTAAAGATAGATGATTTTACGTCATATAGATACTATGATGTGGAGCAGCTATCAACTTTAAATAAAATACTACTGTTAAAAAGTTCAGGATTTTCTTTAAAGGATATTAAAAAGCTTTTTAATGAAAATTTAACTAATGAAGAATTAATCAAAGAATTAAGAGAAAAAGAAAAAGAGATAAAAGAAGAAATCTTAAAGTCTAATGATACATTAAAAGAAATAAATTTTCTAGTTGAATACTTAAATAAGGAGGATTGTATGATGGATAATTATGATATAGTTATTAAAAAAGTAGAAGGATTTAAGGCAGCTTCTGTTAGAGATATAGTAGAAAGCTATGGAGAACAGGGTAAATTGTGGAGTGAACTTAATCAACATGTATTTGCTAATAAAGGCAAAGTAAGCGGGCCATGTTTTAGCATATATCATGAATATGGATATAAAGAAAAGAATGTGGATACGGAAGTAGTAGAACCTATAGAATTTGATATACCTGAAAGTGACAAAGTTAAAGTGAAATATTTCGAACCTGTAGAAAGCATGGTTTGTTGTATTCATAAAGGTTCTTTTAAAATGATTGGCAAATCTTATGAATTTGCATTAAAGTGGATTGAAGCTAATGACTATGAAATAGCAGATAATATAAGAGAGGTATATCTTGTAGGAATGGGCAATTCTAATGATGAAGATGATTATATAACAGAAATTCAAATACCTGTAGTTAAAAAGAATTAAATTAAAAGCGTGGATAAAATTCCACGCTTTTAATTTATTATAGGAATTATTTTATATAATTCAATCCTGATTGGTTATAAGGAGTTTTTTATGTGACATTAATGTAACTTACTATTACAGCAAATATATATTAAAATATATTCAGATGAGAATTACAGTTAGTGATAATTATTAGTATAAATATTTCATAATAAATAGAGTTACACTAAAGTTGATATTAAATATTTTTAATAACTTAAGATGAAAAGGAGATGATTTAAATGAGTGTATATTTTCAATCTATTTTTACAGCATTTGCAACATTTTTAGTACTTGCTTTTGCACTGACTGTTCCTTTTCTTATTTATCAATATAGAAAATATAACTATATAAATAAATTTAGAGCATTAATATTATATTCTTTTTTATATTATTGTTTAGTAGCATTTTATCTAATAATTTTACCATTGCCACCTACTCGTGATACTTGCAGTTGGATACCAGCTGGTAGACAGTTTTATCAATTAGTACCTTTTAATTTTATAAAAGATATTATAAAAGAAACATCAGTAGTATTATCAAATCCTGCAACGTACTTAAGAATTCTTAAAGAGCCTGCATTTTTACAAGCATTTTTTAATGCTATATTACTATTACCAATGGGAATATACTTAAGATATTACTTTAAAAGAAATTTAAAACAAACAGTAGTTATATGCTTTTTAATATCTTTATTTTTTGAAGTAACACAATTAACAGGAATATATGGAATATATAATTGTCCATATAGACTATTTGATGTTGATGACTTAATGCTAAATACTTTAGGTGGATATTTAGGATATTTAATAACACCTGTATTTTCATATTTAATGCCAAGGCAAAAACTTTTAGATAAAGAAATAAATGAAGATATTATAAGAGTAGGATATATAAGAAGAGCATTAGCTCTTAGTGTAGATTGGTTTATACTTAATAGAGTGTTATATTATTTTGGAGATAAACAAAATATACTTGCTAATGCAATAGTGGTATTCTTATATTTCATAGTACTACCTTATGCAACTAACGGTAAAACACTAGGAAAGGCCTTAGTTAGAATAAGAATAAAAGGTACAGAGGAAAAACTAAAATTTAAAGAAGTTTTAATAAGATATTCAATCTTATATTATGGTGTTTTTGGATATATGAATTTTGCTACACAATCTTATTTAATAAATACAAATCCATATATACAAGCAGGATTTGTAATATTATTAATACTAGCTTTACCTGTACTTGGAATACATCTAATTCTTCAGATGATAAGAAAAGATATATTATTTTATGAGAAAATAAGTAAAACTAGAAACGTAGTTATTTCAAAAAGTAAAAAGGCATCTCAATAATGGCCTAATTTGCCTAAAACACTTATTTTAAGAATATAACTAAAATACTTCCTATGAGAAAAGTATAGAAATTAAGTATATACTTTTTTCATAGGAATATTAAATTTAAATTTTAAATAGCTAATAAATAATTATAATCATGAACTAAAAATTAAGTAGATTTAATTACAATATTAGAAGATATCAATTGCTTTGAGGTGTAAATGATTTTGTAACTAGGGTATCTACAAGGGAAACTATATTTACTTTTGTATTATAAATGTATATAATGAAGGTAATTTATTCTATATTTTAATTGGAGGTGTTAAAAGTGAAGCATGGCATGAAAGAACAACTACAAGAACGACTAAGTGATACCATAACTAAGTATAAACATGATCAATCTAATAAAGATAAAATCTTTATAAGTATTAAAGAAAGAATCAAGCTTACTGATTTAGTTAAAATATTTAATGGAGAAGTTGTTGTTGATACAATGTCAAAACGCACATTATATTTTTTATCGAAAGGTTTCTATAATGAGTTAGAAATTAACGAATTAAAACCAGAGTTATTTTTTACAGATTATGAAATTACAGAATTTGAGAGTGAACCACTAGATCTTGAACAAAAAGGTGAAAATTCTAATGTGATAATTTTAAATAATGTATTACCTACAGTTGAAGATAAGCAATATATTTGTTCAAGCATAACCTATAAAGAATTAGTATCAATTTTTAATAGAAATTTAATAAATTATGATTCTAGAATTCAAAGAGAAAGTAGAAGGAAAAAAGCTGATTGGAGATACTATTCAAGAAAGACCTAAGTTATATCATAGAAATCAATAAATGAAATGTCAAAGAAATGAAAATAGGAAAATATATTCCTACCGCTATTTCATTTGCAATATTATCAAAATGGAGAAGAAAAGAGCAGTGATATGAAAATCAATTTATCATTGAAGTAGATTCAAAAAGCATTATAAGTATAATTGATGGTCTACATAGGGTATCTTCAATACTCACTAGTTTAAGTGAAGTAGAAAATGAAGAAGAAAAAGAAAAAATTAGAAAATCAAATAATGCAAGTTAATATTTTTATACATGAAATACGGGAGTCAGCAGAGTATATATATCAAGAGGCACAAAAAATACCATTAGTGGGCGTGTTAAACAAAAAGCATTAAATACAAGTGATGTTACAAACAAAATAATTAGAGAGATAAATTCTTTTGAATCAGAAAGTGTAAATAAGTTATTTAATAAAGTAGGTATGGAGTATTCTGATTTTAAAAATGGGAAAAATATATGATTTACGCCGACATGATAAGTTGTATAGAACATACTTAATAACATGATTACAAAATAATCCTAAAATGCAAAGAAAAATTAGAAATTTTATAATAGACTTATTCAATGAAATAATAAGTGAATATGACCATATTTTTTGGAAAGAATATTGAATTTACAAAAGAAATAAATGCTTTAGTCAATTTCATATTATATGGATTAATTATTTAGACTTCAATTATTTGGATTAAATAGATGGGAGGAGGAACTGGAATATATTTTGGAAAATAAAATTAATTTTGATTTAAATGAAGAACTTGGAGCAAGCAATACTACTAAGGAAAATTGAGAGGTAAACAACGAACAGATTTATATGTATGAGTATTTTAAAGGTTTAGTAGGTGATTTTATTGAGAAATAACATAAATTATACTGAATTAGAATAGAGCTAAATGATTTGAAAAAGTTTCTGCACTATATTGAGCATAAATATGTATATAATACTTATATTAAATATAGAAGTTTATTTTTTAAAGTAGCATGGTATGAGCAAAACTTTTCTCATAAAGACCTATCTGAATTTACATTTCAGGAAGTAGTTCGAGGAAAAAATGAAGTTTTTTTCACGCAGACACAGAAACACTACTAAATACTCAATTAAGTATGTAAGAAAATATATGGAAGTGGCAGTTATTCAAGGATATATAAGCAACAATTTAGATATTACAGCTTAACTAAAGAAACTTCAAGTAATTTTATAAACTTCAGTGCTTTTAAAGAAGATGGATATTGAAAATTAAAAAAGAGCTATATTGTCAGCTGTTAAAGAGTTAAAGAATCTTACATAAATAATTTTCTTATTGATTTTTGATGGTATCATGGGTAAAGCATATAAAGATTTAATAAATTTAAAAGTAGAAGATTATTGTTCAGAAAATCATTCTATTAAAGTTGGGGATAAGTTGTATAAACTATCAAGGGAGACAGAATACGCATTAAGGTACGCATTGGAGCAAGACGTTTATTTTATATTATAAAGAAATGATAAATATAGCTAATATAAATTAAATCCTAATGATCCTTACATTATTAGATCAAAAAAAGTAAAGTTGATAAACCAATAAGCACAGTAGGCATTAGAAGAAGGATTGATACCTGTAAAGAGAATATATGAATAAAGAATATATTCATGGTAAGACTGTATGGTTATCTAGTATAGCACATCGATTAATTAAATTGAAAAGTGAAAATCAATGAGCTGGTTCATGGACAGATAAAAGAATATTGTAATAAGGAAAATATCAATACAAATATAATCGATATGATAGATATAATCAAAATTATTAAAGAAAAAACATAAACAGTGGAAAATGAATTCAGCATAGCTTATTGCCTTACATGTGTTATATAATATTTTTATACTATTCTTTTATTATAGTAGAGCAAATTGTTGCTAGCACTTCAAATTAAATAACATTAAAGTATATTTACATGTTTTTACATTAAGATAAAACAGTTAATAAACATATAGGTATAATTTTAATAGTATTTATTTTTCAAAATAAAGAAGAGCAAACTATTAATAAAATAAAAGTATTAAATAAAAAATATACAATATATATGATGATGATTTATATTCATATTTATAGCAGATATATTCGTTGGAGGGATAAAAATTAATTTATAATGGATGAAAAATGGGAGGATTACTACATGGGAACTAATGGAGAAAAGAGGGTATTTTATACTAAGAGAGAAAGAGAATTATATTATAACATGTGCGACAACAATATTAAATAAATTAAATAATAATTTAATGAAAAGTATAAAAAATAAAGATGAATCATCATCTATTGCTTGTTTAAAAAAGTTTTTGAAGATATATCTAAGGAAGAGTTTAAGTTTTAAAGTGAAAGTTATAAACAATGCTATTGCTATATTTATGAGAGCTTATGAAAAAATGGGCGATTGGGGATTTTTATATAATGTATATGCAGTAACTTACTACATAAAGCATGAAAAGTTTTAAGCAGTATAAATATATTGAAAATAATATAATTTTAATTAAAATTATATAAGTATTAAATAAATAATATGATATTAAATAATGTTGAAATTTGTTAGTTATACTACAAATAAATGATTGAATTTAACATATTCAAATTTAATCATAAAATAAATAGAAAATACTATCACATACCTAATGTGATTAGATATATTTTATATAAATAGATAGTTAGATACAAAGTAAAAATTAAATTAGTAAATAAATGTTACTAAATTTAATTAGAATTGGGTAAATTAGGGAGAAGTATGAAGCTATATGTTAAGAATTTTTATGTATACAAATGGAAAAAATATATACGATTTTACAAGAAAGCTAGATTATAATCTAAAGCAAAAGAGAGAATTGATTATATAAACAATATAATAGAACAAGAATTAGGAATAAAATATTTTGAAGAATTATTCACGCAAACTTTTCATGAAAAGAGAGTAGTGACAGCCGTTTGGGTAAAAGAAGAAAAAGAGATATATGCGATGGGAAAGTTTTATATCATGGTGTGAAAAAAGAAATATAAATTTAATAAGTATTTAGGTATGAAAGAAGAGGTAGGATCCTATACAGGTCAGAATATTTCTCATATAAATTTAGTTTTAACTGAAAAGGACAATATTTAATTGAAACTTAATATAGCTAAAGAATGGAAATTGGCAGATTATATATTAAATGCTTCAGATGGGGAAAAATAAGCAAAAATAAAATATAATTTTTACAATAAATGAAGAGTTATTTAAAAAGGAAGTTAAAGAAAAGAAAATAGGCAATTTTATCTGGTATAATAATAATGAAGATGAACAGATTTTTAATTAAAAATGTAAAAATTTTAAAAAGGAATAAAGCAGGTGATAACCTATGATGATTTAGAAGATGAAAGCTAGCATGTCTTCAGGACTACGAAAGTGCTATTTTCAAATTAAAAGATGCAATCTCTAATTTGAAAAAAATTAATAAGGATGTTATAAAACAAAGAAAATTAGGTAGTCATTATAATTAAACAAGTAGCATCAGTATTATGCAAAGATTCTATTAAGGGACCATCTATTTTAAACAGCCCTTACAGATAGTAATAAAAATAGATTGGGACAAGTTTGATTTTTCAAGGAAAGAAGCATGTACAGTATTACTTTCAATGTCATTAAAGGACTCAGCGAAGATTATATTCGCCTGTTATAATATAAAAATTAATTAATAGTTGTAATTTTACAAGAGTGAAAAGATAATTATGTTATTAAGAAAAATATAACTCAACAACATATGGGAGAAATTCTAAAAGTATCTCAGCCATACAATTAACTATATGATAAACAAAATCGTTAATAAGATAATAAATGCTTACAGAATATTATATGAATCATGGTTTTACAACAATATAGAAAAATCAAGAGTAAAGAAGTGCACAAATGGAATAAGTAAGCTAGTTAATGAAAACTATTTTTCAGAAGAGGGGCAGATAAAAAAGGTGACGGTTATTATAATTGCTGCAGAAAATGTGAAAAAAATAAAAAGCACGAAAAGCACTTATAAAAAAGCATCTTTAAAGGCATATATAGTGTAAGGATATAAATATTAAATACAAATTTTATAAAAAAATAATAAACTTGCAAGGTTATTTATGTTTCTATAATAAGAAAGATGAATTTATGCCCTTATAACTTACTAATTAAAATATAGAATAAATATTAAATAAATTATATAAAACGGAGGAATAATATTATGACAAAAAGGATTTATTAATTGATGTGCCTGGTAAAATATTAGAACCAAGGACAATGAGCAACACATATAGTAACAGCTAAAAAGGTGAAGTTAAATTTAGTGGAGGTGTTAGATGAAATCAATGGAGGCTGAGCTCATATGCTTTAGCCGAAATAGATACGAAAAAACTTTTAGAAGTAAATATATCCGATGCTCAATGGGTCGGATACTATGGGGCGGTCACAGGAGGCATGCATATTAAAGAAGTAGATGAAGAGTATATATTTGGTGTTGCTCATGAAATTATAGGTGGAAAGATTGAATTAACAGGAAACGCATATGAATCAATCAGCATTGTAATTAAATCAGTATCATCAGATGAAGTAGAAAAGTTAAAATAAAATAAAGAATTTAAGTAGTTACTGCAGGTAATAAAACTGAGCTAGTATTTGCAGAAGATATGAAAATGGAAAGACAGTATGCCCATCTTATTCTATATCCAAACAGAGAAAGAAGTTGAGAAACAATTAACAGCAACTACTAAAGACTTCCACAACTGTGAAAAAGTTATATTAAATTTCTATTTATTCTGAAGCTAATAAAGAAGAAACGGATATAATAGGTCATGGTCAATTTGTTATATATAAAGGAAAAATTAAACCAAACTTGATTTACATGTGCTATAAAACGTTTAAATTTGGTTAGATTTTAAGTATGACTTGATTCTAGAAGAAGTGACAAAGAAATGTTCAAATTTCATATTCTTGCTTAAAATTTAATTTAAGTAAGGGGTTATTATAAAACTAATCACACATAGATTTTATTTAGATTTTTATGTATGTAAACCTCTAGCAATAGCTATGGTTTACATGCTTGAAAATTTATAAAATATGATGAAATACATATATAAAATAAATGAATTCAATGAAATGATAATCAGCTAATAAGCTAATTAAATAAATATAATTATTATCATATTAAATAATAAAGAAATAAAAAAATAAATTAGAACATAATTTATTAGAGGGAGCAGATTAATTTCTAAAGTATATAATAAATTTATAGAAAAGAATTAAAGGCTTGCCATTAATATTTATATAGATGAAATAAGTATGTTTGTGGGCGGATAGAATATATGCGTTAATAACTGTAAAATAAAATATGAGAGGAAGAATTTATGCCAAAATCTTTATATGTAGAAAATAGTTATGCCAACTTAGGAGAAAAATTTTAAATATAAATAATACTATTATATTTTTCTTTTATAACAAATTAGTTAATTATTCTATCTCTGGAGCTACTTCAGGAAGTTTTATATCACAACATAGATGGTTCTAGTGCATATAGAACACATTTACTAACTTCAGCAGACGGAAACCTTCTTCTTTCATTGGAGCTGTTGAACTTCAACTGTTTCAAGTAATATTGGTCTGAAAAGATATGGTGTATTGCGTATGGGTTAGATAAAACTAATTTCAAAATGTATGTAGACGGAATTTAGAGATTGAAAGAGAAGTTACTAATTATTATAACGATAATACATGGTTATTTGCAAGTAGAGGTAAAAGAAATTTTTAAATGCTTATATATCAGAGCTTAGAATTTATAATTATGCTTAACTCAAGAACAAATAATAAATAAAATGAATAAAAAAGAAAATAATTATTCTGAATTATTAAGGTACTATAATTTTAATGAAGTATTAATGATAATATAATCAGACTTAACAGGAAATTATAATTTACTTCAGGAGGATTTAAAATATTTATCAGAAGATATACCTAAATTTCTAAAAGATAAATATCTAATAAAGCAAAATAATAAATATTATACTATAGCGCAAGAATCTTTATGTTATCGTGTACTTATCAACTGCTAGTTTTAGAAGGTGGAGCAACTCCTAATGACAATGACTTTATAAGCAAAGGATTTGATGATTTGGCGTACTAATCATGACCTACAAACAATATTTTTTCCTGCAGATTTTTTAGGCAATGCAGGAGAAGGAACAATTTATAAAGTGTGTTATAAATAGAAATGATGATATATGGATAAGATAGAAATTAAGGAGGTTTCAAACAATAAAAAAATTGTTTTAAGGAGGCTATATTAATGAGTAATAATATTGGTGGAGGAATATAACAGTTATAATCATACTAAAAATTAAATTATTATAATTTGAAAATAAATTCACAAGATGGAAAAAAATCAAAGTAACTTGTTATGGTGGTAGTGGTAAAGGTGGATATGGTACAAAAAATGGCAATTAATGGAGAATATGGAAAAGCAGGAGGTTATGGACAAATTAAAGAAAAAACAATTGTTTTAAATGCTAGTGATACGCCAGGTTCCATATATCGCTACAAATGGTGCAGATGGACTAAATGCAATATCATTAGAGGTGAGGGCTGCGGAGGAGGTGGTGGCGGTGCAACTTTTATTAATAAACAGCATCAATGTAGGAGCTGATGCAGAGGAGGTGGAGGCATTTCAGAGGTAATGGAGCACCTGAAGGTCTCCAAGGTAAAGGAGGATGGGGAAACTTACGGCTACTACCAAAACCCAGATAGAGGTGTTTATGGGAGGTTCTGTGGAATGGTAGTTAACATGGAAGATTAATTGCTTTTTATCTTCTCATCAATAAAGGTAAAACAGTAATAGAAGTCATGGAGGTGTATTGGCAAATTAAGTCTTTGATTAAAACTTCAGATAAATTAATGTTTTTATCAAAATAATATTTGGATTGATACGGGATTATAGAAGCAGATATTTCTCTCAATAATCCTAAAATATGCGCCAAAATTTTGAAGAACATGGAATGGATGATATATACACATATCGCAAAAGAAAAGGTAGAGTTAACGACTTTGAAATTATTACATATACAAATAGGGATGATTTCTTAAAGTAAAGGCTACTGTTCCAAATTACAGACCAATAGACATTTTAAAGAAAAATAATAATGGTATATGTAATGCATTGTTTAAATAGTTGCAGGAGTGATATTATGGCGAAAATAGGAGGACAGTTACTACAACCAGAAGCACAGGTTGGAAAAGGTATGATGACAGTAATAGTAATATTAGTTACATTGGAGATTGATTCCAGAAGATTATTCAATATATTATAATGGTTCCGAAATTTATACTGCTGATAAATATTCAATAAATACAATTTAATTTTATTGTCTAAAAGCAACGAATAATAGCGAATATGCTTAATAACAAGCATAATAACATAAAAATATATATAGATAGTGATTTAATTGAATATTATTCTCAATATAGAAGTACTGGAATGCAGCAGTGCTTAGTATATGAAAAATTAGATTAGATAATAAAGACATTTTATTACTATCGATTGTGTAGATTTACCTAGTGGTAAATATTTTTCGTTAGATGCAATAGATATAGATGAAAAAGGTGTTTTAAAACCATATAAAAATAAAGCGGCATTATCTACTGGATAATCTAATAATTATTATTATATGTGAATAATAACTATATAAATCTAGGTCAATCAAATGATAATAATCAGCTAATAAATTGCTAAGTAAATATGAAGTTGGTGAAGATATTAGTATATTACCGGGTAGAGTTTGAATAATAAAATAGTATCATGGATTTAATAATGATAATATTAATGTTTCTTGGGGATATGTAGATTTAAATGATGTCATAGATAGCATTAGTTTGATAGAAAAATATAATAGAAAAATACATTCAATAATTATGATAATTATAAAATTATAGATGAAATTAAAAATAATAATGATGTAAAGTTTATATATTGTAATGAAAAGAAATTTAATAATAAATAACTTTAAAATATTTATTTTAGTATTATATTTGGAAGTGATATTGGCGGCTAATTATGAAGTTTAAATTTGATAATGATACAGGATATAAAGATGAAAGCACGGGAATAAAAGTAAGTGCAAGTTCGAGTATACATCAAGTGGAAGAGAAGAGGTCCTGCATATAGTGCATTTGATGGAAAGATTTCAGTCTCCACAAATTATATTTACAACCGATGGGAACCGGGACAAAGATAGCAGGGAAGAGCAAAAGTCTATATTTTATAATAGATTTTAATACAAACAGATATTGTGTGAGAAAATTTTCAATAGTGTTCATAATCACAAAATAAACTTAGCGGTATATGTATGCGTTTAGTAATGATAGCTTAGTTTTGGGAAAATATTTATAGCATTCAAAAATCTAATGTGTAATCAAAGATGAAGCCTTACAATTACCATGGAGTTTGATAAATAAAAAGAAGACGATATTATAAAATAAATTTTACACGTGTTGGTGGAATCAGGAATGGGGAGATATATGAAATGCAATTACACGAAGATTTAGCCTTTGAACATCCAAAAAATTTTATTAAAACAAAACTCAAATTATTACGCTATAAAATCGTAACTTATGCTAAACTTGACGTCCTATAGATAATACTCAATTAGAACAATGGTATAAGAAATATGGTGTTGATTATGCAAATATTTTAACTGGAGAATTTGTTAAATAGAGAAATGCCTATGACATTAGATAAAACAACTTGCGTATTTGGAAGACAGATTTTGAATTAGATGCTAGTAATATCACAGATAATCTTGAATTGCTTGAAAATGATAATGAAAAAAGTAATTATAAAATAATTAAATATGAAAGTCCCTAACATAGAATATATGATTTATTAGACAATGAATTTGAAATAATGATGCTTGAATAGAGAAAGACTATTAAGGTCTTTTATTTTTGTTTAAAATAGTTCTATATTAAGACAAAAGGTAAGTCTCTTTTTTATGCAATAATTTCAATAAAAGGTTACTTTTAATTACTTAAAAATTTTCACATATTTAGTATATAGAAGAAAAAAAAGCTTTATTATATATGCTAAATTTTAATTTGAAAGTTTTATAAGTGGCTAAAGATAGATTTTATAACAATGTTAAATAGATTGAAAAAGTGATTAAAAATGGGAATAGTTACATTAGATTTAGATTCAAAAAAGGTACTGTGACATTAGATGAAACCCAAGTTAACTGCCAATATCGAAGTATCAGTCTGCTGTTAGAGCAAATCATGGAGTAACAAGTGGAAAATATTATTGGGAGTCCAAAAGTAAATAATGGGGGATACAACAGTGCAGTTTATATTGGTATTGTAAATGAAAAATTTGATACAGTAGACTTTGTAAATACAAGATACGTTTATGGTGGTTATAATGGAAATAAAATTTAGGTATACAAGTTCAACTTATGGAGCTAAATTCACCAGCGGAGATATAATAGGTGTTTGTTTAGATTTAGATAATAAAACTATACTATTTCTATAAAATGGAGTTTTATAGAGTTGCTTTTGAAATGATTTGGCCATCTTGCCAGATGACAAAGTACTATACAGTTATTGGGTATGGTTACAATAATGATTTTTAAAGTTGTTGCAGCTAATTTTGGAGCTATGCCATTTCAATATCAAGAATTATTTGAGAGTCTAGGTGTATTACAATCTTATGATGGTAGTCAAAAAATGTAACTTTTCTTTTTGTTGCAAACAAAATAATCAATATTATAATATAAAGCCAGAATTTTACACCAATGGTGTCTATAAATCTTTATTACTAGAAGATGGAGCAACTCTCCTAACAGTGATTTTGGAAATAAAGGATTTAAAAAATCCTGAATGACATATTAATCGAATATAAAGAAGGTAGTATTAAATCTAGTGCCAGTGATTTAGAAGAAGGTAAGATGTTTAGTTTTAATATAGATAGTACTTAAAAATATAAATAGTATAGAATAGAGGGTGAAGTATATGGCAATGGCATTTTTGCAGGTGGAGCTAAAACTTAAAATAATCCTTATTTAATAGAAGATGCTCTTGATTTAGATGCAGTTAGAAATGGGCTAGATAAACATTATAAATTAATTAGAGATAGATTTGGACATAAGACTTTTAACGAAAGTGAAGGCTGGAAACCTATTGGAGATTTTAAGTACTGCTTTAAAGGAATACTTGATGGAAGTGGATATAAAGTTAAAAATTTATTTGTGGATACAGTAAAAATCAACAAACAAAATGTTGGATTATTTAGTTTTACTGAGGGAGCAAGGTTACAAAATATAGATAATAAATGTAAATATAGCAACTACCATACAGCAGGTAGCCTGGCAGCAAGAGTTTTAACTTACAATATCTAATTGTTACTCTACTGGTATAATTAAAGTTGTGAATTTTACAATGGAGGGTTAATTGGTGCCAGGATAATGAAAAGCAAAAGTATTTAACTGTTCCGTATTCTTCTTGCCAATTAAATTCCCAAGGTATAGCTGATGGTTTAATAGGTGAAATACGGTATGGAAAACAATGTGATATAATGAATTGTTTTTCCATAGGAACAAAGTTACAGGTAGCTCAAAAATAGGTGGTTTATTAGGTGAAATAAAGGAAAAGAGCTATTTTATTGATTCGGCCAAATATAGAAACAAGTGGACAAAACAATATCAGTAGAGGGGAGGGAAAAAAGTCAACAGAAATGAAAAAAATATTAACTTTTAAAGATTGATAAAAAAAATTAGATAATGGTACTCCCATTTGCATTTTAAAAAATGGAATATATCCTAAATTATGGTTTGGAACTTTTATTTTAAACAAAATTTTGATTAAACATAATAATACATTCAATAGAAAATAACTTATATGAATGAAGTAATCATTGATACAATCAATTAGAAAAATGGTATAAAAAATATGGTACTGATTATGTAGATATTTCAACTCAAAACTTATCTAACAGAGAAATGCCCATGACATTAAGTGAAACAATTAGTATTTGGAAGACAGATTTTGAGTTAAATATTAATGATAATAGTAGATAATGTTGAATTAGTTGAAAGTGAATAGTGTGGAGAATAATTATAAAACAATTAAATATGAGAGTTCTCAGTATGAATATATGATTTATTAGGATGAATTTGAAGTGATGATGTTAAAAGAAAAGAAAGACTAGTAAAGTCTTTTTTATTTTTGCTTAAAATAAATTTAAATTAAGAAAATATGGAATATATTTATATATTAAGCTTTAGTTCAAAACCATAGTAAGAGTTTATCTTAAATACTTACTTAATACTAAAAATGGAAAAAGGAGATATCTATGGATAACTATAATGATAAAAATTATATAAAGATTAATAAAAGGGTTTTATATATACATCCAATAAAAATGAAGTATATAAAAGACAATTTTTATAACATATATTTATGCGTTAATAAGTTTGACTTATGAGATTATTAGAGTTTTCAGATGGAAGTGAAATATTAAATAAATTTTTAAATGCAGTTTTTGATGGAGATAAAGAAACAATAGATTATGCACGTGACGAGATGACAACTTGCGAATTTAACGAATTATTGATAAAGGTAAAAGAAATAAATGAATTAAAGGATGAAAATGATCTAAAAAGAATTGTGTTGATAGTGGAGAAAATGTACCCGAACTAACTATCCGCAAGATGTTATGCTTTATTGGTGCATTGTGGGATATCAGAAAGAGAGTTAGATGAATGTTCTTATGTATTTTTTAATGATTGTATTAATGAATTAATCAGTTAAGTTAGAATATGATTGCATTATAAATATATTGGGAAATTCATTGCCGATGATACAGCAATCAAATATGTTAATGAAAGGAATCATTTAATACTATTACCAAGGCACAAAATAATAAATTGATCATGGATGACATTAAAAAAGTGGATTACTACAAGAATAATAAAGATTAATAAAATATTATTAAGGGAGTTGATGGCAATGTCAGTACCAATTAGTGAGCTTAACAAAAGGAAATAAGAGAAATAATAAGTTTTATTGATGATAGAAATAATCAAGAAATAATTATATGAATATAAGTAAAGATCAAAAAGAAGAATTTAAAGGATTTTTTAAAAGAAAAGCGTAAATTTAGATAGTACAGAATTATTAATTAGAGGTAAATAAAATAGTAAGATTTTTTTATACTAAATGAATTGATTTTATATAAAGTCAGAAGATGATATTATGGATATTTTAAATTTCCTAATTATATATTAACTAAAGTATCATCAGTTATAGGAGAGATAATCACAGAGCTAGTTTATGAGATAATCTTAGAAAAAAACTAGAAATGAACAACATGTTGATATTATTAGAACAACAAGAATGTTATAACCAAATAGAAGAAATATTAAATAAAACAAATAATAATGATGAAGATAATAACTAATAAATAGTATATTAATTAAAAACTAATTTAGAAGATATATGAGATAGAGTCATAAGGTCTTGCCTCAGAAAGGAGAACAATAAATGGCATATGATTTAGGTGAACAAAAATTCAATCTTATAGATAGTGATATTGTTAAAATAGAAAATACTATTAAAAAGAATGAATGAAATTTCAAATAAATATAAAATAAAAACTATCTATTGAAAATAAAAGTATAAATGATTTAGAAAAACAATTAGAAAAGGTTAAAACTGCTTTAGAAACAACTATTAATTTAGATAGAAATTTAAATATTGACTAATAGTACAGTTTTTAGTGAAATAAATATTGGAGTTAGTGAATTAGAAACAAAAGAAAGTACTTAATAGATAGCACTCAAGTGACACTAATAAGAAAAGGTTAAAAGAAGGCTTATTAGAAACTCCAAATAGCATAGCATCATTAAAAGGTAATATAGAACAAGTCACCCTACCAATATGAATTCTCCTACTAAAACAACAGTTAGAGATGGATTATGAAGGCGATTAAAAATGCATCAATCTGTAGATGTAAGCATGATTGATGCTCTTAAGAATAATATCCTTCATTAGAGAAGAAATAAGTTCTGCAGGAACTTGGAAGGTTAGCAGAGAAATTATTAGAGTCTAAAATTGATGATGCAAGTGTGAGTATTCTTGGAGCTCTTTGGCGTAGCTGCCACAGATCATCAATTTCAGTCATGGCTTTGAGCTCAGTAGACATTAACTGTAGGCTTAGGAGCAGCTATTTCCGTAGCTATGGCTGGTATTACAAAATTAATTAATAAAAATAAAGAACTAGACAGAATCAGTTGAAAATACCATAAAAACAACTAGAGAAAATATTTCAGATAATGTAAATAGTATACAAATGTTGAGTGATATTAAAGATGAATATGAATCATTGTATCGAAAGAATAATAGAAGCTTTGAAGAGGAAGAATGATATTTAGAATTAATCAATAAGATAGCACAAATAAGCCCAGAATTAGTTAGTGGATATGATGCACAGGGAAATGCTATTTTAAATTTTAAGGGTAATGTAGATGGAATCAATAGAATCTTTAAAAGAAAAAAATAGAATAGAAAACCTAAAGATTGTAGCAGATTGGGACAATATAGTAAAGGTAAATAAAGATAAGAAAAAAAGAATTAGAAGATGGAAAAGAGTATAAAGAGACTTTAGAAAAGCGCAACAATTAATTGGGCAAATAGAAGCAAGTAAAAAATATAAAATGGAATTGGAAGAAGAAGGTAAGGATACAAAAAAGGTTGATGAATTAATTTCGTTCATGAACAAAACCTAGCTAAATTTAACGCCATAATAGAAATCACAGAATCACAAATAAAAGCACTAATCAGAAATCTCACAATTAAACATATCTTTTTTACAAAGTGCAGAAGGATTTTGACGAATTAACAAGTTCACAAAAAAACTTTGCAAGTACATTGAAGCAAGGAGAATACTGATTTAATCTAGTAGAAGCTGAAGATTATAAGAAACTTTAAATTAGCAAGTAATGAATTTAAACAATTTGATAATTTAAAAATGAACAAAAGTAAAATGAGTATTAAAAGCTTTGAAAAAGAAGTTGATAGTTCGTTGAAAAAATATATGAAGAAATAGATATACCTATAAATATTATAAAAGATAACTATATAGACTATAGTACGCCAAAATGTAAAAAAAGAAGTTATACAATATGAAAAGAGCTGCACGGAAATTTATCAAACTTAGGGGAAAGAAGTTGACAGATAAATTCAGTTTTAGATGAATATGCCCAGACTAATCAATGGAATAAGAAAGCCTTAGAAGAATTAGCAAAAGAATATCCTGAAATATCAACTTTAATGGATGATGAATTAGCTTTAGAACAATTTTTAATTGATAAAAAATCAGAGAAAATAGGAGCTGTAGAAGAGGTTCTAAATGCTCAATTAACGGCTGCACAGGAATCTGTTAATGAATTGGGAGAAAGTTATAGAGCGGACTTAGAAAACTTCTCTGATGCAGAATCAGCTAAATTAGCTATTCGGGAGAAAATAAAAAAGAATTAACCAATCTTTACAGTTCAAAGGCTAAGTCATCACAAGACGATGCAGCGAAATTGGCAGCAGATACAGATCCTATGGATACTGAGGTGGAGACAGCAAGTGCAGATCGTTTCGCGCAGAAAGCTAAAGAGTATGAAAATACGGATGTTAATGATTTCGATTACCTCCAGAGCTTGTAATTAAGATTGACAATTATTATAAAGAACTATCGTGCACAAAATACAATATCATTAAGAAAACTCATCTTACCCTGAAATAGCAATGGTGAGTGCATATGGATCAGGCATATCAAGCAGCTCTCAAGAAAAGGTTTTTCAAACTAATTTCCCAGAATTAGATAAATATAAAATAAAACAAATAGATAGAGACAATGAAGAATTAGAAAAACAAGAAAAGGTAATTGATAATAACAACAACGGGTAAATATAGTGAAAATAATGATAGTAATAATGACCAAAATACCCAGCACGAACGAAGAATATGAGCAAATTAATTAAGGTTCTAAACAGAACAAAAAGGTTTAGTAAAATACTTCAAAGAATCAATTAAAAAAGAATTCTTTAATCTAACTAAATAGATATAAGTAAATATAAAAGCGCAATTACGTTATTTATGCTGTTATGTGGACTTTAGAGACTGGTGTAAAAAGATGAAGAATCTAAAAGAGCTTCTTGAAGAGAATGAGAAAAAATTTAAATTATTAGTTGAGGCGGTTTAATACGAAAATAGTGCTATAGAGAAAATAGACGAATGAACTATATGAAACTGAGAGCAAAAGATCAAAGAACAGAGGAGTATTGGGAATCAATACTTAAAATACGAGATAAAAATTTAGAAAAAAGTAAAAATGATTTAGAAGATGTACGAGCAAATCTAGAAGCAATTGAGTCAATTTACAATGATAGAACAGGTTACGATAAAAAATAGAAGCAATAGAAGAAATTATAAATGCCATACAGATATACAAAGTTAAACTAATTGAAGAAAATGCTTATTTACAAGCTCAATTGCTTACCTCTTAAAGAAGGTTCACAAAAAGATATGTGGAAGATTTTAAGAACAGAATAAGAGAAAATGATAAAGAAATTTTAAATAGTTCTAAGAGTTTAGCTGAACATTTTGATAAAAGAAAAGAAATAGAAGTAAGTAAGCTAAATGCTGTTAAAGATATTGAAGAAAAAATTATTAATTTATTAAAAGAAAAATATAAAGTAGTACAAGAAAAGAAGAAGATAGGCACAGAACAGCCTTAGATAACATTGAAGAAGAAAGAAAGGCTTTTAATGAATATATTGATGAAAAAATAAAAAAGCATTAGATAAAGAAGAAAAAAAGTGAAAATTACACAAAGAATTAAATAAAAACTAGAAGAAAAGCAAAGCTTTCAAAAGCACCAGATGCGTTAATGCTAGATAGCTCTTGAAAGCAAAGCAAAGCAAGAGGAATTACTTGAACAATTAAGAAATAAACAAGAGGAAATAGAAGAATTTCAAAATAAGTATGCTCGACTTAAAAAGGAAAACTTACAAGAACAAAAAGAAGCTCATAATAAAGCTTTGGATGATGAGAAGAAAAGAAGATGAAAGCTTTGAGAATTATAAAAAGGTCTCAGAAAGACAATTAGAATATGATAAATTGTATGATGAGGCAAGAAGTACCTGTTAGTTGATTTATGCAGATGCTATTGGTAATGCAGCTGATTTATCAGAAGCTTTATTAGAATATGAAGATAATTTGAGAAGGATTGTCTGCTGGGTAGGACAAAGATAAAAACAGAAATAATAGAAAATCTATTAGAAGTACAAGATTTATTAGCTAATGGTTTTGATGCAGCCTATTTTAAGTGGTAATAATTATGCAGGACCAATTGACAGTAATAATGAGTCAATAATTGATACAGAAATAATTTTTAGTAATAAAGATAAAACAAAGTATAACTATATTTCTCTCTCTCTCTCTCTCCCCCCCCCCCCCCCCCCTTTTTTTTTTTTTAAGAAATAGTATAGACTTAGGCAAATGCACAGATTTTTTAGCTAGTAAACATGGAGTTAATGCTGAATTTGAAAAAATGAAATAATACTAGCAAAATGCCAAATGCAAATGATATCGTCTTAGGACAAGCAGCTAATAATTATAGTAATTCAACTGGAGCTATTACTAACAGGTAAAAATAGAGATGAAAACTAAAAGCATGTTAGAAGTAATAATTTATTAAAAATGTAAAAGGATCTTATGCAGATGGTGGAATTACAGAATTTATGGACTAGTTGATGATGCATGTAATGAAGATAGAATTTGTTCTGTACTAAACAATAGTCAAAGCTTCTAGTCTTTTTAATTTTGTAAAAAATAATAGGGTGTAACTATTAGGCATAATGCTATAAATCCAATGAGATCAATTCCATATGGAGAGCAAATAACTAATAATTCTACTATTAAAATAGATAACTCATAGAGATCAATGGAGATGTTGATGAAAAAGTTTTACCACAAATGAATAAGGAATTTTAAATTTTAAATATACAAAAAGAATTAAATAAGTCAGAGTATTTAGTAGAAGATAAGATTTTATCTATTTTATGTAAAGATAGTTATACTTAATAGTAGTTTAATTGTTAGTAACATTTATTGAAATTTTTTATTAAAGTGAGGTGAGATTAATAGATGTTTTTAAGTCAATCTCATTTATGTATAATGGCATAAATTCAGAACTTATGGGTGTAGCAATAGCATTTACTGAGAATGGTATGATAGAGATGCCTTTGGACATAGAAGAGAAAATTGTTGAAGAAAAGCTAGATAAAAGAAACTCCTTATTTTTATGGTTTTTCAAATGAATGTTTAATGCTATCTATTACTTTTGCTGCAATTAGATGGGAGCAATTGGACATATGAGGATAGAAGAAAATAGTAGAATGGTTTATCAAGATGAATATAAGCCTTTTATCAGCTTAGATAACCCAGTTATTTATTATCATACAGCAGTTGGAGAGCCTAAAAGATACGATAACTTGTTTTGAGGAAGGATATGTTACTTTAAATTTAAAGTGTAATTCTTCCTTATGCTTATTCACTCTATGTATATTAGTACTTATGATTATAATAAAATAAGTAAAACCAATATTTTAGAAATAGATAATACAACTAATGTAAAGAAATATTATTATCCCGAAATAGAAATAGAAATGGTAGATGGTACTGAGACAAGTATTATTAATTTAACTAACATGCGAAGAATTTAAAATCTAATAATTTAAAAGGTGAGATCATTTATATAAACAATGATATGCAAGAAATAGAAAGTAGCTTAAAAGATACTCTGGAGATTGAGTAATTTTAATAAAAACTGGCTCAAATTAGTTAAAGGTGTCAATAGATTAAAAATTAATGGAAATGCAAAGGTGGCTATTAGATGCTGTTACTCCTATTTCAATATAGAAAGAACGGTGAAGTGTTATGATTATTTATGTTAATGACATAAAGTAGAAAAGGACGATATCTTCCATTTAGGCTATAGATAAAGATAAAAAAAGGAAAGATGATTTGAGATGATACTTTGTAAGCCTGATGGAACAGAGGTTTGTGTTTTAAAAAGAAGCTTTTGATATATAGGGTTTACATTGAATCCTTAAAGGTATAGATGAATGTATAATTTACTATGCCCTATTATATATAACGAAATAACATAAGAGGGTAAAAATAAGCATTGGGAGTTAATTAAAGATGATTATTTAATTAAAGTAAATAATAAGAAAATCTTGTTATTAATGAGATAAAAAAGAATAACAATGTAGCTATTAAGGATAAGTATATTCATGCTTATAGTAGAGTATAAATTAAGTAAAAGAAAAATTAGGAATTTTAAGAGGTACTAGACAATTATATAAAGATATAAAAGATGGCACTATAACTAAAATGCAATATAGTTTGACAATGTTAAATGGAACAACTATACTGAGCCTTTTACAACAGAAGAAGGTAAAAATATTCATATGAGAATATATGACAATCTATACATTGTTGTTACCAATATGTGTGGAATTTTTTTTTTTTTTTTCTAGCAAAGATGTTATTTCTAAAACTGAGGGTATTTTAGTTACTTATGAAATGGTTGATCAAAATCAATTTTAAAATAAAAAGCATTATGAAGATAATAGCGGAAACTGGAGAAGGTATATTAAATATACTTGAAGATGAAACTCTCCTGAGAGTAGGTTTCATTGATAAAAAAGTCAGAGAAGATTTTAGCTTAGGTCAAGACCATAGAAAATATAGAACTTTTGATGTTGTTGATAGACCATGGATTGATGTTATTTATGATGATATACAAAAAACCTTTGAGTGCGTAGTTATATTTGATACTATAAAAAAACTAATCAACGTTTATCACATTGATACTATAACTAAAAATAGAGGGTTATTTATATCAGAAAAAAATTATCTTAAAAGTATGAAGAAAATTTAAATGATGATGAAGTAGTTACTAGAATGATGATTTATGGAAAAGATAATTTAAACATAGCTAGAGTTAATCCAACAGACAGCTATATATAGAAGATTATAGTTATTATATGAATACAAAGTATATGCCTCAAAGCTAATAGATAATATAAAAAAATATGATAACAAGGTAGAAACAAATACAATCTACTTTTTTAAATTTACTTAAGGACTTAGAAAAGTTAAGAAATGAAGAAATGAGCTGCAAAAATCAACTAGTAGACTTAACTGTTGAGCTAAATAGAAAGCGTTATGATAACATAGATATTGAAATACACAAAAATCAAAAAGAATAGTGATGTCGCAGTTGTTACAGGTATGTGTAGCAATGCCGAATTAATGTTAGAGATGAGCTAAGAGTAAATGTTTCAGATGTTGATAAGCCTAAAGATTTAACTTCACTAAATACTATTAGAGATGAAATTAAAAAATAAAATTAGACTTATTGAAGAAAAGATAGATAACAATAAAAAATATATTGAAAAAAAGATAGATGAAACTGGTAAGATTAAGATAGCACTAGATAAAAAGAACAATCCTTACAAAAAACGAGTTAGAGTTATTAGATCGATGAGTAAACAAGATATTGAAGAATGCCAAATTATAACAGATGAGTTGAATTATTAGTCTGCTGCTGAAAGTAAGCCTAGAAAAACTGAGCAAACCTACATTGAGCTTTAGTATTAATGTGGTGGATTTTTTAACATTGTTCAGTGCCAAAGAGCTTGGGATAAGATTCAATTAGGTGATATTATAACTATTAGTTATAAGGAATTTGATATAGATTTAGAAGCAAGATTAGTTAAGATAGTACACAATATTGATAAAAAATATGCTAGATTTAACTATTAGTAATCTTGAAGAGTTGGACGATCCAGCTAAGTTTTTATGATTTAATTAAAGATAGTGCAGGAGCTAACAACACTAAATATTTTTAATGCGAACGATTTAAGTATAGAAATCAAGATTTAATTAGTAAAATATGAATAAATTTAGTTTGGACTCAGCTAAAAATGCAGTATTGGCGGAAGGCTTCAAAATATTTCTATAACAGAACGGGTATTAGTCTAAAACATATGGAGCAATGAAGATGGTGTGCACCTGTATGTTAAATAATATTATTGCACTCGCAATGGTTAATTGAAAAGCTGCTCTACAGCACATACCATCAAGCTGACGGTAGCAGAGCAATTATATGGTAAAGTGGTTAAGTCAAACAATGTATTATAACCAATATGAACAGTAGAGAAAGCTCTTTTTTGCAGATGAAAACTGTTTCATGAAAGCTATTAATATGGATTTATCTCTTGAAAATAAAACTCACTAACCGTATATATATGAACCCAGAAATAGATTTAAAGTTTTACAGAATGTAGAAAGGTTCTGGTTAAAATGCAATTAAATGTATACACATGAAGAATATATATGCTAAGTATTTAATATAATAAACACCAATACTAGACTTGATGACACAGGATCAAATTCATATGTTGTGCTATATGGATACGAAACTTCCTAATGGAGCAAGTGGTAGTTTTAATGCCAATCAAAATGGTGAAGTTGATGCAGTGGTAGGATTTAAGTACTGAAAGATGCAGCCCTTAGGTAATAAAGATGGCAATAGTATGTCATGGATATGTATAAGGACAATAGCAAAGGTGGAAAATTACTTATCAATGATTGGAATGGTAAAAATAACGTATTCTTAGGATCGTCACCAAATGCACAGTATAATGGCGGATTTTTAAAATTATATAATAATCATGCAGAAGAGTTACAAGAACTTGGGGTATTTACTGGAGATGATGCAGGAACCTCAAACTTTGGGCAGAAAAGATAAAGTTCAAGATGGAATATTATCATAAAACATAACAAAGGAGATTTTGGGGTTCTAAAATTAACTAATGAAAAGGGAAGTGAAAATAGAATGCTATAACCGCTCAGTCCGATCATGACAATGTTGCTAGCATAAGAAAAGTAGTGATTACAAGTTGAGTTAACTAGCTTTGATGGAAGCACAAAAGGTTGTTAACTGTAAAAGAGAAAATGTCTGGAATATGGCAATGAAGTAGGATGGTAGAGTTAAATAATGAGGACAAATACTGTAAGATTAGCAGGTAAATCCTTGGAAAGAAATACATTTAGGAAGAAAATAATTATTTCCTATGATACAAATACTAAATGTGGAGATCCAGTAATACCTAATATAAAAATTGAAAATGGTGGAAATTTTATTAAAAAGGCAAATGATAATAATTATATAGAAATATCATGAAGAAGAATAAAAGGAATAAAATTATCTTAACTAAAGGAGGTACTATGCCCAGGTTGCCAGAGAGAAGGAGAAAAGAGAAGCAAACATTTGCAAGGGCAATAAATTTCAAGGTACAGACACAAATATATGACAAATGCACAGGAAGAAGCATATATACACCATGACAATCTATTGCTGCCAAGAAGACAGCTGTTTCTACCATACATGTTTATATGATTATTGACCATCCTGTCTTCTGATTATTACATCTATAGTAGATGAAATCATGTTTATGATGGTAGAAAAGCTGCTGAATGTAGGAGCTAGAAGCACAGTAAGTGGCCACCTGGTATAAAATTACTGGTGGAAGTTCTAATGTTTCTACAGGATAAAGATAAGAAGAATAATTAATGGAGGATTTTCATGCAAAATTCACAGAAAAAAAGTAAGATATGAATTTACAGAGGAGATGGTGAATAATTTATTTACCTTATTAGATAGGAGTAGAGATCAAAGGTTTTAAAGAATTACAGGTAATGAATAATATTTTAGATACTCTAAATAGTCCTATACTAGAAGATAATAAAGATCATAAAATAAACCACTAAGTTCTAATTTAATTAGTTCTTAGTGGTTTTTTATTATAAAGATCTATGAAAAGGAGGTGAAAAGCATATGTTAAAATTTAAGTATTTTCATACTATGCGTGGAAACTAAGAAGTGGGCAAGATGATGATCCTTATGAAAAAAGTTGAGCAAATTAAAATAATAAACAATAAATCTCAGCTGCAAGAGACTCCTGACGTCTATAATACTAGAATTGTACTTTTATGAGACCTATAAAAGAGGAATATAGGAATTCCTAATTAGAAGAAAATCAATTTATGTAGAGATCATGAAACAGGCATGATTACATTCCATCCAAGCCATGAAGGCAAAACATTAAATGTAGAATACATGGGACGTGGAATAGGCCTACAATATCCTGCAGATAGAATATGGGCTCATAGTCCTAACCCCTATGCTGTAGATAATCTTCAAGAGTTGATTGATGCTATGCATTTAAAACTGAAGAATTTAGTTAAGTGGTAAGCATGAGAAAATAAAAGAATTTACAGATCATTTAAAATACGAATATGATAGATTTGAAAAGTTTGTAGAAGGAAAAATAGCTTATGCTGATGAGAAAGTAAAGGATTTTACTAAGTTTGTATCCTGTTAGAAATACAATGAACTTAAAGAATATGTAGATAGCTACATCAAAAAGCAGAGAAAAAATTTCTGAAATAGATAATCATATAGGACTTGCTGAAATTAAGCAAGGAAGCTATGTCACAAGTAGAAAGTGCTAAAACTGCTGCAGAAAATGCGGAATTTGCAACAGAAAAAAGCAGAAAGTGCAACATATACGAAGCTAAAAACGTCATTGACATAATGAGAGAAAAAAATAAAAGAATGTATAGAAGCTATAAAAAATGCTGGCAAAGAAAACTGAATTAACTCATATAGACAGATTAAACACTAGATTAATTTGGCAAGAACCTGCTGAGACTTATGTGGATATTTTACAAGTCTATAATAAACCAGAACAGGTTGTGGGACTGTTCATTCATGAAATTAGATGGTGAAGCACACATGATGAATGAGCAGAATGGAAATATATTTCTAATTAACAGGGCACACCAGAAGTTACATCAGAGCACTCAGGCTTAACAAGAGAGCGAAAGATTATGTTAAGTTAAATAGTATAGAAGAAAAAGCACAAAGAAATCTTGAAGGTGAAGATGCAAAAAATGTACTTCCTGAATACTTTAAAACAAAACAATGGTGTTCTACTTTAGGAGAAAGCTACCAAAGTGTAGTTGACTACACCTATATTACTTCAATTCCCTTGTAATGGTAAAATTGAAGAGATTATAAGTTTTTGTGATTGCAGGAGATGATCCTACATCAATATACTTAGAAAAAAATTGATAAATATTTTGAAAACAATTTGGAGAATTGGGACTTAGTAACAGATACTAATTATCCAGTTCTTTTAATTATGGAAAGAAGAGAGCTGAAATTACATCAATAATTAATACAGTTAGAGAAGGGGATTATTTTAGACTTAGGATAGCTTCTTTAAGTAAAAATATAAAACATAACTGTTGAAATTACGATAAAAATATAAGATAAAAAGCGGCAAATTGATGAGGAATTTAATATGGCAATGAGTAAAACCAGATGTAGTATGGTATTGGGATTATATAGATGGGGATAGTAATATATTAAAATACGACAAAGTTGGACTTAAAGATGGTAAAGGTAACTCAAATACGTGGGATTTAGGAGTTGTGAAAGCTGGTCCATAACTTCTGATGATACTATTCAAACTTTCTATATTTCAATAATAAAAGTGAAGAGAAATCCAATACAAACTATGACTAATTGTGAGCTACAGTTAGAGATGGAAGGTATACTGATGGCTCTTATAATGAAGGTAATGCAGATAGTCCACTTGTAAGAGGGAGAATGGAGGAAAACTCTTCGATAAGGGCAAGAGCTTTTAAATCAATAAAAGGTGAAGAGAGAGAACAAATTGAAGGAATGGAAAACAGTAGGGTTACGAAGGTACTGGTGAAATTTTAAAACTAAATTTTGAAGCATTAGAAGAAGAAGTGACAAACATACAACAGATACTTTTATACAAAGTAAGAAATTAGTGGAGGAATTAATACAGGTAATTTTGAAGATGATATTTGTAGAAATAATTATGCTAAGGTTCAATTAAAGATGATTGTACTAACTACGCAGTTGATGCTGGATAAAAGCAGATTATAGTAAGAATTTATTATTCATCAAGAGCAGCATAAATTTATAATAGGGTTACAATTAAGGAAGTGAGAAATTTCACTTCCTTTTATTTTAAGGAGGTAAATCAATGAATACAATCAAAGATATTAAGCCCTATAGTATAAATGGAGATACGGTTTTTATGTGGGTTGCAGAATTACAAATGGTAAGTTAATTAATGAATTAGAAAAATAATAGTTTTGATATAGATAGAAAAAGATTATTAAATTTTGGAATTGTAGGTTGTGGTGTAACCTGCACTATCAAATACCTACAGGAATATTTGATTTAAATGGAAGAATAGTAGAGTTTTTTTAGTTGATGATGAAGGAAAAGAATATGAATTAACTAATACGTTTAATCTATATAATGACTGTATATGTTACCACAATTATTATGGATATAAATACGGGAAGATTCAAGCAGTCATTTATGTGATATAAGCCTTGATATAATTAAGTTTAATCTAATGGATTTAAAATTAAATTTTCACCATTACTAATGAAGTTAATCATGATGATGTTCAGTGTTCAAATTTAAATTTAAGCGATAAAGATATAGATAATGTGTTATTAATAAAAGTAGATAGAAATATATTAAATCTATACCTATAAAATTAGTTAATAACATTAGAGCTGAGGTTCAGTATAGGTTGGAGTAACGTTAATATTAATAGTAGAGAAGGTGTGTAAATGAGGTATGAATACAATGATAAAAGATATGGCAGTATTCATACTTAAAATATTCAAATATATCCATATATGATACAACAATATACAAAAATATTTATATAAAAGAGCATAAGGTTCCATATAAAATATCAAATTCAAAATATAGTGAAAAAGTAACACAACATAATGAATTTGAAATTTTAGAAGACGGAAAGATGTTTACTATGAAAATTAGTGATTTAGAAAACAGACAAGTTTAAAATTAGGAAAATTGAAATGGAATAATTAATGGAGGGATTTTATTATGTCTTTAATTTTAACTGGATAATAGACCTTTTGATCCAGATAAATGCTTACCTTTTGGAAAGGGAATGAAAAGATGCGCTTTAAGACAAGATGGAACAGTATACAAATATCATCACCTACAGAAGACACAAATAAATGAAGATGGTTCAATGTGATTGAAATCATGAAAAAGATGGACTAAAATTGCATGGTTGAAATACCTAAGTTTTATTATGCCAAATACCCTTATAATATGGATTAAAACATATGAGTGTTACCACATATGGGTAATATCTGATACTTTAGAAGAGGGCTTTGGAATTACATCCTACTTTTGCATGAAAGGTGGGGACAAAGCTGTGATGATTCAACAGGTATAGCAAAAGAGGTCGATTACAGAGGTAGAGCTGCTTTCAGGATGGAAGATAAAACAATAAGCATATGGTGTCACGCGTTTTTGCCACTAACTAATATAAAAATAGGTGATAGTAGAAATTATGCTAAAAATAATGGTTTTGGTTGGGGCATTTTAGATTACAACTTATTTTATGCTTTATTAATTGGTTATTTGCAGTAGAATATGGTAAATTGGTGATAGCCAAAACTATCTTAGGAAGAGGATAGTGGATGGTACAGTGATAAAACAATGTTGTGCTATACTAAGTAAAGGTAATTATAGCTATGGTGAAACTACAGGAAAGAAGCACATGTCTTATAGAGGAATAGAAGACATGGGCAACTGTCTTTATTTTGTTGAGGATTTTTGTGATGGTAGCATGAATATGATTGGGAATAGGTGCTTTAATGATAGTGGTATTGGATACAAAGCATATGGAACTGTTATGAGAGGAAAATTTGGATTTTATAAGTGATATATATTCAAATAAAAATCTTGGGTTTGTAATTAAATCAGGTGGTGCTTCAACTACATCAAAATTTTATAATCATGGGGCTTTATATGTAAATAATTTACCTTATGCTGGTGGTGCTTGGGGGAGTGGTTTTAACATAGGTGCTTTTTACTTTTATTGCGGTATTAGTATCAAATGCTGGTACGAGTATAGGATGTTCTATTGCTTTTTATCACCAGTAAAAATTAATTTTAATAAATATATTAAATATAATGTAAAAGTATTATTAATGAAAATAGTATTTTTATTAATATGGAATGGAGGTGATATGTTAAATGAGATACGGAATACAGTGGAATATAATGGCTAGTGATATTAAATATTTAAGTTTTACTAGATTTATGCATGGCGGCAAGGGCTTAAGTACTATACGATAAAAAAGGGAATCAATAATGATAAATTTGAAATTCCAGAAATTGAAAGAGAAATTTTAATAAAGAAATATTTTGAAGATTATGGATTTAAAGACATTTCATTTATTAATGCTAATAACGTTTTAGGTAGATTTGCTAAAAATGGAAATTGAAGTTTTATTATATACCTTTGCGAAACATTTTAATAAAGTATCATTATGGTCAGAAGAGTTTAAAGGCAAGATTTTAAATATCAACAAAACTAGACAATAAGGTTATAAAGGATTACAGTCGATTTGACTATAAAGAAGTTAATGGGGAAATTATAATACTACAAGAAATTATTGATGGTTAAAAGGTGATAAAATACATACTTTAACTGGTAAATATGCAGGATAGACAAGGTAATGAGACATCTGAAATTTGTACGTTAATATAAAAAATCAACGGAGCTTTAGCAGATACTTTAAGCCTAATGTAGATAATTATATATATATTTCGGTTTTTTAAAGTTCTATCAGAAATTACTATACAGGTAATAAAAAGAGCTAAAAAATGAAAATGAATTTACTTGCATAACTAATAATACTCTATAAGTATGCCAGTAATGAATTAAAATATGGTAATTTCTTTGAAGGTTGGATTTATGAAGTAAGAGTATGGCAAAAAGGTAAAGAACAACAATGGACAGGCGTTCTAAAAGGTGATGAGGAAGGCTTAATTACGCTTTATAGATGAATGAACTAGAAGGAAATATTTGCTTTGATAGTACGGATAATAAAGTACATGGAATATACTTAGGCACTGAATGGAGGAATAGTGCCACAGGTGTTGCAGAAGGAATAAACAGTGAAATCCTAATAAAAGATGAAAATGCTATTGTTCCACAAGGTTGATTATCCCTATGGATATGAAATAACAACTCCATATATGATAATTGATATAGATCCACGAAAATGATAGAAAATGATATTGTTGAATTTAAATACATAATGATGAATACAAAGATATAGAGAGTATAAATTTAATAGACAATCCTAGCACTAGCATGCTAAAGCAAAGGGTATATAATGCCAAATTATAAAAGCATAATGCCAATAATGACAGGAAATATAGATGACATAACTGGGATTAAAATAAGCTTCACAGGATCAACTCTCTTCTAGGAAATGGTCCAGGTTGGAAATTATTCGACGGAGTATTTGGTAATAGCTGGGATAATGGATGGGAAACTAGTGAAGGGTTTCAAAAGGAAGTGTAACTATAGATTTTTTCAGGAGAATGATATACATGTAAAAAGGTATGACTTTATACCCATATTCTAAGTATACTTACTGATTGATTTTATGCTAGTAATGATAATAAAAATTGGGATATATTACACACTGTTACTAATAATAAAAACATTCACAGTGGCTAGAGTATGAATTTAAAAAAGTAGAAAAAATATAGATACTATATGATAAAAATGACATAAAATAAGAAAAAACAAATTTACAAGAAATGCAGTTATATATAGATTTAGATGATTATTTAATACCACTTGAAACTATAGATATTTATAAAAATATTTATATAAATAAAAATTATAAAATACTATAAAATATCAAATATACAAGATAAACAAGAACAACTACATGCAGTAATACATTAGAGATGTCAGAAGGAAAATGTTTACCATTCCCATAAGTGAATTAAAAAATATAGTGAATTTAAGATAAATGGTTTAATTGTAGAATAGATAAAAATTAAATGTCAAATCGATATAAAATAATAATTTTATAAGAAGGTGAAATAAGTATGCTTAAATATTTTATGAATCCAAAAGATCAATCAAGTTGAAATAGAAAATAATAACTTAACAGTTATTTCTAATATAAATAAGTGGCAAGGAATTAGATCTAATTTACCTATAAATAATGGTATATAGTAAGGTGTATATGTGCTAAATAGTAAATAATCAATGCAAATAATTCAATAGCATTAACAACAAAATCTTCATCATTAACAGATTACAATACAAAGTATAAATATTGGTCTGATGGTTCAGGATATGGAACTAAATGGTATGGGCGACGTAATAAGTGTGTTATATGATAAAAAGAAAAATAATGGCACATTGGAATTTTGAAAAATGGAATTTTAGAGAAAAGCAAATAATTTAAATGCTGAAGGAGACTTATACTTAACTTTAATAGTGTATAAAGGTGAAATGTACAGGCATACAGTAAATTTTGGAGCAGAAATATTTAAATATAAAATGCCAAAAGAATATAAACAATTACAATGCCGTATAAAACATTATTTTTAGTCCGTGATGGGAGAAAAAGCATATAATGATAATGACAAGTAGGAGCCTATCCTCCTAGTGAAGATATATTTATGCGAATATGGACGAGAATATTGAAGATTTATTTAATGAAGACAGCTCAAATATTAGACTTAAAAAAATCAGATATTATGAGAATGGTACGTTTTATAGTACAAACAAATGTAATAAGTACTGGGAGAACATAGAAAGTTTATTAAGAGCTCTTAGTGTGGGGTAACAAAAGATAATACTTTAAAATAAAGGTTTTTATGATTTAGTTTTATTAATTGAGAAAATAACTTTATAAAAAGTATTTTTAAAATTATATGTACTTAATAGATAAATTTTAAATTAATAAATGATAGAAAATTTTAGACATTAATAATAGAAATTTAATATTAACAACTTAACCTCTTAAAATATTCATTTTTATATGATTGGAGAGTGAGAATATATAAGATGGTCGGATGGATTTGACGGATAATTTAAATAAAGAAAATTTTACAGCTTCTAAATGTGCATAGTGGTGCCAAAGAATATTATCCTTATTTAGCATTTGACAATCACCAAGAATTAGGGGACAAGCTGGTTTTCAAATCAGATATCCTTCTTTCAATGATTGGCTATAAAAAATAGACTTTATTACTAAAGTAAGTCCTCTAAAGTAACAATACAAGGAAACAAAACAGATAGTCCTAATTTACCTAAAAAATAAAAATATTAATGAGTAATGATGATACTAACTATGATAAAATAGATATTATATACATAAAAAGAGATACAAATATAAATGAATATATCCCTATAAAAGACCAGGCAAAAAATATAGATATTTAAAAATTGAATTTATGAATTTTATGATAGTGAATGGTGCACAATAGGTCAAATGCAATTTCTTGAAAAGTATTTATTAATAAATATTTAGTTAAACAGGAGTAAAGACTACTATTCTATAAAATATAACTTTTATAATCTTAGACAACCTGTTGATAATATTCAATTAGAGCAATGGTGTATGAAAAATATGGCACAGAGGATATAAATATTTTAACTATATTAATAACAGTAAAGAAATAGTCATGAATTTAGATGACGTTTCTAAAGTATGGAAAACTAATAAACCTATGGATTTTAATGAAATTAAAGATACATTATTGATTTAATAGACTTCAAGAGAGTAAAAGTATTAAATATAGCATAGAAACCTATAAAATTTATGATTTACTTGAAGATGAATTTGAAATAATGAAGGAAGTGAACTTAATGGAGAAAAATATTGATAATACTAACTAGAAATTAAGGGTAAAAGAAAAAATATATTTGATAGATTTAATCTTCAAAACTCCTGAATTGTTAGTTTGTGTTGATAACAAGGATGTAGAAAGTGCTTTATTGGAGATTGAAGGCAGTATTACAAGAGGATTTTAAATATCAAATTAAATTGGATAATGAAATTATACAAGATTATGGTCAATGGATTATAGAGAAATTAGTAAAGAATTTATAGTACTAAAAGAAAAAATTGATGGGAACAGCAAAAAGGAAATAAGACGCATATTTTAACTGTTATAATGCAAGATAAAGAAAGTACTGAAACAGTAGCAAATTGTGATATTAATATAAAAACTAACGGAGCTTAGTATTTTAAACTTAATGTAGATTATGTATATTTCTAGTCTTCCTAAAGTTCTGTTTGAAAATGACTTTCACAGATAATAAAAAAAAGCTAAAATGGTGTTGAATTTACGTATAACTAATAACACTCTAAAGTATGTCAGAAGAAGGAATCAAAAAATAGGTAATTCCTTTGAAGGTTGGATTTATGAAGTAAGAGTATGAAAAAGGTAAAGAGCAACAATGGACAGGCGTTCTCTTCTAAAAGGTGATGAGGAATACCAATTGCGCTTTATAGAATGAATGAACTGAAGGAAATATTCGTTTTGATAGCATTTGGATAATAAATTACATGGAACATATTTAGGTACTGAATGGGAGGAAATATGCCAATAGGTGTTAAGGAAGGAATAAATAGCAAAATCCTAATAAAAGATGAAAATGCTATTGTCCTATTACAGTGATTATCCTTGGTGGAATATAAAATGAACACCGCATATATGATGATTAATGAAATCATGAAAATGATATAGAGGGTGATATTATTGAATTTGAGATCGATGGTAAAGAATATGAGATAAAAGTATAAATTTAGTATAGAAGATAATGATGTGAAATAATGGGAAAAGTAGGAGAACAACTACTAAATCCAGAAGCTGGTGAAAAGGTATGACTATAAAAAAATGAAAAAAATTTATTTTTAATTTTTCCTTCGGATTGGAGATATGCATCAACATATGTAAGCACCTACACAATGCAGAAGTTAGATTTAATTTTACTGAACCAAGTTAATTATAATGTATAATGCTATAAAAATTGAATGAGAATCAGAAAATATTATTAGATAATGTATTATATACAAATGTAGGATATAAAACATCGGACGTTAAAAATAATAGTTAACAATATTTAAAGGAGAACTTACTAAATAACATAATTTTATATAATGTTTTAATGTTCAATATGGAATCAAGATTTGATAAATGTAGATATAGATATAAATGGAGAACGAAAATAGCCATATAGCCTATACATGCCATATAAAATTCCAATTGCTTCCTAATAAGCAGGTTATAATTTATAAAGATTTGCTACTTCAACAAATTACTTCAAAAGATTTTCAAAATATAGGCAGCCTAGATTTTCTAACAGAAAAACAATTAACACTAGAACAAGATTACGATAGTGTCATAACAACAGAAGATAACAAAAAATATAATTTTAAATTAAAAAGATAAATTCTATCAAAGTGTATTTGAAGGAAAGTGTATGGAGAGTGTGAGGTGAAGATGATGTTTAAGGATTTAAATATAAATGAATATAATAATTGGGGTGAGAAGCTAATAAAAGTTTGAATTATGATATTAATGAACATGCCAACTATTGTAATAGTATAGTATTTAATGATAATTTATATGTATTTTGCAGAAATTGAATATAATTACTACTAATAATAAAAATAACATATCAACTAAGGTATAAATATTATGACGGAACTATATGGCACAATGATAATGAAAGTTTAAATTATAATATGAGTAAAAATATTGATTATCATGATAGTATTGTTTTTAATAACAATTTATATGTATTTTGCAAGAATATGATGGAAGTGGGTATCAAATTAGATATAAATACTATAATGGAGCTAAATGGAATAATGATAATGGTAGTTTAAACTATCTTATAAAGGAAAGGCATTTTATCCTCAATCTATTATATTCAATAATAACTTATATGTATTTTGGAGTGAATATAGTGGAAGGTCATTAAATACGGTTCAAATTAGATATAGGTATTATGATGGTATTAAATGGTATGATGATTTTGGAAGTTTAAATTATGATATAAATGTTGGGGGTAATTATCCTGAAAATATTATATATAAATAAACCTATGTCTTTCATTGAGAATAACAGATTACCATATAACATATATGATGGTATTAAATGGTATGAAGATTTAGGTAGTTTAAGTTATAATAATGGTAGAAATGTTAATTCTCTTAATAGTATTATATTTAATAATATTTTATATGTAAGCTGGTCTGAATATGATAGCAATAGTAGTGTTTATCAAATAAGGTAAAGCAACATAAATGGGATGACAGCAGAAATACACAATCATACAGCTCAAATTATTATAATGATAAAGAAACTAATTATCCTAATAGCGTTATATTTAATAGTATATTATATGTATTTTTTATTGAAAATAATAAAGCAAGATATAAATATTGGCGATGGTACCAAATGGTATAATGATTTAAGTAGTTTAACTTGAGCCAATAGTAAAAATAAGCAAATTTCCTAAAAGTATTAGCATATAATAATATCTTATATGTGTTTTGGGATCAATTAGAGAATGATAGCGTCAAATATTTTTTCACAAGCGTCTAATTTAAATACTATCTTATAAATAATAATAATTCCATATACCAACAACCCATTATCAAAATTACAAAACATAGCACAATCAAATTTAACATCAGAAACATTTATGGAATAAAAGTAATAAGCTCACATTAAACGAAAATGAATATAATGAATTATCAGAGGATGCAGAGGTTTTAGTTTACAATTCATCGCAAAAGGAATTAAAGCTTCATAAAAATGTCACATATGATAAAAGATTTATTATGATCTTAGATAAGCGTTTCTAAGAGCAGCAGATAAAGCCAAACAACTTGACTAAAGCCTAGCTTAATGTTAAATGCCCAGGCTTATGGAGAGGCCATAGATGTAAAAATTGATACTTTAGAAAAGCCTATTAAAGAAGTAATTGCGATTAAATATGATATTGATGATGAAGCTGTTATACAAAAGGATACTCTTTAAAACACATCAGAACGACATTATGCCGCAACTATTACAGTTGAGCAAGAAAATGGAGACAGTTAAAAAGAATGGAAGTTTAACGCTTTAACAGGAGTCGTGTTGATAATAGAAGGATAGGAATGTTAATGAGGTTAGAAATAGGCGATGATGATAAAAATAAAATTAAATATAGAATGTTACTAAATGGCAAGCAGATATATCCACTAGATGGAGATTGGTCAAATTACTTTGATACACCCTATTCTATAGCTAGAAAATTTAAAAGTAATGAAATCAGTATAGGACGCAATAATGTCATTCAAGTATTTGTTAAAGATGAATATGAAAAGCAAAGTTCACTTGCTTACAATTTTTATTGGAGAGTATAGTGGACTATTATTTTGCGATGAATTAGGTGGATATTATTCTGATGACTTAGGAAATATTGTTAAGAGGATAAACTTTGCAATATATTAGCAGGAAAAACAAGGCAAAGGGGCACTGTTTATTTAAAATGCTCGTGGATATAATATCAAAGATGTTGTTATTAAAGTAACAGAGAATTTAATAATACTCTAGTGCTCAGATATATTAATTGATAGTGAAAAAGATAATGAACAGGTTCTCATGAAATTAAAATTGACAAATTACTCAATGAAGAAATAATTCCCTTTTATATTAGAGTAAAAACTGATATAGAGCAAGAGCAGGGTGAAGATTTGAGATTACTGTAAATTCCACTTCAAGTGAAATTTAGAAAGGAAGTGGGTTGTGAGTAATCAATGCAATGATGAAACAGCTAAAATAAAAACTAAGCAAACAATGCAGGATTTTAATAAATGGAAGGTAGCTATAATCTTGGCATGGTTTAATTATGGGGTAATGGCAAGAGTAATATATGGTCTGCGCCTACTTTTAGATGGATTTTACTGGTAAAGTTGAAATAGGAACTTTAATAAGCGATGGAGTTAAAGGTAAGTTGTTTATAAAGCACATTCATCAAACAAACAAAGGGGTTTATTTGGAATACAGGCTTACCCTAGAGAGAAAGTTTTTTTTAATTTTCACTAGTTGAAGATACTTCTTGTTAGTGAAAAACAAAAGTCATTATCCTTTGGTGAATATCCTTATATAAGAGTAGGTGATAAAGAAGGATTTAGATATAGAAGTTTTATTAAATTTGATATATCTAAAATGCCATTAAATTGTCATATTACAAGAGCTAGTTTAAACTTGTACTCACAGGATAAAAAGGCTTTTGAAGTGCTAGGAAATTAATAGTGATAGAAATTGGATAGAAAACAGTATTACATGGAATGGACATCCTCAAAGAAAGAAATTAATAAGTATAGAGCAAGCTGAAGAGTGGGCTATTTTTCAAGTATACCTTTGATGTTAAGTCCATAGCAAAAAAGATTGGTATTATAATTGGAACGTAACTATGGATTTTTACTGAAAGCTTTTGATGAAGAACAGGTACAATTTAAAAGCTTTTTATCAAAAGAATATTCCGATAGATTATATGCTCCAGAGCTAGAAATAGAAGTATTTGACTTGATACATTTATACTACCAGCAGATAGAATAGATGGTAAAGCAAACATTGAGTCTATACAAAAAGCTTATAAAGGTATTGAGGGTAAAGCATATATTGATAAAGATGAAATGTATAGCAAAATCCGTGCAAAAGCTAGAATATATCCAGATATGATTGAAGGTATTGTTAAAATTAGTAAAGCTAATGACTTCAAGGTGCCAAATCTGTTGGCGGGCGAACTTTTGATGAGAAAATTGCAAGGAAAAGTATGAAATAATACATGATATAATTGATGAGCAATTAAGAGGTAAGGCAATTATTAGTCAAACTGCCATTAAAGTGGTAAGAATAGCTTATACTAGACGTGTTTAAGTGCGTGCCAATATACAAACTTTAATGATATTTACAAGGTATATCTAATATTATAGGTGGTGTTGGAAATATAGAATAAATGGTAAAGCAAGTATACGAAATATCAGATGATATTTATGGAAAAGTAAAAATTACAAGTTTAGATAAAGATGATAACTAAAAAGGTACTGCTAGTATTATTAAATCTAATGATACACTTAGGGGTAGAGTTAGAGTTAGATATGTCAATGAGGAATTAGAAGGTAAAGCATTCATAGCTAAATCCAGCAAAATAGATGGAAAAATAAGAGTAAAAGTAAGAAAAAGAAATATTCAACGGTAAAGCCTTAATTAGATATACTGATGAAAAATTGTATGGTAAATAAAATATAGCATTTAAAACGATAGATGGTAAAGCAATTATTCAAGTTAAGAAACAGTTATTTAAAGGTAAGGCACATATTGCAAAACAAAAAAATATATTTGAAGGTAAGGCGATCATAAGCCAAATTCAAATTGGTGGAAAAGCTCTACTAGTAAAAGATGATAACTTAAGAGTGTAAAGCAATTATACCAATCCAAAAGGATTTGAAAGGCAAAGCTACTATTAGAGAGTTTAGTTATATAAAAGGTAAAGCTTCCATAACTTCATTAGAGTTTAGCGAAATTTATGGTGCTGCTATTATCAAAAATGAGAATTTAGATGGAAGATACTGCTATGATTTATAATGTAAAAGCAGTGTTATATATTAATGGATTATATAACAAAGCTAAAAGATTTAGAAAAATCTTTTGGCTTTGTTTCCTATTTTGAAAGCGAGGCGTTGAGATGAGGCAGAAATAATAAAAGTAGCAATTAGTCAAGGGCTAGCACAATGTTTGTATTTCTTTTAATTTATGTGCTTAAGACTACACATAGAGAGAGAAAACAGACTAAATCAAGCTATAGAGAAGAATCGCTATAATACAAAACTTAGCACAGAGAATAATAAAAAATTTGAAAAAGTGAAAAGGATGTAGAAGAAATAAAGATTATATTAAAAGTAGAGGTGTTTTTTATGGAATTTAAAGATTTTATAGCAGAGCAGGGCATTAATATTAATACCAGTTTTATATATTGGTAGGTATTTTTAAAACAATTCAACGCTGTAAAAGATGAAATAATACTTCATATATTATTATCTTTTAGGGATTTTATGCTCTAATTTGCTTTTAGGTTTTGGTATACAGTCAACTATACAAGGTGTTTTAGTAACAGGTACTACTGTATTAACTAACCAAGTATTTAAGCAAGTTGATAAAACAGGGGAGGGATATTAGGTAAATGAGAATAGGTATGATATGGTCATACGAAAGTTTACCTGGTGCAAGAGGAATTATTGATGAGTTGCAGAAGGAAGAAAGATTATTAAGGAATTGAATTCTTTTGTTGTTGTGCAGCACAATTTAACAACTTGCCAACTACCAGAGGATAGTTTTTATCCACAGAATTAAATTATGGTATTAACAAAAGCTAACTCATAATTTAGATATATATTTTTCTATTCATTTTAACAATGCATAGCAGATATGATGGAGCACTAGGTAGTGAAATTTGGGTATATGATAGAAATTCAAAGTTAGCTATTGAAAAGGCTACTGCAATATTGAAAATCTTAGAAAACCTAGGTTTAAAAATCGTGGTATTAAATATTTAGTTGATAGTGGTGGATCAATTAGGAGAATCAAAAATACTGATTGTGAAGCCATGATAATTGAGGTATGCTTTGTTGAAGCTACAAAGGATATAGAGGTATATAAAAGATAGGTTAAAAATGTAGCTAAAGCAATAGCAGATGGATTTAAGACCGTAAGGTTAATAAGAATCTTAAATATGGAACTGTAACAGCAGATATCCTAAATGTAAGAAATGACAGAAGTATGCTTTCTATGATATAATTGGAGAATTAAAATATGGAGATAAGGTTAGACTATGCTTATTGCCGTTCGTTGGTGGAGCATAGATTATGTAAAAGGTGTTGGATATATAAGTGGAGATTTTATTAAATTATTATAATGTATAAGAAGCATATAGTTGCATAGCTACAGGAGTATAATATTAGAACTCAAAATAGAGATTCATATAAAAATAGCTTAATTTCTTGAAAATTAAGGATTAATAGTTAAGAATGAGGAATTTAGGATAAAATTCACTTTAGTGAATTTCTTTAAATAAAATATACTCTAGAAAACTCCAAAGGTTTTGACGTGGAGTTTTAACCATAATTCTTCATCTTTCATTCTTAATTTTTAATTTATGTATAAAAATCTTTTACTAAGTTACTCCCTGAATTTATAAAAGCACATTCTAAATATATATATATAATGTTTATATTATTTAGAATGTGCTAAAATTATAATATAATAGAGATAATGTATTTAGATTATTAAAATCATATAAATTTTCAGAATAAACTGTCAATATTGAAGCGAAAAGTAAATCTTTTATATTTTTAAACGGTGAGGTATATGATTTTATATTTTTATTTTATAGAAAGTATATGAGTAAATATGCTATGAAGTTGGAGTGATAGAAATTGAGTACAAGTAAAAATGAAAGAAAAGAAAGATTAAAAAAAGTACGATCAGCAATTGCAATTAATTCGCTGGATGGAGTTGAGCCTTCAGAGGAATGTAAAGAGATGCTGGAAGATTATATAAAGGGCAAAACTGAGATTGAAGATAACATCAAGAAACTAATTGAAAAGTATAAAGTACCTGAAAACAAATAGAGGTGGCATTATGGCAGATTCATATTTGTATAAAGGTACAAACGTACTTATTAATAAGTTAAACATAAGAGATTTAGAAACATTAAATCAAGCAGAGGCAGATTTTACAGTACAGAGATTAGTTACTGTTGATGATGAGGTAGATATCAAGAAGTTTGACTTTGAACATATGAAAAAAATCCATAAATATATTTTTCAAGATTTATATCATTGGGCAGGGGAAATACGAACTATAAATATGAGAAAAGCAGAATTTGTTTTAGATGGTATGTCAGTAGAGTATTCAGATTTTAGTTTAATTAAAACTGATATAGAGAAAGCAATAAATAAATTAAATCGTATCAATTGGGGTGAAATGCCATTAGATCAAAAAGCAAAAGAATTTACAGAAATAATAGCCAAAATTTGGAAGGTTCATCCTTTTAGAGAGGGCAATACAAGAACAACAATGAAATTTGCTTGTCAGTATGCAGAACATCATGGATTTCCAATGAAAGAGACATTATTTGAAAAAAATAGTAAGTATTTAAGAGACTCTTTAGTATTAGCTTCAATAGGGCAGTATTCAGAAAATGATTATTTAGAGAAAATAGTAAAAAGATCTATGGAAATAGGAGCGAAAGAGAGTAAAAAAACTCTAGAATATGATTACGATAGATAAACAATTAATCTTGATTCTTTAAAATAATATATAATAATTTTTCGGTATATTTTTAATATTGAAAATATAATTTGGTTTCTTAATGCCATTTTATAAAAACTCAGTTATAATTAAATTTATATTAGTATGAAAATAATTTTGTGGCTATCCATTTTGGATAGCCACAATTAATAATAAAAATCATTTTAGTAAGAACCTAGTTTCTACCTTCATACATAGTAAGAAATCAGTTTTCTTTCATTTCAGCTACTACTTCTTTAGCAGTAGGAACATCATCTGTAACTATTCCATCTACACCTAGTAGATAAAAACCTTCCATAGAACTCTTACTATTTACAGTCCAGACATATATAGGTTTATTTAGTAATCTAGAAGCATGTATAATTTTATCTGTTACTAAGGATTCTTCTATTGTTAAAAAGTCAACTTCGATAAATTCAACTTTAGGAAGTCCAGCATATATTATATATCCTACTTTAAGTTTAGGCTCAGCTTTTTTTATTTCTTTTAAAATAGGAAAATCTGTAGATTGAACTACACATTGATCTGTGAAATCATTATCTTTAATAATCCCTATAAATTTATTAACAAAGTCTTCTTCTTCTCCATGTAACTTTACTTCTATATTTAGCTTTATTTTTCCCTTAGAAAACTTGATAACTTCATCCAAGGTGCTAATTTTACCTGTAAAATCACCTTGTTTTAATGTTACTTCTCTTATTTCATCTAAGGTAAGGTCAGAGATATTAGCATTAACTTTTCCAAGTCTTTTTAAATTAAAATCATGTATTACTACAAATTCATTATCTTTAGTTTGAATCACATCTATTTCAGCATAATCAGCTTTTTCATTTATAGCTCCTTCTATTGCTTCTAGAGTATTTTCCACACCATGTAATGAACTTCCTCTATGTGCCATAATTACTAAATCTGTATAGCCGCTTTCAAAAGGATCTATAACTATAGGTAGGACAAAAGAAATAATTACAAATGGCAATAAAAGAAAAACAACAAAGGATTTTTTATATTTAACTAAAAAGCTTTTTGTATTGTCATCAGCAGTTTTTATATTCTTCTTTTCAATATTGATTTTATTTTTATCACATCTATCTAAATACAATTTAGTTATAAGATTTATATAAAAAGGAGTAATTATTGATGTAGAAATATAAAAAGCAATAACCACTAAAGCAAAGAAAATGGACGTTATTACGGAAGAAATAACACTTTCTTCTGCAATTATATTACTTAGTAAAAGGTAAATTAATATTAATACAAAGGCTAATAGAGATATTAATAAAAGCATAAATAATACATATATAAATATACTTACTAATACTCTTAGTGCAATTTTAAAGTAATTTCCTTTAACCATCTTACTACTTTTTTTAGCAGCAGCTCTAAAATTGTTATTTCCTTCAAGTACTATAATATGAAGAGAATAAATCCATCTAATATTTAAATATATAATAATAGCAAAAACTATTGTATAAGATATTATCCCAGTTGTAGTTTTAAATAGCTCTCCTGATATAAAATTAGGTATTTCTATAGAAGGTAAAAGAGTAGAACCTATGCCTATATTTAATAATGGAACTAAAAGAAGAAGGTATGTTGCTATTCCTAAAATTCCATATTTAAATATAGAAGGTAAATATCCAAGAGATTTTATAAAAGCATCCCCTATAAGAACTCTTTTTCCCTTATTGCTATAATAAGAAATTATAATAAGTATAGAAAATTCTAAGAAAATAAGAATTATAGCTATAGGAAGTAATATTAAAATGGTTAAAAAGCCATATCTACTAAAACCAAATCTTAAAAGTTCATTATTAGTGATTGCTTTAAAACCTGCAATAGATAATAGTCCGTTAAATATCATAGAAATCATAGGAATAAATACTATCATAGCTAAAAGTTTATATATTGTTTCAAAAATAAGATTTTCCCAATAGGTAAACATCAATCTATTGTAAGAATGCAAAAATAGTTTAAATGCAGAAGTTTGTCTTATGTTTTTTTGATTTTCCATTTGATACCCCACTATATAAATATTTTAATTCATATTTCATAATTTATAATTACAGTTGAAATTAATTCAAAACTTCTCCGTTATAGAAGAAGCCTCCACAATTGTGAATTATTAAAAGAATATCTTTAATTATAACATTAAAAATATAAATTATTTTAAGATATCCATCAACTTTAAAGCTAGCATCATCATATTATAATTATAAACATATAATAATTATAAAATTAGCATTTTGTAAATAATAATCCTCTTATTTGTAAAAATTAATATATATAGGAGGGAATATTATGATAAATATAAATAAATCTCTATGGTTAGACACTACAAAAACCACGAATTATGAAAAACTAAATGGTAACTTTGAAATTGATATTGCAATAATAGGTGGTGGACTTGCAGGGATTAGCACTGCTTATATGCTAAAGAAAAGTGGATTTAATGTTGCCGTATTTGAAGGAAATAGAATTGGTGAAAATACTACAGGAAATACTACTGCAAAAATAACTTCTCAGCATGATTTAATTTATGATAAACTCATTAACGATTTTGGAAAAGAAAAAGCTAGACAATATGCAGATGCAAACCAATCAGCAATTAAAAAGATAAAGGAGATTATTGAAGAAAATAATATTGATTGTGATTTTGAAGAAAAAATAGCTTGTGTTTACACAGAATCTGAGGAATACATAGATAAAATAGAAAGGGAAGTAAAGACTGCTGCAAGTTTAGGAATATCTGCTGAGTTTGCTAAGAAAGTAGCTCTTCCTTTTGATATAAAGGCAGGAGTAGTTTTTCATAATCAAGCACAGTTTCACCCTAGAAAATATCTTTTAGCTTTAGCAGAAAAGGTAAATGGTGATGGATCGTACATATTTGAGCATACTAGAATTTTAGATGTGGATAAAGAGGATAAAAAACTAATTCTTTCAACTAAAGATGAAAAGATAACTGCAAATAAGGTTATAGTTGCAACTCATTTTCCTATTTTAAATAGTCATGGTCTTTATTTTGTAAGAATGCATGGAGAGCGTTCCTACGTATTAGGATTAGATACTAAAAATATAAATGTAGACGGAATGTATATAAGTGCAGAAAAGCCTAAAAGGTCTTTTAGAACACAAAAACTAGGTGATAAAGATATATTGCTATTAGGTGGAGAATCACATAGAACCGGAGAGTTTTACAATACTGAGAAATGCTATGAGGCATTAAAGAAATACGGAGAAAAACTCTATGAAAGTATGGAAATTATATATAAATGGTCAACACAGGATATGACACCATTAGATGGAGTACCTTATATAGGACAATATTCTGCTAATACAGAAAATTTATATGTTGCTACAGGATTTCAAAAGTGGGGAATGACTAGCTCAACTGTTGCAGCAATGATTATTACTGATTTAATAAGTACTGGTAAAAGCCCTTGGATAGATGTTTATACACCTTCAAGATTTAATGTGGCATCATCAATTAAAGAGCTAGGAGGAAATGCTTCCAAGTTCACACAAAGATATACTAAAGGAAAATTGGATTATCCTGAAAAATCTATTAAGAATGTAGGTAAAGGTGAAGGTAAGGTAGTTGAATATGAGGGAAGAAAAATAGGTGTATATAGAGATGAGCAAGGTAATTATTATGGTGTTGAGATAATATGTACTCATATGCAATGTGAACTTCAATGGAATAATAGTGAAAAAAGTTGGGATTGTCCTTGTCACGCTTCAAGATTTACTATAAAAGGTGAAATAATAGAAGGACCAACAGTAAAACCTTTAAGGGTGGTAGACATAGATAAAGAGAAAATTAAGAATAATGGTTAATAGCATAAATATATAAGTAAAAATTAACAGTGCTATTGATAAAAATTGCATAAATTCACAATAATTTATGCAATTTTTTATAAATATGAGGAAAAACCTTTTCATTTACTTTATTTTATGTAACAATTATATTATAATAAATAGTAAGAAGGTATTAAGATGGGAAAGTTGTTTTATGAAGCTTTAGAGGATGTACCTGTAGTATCTGCTGTTAAGGATATGGAAGGACTCGAAAAAGCATTAGAAGCTGATTCGAAGGTTGTGTTTATTCTATTTGGTGATATATGCAACATTAGAAACATAGTTAAGAAAGTTAAAGATAGTGATAGAATAGCCATTGTTCACATTGATTTAATTGACGGACTTTCAAATCGAGATATTATAATAAATTTTCTAAAAGAGAATACAGAAGCTGATGGAATTATAAGCACTAAAGCTAGTATGATAAAAAATGCTAAAGAGCAAGGGCTTATAACGGTACAACGATGTTTCATATTGGATTCATTATCCCTTGAGGGGAGTAAAAAGCATATGAATTCTGGATATGCAGATGCTATTGAAATTTTACCTGGTGTTATGCCAAAGATTATAAAAAGAATAGTTAGTTTTTCTAATCTACCAGTTATTGCTGGAGGATTAATTGAAGATAAAGAAGATATAATGCTAGCGCTTCAAGCAGGAGCTACGGCAGTATCTTCAACAAAAAATGAAATATGGTTTATGTAGTAAGAGATTAAGAGATAAACTACAAAAACAAAACGCCTTTTTAGGTGTGTTGTTTTTGTAGTTTTTTGTTTTCTATTTATTGAATAATTGGTACAAAATAAAAGGATTATTTTGCACTATAATTGTCCATAGTCAATTCTCAATTATTTCAAGTTGTAGATTTAAATACATAAGACCGCAGCGATATTCGGCTATACATTAACTTTGTAAATTTAATATATATGATGGGGGAGTATCACATGGAAAAGTATATTGTAGCACTAGATCAAGGGACTACTAGTTCAAGAGCAATAATTTTTGATAAGGATCAAAATATTCTCGAAATTGCTCAAAAGGAAATTACACCTATGTATCCTCAAAAGGGATGGGTGGAGCAAGATCCTATGGAGATTTATGCATCTCAATATGGGGTTTTAACAGAGGTTTTAGCAAAGACAGGATTACTAGCAGAAAATATAGCTGCTATAGGAATTACAAATCAAAGAGAAACTACAATTTTATGGGATAAAGAGACAGGAAGACCGGTTTATAATGCTATAGGGTGGCAATGTAGAAGAACAGCAGAAATATGCGACAAACTAAAGGCAGATGGCTGGGAATCATATATTAGAGAGAATACAGGTCTTGTTGTAGATGCATATTTTTCTGCCACAAAAATTAAATGGATTTTAGATAATGTTGAAGGCGTTAGAGAAAAAGCTGAAAATGGAGAAATATTATTTGGAACAGTAGATACCTGGCTTGTTTGGAAACTAACCAATGGAAAAGTTCATGTAACAGATTATACTAATGCGTCACGAACAATGCTCTTTAACATTAGAACATTAAAATGGGATGAAAAAATATTAAAAGCCTTAAATATACCTGAAAGTATGCTTCCAGAGGTTAAAAATAGTAGTGAAATTTATGGAAGGACTAACCTTGGTGGAAAAGGTGGTACAAGAGTACCTATAGCAGGTATAGCAGGAGACCAGCAAGCAGCACTATTTGGTCAAGCTTGCTTTGAAAAGGGATCTGCAAAAAATACATACGGCACAGGATGCTTTTTACTAATGAACACTGGTGACGAAATAATACAAAGTAAAAATGGACTTATAACAACAATTGCAATTGGAATTGACAATAAAGTCCATTATGCTCTTGAAGGAAGTGTATTTGTTGGAGGTGCAGTTATTCAGTGGCTTAGAGATGAGCTTAGAATAGTAAATGACTCAAATGATACAGAGTACTTTGCTCAAAAGGTTAAAGACAATGGTGGAGTTTACATAGTTCCTGCATTTACTGGACTTGGAGCACCTTATTGGGATATGTATGCTAGAGGAGCTATTTTTGGATTAACAAGAGGAGCAAATAGAAACCACATAATAAGAGCTGCTCTTGAATCTATAGCTTATCAAACTAAGGACGTAATTGATGCAATGATAGAGGATACAGGCCTTGAGCTTGAAGAACTAAAGGTTGATGGAGGAGCAAGTTCAAATGGATTTTTACTTCAATTTCAATCAGATATTTTAGGGAAAATCGTAAGACGACCACTTATAAGGGAAACTACTGCATTAGGTGCAGCTTATTTAGCAGGGCTAGCTGTAGGCTTTTGGAAAGATAAAGAAGAGATTATGGATAAATGGAATATAGATAACGAATATACACCAAATCTTGAAGAGGAAACAAGACAAAAGCTTTACAAAAGTTGGAGGAAAGCAGTCATAAGAGCACAAGAGTGGGAAGAACATGATGCTTAGAAATTAAGAATTAAGGATGAAGAATTAAAAATTATGGTTACTTTTTAATCTATATTGAAGATTCAAAAACAAATGTTATTTAAAGATGAAAAATTAGGTTAAATATTATTTTAAGAAAATTAGTTTATAAAATATAGTTATTAATTTCTCAGTTATGCTGAGAAATGTTCACAATTGTCCATTGTTAATTCTCAATTGTCAATTGAAATAACGCTTTGGGAGGAATTGTTTATGTATGATGTAGTAGTAATAGGAGCAGGAATAATAGGTGCTTCTGTAGCAAGAGAACTTGCAAAGTATGATTTAAATGTGAAGGTGTTAGAAAAAGAAAATGATGTTGCAAATGGGACAACAAAAGCAAATAGTGCTATTGTTCATGCAGGTTATGATCCTAAAAATGGAACTATGATGGCTAAAGTTAATGTTAAGGGAAATGAAATGTTTGAAGAAATCTGTAATGAACTAGATGTTCCATTTGAAAGAATAGGTTCACTAGTATTAGCTTTTAATGATGAAGATTTAAAAACAATAAATTCACTTTATGAAAATGGTACAAAAAATGGAGTGCCAAATCTTCAAATATTAACTAAAGAAGAAACTTTAAAACTGGAACCAAATATAAGCCCAGAAATAGCAGGAGCATTACATGCACCTACAGGGGGAATAGTAGGTCCATGGGAATATACAATTGCACTTATGGAAAATGCAGTTGTCAATGGAGTAAGGCTTCAACTAAGTGCTGAAGTTACTTCAATAGAAAAATTAGAAGATGGATATACAATAACTATTAACGATTCAGAGAAACCAATTTATACAAAATATATAGTTAATGCAGCAGGGATTTATGCAGATAAAGTTCATAATATGGTAGCTAAGCCTGCCTATGCTATTAGCCCTAGAAAGGGACAATATTTTGTAATGGATAAAACACAGGGAGAATTAGTAAAGAAAACAATTTTTCAATGTCCAAATGAACATGGTAAAGGAGTGCTTGTTACACCTACAGTTCATGGAAATCTTCTTGTAGGACCAGATTCAGAAAGCATAATAAGTAGAGAAGACTTTTCAACTACAAGTGAACAATTAGACTTTGTTAGAGAAAAGGCTGCACTATCAGTTAAAAATATTGCTTTTAGAGATAGTATAAGAAATTTTGCTGGACTTAGAGCATATTCTGAAAGAACTGATTTTATTGTTGAAGAAGCGGAGGATGCAAAAGGATTTATAGATTTAGCAGGTATGAAATCTCCAGCATTATCCTCAGCACCAGCAATAGCCTTAGAAGCTATTAAACTTTTAAAAGATAGCGGTTTAGAATTTAAGGAAAATAAAAATTTTATAAGAGAACGTAAGCAAATAGTATTTATGGAACTTTCACCAGAGAGAAAGGCTGAAATAATCAAGGAAAATCCGAGCTATGGAAGAATCATCTGTAGATGTGAAAACATAACAGAAGGAGAAATAATAGATAGTATAAGAAGACCAGTAGGGGCAACCACCTTAGATGGAGTTAAAAAGAGATGTAGACCAGGAATGGGAAGATGCCAAGGTGGCTTCTGTGGACCAAGAGTTCAAGAAATTTTATCAAAGGAACTTGGAAAAAATCTTGAGGAAATACTTCTAGATAAAAATAATTCTTATATTTTAACAGGTGAAACTAAAAAGAAATAGCAGGAGGCGTAAAAATGAATTACGATTTAGTAGTTATTGGTGGAGGTCCAGCAGGGCTTGCAGCAGCATTAGAAGCACATAATAATGGAGTAGAAAATATATTAATCATTGAAAGAGATAAGGAACTTGGAGGAATATTAGAGCAATGTATTCACAATGGTTTTGGACTTCATACTTTTAAAGAAGAGCTTACAGGACCTGAATATGCTCAAAGGTTTATAGATTTATTAGATAAAACTACTGTTGATGTTAAGTTAGATACGATGGTTTTAGATGTAACACCAAACAAAGAAATTCATGCTATAAATTCAGAAGATGGATATATGATAATTAACACTAAGGCTATAATTTTAGCAATGGGATGTAGAGAAAGAACAAGAGGAGCTATAGCAATTCCAGGAGATAGACCTGCAGGAGTATTTACAGCAGGAGCAGCTCAAAGATACGTTAATATGGAAGGCTATATGGTAGGAAAAGATGTTGTTATATTAGGTTCTGGAGATATAGGGCTTATAATGGCAAGAAGGATGACACTTGAAGGAGCTAAGGTTCATGCTGTAGTTGAATTAATGCCTTACTCAAATGGATTAAATAGAAATATTGTTCAATGCTTAAATGATTATAATATTCCATTGTATCTTTCACATACTGTAACTAATGTAAAGGGTGATGGTAGAGTTCAATCTGTTGTCATTTCAAAAGTTGACGAAAATAGAATTCCTATAAAGGGAACAGAAGTAGAATTTAAATGCGATACACTTTTACTATCAGTAGGATTAATACCAGAAAATGAAATATCTAAAAAAGCAGGCGTTGAAATAGATAGAAGAACTAGTGGACCTATAGTAAATGAAAGTATGGAAACTAGTGCTGAAGGTATTTTTGCTTGTGGAAATGTAGTTCATGTGCATGACTTAGTTGATTTTGTTACTTCTGAAAGCCAAAGAGCAGGACGTAATGCAGCAAAATATATAAAAGGGGAAATTAAAAATAGCGAAGACTATATTTATATTAAAAATGGTAATGCTATAAATTACACAGTACCACAAAAAGTAAGAGTAGAAAATCTTGATAAGGGAATAGATGTATTTATGAGAGTAAATAATGTCTATCAAGATGTTGTTATCAAGGTAAAAGCTGATGATAAAGATCTTTTAAGCTTTAAGAGAAAGCATATGGCACCAGGAGAAATGGAAAAAATAATGATTCCTAAGGGTATTCTCGAAAGTGTTAATAAAGATGAAATAATAATTTCTGTGGAGAAGGAGAGTTAATTATGACTAAAGAATTAATATGTATAATATGCCCAAGAGGGTGTCATCTAGAAATAGATGTAGACAATAATTATAAAGTTAGTGGTAATTTATGTCCAAGAGGTGCAGAATATGGGGTTAAAGAATTAACTTCTCCAACAAGAGTAGTAACTTCAACTGTTAAAATAAAGGGAGGAATTCATAATAGACTTCCTGTAAAAACTAATGGTGCAATACCTAAAGATTTAAACTTTCAATGTATGAAACTTTTAGATGATATTGAAGTATCTTCACCAATAAAAGTTGGAGATGTAATAATTGAAAATGTACTAGGAACAGGAATAGACTTGATAGCAACAAGAAATATGTAGCTTAGGGGAGAAGAGTATGATTTATGATGTAGCAATTATAGGGGCAGGAATTGTAGGCACAGCAATTGCAAGAGAGCTTTCTAGATATGATCTTTCTATTGCGCTAATAGAAAAAGATGTGGATGTTTCTATGGGTGCTACAAAGGCAAATAGTGCTATAGTTCATGGAGGATATGCAGAAAAACACGCTACTTTAAAAGGGCAGCTTTGTTACAAGGGAAGAATGATGTATGAAGAGCTTGATAAAGAATTGAATTTTGGATTTAGAAAAACAGGCTCATTAGTAATAAGCTTTGAAGAGGATATAAAAGCATTAGTAGGTCTTATGGCAAATGGAATTATGAATGGTTGCCATGATTTAAGCATTATAAATAAAGAAGAAATATTAAAAATTGAACCTAATATTAATCCTAATGTAAAATATGCTCTTTATTGTAAAGGAGCAGGAGTATGTTCTCCTTATGAGATGGCAATTGCACTTGCTGAAAATGCCATAGCAAACGGTGTAGAGTTATTCTTAAATAGCAAGGTTTTATCCATAGAAAAAGAAGATAATATTTTTAATATAAAGACCAACAATGGAAATTTTTCTTCCCGATTTGTAATAAATGGAGCAGGCCTTTATAGTGATGAAATTTCTTCTATGGTAGGCGAGGATTATTTTAAAATTCTTCCTAGAAGTGGTGAGTACCTACTATTTGCTAGAGATACGGGAAAAGTTCTTAATACAGTAGTGTTTCAAATGCCTACCGCTTATGGCAAAGGTGTTTTGGCAACAAGCACCTATCATGGTAATTTATTAATAGGACCAGATGCTTCCGATGATTCAGAAAAAGAAGATACTTCTACCCATATAGAAAGAATGAATAAAATATTAGAACTTGCTAAAGCAACTACAGATAAAATTGAGATTAATAAATTTATCAGAAGTTTCACAGGTATAAGAGCTAGAAGCAGCACAGATGATTTTATAATTGAGGAAACATCTACAAAGGGATTTATAAATGTGGCAGGAATTCAATCACCAGGACTTACCTCATCACCTGCTATAGCACTAATGGTTAAAGACATATTAGAAAATGCAGGATGTGTTCTTAAGAAGAAAGATAATTTTATAGCTTATAGAAAACCTATAATTACTAAAAAAGATCTTGTGCCTTTTAAGGAAATAAAGGATAAGATAGATATAGATTCTTGCCCAGAAAAGATTATTTGTAGATGTGAGCAGGTAACAGAAGGAGAAATTGTAGATTCACTTCATAGAGGTATTAAAGTTACAACCATTGATGGAGTAAAAAGAAGAACCAGAGCATCTATGGGCTGGTGCCAGGGAACCTTTTGTAAATCTAGAATAAAAGAAATAATCGAAAGGGAATACAATATTAAAATTGATGATAAAGAAGATATTGAATATAGTGGAGTAAATAGAGTAGGTAAGTCAGAAATATTAAAGCAGTTAGGCATATAAAATAATACAGACAATAATTTATAAGATAAAAAGCCGTGAGATATCACGGCTTTTTTATTTATTAAGTTGTATATTAAAATAAATATTTAAAATATCTTTCTCTATTATCTAAAAAGTCTTTAGTAAGTTTAAAATGTTCAGTATCTTCATAGTTTATCTTCCTTATAAAATCACCATTAAAATCGTATATAATTGCATTTGGATAAGACATTATTATTGGTGAGTGGGTAGCGATTATAAATTGAGATTTTGTTCCATCTATAGTATCATGAAGTATTTTTAAAAAAGCTATTTGTTTTTCAGGTGACAATGCAGCTTCAGGCTCATCTAAAAGATAAATTCCTTTTCTAGAGAATCTATTTGTTATTACACTTAAAAAAGATTCACCATGAGATTGAGCATAAAGCTCTTTATTTCCATATGCAGCATACACTTCATCTCTATCTATATAAAGATCATTCGCCAAATCTTCAAGATATTCAGCATAGTTAAATAAAGTTTCTGCTCTTAAAAAGAAGCCATTATTAATTTTAGGTAGCCATGATAAAGTCATAATAGAACTTAAAGATAAATCATCTAAAGTACTATTAAGTATGGAATTTTGGCTTCCACTTTTTGTTGAAAATCCAATTTTATGAGCAAGAGCCTCTAATAATGTTGATTTACCAGATCCATTTTCCCCTACTAAAAAGACTACATTATGTTCTGTATCTATAAAATCAGTATTCATTAATGATTTAATATTAAAAGGATACACATTTTTATTTTTTACTTTGTTCCAGTTAAAAGTTATTCTTTTTAAGTAACTCAATTCTTACACCCCAATAAAAGTTCATAATTAAATATTATTATAAGTGTTAAGATAAATTTAATAAAGGTATTTAAATTAATAATTAATTCTAAGATGGGATAATTAACTACAGTTCTTTAGAATAAGTAAAAATTGTAGTTTTAGATGTGTGTTATTCTTCTAGTATTTCTATTTCTTTTAGTACATTATAAATTTTTTTATCACATATTAATTTGTTAGTATTATCATTACCATTGTTGATAATACTAATAGTGTTTTTAAAAAAGGTATTAAAAATATAATTTTTAACGAAAATGTAGATAATGATATTTTAGCTATAAATTATAGTTTCACTATAATGACTAAGTAATAAGATGTTTAGCAATAAAAGTATCAAAGAAATAAAATTTAGAAATATTACTAAAGTAAAGATATAATGTAGATATCATCACATTTTTAAAATTATTGAGATTAATTGAAATAAACAAAATTTGTTAAAAATCTGTTAAGAATATACTTTTTATCTATATTGACAGTAACAAAAAACAAGAGTATGATTATAATATAACATATGAATGATTGTTCATATGTTCAGATTAAAGGGGGTAGTAATATGGGTAAAAAGCAATTAATACTTGAGAATCTTGATTGTGCTAATTGCGCCTCAAAAATAGAGAACAAAGTAAAAGATAATAAGGACATAAAAGAAGTAACAGTAAACTTTATGACTAAAACTCTTACTTTTGAACCACATGATGAGGCTAATGTAAATGAAATAATAAATGAAATTAAAAATACAGTTAATAAGCTTGAACCAGATGTAATCGTAAAAGAAAAAGCTAAAAAAATGAATTATAAAGCTAAAAAAGAACTTATATTAGAAAATTTAGATTGTGCAAACTGTGCCTCTAAAATAGAACATAAGATTAGAGAAATAAACGGAATAGAAGAAGCAACAGTAAACTTTATGACTAAAACTTTAATCTTTAAACCTAAAGACGAAGAAAACTTAAATGAAATTGAAGAAAAAATAAAAGCTATAGTGAAAAAATTAGAACCAGACGTAGTTGTAAGGGAAAAAGCTAAAAAAATAAGCTATAAAGCTAAAAAAGAGTTTATATTAGAAAATTTAGATTGTGCAAACTGTGCCTCTAAGATAGAAAATAAGATTAGAGAAGTAAATGGTGTAGAAGAAGCAACAGTAAATTTTATGACTAAAACTTTAAATCTTAAGCCTAAAGACGGAGAAAATTTAAGCAAAATTGAAGAAGAAATAAAAGCCATAGTTAAAAAATTGGAGCCAGATGTAATTGTAAAAGAAAAAGCGAAGAAAAGTAATATGAAAGCTAAAAAAGAGCTTATATTAGAAAACTTAGATTGTGCAAACTGTGCTTCTAAAATAGAAAATAAAGTTAGAGAGATAAAAGGCGTAGAAGAAGTAACAGTAAATTTTATGACTAAAACTTTAATTTTTAAGCCTAGAGAAGGTGAAAACTTAAATGATATTAAGGAAGAAATAAAGGCTATAGTTAAAAAATTAGAACCAGATGTTGTTGTTAAGGACAAAATAGGAAAAAAATCTATAGCAACTTTACAAACTAGAGGGACTAGTTGTTGTAGTGGTCATGATCATAGTCATGAACATCATCATGAGGAAGCTGCACATCGCCATGATGAAGAAGAGGAAGAATATGGACATAGTCATGGGGATGGAAGCACCAAAAAAGCTATACTAAAACTTGCATTAGGCGGTGCAATATTTGCTACTGGAATAATTGGTAAGTTTAACACCAATATAGAGCTAGCAATATTCTTAATTGCTTACCTTATAGTAGGAGGAGAAATTGTTCTTAGAGCACTAAAAAATATTACTCGTGGACAAATTTTTGATGAAAACTTTTTAATGACTATTGCAACTGTTGGTGCATTTGCTGTTGGAGAATTCCCAGAAGGTGTAGCAGTTATGTTGTTTTATCAAGTAGGAGAGTTATTCCAAGATATAGCTGTAAATAGATCTCGTAAGTCTATAAGTTCACTAATGGATATTAGACCAGACTTTGCAAACTTAAAGACAGATGGAGAAATAGTTAAAGTATCACCAGAAGAAGTTTCAGTGGATGACATTATAGTTGTAAAACCAGGAGAGAAGGTTCCATTAGATGGAGTAGTCATTGAGGGAAAATCAATGCTAGATACATCAGCACTTACAGGGGAATCAATGCCACGTAATGTTGAAGAGGGAAATGATGTACTCAGTGGATTTATAAATCAAAATGGAGTAATTACTGTAAGAGTAACTAAAGAATTTGGAGAATCTACAGTTTCTAAGATATTAGATCTTGTACAAAACGCAAGTAACCGTAAAGCAAAAGCAGAGAATTTTATTACAAAGTTTGCAAAATATTATACTCCAGCAGTAGTAATTATAGCAGCTGTACTAGCTATACTACCTCCAATATTTATAAGTGATGCAACTTTTGAAGAGTGGGTATATAGAGCCTTAGTATTTCTAGTTATTTCTTGTCCTTGTGCTCTTGTAATATCTATTCCTTTAGGATTTTTCGGTGGAATAGGAACAGCTTCAAAACATGGTATTTTAATTAAAGGAAGTAACTATTTAGAAGCTCTTAACAATGTAGAGACAGTAGTATTTGACAAAACAGGAACGCTTACTCAAGGAGTATTTAACGTTACAGAAATAAATTCATCAAATGGATTTAATAAAGACGAAGTTTTAAAATATGCAGCTTATGCAGAAAGCTACTCTAATCACCCTATTGCAGTTTCAATTGTTAAGGCATATAAAAATGAAATTAATAAAGATGATGTAAACAATTATGAAGAAATTGCAGGTCATGGAATAGTTGTAGAAGTTGAAGGTAAAAGGGTTGCAGCAGGTAACAATAAGCTTATGAATGCTGAAAAAGTAAAATTTGAAGAAACTGATTCAGTAGGAACAGTAGTATATGTGGCAATAGATAAAGTTTATGCAGGAAGCATAGTAATTGAAGATACATTAAAAGAAGATGCTATACAAGCCATTAGAGAATTAAAGGATAATGAAGTTAAAAATACTGTTATGTTAACAGGAGATAATAAAAAAGTAGCAAATAAGGTAGCAAGCCAACTAAAAGTTGATGAAGTTTATTCTGAATTACTACCACACGAAAAGGTAGAAAAACTTGAGAATATTGATAGTAAAAAATCATCAGGAAAGAATATTGCCTTTGTAGGTGATGGAATAAATGATGCTCCAGTTCTTGCAAGAGCAGACGTAGGTATTGCAATGGGTGGTTTAGGATCTGATGCAGCTATTGAAGCAGCAGACGTGGTTATCATGACAGATGAGCCTTCTAAAATAGCTACTGCAATAAAAATATCAAAAAGAACTAGAAAAATAGTTATTCAAAACATTGTATTTGCCTTAGGAGTTAAAGCCTTGGTATTAATTTTAGGTGCCTTTGGAATAGCAACAATGTGGGAAGCAGTTTTTGCTGATGTAGGAGTATCTGTGCTTGCTATATTAAATGCTATGAGAATAATGAGATTTAAGGCATCTTCAAAAAAATAATATACCAGTATGTTAGCCTATTTTCCATCATACTACGTTGTCAGAACCTGCCCATAGCGTCACTATGAACAGAACCTAACGCCTTGTCTGATAATGAGGTATATTCAAAAAATAACTAGTCAGTATGCTCATCTATTTTGTATTATACTGCGTCGTCAGAACTCCATAATAGCTAAACTATAATGAAAATCTGTCTCCTTGTCTGATACAAAATATATTTCGCATCTTTGACTAGCTATTTTATTTCATATGCCTAAAAAAGTACTAAAAGACGTGAGGAAACTCACGTCTTTCAGTTTATCACAAAATTAATATTAAGATATTTTTGATTTATTATTTCTTAGATGTATAGGTTATTATTTGTATTTATAAATCCTTTAATTAATATTTCATTAAAGGTTTCTAAATCTATTATTGAGGAAGGCATATAAATTTTTTTACCATCTTCACATAAATTTAAATATCCACTTTTTAAATCCTCAACGGAAGAATTTATAATTACAGTTTCATTTTGAAAAAGTTCGGGATTGGTGATATATATGGCAGCAGCTGCATCCCAGTTACAAAAGGCTTTAACACCCATAAGCTTTTCCATAGATGCACACCAAGGATTTATTTTTTCTAATATATATTTAAATAGTTTATTAGAATCAGTTTCTAATTTTAATAATTCTTTAGGACCAAAGATGGCTTCCATAGTAGTATGACCATTTAATATTGAAACTTTTGCTTCAGAGGATAAAACCTTATGTGAAGCTTCAGGATCACAAGAGAAATTTAATTCATCCACTTTATGCCCATGTATTATTAGTGGAGAAGTTACTCCTCCCATTAACACTATTTCTTTTACATTTGTAAAAAAGCCATTGTCATAAAGATAAGCACCATATAAATTAGTTAATGCACCTGTAGCTAATATTGTAATTTCTTTAGGATTGTCTTTCACTGTGTTAGCTAAAAATTTACTAGCTTCGCTAATTCTATTCTGATGATCTTCACTTCCTTTAAATACTTTTATATGATTAATATTTAATTCTTTAATCATATTCATAGTAGTTTCATAAACTACATCTATAGTATTATTTCCATAGGTTAGGGTTAAACCTTGTAAATAAACATCTTCCTCCCTAATAGATAAAGTAGAGTAAGACCATCATCTACATCGCAACCTACAACTCCCATTGTATTATCGCAATCATATATAATTTTATGCATAATTACCTCCAAATTAACCATCAATAATTTGTTTTTTTATAAGGTATCTGAAATAAAATAACTGGTCAAAGATGTGACGAATATTTTGCGTTAGACAAGGCGACAGGCTCCACTGATAGTTATTACGCTATCAGTGGGTTCTGACAACAAAGTATGACACAAAATAGGCTAGCATACTGATTAGTTATTTTTTTAAAGATGCCTACTATATACATATTTTTTTATAGCAAGACCAAATGCTACTAGAGCTATAAACCCTGTTACAATTCCAAGTCCAAACTTCGCCATTTGATCTATATTTTCACCTAGTATTGAATAAACAATAGTTGCAGGAAGTTGTCCTATTCCTGTTGCCCAGAAGAAAGACCAAAATTCCATATTAGTAAGTCCAGCAGCATAGCTTACAGCATCAAAGGATATAAAAGGGAGTAATCTAGCAATTAATATAGCGTAATTTCCATATTCATCAAAAAAATTATCTGTTTTATCTAAAAGTTTAGATGAAACAAATTTTTCAGCAGCTGTACTTCCATAAATTTTAGTTATGTAAAAGCAAAGTATTGCACCTAACATTGCACCAGACCAAGAAATAACTGCCCCCACATCCAGCCAAAAACATAAGCATTAGCAAAGGTTATAACAAAGGCAGGTAAAGGAGCTGCAATAGATTGAAACATCATAAGTATTATAGAAATTAACGGACCCCATATACCAAAAGAAATAATATAGTCCTTCACAGCAGGTATATTTAAGGTAGATAATAGCACCACAACGTGATTAATATTATTTTTAACAGGTGGTACAAGGAAATAAATTAAAAGTAAAACTACTAGCACTGATAATTTGTATATAGTTGATTTCTTAAATTTATTTTTCATATCACAATCCCTCTCTTGAAATTAATCTGTTTAATAAGAGATGACTAATCACTTTCTATCAAATATTTTGTTTTTTTCTTAAGCAATAATGAAATTAAAAGTAAAGCTATTAGTAGTCCTATTGCACATAAAAATTCAATAGATTTAAAATTTAGAGACTTGTCCCCTAAATTAGTAAAAACTACTACTCCAGGAATTATTCCTAAAATTGTTGCAGAAATAAAATTTTTATATTTTATTTTGGAAAACCCTGCTCCATAGCTTATAACATCAAAAGGTATTAAAGGTATTAATCTTAGAATTAAAATAGTAAGAAATTCATTACGATTTTCTTTTAAAAGTTAAAGTTGAATTTTTCTTTCATAAATTTTTCTGCTCTATCTCTAGCAAAATACCTTGATATCACAAAAGCTAAAGTAGAAGCTAAAATTGCACCTATCATAGTATAAATAGTTCCATATAAAATTCCAAAAGCCATTCCGCCTGCAATTACTAATAAGGCATCAGGAAATATTGTAATGGGCATAGAGGCAAAAAGTATTATATAAACTATAGGAGCAATTTTTCCATAGGAGTTTATAAAGTTTTTAATTTCTTCTGAAGAATAATTTCTTAAAAACTCAGTATTTTTAAAGAGAAAAATACAAAATATCACTAAACCAATAAACAATAAGAATTTTTTCTTATCAATTTTTTTATTCAATTATTCTCCTCCTTTCATAATGTGCTTTAAAGATACAATAAAATATCACAGCATATTGATTATTTATTTCTTTTAATATGCTTCATTTTAGATTTTAGTTTATATCTATTTTTCCATGAATTTAATGTAGTTATATTTAATTTATTTCTAGATTCAATTTCATTTTTATCTTTAAAAATTAAATCTAGAATATGATAAGATTTTTTATCTGTTAAGTTTACTGATCCTAGACATCCTCCACAGTAACTTATAATATTATTGCTTTCCAGTTTTTCTAAAGAAGAATTTCTAATAGCCTTAGAAAGATTACTGTCAACTGTATGCACAAGTCCACCAAACCCACAGCAAGAATTTGTGAAATCTAAAGACGTTAGTTTATATCCTAGTCTATTAACTATGTATCTAATACTGTCACCAATATCTTTATCATCTAAACTTTGGCAGGAATCTTTAATAGAAAATTCTAATTTACAGTCTTTCCCTTTACCAATTGAATCTTTGGGAATATCTATTTCTTTTAATACCTTCCACAAAGAAGTAGTTTTTATATCAGTACTTTCTTCTTTCAAAACTCTAAAGCAAGATTGACAAGCAGTAATAATTTCTACATTTCCAAAACTTTTTACTTCATTTATAAAAGATTCATATCTTTTTCTAAATAAATCTATTTCTCCTAAATCTTTAGTAGGTTTACTACAGCAATAAAGTAATAATCCAGTATGACCTAATTTTTCATTGAGATAATTATAAATTTTTATAACTAGATCTGGATTATAACCAGATAGGGAGCATCCTGGCATAAATAGTCTCTTAACTTTTTTGTCCCCATATATTCCTTTAAATAATGGGGAATTACTAAAACTTTGATGAAAATGCATAACAGAGTGACCTTTAAGTGGAGATTTTCCACCATTATAGGTAGAGATCTCTTTTCTCATAGTAAAAAATACTTCACCTAGATCTATATTCTTTGGGCAAACTCTTTTGCAACATCCACAGAGACTACAAGAAAAAGGAACTATAGGATCAATAGATGTAGTTTTTTCTATATTTATTAATAGCTCCTTAGGTGTATTGCAGTATTTTTCTAGAAAAGGACAAACTTTTAAGCATTTTTTACAGGAAATACATCTATCTTTAGAACTTATAAAAACATTGTTTATTGTTGAATTTATTACATTAAAATTATTTTCCATAAACTCTCCTTTTCTTTATAAATTAGGCATGTGAAAGAAAATAATAGGATAATATACTTATCATTATTTTTTGAAGATGCCTTAATATTATTAATAAAATCTAAGGTATAACTATTATCTATTGAAGATTTCTTAAAATTTAATAAATCTTCAATGGTATCAATGTCTTGTAATGGTTCTATTAATTTATAGTTTTTATTTTTGTTATGAATTATTGTTAATGTACGTTGAAAAACCGTTTCCTGTCCCCAACTTATTGGTGATAAAAGAATATCATCTATAGATTCACTACAACCTATAAGATAATATCCACCATCGTATGTAGAACCTATTACAATATCCCAATTGTTAAGATATAAAAAAGAATTTTCTATAATATCTGAACTTATATTAGGTATATCACTGCCAGTTAAAACAACTTTATCATAACCAATATTTAATAGATAATTTATAGCATTATTCATTTTTTTGCCTAAGTTATTACCCTGTTGAGGAAATAACTTAATAAACTTAGGAGCTATTGAAGTTAATAAATTTATATTTCCTTCATCAGAATAGGCTACAAATATATCTATTTCATCTTTCAAAGCATCAGTTGTTTCAAACAAATCTTTCAGCAAACAACTATGAAGCTCTGCACATTGTTCTCCGTTTAAATTAGGCATCATTCGAGTTTTGGTCTTTCCTGCCACAGGGATTCTAGTCATTATTACATAAGCATTTTTCAATTTTATATCACCTACTTTCATCAATTCACAATTCACAATGCAAAATTCACAATTTTGGACATTTCTCAGTTTTACTGAGAAATTTAGAATTAATTTATTTTTGAAGTTACATAGTAACTTCTTATAAAAAATGATTAAAGAAATTAGTTTGATTAAAACTAATTTCAACCAAAATTCTTAATTTTTCATTGTTAATTCTTCATTAATTAAACTGTTCCCTTGAGGTGAATAGTTATCAATCATTTTAAGTTGTCTACCAAAATATTTAAGAAAAAGTTATATTAAGTTTTTAATAGTTATTTATACCTTTATATCATATGGTTTTAATAAGTTTGACAAGAAATCAAAATCTAAATAAGATTTTATTTTATTAAAAATTTCATCATTGCGAAGGAGTTTATCTTCAGTTCGGTAGTCAATAAAAGCCATAGCACACCAACTTAGAGCTCTTAAATACAGATAAGGGTTGTACATTTCAATGGAGGTTTTTATCTCATCAAGGCTATGATTAACTTTATTTGCATAGCTCTTCAAGAAAAATTCTTTTTCTTCTTTACTCATAATGTAATTATTTCTCCAAAGGGTAGTGGTATCCGCCAAAAATTGAGTTAAGTCTTGGCAAGGGTGGCTTATAACAGGTTTCTCCCAATCTATAAGGTAACCTTTTTTACCTATTATAAAGTTATGGGAATTAACTTCCGTATTGTTTATAACTTTCCAAGAGTTTTCAGCAAAAAAACTTTCTTTATAAAGGTTTTTATCACACCATTCTAAGTAATTAGCAAAAAAGCTTTTAATTTTTTACTAGGAATAGGGCTTGCAAAGAAATTCTCTAATAACCATGTACTTTCAGAGATTCTATCTTTAAAAATATTATTCTCCACAATAAAATTATTTTCTTTTAAATTATTGATATTAATTGAGTGTATTTTGCTAAATATATGTGAAGCTATTTCTAAGTCACTAGAGTAATTTAGTGGTCTTCCTTCTAAAAATTCCATAACTAAAATACCAAAATCAAAGTATTTTTAGTTCCATCAACAAATAGACCTTTAGGTGTTACACCACTTTTTTCAATAGCTTTTAAGGCTTCAAACTCATAGTTTATCTGATTTTCTAATCTAAGCTGACTAGCTGTATTTATCCTAAAAACGAATTTTTTATTTTCATCACTAATAGTATAGTTTATGTTATATTCACCTTGAGCTAAGAAATTTATATTAAATTCTTTATTTAAGTTTAAGACCTGGCAAAGGTCTGTTTTAAACAAATATTCTCTTATTTTATTAATCATATATCCTCCTACTTAATTATTTTAAAGAAGGCGCTTATCTTATATCCTTGTACATTTTTGATAGCTTATCCGTTGGTACGCCTAAAATATATAAAAGTTTAATTTTATGCATAAATAAGTGAGTTTTAAGAGCACTACCTTTTTTAAATCTTCTAGCTGAGGTTTTAAGAGGTAAATCTAATATTTTTGTTTTACCTTGTTTTTTTAACCTTACAGAGAAATCCCAATCTTCCATAAGAGGCATATTTTTAAATCCGTTCATATTAAGAAACAAATCTTTTTTTAAAAACATTCCTTGATCACCAAATATTAGCTTTAAGTATTTAGCTCTCCAAGTAGAAGTCTTAGCTATGTATTTTAAAAATAGCCTATTATCATCATAAAAGTCTAATGAAAAAGCACCACCTATAAAACTTTTTTCTATAGTTTTTTCAATGTAAGAAAGGCTATCACTATGTATTTGAGAATCACAGTGAAGAAACCAGAGTATATCACCTTTTGCAATTTTTGCACCTGCATTCATTTGGTTTGCTCTACCCTTTGAACTAGTTAAAGTTAAAGCATATTTAGATGCAATTTCAATAGTTTTATCACTACTTCCTCCATCAACAATAATAATTTCATTATTACCTTTAATTTTATTTAATTCTATAAGTAAATTTTCTATATTATTTTCTTCATTAAAAGTTGGTATTATAATAGAAATCATGTTATTCACTCCTATATTACGAGGTTATTATAACATACAGTATATAGACACTACCTATAGATTTTATTTATAGATATCATATAAACTATAGAAATTTTAAATAATTATTAAAAATAAAGAGCTAAAGATAATTTTTATTTTATATTAAAATTTAAAAAATGATTTTTAGAAAAATAGTTTAGTTAATGTTCTTTTTTTATCTATTAGTATAGAAATTAATGTTTAGAGGAATTCTATATTATAATCAAAAATGTAGGAGGATTCTTAATATGAGAGCAATAGTTAATAAAGATGAATGTATATCCTGTGGATTATGTCCAAGTGTGTGTCCAGAAGTCTTTGAATTTGAAGATGATGGAAAAGCAGGAGTTAAAGTTGATGGAATACCAAAAGATGTTTTAGACTCTGCTAAAGAAGCAGAAGAAGGTTGTCCAACTAATGCAATTTCAGTACTAGAATAATTTTAAAAGTCGCTTGAAATATCAAGTGGCTTTTATTTTATACTTAAAAAATAGAAGTAGTTATAAAAAGAGGAATTAAAATAGATTTTAAATTTTTCTTATTAATTTTTAAATAAAAAAGTCATGACATTTAGTCATGACCTTTTATAACATAAATCCAAATATTATATAAAGAACAAAGCTTATTGCACCATTTAATAATGCGTAGGGTAACTGAGTTTTTACATGATCTATATGATCACAAGCTGTTGCCATTGATGATACTATTGTTGTATCTGAAATTGGTGAACAGTGATCTCCCATAACTCCTCCAGAAATTACTGCACCTATACAAAGATATAGATTAGCATTAAGCCCTGCATACATGGATACGGCAATAGGTGTCATTATAGCAAAAGTACCAAAGCTTGTCCCTGTTGAAAATGCTATTATTGAAGAGAACACAAATATTAAAGCAGGTACAAGACTAGGGTTAATTTTTCCAGATAGTGTGCTTGCTATAAACTCTCCTGTTTTTAAATCTCCAACTACATTACCAATGGCAAAAGCAAATACAAGAATTGAAGCTACTTGTAACATTCCACTAGCACCTTTAAAGGTATAGTCCATAAATTCATTTAGATTCATTATACCTTTGATTTTATATAGTATTCCACAGAAAACTATAGTTGTAAATACAGCCCAAAATACTGCAGTTGAGCCTGAGCCATTTAATGTATTGCCATTTCCAGTTATATAAAGACCTAGAGGAATCATTCCTATTAATACTATTAATGGAAGTATCATATTCCACATATTAGGCTTAACACCATCTTTAGTTGAAATTTCTGTTACATCATCAGAAATAAGGGGAGTTGAACCTTCTCTTATAACTGCACCTGTAGTTTTTGCCCTAATTTCCGCACTTTTCATAGGTCCAAAATCTTTATCAGTAAGGATGTAAAAAGCTACAGAAAGTATAGTTATAACTGAATAAAAGTTAAATAATAAACTTCTACCTAATATTCGAACAGGATTTCCAGAGATAACTCCAGCAGCTATCTGTGCAGAAATCACTCCTAATAATGTAGCACCCCATGAATTAAAAGGGAGAATAGAGCACATAGGTGCAGATGTAGAATCAACTATATAAGCTAATTTTTCTCTTGAAACATTGTATTTATCGGTAACAGGTCTAGCTATAGCTCCTGAAACAAGACAGGTTATAGTAGATTCTATAAAAATTACTATTCCAACAATATATCCAAGCATCATTGATGCTTTTCTACTTTTAACAGTTTTTGTTTTTGTAGTTAAGTAATCAACAAAACCTTCAACTCCACCAGAAACCTGAATTAAGGTTATTATTGAACCTACAAATATACAAAATATAATTGTTTTAGTTGTCCAGCCTTCAGAAAAAACAGATATTATTCTTTCTAAGGATGCATTTAGTGAAGGCAATAATGCTCCACCAGATAATATTAACTCGCCAATATATATTCCAGCAAATAAGGAAATTATGACTTGCTTAGTTATAAGAGCAAGTAGTATTGATATTAGCGATGGTAATAAAGTAAAAATACCATAACTCATTTGTATACTCCTTTTTATTTAATCCTAAATTTAAAATCTTAAAATACCCCTGAACTTATGAATATATTTCAGATAAATAGACTAAACAACAGTATATTTATTATTTAATTTGGTTACTATATAGAGAACTAAATTGAAGAAGCGATTTTTATCATAAAAATTAAAATATTGTATAAATTAAAATTCACTAAGCAACCTTATATATAAGTATAATCATAAAACTATAATTTAAAAAGATAATAATTATCAATTAATGAATTTGGAATAGAAAGATGATTCTGTGATAATTTTTTTAATAAATAGAATAACTTTTAAGATAAGTATAAATAATAATTTTATAAAATTTTATTTTTGAGAAGGGATTAAGATTATGGAAAAAGAGATTTTCTTTTGTGAAAATAATGTAAGTAAGGGATTAGAAGAAATTATAGAAAAGTTAGAAGAGAAGTATAAAGACTTAGATGTTTACATTGAATCTTGCCAAGGACAATGTAGTATATGTTCAGAAAAATATTTTGTTGTTATAGACTCAGAACTTATTGAAGCAGAAACTCCTGAAGAATTGTATGAAACTATAATAGATATTCAAAATAATAACTAATTATAGTGTATTATATTCTTTTATAATATATAAATGGAACTATTGTTATAATTATAATAGGAAAAGTTTTTAAATAATGCAAACTTTTTTATATTGTTTATAATTACATTTTTTAGTTGTTATAATATAATTAATAATGTATATTAGATTTTTAATAAATAAGGGGGACATTAAATGTTATCTATACCTAGATGGTTAGCAATTACTATAATAATTGTTGGTAGTAGTATTTTATTAATTAAAGCTATCAGTAAGTTTAGAATAAAAAGAAAAGAGTATATGAATAAAAAAATTATTGAAGCTGCTGAGGAAGGAGACTTAGTAGCACAAGTTATATTGGCAGATATGTATTATCATGGTGATAAAATAGAAAAAAGTTACGAAAAAGCATTAGAATTATATAAATTAGCATCGGAACAAGGTGATGAATATGCACAAATGTCAGTAGCTTATATGTATTGTAATGGTGAAGGTACTGAAAAGGATTGTGAAAAAGCTTTTCTTTGGTATAAAGTTGTAGCAGAAAGGGAAAATGAACATGCACAATTAAATATAGGCTATATGTATCATAATGGAGAAGGTGTAGAGGTAAACGAAGAGGAAGCTTTAAATTGGTATAAAAAATCTGCTGAAAGCGGAAATATCATTGCAAAATATAATATAGGTTCTATGTATTATAGTGGGCATGGTATCGAAATTAATTATAAAGAAGCTTTTAAATGGTACTTATCATCAGCAGAAGGAGGATATATCGCTGCTATACTTAGAGTATCAGATATGTATTTTGAAGGACAGGGCGTAGAAAAAGATGATGAAAAAGCATTATATTGGTCAATAAAAGCTGCAGAAAAAGGAAATATAGATGCAAAATATAATTTAGGATTTTCTTATTATAATGGTATAGGAATAGAAAAAAATTATAAAGAGGCCTTTAGATGGTATAAGAAAGCGGCAAAAGATGGTGATGAGGAGGCTCAAATTGCTATTGGTAATATGTATAGAGATGGGGCCTATGTGAGAAAAGACATAAATCAAGCTTTAAAATGGTATAAGATGGCTGCAACACAAGGATGCTTAGATGTACAGAAAGCCATTGCAGATTCCTACTTTAAAGGAGTAGATGTAAAGCAAAATTATAAAGAAGCTTTTAAGTGGTATGAAAAAATGGTTGAGCAAGGAGAAACTTATGGAGAAGTAAGCATAGGAGATATGTACTATAATGGATGCGGAGTGAAGAAGAATTATGCTAAAGCACTAGAATACTATAATAGAGCTGCAGAAAAAGGAGATTCAAGCGCCCAATATAACATTGGAGTAATGTACGAGAATGGACATGCTGTTCCTCAAAGCTATGAGAAAGCATTATATTATTATAAATTGTCTTCAGAAAAAGGCCATATTCAAGCAACTTTTAATGTAGGAGTGTATTATTATAAAGGAAATGCTACTCCACAAGATTATAATGAAGCTAAAAAGTGGTTTGAAAAAGCTATTGAATTAGGTGATGTAGAGGCACTTTCTGCTATTGGAGATTTTTATTATTTTGGTAGAGGCATAGAAATAGATTATAAAGAGGCCTTTAAATGGTATGAAAAAGCTGCAGAAAATCATGTAGCCGTTGGATACTTTAATTTAGCTTATATGTATGAACATGGAGAAGGGGTAGATATTAATTTGCAAAAGGCTAGAGAACTTTATGAAAAAGCAGCTAATTTAGGGGATAGGGATGCAGTAAAGGCTTTAGAAAAGTTACATAATTAAGGGTAAAAAGAACTTATAAAGAAATTATTAATTTATTATATTTAAAGTGTAAAATAATTTTTTAAATTTATTCAGTAATTTAACGTTAACAATAAAATATTAATATTTAGAAAGTCTTAGAATTATTCTAAGACTTTTTATTTTACGTATATTTCCAAATAATTAATTAATATTTTCTTATTCTTGCACTAGATTAAAATTACAATTTTTTAAAAATAAATTTAATTGACTTTTAAATGTGTATAAATATTAAATAAAAAATTAACATATGATGAAAGTTTTACATTAATTTCAAATTATTATAATTAATTCACAATTAGTTCAAAGAATGTAAACACTTTTTGTAGCATAATGTAGTAATATTTAGAATAAAAATTAATATTCTATATTATTAGCTAAATTTATAGAATATAAAGGGGAGGATGGATTATGTTAAAGAAAAGGATATTAGCGGCCCTTTTATCAATGGCAATGCTAGTTGGAACTGTGGGATGTTCTAAACCTAGTACTGGTGAAAAAGATAAGGAAAATACCAGTAATCAAGAGCAAAAACAAGAGAATACAGAAGAGAAAAAGGATTTTAAAATTGGAGTTATAACCGGTACAGTTTCTCAAGGAGAAGAAGAGTACAGAGCAGCAGAAAAAGTAAAGGCTGAATATGGAGATATGATAGTACTACAAACATATCCAGACAATTTTACTAAGGAGCAGGAAACAACTATAGCTAATACATTAAGTTTAGCTGCTGATCCAGATGTAAAAGCCATAGTATTCGTTCAAGCAGTACCGGGAGCCAGTGCTGCAATTGATAAAGTTAGAGAAAGCAGACCAGACATGCTATTTATAGCAGGAGTTCCTGGAGAGGATCCAGCTATGATATCATCAAAAGCTGATGTAGTATTGCAAATTGATGATGTGGGAATAGGAACAAAAATGGTTGAACAAGGTAAAAAAATGGGAGCAAAAACTTTTGTTCACTATTCTTTTCCAAGGCATATGTCTTATGAAATGTTAGCTAAAAGAAGAGATAATATGAAGGCTGCCTGCGAAAAAGAGGGGATAAAGTTTATTGATGCTACAGCACCAGATCCAACGGGTGATGCAGGAGTTCCAGGAGCTCAACAATTTATATTAGAAGATGTTCCAAGAAAGATTAAGGAGTTTGGAAAAGATACAGCATTTTTCTCAACTAACTGTTCAATGCAAGAACCTTTAATTAAATCTACACTTCAAGAAGGAGGTATATTCCCTCAACAATGTTGCCCATCTCCATATCACGCATATCCAGGTGCATTGGGAATAGAAATTCCAGAAGATAAAAAAGGTGATGTTAGTTATATAGTTGAGCAAATAGGTACCAAAATTGGTGAAAAAGGTGGAAAGGATAGATTTTCAACTTGGCCAGTACCTGTAAATATGTTATTTGTTGAAGCTGGAGTAGAATATGCTAAAGCTGTATTAGAAGGAAAGTCTAAAGGAAACAATGATCAAGGTCAAATAGAAGAAACTTTAAAATCTTTAACAGATAAACCTTTTGAACTTTATAAATATAAAGATGAAGCATCAGGAAAAGTTTATGATAATTATTATCTATTATTATCAGATTATATAAATTTCTAATAACAATCTATGGTTCCAAAGGAGAGCTCTCCTTTGGAACTAATAAAATATATTATTTCAACAGTTAGGGGGGACACTGGATGAATGAAAAATATGTTTTAAGAATGGAGAATATAGGGAAAGAATACTTCGGAAATAATGTATTAAAAGGAGTAAATTTAAAAATAAAACCAGGAGAAATACATGCTCTGCTTGGTGAAAATGGAGCAGGAAAATCTACCCTTATGAATATACTTTTTGGAATGCCAGTTATACATTCAACAGGCGGTTTTAAAGGAGAAGTTTATTTAAATGAGGAGAAGATAAATATTAAGTCTCCTAAAGATGCAATGAAACTAGGTATAGGAATGGTACATCAAGAGTTTATGCTTATACCGGGATTTACTATTACAGAAAATATAAAACTAAACAGAGAAATAACTAAAAGTAATATTATAAGCAAAGTTTTTGGCAAGAGATTAAGAGCTCTTGATATAGATACTATGAATGTACATGCTAATAAAGCTTTAAAAACTACAGGAATTGATATAGACGAAAGGACAATTGTTGGAGGATTACCAGTAGGATATATGCAATTTGTTGAAATTGCACGGGAAATTGATAAGGAAAATGTAAAACTTATGGTTTTTGATGAACCAACAGCGGTTTTAACTGAAAGTGAAGCAGAAACCTTGATGAAAGCTATGAAAAAAATAGCTGAAAGTGGTATAGCTATTATATTTATAACTCATAGATTAGATGAAGTTATTAAAACGGCAGATAACATAACAATACTTAGAGATGGTGAGCTTGTTGCTAGCAGAGAAGTTTCTAAGACCAATGTGGTTGAACTTGCTGAACTTATGGTAGGTAGAAAGCTGGATATCTCAGCTAAAGAATTTAAAGACCATGAAAATGATGAAACAATAATTTCTATAAAAAATCTTAAAGTAGAAATGCCTGGTGAGAGAGTAAAAGATGTAGATTTAGAAATTAAAAAAGGTGAAATTTTAGGTATAGGAGGCCTAGCTGGTCAGGGCAAGATTGGTATAGCAAATGGAATTATGGGTTTATATCCAAGTATGGGAAAAATTGAATATAAATCTGAAGAACTTCCATTAAATGATACAGAAAAAGCCTTAAAAAGTAGACTTGCATTTGTTTCTGAAGATAGAAGAGGAGTGGGATTATTACTAGATGATTCAATAGAAACTAATATAGTAGTAACTTCTATGCAAATCAATAATAATTATTTTCACAAAATAGGACCTATGAAAATAATGAATAGCGGGGAAGTAAGAGAACATGCTCTTAAGATGATAAAAGATTTAGATATTAGATGTACAGGCCCTACTCAACCTACAAGAAGATTAAGCGGAGGAAATCAACAAAAGGTTTGTATAGCTAGAGCACTAACTTTAAATCCTGAGGTTATATTTGTATCTGAACCTACTAGAGGAATAGATATAGGAGCTAAAAAATTAGTGCTGGATTTATTGGTTAAGCTGAATAAAGAAGAAGGAATGACAGTAGTAATTACATCGAGTGAATTAAATGAATTAAGATCTATATGCGATAGGATTGCTATAGTAACGGAAGGTAAGATATCTGGAATATTAAAACCAAATGCCTCTGATGCAGAGTTTGGATTAGTAATGTCAGGTCTAAATTCTAATTTAAAAGAGGGGGGAGAATAAATGAAGGAAAAGCTTAAAGGTATTGTAGATAAGTTTGGACTTCCTAGGGTTATAATAACTGCTTTTTTTATACTTCTTTGTATACTTGCAGTAGTGCTTAAGTTACCGATAAGCATGCTGATATCCGATATGCTCGTAAGATTTGGTATGAATGGAGTTCTGGTTTTAGCTATGGTACCGGGAATATTATGTGGTATAGGGCTTAACTTCGGATTACCTGTAGGAATATTAGCAGGAATATTAGGAGGCCTTATAAGTATAGAACTTAATCTTAGAGGAGGAATAGCATTCTTAGTGGCAGTGGCAATTGCTATACCTATTGCAGCGCTAGTAGGATATGCTTATGGATTGCTTCTTAATAAGGTTAAAGGTTCAGAAATGATGATAGGAACTTATGCAGGATTTTCAGCAGTTTCTCTTATGTGTATAGGATGGCTATTATTGCCTTTCAAGAGTTCTGAAATAAGGTGGCCTATAGGGCAAGGATTAAGAACTACTATAACATTGGATGGTAGGTATAGTAAGGTATTAGATGATTTTCTAGCATTTAATATAGGAGAAGTTAAAATACCTACAGGACTTATACTGGCGTTTTTAGTGTGTTGCTTGCTAGTTTGGATATTCTTGAAAAGTAAAACAGGAATTATGATGGCAGCAGGAGGAAGTAATAATAAGTTTGCACGTGCATCAGCAATAAATGTTGATAAAACTAGAATTATAGGAACTGTATTATCAACAATATTGGGAGCAGTAGGAATACTTATGTATGCTCAAAGTTATGGATTTTATCAGCTTTATCAAGCACCTATGATGATGGGATTTGCAGCAGTTGCAGCAGTTTTAATAGGTGGAGCATCTACAACTAGTGCGAAAATATCTCATGTTATAATAGGAACATTTTTATTTCAAGGATTACTAACATTAGGTCTTCCTGTTGTAAATCAGATGGTTTCAGAAGGAAATCTATCAGAGGTTGTAAGGATAATTATAAGTAATGGAATAATCCTTTATGCATTAACAAAGGCAAGAGGGGGTGGCTCTGGTGAATAATAGCAATAACAGTTTCATTGATAAAGTAAAAGGTGGAATTTTTAATAATATGGTGACAATACTGTTTGTAGTGTTGTGTATTATAGGAATAAAATTATCAGGTCAATCAATTTCCTTTGTACTAACAGAGCTTGTAATAAGAATAGCTAGAAATTCATTTTTAGTATTGTCATTAATAATACCTGTAATGGCTGGTATGGGATTAAACTTTGGTATAGTAATTGGTGCGATGGCAGCACAAATTGCTATAATTGCAGTTACTCATTGGGAAATATCTGGACTGGGAGGTTTTATGCTTTGTGTACTTTTAAGTACTCCTCTTGCAATCATATTTGGATATTTAACAGGAGTTTTATTAAATAAAACAAAAGGTCAAGAGATGATTACCAGTATGATATTAGGATTTTTTGCTAATGGTCTTTACCAACTTTTATTTCTATTTTTAGTAGGTACTTTAATACCTATGAAAAATACTAAGCTTATGATTCCTGGTGGAGTGGGTATTAAGAATACAGTAGATTTAAATGGTGGAATAAAATATGCCTTAGATAATATATGGAAAAAGAATGGGCTGGATGTACTTTACTATGGAGTAATAATAGCCATTGTTATGATATTATTATGGTCTATTTTTAAATATGTAAAATATAAGAATAAAAGTATAAGTTTTTATAAAAGAGAGATTATGCTAGTTGTAATGTGTGCTCTTTTATATGCTTTATTGTATATACCTTATATAACAAAAACTTTATCTGTAGTATCTGTGCCTATAGTAACTATGATAATAATTTTAGTATTATGTTTATTCAATATATTAATTTTTAAGACTAAATTGGGTCAAGATTTTAGAACTGTAGGTCAAAGTTTAAATGTTGCTAATGCTTCAGGTATAAATGTAAATAAAACAAGAGTTATAGCTATAATAATTTCAACAGTGCTTGCTGCTTGGGGACAATTAATATTCCTACAAAATATAGGAACATTAAATACTTATGGAAGCCATGAACAGGTAGGTATGTTTGCAATAGCTGCTATTTTAATAGGCGGTGCTACTGTGTCTAAAGCTACAAACAAGCAGGCGATATTAGGAGTTGTATTATTCCATACCTTATTTATAGTTTCACCTATGGCAGGTAAAAATTTATTTGATAATGCACAAATAGGAGAGTATTTTAGGGTATTTGTAGCATATGGAGTAATTTGCGTATCCTTAGCATTATATGCTTGGAAAAAACTTGTGGAAAGTAAACGTGATTTAAAGTCTGAATAAAATATAAATATGCAAGACTAGCTTAATAATATTAAGCTAAATCTTGCATATTTTTTAATGTATGGGAAATCCACACTATGGCGCATATGTGATCGCATCTTTTATACCTTATTAAGATAAGCAAGTTCTTATAAAGTAATATATGTAATAAGTGTAAATATGTGATTAAAAGTAATGGATATTTTTATAATGGATTTAAAAATAAATTCTATAAAAAAATAATAATATTCGCTTATTATATACTATTAAAAATGATACCTCATATCGTATAAGGTAGTTTTACACATAATACAGTATACTTTGTTAATAAGTCGATTTTTAAAACTAAAACTGTGGATATTTTATATAAGATTAGAGATAAGAATAATATGAAAGTAAAAAATTCTATATTACTTCTTTATAATTATGGTAACTTTATAATTATGTTTTATTAGATCTATTTACTTATACGAAGCAAGTTTAACACTATATAATTATCTTTTTAATATTATCTTTAATAAGCTTTACCATAGTGTTATTATGCTATAAGAAAAAACTAGAAAATTTAATTAATTTTTAATCTCTTTATATATATTTACTAATTTTACGATGATAAATTGTCAATATAGTAATTAGTTATCTAGGGAGGAAAAGTATTATGAGAATCAAGTCTCCTAAAGTTAATGGATTTTTATTCTCAGGCTTTGAGAAGGTGGGGGATTATTCCTATGAAGAGAGAATGACAGTTTCAGGAGCGAGAAATAAGACCTTAGTTTTATTATTAGTTATGATAGCATCTAGTGCAATATCATGGTACTTAATGAATGGTAAATATATAGGTTCATCTATATGGCTTATATTATTAGGTGTAGGAATGATACTACCACTTGCTATAGTAACAACCATAAGTCCTAAATCTTCTTCTTTTGCTGCTCCCTTCTATGCCATAGGAGAAGGATTTCTATTAGCTGGTATATCATTGCAAGTTGAAAAATATTATTCAGGAATAGTTATGCCTGCAATATTATTAAGTATAGCAATAGCAATTTCCGTATTGCTTATTTATCAAGAGATAGGAAGATTGTCTTCAAAATTCATAAAGGGAGTATTTATAGCTACCTTTGGAATAGCAATAAGTTATTTAATTACATTTGTAATTTCCCTATTTGGAGTTAATATACCTTTTATTCATACAAGTGGACCTATGAGCATACTGTTATCTATAGTAGTAATAGGAATTGCAGCATCTAACTTATTAATAGATTTTGACTTTGTATGCAGAGAAGCAGAAAGCGGTGCCCCAAAGTATATGGAGTGGTATAGTGCAATATCAATAATGGTTACTCTGGTGTGGATGTATCTAGAGGTATTGGAGTTACTTGAAAAAATAAAAGATGGGGATTAAAATTTATAATAATTTTAAAAAAGTATATTTCTAAAAAACCAACATATTTACTGTTGGTTTTTTATATTAAATTAATGAATTATAATTTAGAAAGTATTATAATGTATATAAATAAAAAATATAATAATATATATATACTAAAGGGGAGAGCTATGAATATAGATTATATAGGAGCTTTACAGCTCATGTTATTAGTACTCTCCATAACAACTATATTTCTATATTTAAAAGGATATACAAGACAAATAAAAGAGTTATCTAAAAGTTTTATTAATGTTATAACTAACAAAATTCTATCCTATAGTAAAAATCTTTGGGTAATTCATTATGAGGTCTTTGAGAAATATGGTGTATGGAGGTTTGTTACGAAGTTTTAATTATAAATAATATTTATGAAATATATTACTAGGAGTGATTTTATGAGTATTATTTATAATGTATTAACTGAGTTATTAAATTCTATATTTAATTTAGTAGGAGATTTTGGTATAGCTATAATTATTGTAACTGTATTAGTTAAGCTTATATTACTTCCAATGTCTATAAAACAGAAAGTCAATATGGAAGAGCAAAGAAAGCTTAGCGAAAATATTGCAAGATTAAAGGAAAAATATAAGGATAATAAAGAAAAGCTAGATAAGGAGTTACAGGTACACTATAAGGAAGCTTCAAAGAGCATGAAAGGATGTTTAACAACGTTAATTCAGCTTCCAATAATTATGGGACTGTATAGGGTGATAATATCTATGCCAATTGAGGTAGGTACTATAATAATTCCATGGGTATATAGTATAAAAGCAGTAGACAATTATTATATAGCACCAATAATATATGCATTAGTTTCGCTAATGCCTCAACTATTAAATTATGTAGGATATTTTAAGTTGTCGTCAAAGGTAGCAATAAATAAAGTCTCTATAATTAGTACAGCAATTGTTAGTCTTTTAATATCTTTTAAAATGCCTGTTGCTCTAATAATATACTTTATTACAAACAGCATTTTTTCAGTTATTGAAGAGATTATATTTAGAATATATATGAAAAATAAAGCCACTATATAAAGAGATCCCTATGCTAGTACTAGTATAGGGATTTTAAAATTTTCAAATAAAAATAAGATTATAGATCATATATATCAGAGAATTCAATGTTTATACTATTTAGAATATTTGATTTAGTAACTTCATCAATAGTATAAATAGCATTTTCTTTTGAGTTGTTAATAGGTAAGGAGATAGTAAAGGCCGATCCCATATTTAATTCACTTACTAAAGATATATTACCACCGTGAAGGTTTATAAGACCTTTTACTAAAAATAATCCGAGTCCACTTCCCTCTACATTCCTAGAAAGAGAAGTATCTACTTGACTAAATTTGTCAAATATATGGGCTTGATTCTCTTTAGAAATACCTATTCCATTGTCAGAAATACTTATATAAACATAGTCTGTATCATAAGTTATATTTACAAAAATATTCATTTTACGAGGTGTAAATTTAATAGCATTAGATAATAAATTCAATATTATTTTTTCAAACTTATTGTAATCAATGAGTGTAAATAATTCTTCATTATCAGTATCAAATATTATAGATATATCTTTAAATTCTATATACTCATTAGCGTAGGTGCATAAATTCTCGATTACATTAACTACATTATAATTTTGTAAATATAATATTAAAGAATTATCATCTAAAGCAGAGATATCTAAGATATTGTTTATTAATCTTAATAACCTTAAACTATTTTGATGTATGTCAGAGATTCTACCAGATACCTTTAAGTCGTTTAAGGTAGTCTTTTCGCTTTTAGAGTAAAGTTGTAATAATTGAGTTCCAGATAATATAACATTTAATGGAGTTCTAAATTCATGTGAAATATTATTCATAAAGTGATTTTTTAGTTGATTATATTTAAGTTCTTCTTCAAGCTTAATTTTTTCTTTCTTAGCTTGATGTTTTAATTTATTAAATTTCATTAGTTTAAATATAAGAATAGTAATTATAACTATAAATAATATTATTAGTATAGTTTTAGATAATTCAATCTTTCTTTTAGTTTTATTTATACACTTTTTACGGTAATTTCTACGATTTTTACATTTTTCATGGTTCATAGTTCTATAAGTTTTGTATTTGGAGGTTGAGGTTTTAGCGTATAAGTTTAATATAAAAGGATTTTTTGAAAATTTATTTTGATAAGTAACTGTATTAGCTTTAGTAGAGGCAGGAAAAATGATAAATATTATAAAAATTAAAATTAGAATTTTAATAATAGAAGAATATTTTTCTTTCATAAACATACCCCCTCTAAATTTTTAAGCATATTATACCATTTTGATAGTAAATTATTTGTATAATTAAGTTGAAAAAAATTTAATTTTTAAGAGTTTATTTGATTTTACGCAGTAAGAAATAACTTTATATAATTAAGTTTAATATCAAATTTAATTATATAAAAATATTTGAAATCATAAATCATAAAAAAGAATGTAAAATCAGCATTTATGTATTATTTCGACAATTATTTTAATTATATTTTTATTAAAATTTATAAATCATATCAAAAAAATATTTGACATAGCAATTAGACCATGATATTATAGCTTTAATTTATTTACGAACTAAATTTGATGAAGAGAACAAGTAAGTTATGATATCTGTCCTACAGAGAGTTGGCATTATGCTGAAAGCCAATGTTCAGAACATATCTGAAAATCATCTCTGAGAAGTAAAACTGAAACTTATTTTAGGTAAGTTTTACCGGAGTTCCACCGTTAAAAGGAACGCGTATCATGTGTACGTAGCTGAGTGCTATAAACTAATATAGTGTTTTTTTGGTTTATAGAATTAGGGTGGTAACGCGAGTACAACTCGTCCCTTTTATGGGGCGAGTTTTTTTATTTTTATATACCGGAAAATTATGGTTTTTCAAAAGTACTGATAGTAAAGAACTTATAAAAGTAAATAATTAATTTTACACTATAAATTACTTATCTATATAGAATTAAACATTAAATCTTATAAATAATAGCGCTATTAATATATATTAATTTTGATATGAGCATATTGTAAAAAACTAGCTAAATTTTACAAACAAGTTCATAAAACAATGATGGTTAAAAGATAATTTCGGAGGTGGTATTAATGGAATGTGACATAGATATTAAAAACTATTATAAAATTAATGAGTTTATATATGTTTGGAGGCAGAAATATGGAAAAATTATCAAAGAAAGATATAATGCTTATTAGCTTAATGCTTTTTTCAATGTTTTTTGGGGCAGGAAATTTAATAATTCCGCCTTTTCTAGGACAATCAGCAGGTACTTCTATGGGAAGTGCTATTTTAGGATTTATTCTTTCAGCGGTAGGACTACCGATATTAGGAGTGATTATTGTTTCTAAAGCTGGAGGATTACATAATTTAGCTAGCCGGGTACATCCCTTTTTTGCATCTGTTTTCACAGTATTAATTTATGTAGCTATTGGACCTTTTTTAGGGATTCCTCGCGCAGGAAGTTTGGCTTTTGAAATGGGAGTAGCTCCTTTCTTACCAAATCACATAAACTTAAGCGGGTGGATTCTTTTCTTATATACTTTAGTTTATTTTTCAATAGCCTTTTGGCTTAGTTTAACACCTTCTAAATTAGTAGAGCGTTTTGGGAAAGTTTTAACTCCTCTATTATTAATTCTTATTTCAACTATATTCATTTATAGCATATTTAAGCCACTAGGTAGTTTTGGTGCACCAAGTGGGGATTATGCAAAATTTCCTTTCTTTAAAGGATTTTTAGATGGATATATGACTATGGATACCATAGCTGCTTTAAACTTTGGAGTTGTAATTTCATTGACTCTTAAACAGATGGGCATTGAAAAAGAAAAATCCATTGTTTCAAATTCAATACGTGCAGGGTTAATAGCTGGTTTTTTCTTAACTATTATATATATCATATTGGCAGTTTTAGGTGCTTCAAATCAAGGAAGTTTAGAAACTACAGCAAATGGGGCAGTGATATTAACTAATGTAGTATTATATTTATTTGGTAACCCAGGCGTTGTATTATTGGGATTAATATTTTCATTAGCTTGCTTAACTACATCTGTTGGGCTCATTACATCTTGTAGCCAATATTTTGCTTCATTAACGCCAAAAATTTCTTATAAATATTGGGTTACGATACTGAGTATATCAAGTATGATTCTTGCAAACATGGGATTAACAAAAATTCTTATAATATCAGTGCCAGTTTTAACTGCTATTTATCCAATGGCAATTACCCTTATTCTTCTTTCCTTTGCTCATGACTTTTTTAAGGGAAGATCTAGTGTGTATATGTGTAGTATGATTTTTGTATCCTTAGTTAGTATTACTGAAGCTCTTAAACAATCAGGATTTAAGGTGGATGCTATAACTAATTTATTTAAGCATTTGCCACTTTACTCAATGGGACTTGGATGGATAGTTCCTGCTATAATTGGTGCCACTATTGGATTTATATTCACTTTTTCAAAGGAAAAGTTAGTTAATATTGAGATGTAATTAAGACATCATATAAAAAGCAACCTAGCTATTTAACTAGGTTGCTTTCAAAAAACAACTGTTAATTTTTTATTTTATAATTGCCAATTCTCCATTGATTAAAGTTATAAATTGAAATACTGGAGAACATAACTACATTATAGGGTTACATAATAAAAATTTAACTTATACATGATTTCAATTTCCATAATAAAATTTTTATCATGAATTAAAAATTAAGAATGAAAAATGAAGAATTATTGTTAAAACTCCACCGCCAAAGCCTTTGGAGTTTTTAAGATAGTTTATCTATATTCTTCTTCATTATACAGGTCTGAAAACTCTAAGTTGATTTTAGTATTAATATTTGAGGATATATCTTTATTAACTTCAATAAGATTACTTTCCAATATTGTTATAGGCAATTCAACTGTAAAAGTAGAGCCTTTATTCACTTCACTATCAACATAAATCTTTCCATTATGAAGTTCAACTATTGATTTTACAATGGACAGTCCGATACCACTTCCATCAGAATTTCTAGATAATGAATTATCTATTTGAGTAAATCTTTCAAAGATAGAAGTTTGTTTATCTTTAGGAATACCTATTCCAGTATCTTGTACTATTATTAAGACATTATCTTCTTTTAATTTTACATTAACAGTTATTGAGCCGCCAGATTTTGTGAATTTTATTGCATTAGATAATAGATTTAATACCACTCTTTCAATTTTATCATAATCTATTGCAGTGTATATTTCCTCTTCTTCAGTATCAAATATAAGAGATATGTTTTTATTTTCAACATAATCTACTGTACTTAAAACTATATTTTCAACTACTTCAACAATATTAATATTTTCAAGTTTCAAACTTAGAAAACCTGCATCTAATTTAGTTATATCTATAAGATTATTTATAATTCTAAGGAGTATTAGTCCATTTTGATTAATGTAAGAGATTTTATTCTTCGCTTTTTCATTCTTATATATTATATCTCCTGATTTTTCATAGAGCTCTAATAATTGAAGCCCTGAAAGCATAACATTAAGAGGTGTTCTTAGTTCGTGAGATATATTAGCTAAAAATTCAGTTTTAATTCTATCATATTTAATTATTTCATTTAATTCTTGTTGGTCTTCTAAAGATTTTTTTCTAAGTCTAGTAGAATTAATAGATTGAAACATAGTAATAAGAAGGAATGTACCAATTAATCCTAAGATTAATGATTTAATTTCACTAGGCATATCGAAGGGAATTAGTGGCTTGTTTAATATAATACTATCTTCTGGCAAGTCTTTCATACTTATATCAAATTTTACTAACTCATCATAATTAAAAGTATATTTAGATGAGTTATCATAAAGTAAAGGCATGCTAGATAAATTTTCATTCATTAGTATTTTTAAAGCAAGATTTCCGATTTGTACTCCTTGTTCCTCAGGATTATAAACTTTTCCGCCTATTACGCCCTTAATGCCTATATATCTGTTCTTGAGACTATACATAGGAAGAGTACTAATTTGATTTAAATTTTCAACTGTTTCTTTTGGTGACAAATATATATTTTTCTTATTTTTAAAATGTCCAGCTATTAAATTTACCTCATTAGAACTGGAATTATTAATCTGTGATATCACATCTTCTATATAATCGGAGCAAATATAATTTAATTTAATATTGCTAAAATGCTCATCTAGTAGTAATACTTCGTCTAGTAGCAATTGAGAATATACATTGGCATTTAGTAATATGTTTATTTGTTTTGTTTCAGGATGCAAGTTAGAAATTAAATGTAATGTGTCATCTAGTTGACTTTCTTTAGCAATACCTGAGAACAGATTATAAGGATAAGATTTTAATTTAGTAATATCGTTTACAACCCCAAAAACTACAGGTGTGTCCTTGAATAAATTTTCATAATAATTAGCAACAAAGTCTAGAGATTCATCATTGAGTACAATTATTAAATCAAATTTATGATTTTTATATTTAGATTTCAAATAATTAGCTTTTGTGTTTATATAGGAGAGATCTTTAGAACCATCTAGTTCTAAATACTCAAAATTATATGTTATTTTAGTATATCTTTCGTCTAAAGTATGTTTTATTACATCAGAAATTTTAATAAATTTATAGTTTTCCTTATAATAAGATTGAAGTATAAGAATAGATTTAACTTGATTTAATTGCCCAGTATCACAATAGGCATAGGAAGAGGTATTTATTATATAAAACATTATAATAAAGAAAAAAATAGATATTTTTAATTTACTAAATCTAAAACACTTCATAAGACTATCCCCCATCAGTTCACAATACAATAATTATACCACTTTTGTTATTTTAAAGTATTAAATATTCGTAAAATTGGGAATTATTCAACAAATTGTCTTATATTAAAAAATTTGTTTTAATTTTCGATAATTGTGAAAAAACCATTCATAATCTTTAAATTATATAGGATAATATATAAATGAATAGACTTTAATTTTAATCTATTCATCAATAAAGTTGTGTTAGTAAATTATTTTAGCTTACACTAATATGGAATTGAGAATTAAAAATGGACAATTGACAATTATATAAAGCATAGATTAAATTTGAAAGTAGTACATATAGGGATACAATATGAAAACGTAATATATACTCTGGAAAATAAATTTTCTATAAAAGTAGTTTAATCTCTTAAAAATTAAGGATTAATAATTAAGGATTAATAATTAAGAATGAAGAATTTAGGATGAAATTCACCCTTAATGAATTTCTTAAAATAAAATTTATTCTCAAAAAACTTCAAAGGTCTTAACCGTGAAGTTTTAACCAAAATTCTTCATCTTTCATTCTTAATTTTTCATTTATAGAAAAGATTTTTGTTATGGAAATTAAAATCATGTATAGGTTAAATTTTCATTGTGGAACCCTATAGATAATATGAGGTGATTGTATGTTTAAAATAATGGTTGTGGAAGATGATAAAACTATAAAAAACATAATATTAGAAAATATAGTTAGATGGGGATTTACTCCCATTGATATAGATGATTATGGTGAGGTCTTTAATACTTTTGCTAAGGAGGAACCTCACTTAGTTTTACTAGATATAAATCTTCCATCTTATGATGGTTTTTATTGGTGTAATAAAATAAGAACTGTATCAAAAGTTCCTATTGTATTTATTTCTTCAAGAAATAGTAATATGGATATAGTTATGGCGATGAATATGGGAGGCGATGACTTTGTTCAAAAGCCATTTTCTATGGAAGTTTTAATGGCAAAAATTAATGCATTGCTTAGAAGAACATATGACTATACTAATGTAGAATCAAGCGTTGTTGAACATAGAACTGTAGTATTAAATTTAAAGGATAATAATTTAATATATAATGATAAAAAAGTAGAGCTTACAAAGAATGAATTTAAAATACTTTATATACTTATGAAAAATAACGGAACTATAGTTAGCAGAGAAAAAATAATGAGGAAGCTTTGGGAAGATGAAAGTTTTGTTGATGATAATACACTAACAGTAAACATAAATAGACTTAGGAAGAAGTTGTCAGACATAGACCTTGAAAATTTTATAGAAACAAAGAAAGGCCAGGGGTATGTAATATTATAAAAGGTGGTAGAATGAATGAGATTTAGGCATTATTTATACGATAATATAAGTTTTATGATTTACTATATAGGATTAATGAGTTTTATTACTATTTCCTTATATATAGATCCTAACAAGAGTATAACTGTAAATAATTTAGTTTATATAAATATAGTGGCTTTTTCTTTTACTTTTATATATCAAGTATATAAATACATGAGTACTAGAAAATACTACAGTGAACTAAAAGTCATTGTAGATAACTATGTTCAAGATATTTCAAATACCTTACCAGAACCAAATAACTATGAGCAAAAAATTTATGTTGAATTATTAAAAAAGATGTATGAAGAGCAGAATGAAAAAATATATGAGCTTCGTCATGATAAAAAAGAAAATCAAGAGTTTATAACATCATGGGTTCATGAGGTTAAGGTTCCTATTGCAGCAAGTAGACTTATTATGGAAAATGATTTAGAGAAAAGTATTGATAAAGTTACAGATATGTTAGAAGATGAACTTGATAGAATAGATAATTATGTGGAACAGGCATTATATTATTCTAGAATAGATGACTTTTCTAAAGACTATTTTATCAGTGAAATTAGTTTGATAAAAATAATAAAAGAGCTTTTAAAAAAACACGCTAAAATGTTTATAAATAAGAAAATATCGATAGAAATAAAAGATGTTAACTTTGATATATTAAGTGATAGAAAGTGGCTTAGCTACATAATTGAACAAATATTAGCCAATTCCTTAAAGTATACAAAAGAGGGTGGTCAAATAGTCATAACTGGGAAAGAAAAAGATGGAGATAAAGTTCTTATAATAGAAGATAATGGGATAGGCATAAAAAATGAAGATATAGGTAGAGTTTTTGAAAAAGGTTTTACAGGATATAATGGAAGGCAAAATTATAAATCTACTGGAATGGGGTTATATCTTGCTAAAAGAATGAGCAATAAATTAGGGCATGAAATAACTATAGAATCAGAGTATGAAAAATATACTAGAATTAAAATTTATTTTCCTAAAATCACTAATTATTTAAATGTTACAAAACTGTAAGCTCATAACATGCTTTTGTAAGTTAAAAAAATTGTTTATAGCGAATAAGTTCTATAAAATAAGCTTGTAGATAATAAATGCAAGCTTATTTTTGCATATTAAGGAGATTATAAAAATAAAAAATTAAATTTGTAGATGATTTATAAGAAAATTAACGGCGAATGGCTTATAAGAATGAGTAGTTTTTAATTATTTATTTTTAGTTTAACAGAACTCTAAATTGGATACTGTTAGTTCTGTATTTAAAAAGTTGGAAGCTAGTTGATATATATTTTATAAAAGTTTTAGGAGGATAAATTATGAAAAATGTATTAACAGTAAAAAATGTTGAAAAAGTTTATGGTTCGAGAGGAAATGTATACACTGCTCTTAATGATATAAGTTTAGAAGTAAGAGAGGGAGAGTTTGTTGGAGTAATGGGACCATCTGGTGCAGGTAAAAGTACATTACTTAATATTATTTCAACTATTGATAAGCCTTCTTCTGGGATAGTTAGTGTAGATGGAGATGATATAACAAAGATGAATGAAGATAAGTTATCCTCATTTAGAAGGGATAAATTAGGATTCATATTTCAAGACTTTAACCTTCTAGATACATTAACTGTAAAAGAAAACATAATATTACCATTAGCACTTTCAAAGGTTAATGTAAGAGAAATAGAAAGTAGATTAAAAAGCATAGCACAAACATTAGGAATAGCAGATATATTAAAGAAATATCCTTATGAAATATCTGGTGGTCAAAAACAAAGAGCGGCAGCAGCAAGAGCAATTATAACAAGTCCAAAGCTTGTACTTGCAGATGAACCTACAGGAGCACTTGATTCAAAATCTGCTACAGAACTATTACAATGTTTATCAGATTTAAATGAAAAAAATAACGCAACAATAATGATGGTTACTCATGATGCTTTTTCAGCAAGTTATTGTCAAAGAATATTATTTATAAAAGATGGTGTTTTGTTTACAGAACTTGTAAGAGGAGGTTCACGTAAAGAATTCTTCCAAAAAATAATAGATGTGCTTGCGACTCTTGGAGGTGGAGACAAGAATGAACTTATTTAGTATTGCTATAAAAAATATTAAAAGTAATTTTAAAAATTATTTTCTTTACTTTGTATCGATGGTATTTAGTGTAATGATATACTTTACCTTTACATCAATACAATATAATGAGCAAATTGTGGAATTAGTAAATAAAAAAGCAAAAATTATGGGGGCATTTAATGCTTCAGCAGTAATAATATTATTATTTTCTGCTGTATTTATATGGTACTCAAATTCTTTCTTTACAAAAAAAAGAAAGAAAGAAATAGGACTATATTCAATGCTTGGGGTTAAGAAAAAACAAATAGGAAGAATGTTATTTTATGAAACAATAGCTATGGGAGTTTTGGCATTAGTTGTAGGAATAGGGTTAGGCGCATTACTTTCTAAGTTCTTTATAATGATACTTGTTAATTTAATGGGATCAGCTATAGTTGTTAAATTCGCAATATCTATGAAGGCTATAATTCAAACATTTATAGTATTCTTTATATTATTCCTTATAACCTCAATACATGGATACTCATTAATATATAGATTTAAGCTTATAGAACTTTTTAAAGCTGAAAATAAAGCAGAAGGAGAACCCAAGGCATCAATAATACTTGCAGTATTTTCAGTAATATTATTATCAGTTGCATATGCTGTGTCTTTCCATATTTTTGAAGGCAATTTCTTACTAAGAATGATGTTTGTATTATTTGGATCTATTATAGCTACATACATACTTTTCTCATCTTTTATAGTATTTTTAATTAAAAAATCAAAGAAGAATAAAAGAAAATATTATAAAGGTATGAACATAATATCTACATCACAGCTTTTATATAGAATAAAAGGAAATGCAAGAGCACTAGCTACTATAGCTATACTTAGTGCTACAACTATAACTACTATGGGAACAGCAGCAAGTTTTTATTATCAATCTGTGATAAAGACAAGGGAACAAGTGCCTTTTGATTATGCTTATAGCCATAATGAATATAAAAATATAGATAATGAGATTGAATCAATAATTAACAAATATGAAGATAATAGATTAAAGAATAAAATACAAGTAAAATTTATAGAAAAAGATATTAAATTACCTAATATAGTTAAAATAGCTGGTAGCTCAGATGAAATGCAGGAAGCTTCTATAAGTATAATTTCCGAAAGCAGCTTTAAGGAAATAGATAAAGCCTTAAATAATAAATTTAACTTTGAATTAAAAGAGGATGAAATGGCATATTTCCCTCAATTTTTCTCACCAGCGCTTATGAGAAAGTTTGAAGGAGAAAAAGCTATAATTGATTTAGATGGACAATCTAAAGAGCTTACAGTAGCAAAATTTAGTGAAAAGCCATTAATACCTATATATATGACTAATGAAATAGTAGTAGTTAAAGATGAGCTATATAATAAATTATATTCAGAAGACAATCTAACAACCATTAGTTTATTTAATGTAGAAAATTATTTAAAAGCAGAAGGACTTACTAATGAACTTGAAAGCTTTATTGATTCTAAGAGTGTAAATAATGAATCTTATCTTCGTGAATTTACTTCATTCTATTCTGTATATAAACAATCAATGGAATTTGGAGGGCTATTTATATTTATAGGAAGTTTCTTAGGATTAGTATTCCTAATTTGTACAGGAAGCATAATATTCTTTAAACAACTTTCCGAAGCCAGTGAAGAAAAGCCGAGATATATTATATTGAAAAAAATAGGAGTTAACCAAAAAGAAATTAAAAAGTCAATTGGTAAACAAGTTTTAGTAGTATTCTTATTACCACTTTTAATGGGAATAATGCATAGCTTATTCGCCTTAAGAATATTAGATGGAGTTATGGGTGGATTAATGACACCAATAATGATAACAATAGTAGTGTATGTCATAATTTATTCTATATTCTATGTATTGACGGTAATATCTTATAATAATATAGTTAATGAAAAACTTTAATGTAGTAAATTTTAAATTATTTATTAAGAGTATTTATCAATTTTTGATAAATACTCTTTTTTTAGGGGAAAATATTTAAAACTCTATATTGGTTGGTGTGTTATGGAAAATAAAAGTTATAACTATGATGAAGAATATAAAATTGCAAATAGAATAATAGAACTAGAAAATTATAAGAACGACGATATAGATAAAATATTTTTCTCTAATACTAAGTATGTTTCTTGTAACTTTTCTCATATAATTTTTGAGGGTATAAATTTTTGTAATATGATATTTGAAGGTTGTACTTTTGAGTTTTGTAGCTTTTCACATTGTAATATAAAAAATAAAAGTTTATTACAATTCTTTTCTAGTGAAATTTTTAAGTGCAGTTTTGAGAAATGCAATCTTAAAGGGATATCTATTAAAAAGAGTAGATTTAAAGACGTAACTTTTAAGGATGCCTTTCTTAAAGGGTGTAATTTTATAGGTAATTGCTATAGTAGAGTAAAATTTATTGATGATTGTAATTTAATGGATTGTGTTATAAGAGATAGCAATTGCAGGTTTGATATATGTTTTATTAATAAAAAATCATATACAAGATTTAATTTAAACTCTTATGTTGGAAAATTTAATTATGATGATAAGTATTATTGTAAGGATGATAAATACTATGATGGTGAAAAAAGATATAGAGATATCTGTAATACTTATTTATGTTTTGGAAGTCAATATTTGAAAAATGACATTAGGGAAAAACAAGGAGAATGCTTTTATGAGAGTAAGAAGGCACTCTATAGAACTTTAAAAGGGCCAAGAAAAATAACCTCTTTTTTATCTTATTATGTTTGTGGATATGGAGAGAAACCTTATCGAACTTTTAGTTTTTCATTAATAATAGTAATTTTTTGTACTATATTATATATGTTTACAGGTTTACAGGGAAAAGATGAATTGATTTTATATGGATTTAATGTAGGAGCTAAAGGTATAAGGGTTTTAATTAGAGATTTTATTTACTGTTTTCATTTTAGTTTAGTAACTTTTTCAACAGTAGGCTATGGAGATTTAGTACCTTATGGTATTATGAGTACAATAATATCTAGTATTGAAATAATATTAGGTGTACTAATGATAGGAATTTGGACCTCGACTTTAGTTCGTAAAATGACAAGATAAACATTCTTATAAAGAATTCTGATGATAAGGTCATCAAGCCAATATTCAATTAATTTATAGTTACAAGTTCAGAAATTTTTAAAAGCAGCATTTGAAAGAACTATGGGAATAGCTAACAATATGTATTAATAGACTTATTTTGCATATAGAATTATTTCTTTGTGGAGGTGTAAATAAATTGTGAATATAATTTATTTTAATTCAATTTTAGTAAGCTTAATGTTATAATAAGTGTTATTTTACAAGGCCTCACAGTTAAGTTTTTAGAAATTTTCCCCAAACTTAAAATTAAATTTATATTGTAGATAGCTTAGTAAGATAAAAATTTTAGGGTTAATAATTCCATCATATTTAATAAAATTTAGAAAGTTGGTGCATTATTGGCTATAAAGAATAATATTATTTTAAAGAAATACTTTGAATTGAAGAAATCTTTTGACTTAAAGAAATACATGAAAAATTTCGATATTTTTTTATTTATTCTGGTAATTCTTGTATCAATTTGTGGAATTGTTATGATTAGTAGCGCAACATCTAATTTTACTAATAGCAGAAGATACATTACTATTCAAAGTCTTTCAATTATAATTGGGCTGGTTCTTATGTTTATAACAATTTGCATAGATTACCGTAATATTGGACATGCCTATAAATTTATCTATGTATTTAATTTTCTATTATTGGCAGCTGTAAGTATTTTTGGGACAGGAAAAGAACAATGGGGTGCACAAAGGTGGATACAAATTGGAAGTATTGGAATACAACCATCGGAAATTGTAAAAATAGGATTTATTATTACTCTTGCAAAATTTCTTGAGTCAATAAAAGATAATGTGAATCAAGTAAAATATCTATTGGCAACTCTGGCTTATATTGGAGTACCTATTGTACTTGTGATGGCTCAACCTGATTTAGGTACTGCTCTGGCATTTGTTTTTATTTCTATTACAATGTTATATATTTGTGGTATCGACTATAGATATATATTAGCAGGGGTTTTATCATGTGCTATTTTTATACCTCTTGCTTGGCAGTATCTACTTAAAGAATATCAAAAAAATAGAATTTTAGTTTTTATTAATCCTGATTTAGACCCTATGGGTGCAGGATATCACGTTCTTCAGTCTAAAATATCAGTAGGTTCTGGTGGATTGTTTGGAAAAGGCCTATTTAAAGGGGCTTACGCGCAAAATTTTGTGCCTGAAAAACATACAGACTTTATATTTACTATTATTGCTGAAGAATTAGGCTTTATAGGGAGTGCAATTATATTATTACTTTTATTAGTAATAGTTTTAAGATGTATTTCAATAGCAAAATCTGCTAAAGATTATTTTGGTTCTTATGTTTGTGTTGGGGTTGCTAGTATGATTATATTTCAGATATTTGTGAACATTGGTATGTGTATTGGTATTATGCCTGTTACAGGTATCCCACTACCATTTATTAGCTATGGTGGTTCATCGCTTATTACCAATTTTATAGCAATAGGCTTAGTTCTAAATGTAAGACTAAGGCACAAAGTTATTACTTTTTAGAAAAGCTAGAGCATAACATCATCAATAGATCCTCTATGAACTTTAACCGAAAGGTCGTACTTTCTTCTAATAGCATAATAACTAATGAGTTCTTTAATTTGCCTATAATAATATTAGTATTAACTTTGTATTCGTACTTTAGATTTTTTTCATTAGGTTCTTCTTTAATAATTGCATTAGCATTCATTTTTGTAAGTGAAACTATATTTTGTTTCACTTTAAGTTACCATTTGTAAATTCTACATTGGTTAAGTTTTATATAATGTTATAATATAAGAAAGATATAATTAGGGGGTGAGGGTATGGATCTTTCTAAGAAACAACAACAAATAGTTAATAGTAAGTTTAATGGATGCTTGATAATAAAAGGTGAAGAACATAGAGGTAAAACTCTTACTGCAATACATAGAGCAATATATTTAAAAAATAATTATTGCTTATATAATGATGATAATATAATAATGATTATTCCTAATGATAAAGAAAAGGAAAATATATTAAATATTTATGAAAAAGAGCAAGAATCTGGGGTATTAAGCTTATTTTCTTATAATAATCAAAGTTTTAAGGTATTTACAATTAATGAAATAATAGAATCAAAGTTTAAGCAATTTAAAAATAATAAGTCATTAATAGATGATAATATAAGAGCTGAAATTTTAAAAGATTGTATTGTAGAACTGAAAAAACAGAAGAAAAGATCAAAGATACTAAGAGAAGAATATATAGCTTACTTCTTAGAAGAGTTTGATTATATAAAATCTAATATGATTTTTAGTATAGGTGATTATCAAATATTTATAAGAAAAGGAAGAAAAGATACTATTCATAATGGTCCTAAGTCAGTACCTAAAAATTCTTCTACAAGAGAAGTAATATTTAAACTTATGGAACTTTATGATGAAGTTCTAAAAAAGAGAAATTTAATTGATTGTATCGGAAGAGAAACTTTGGTATTAAAAAGCTTAGAGATAAATGGCATAAAATCATACACTCATATAATTGTAGATAAAATTCATAAATATAGTAAATTACAGCTAGAAATCATAAAGCTATTAAATAATAAAAAAGATTATACAAATTTTATTGTAACCTGGGATATAAAGGATATATTAGAAAAAAACTCACTTGGAAATCGTGGCATTAAAATTAAAGATTTATTTTATGGCATGAAGATTAAAACCGTGGTACTGAAAGAAAATTTAAAAAGAGAAAATAAAATAGCTTCTTTTAATATATCAAAAGAATATAAAAATCAAGAAAATATATTTATGGAAAGTTATGAGTTTTTTGATATAAGGCATAATAGAAAATTTGATTTTGCTATAGATACAAGCAGTGAAGCAGACTTTATATTAAATCCTAAAGGTAAGGGTGAAAATTTACGGGTAGATGATCTTCTATCATTACCTATGTATAATGATATAGCTGCTGGAGAACCTATAATGATTAATGAGGGAGTCGAAGGTAGTTTTTATCTTCCTAAATATTGGCTTAAAGGTATTAAAGATGCTTTTTTATTAAAGGTAAAGGGAGATAGTATGATAAATGCTAATATTAATGATGGAGATTATGTTGTTATAAGAAAGCAATATAATGCAAATAATAATGATATTATTGCGGTAGACTTAGATGGAAGCGCTACTTTAAAAAGATTAAGTATTAAAAAAGAAGGTATATTTTTAATGCCAGAAAATGATAAATATACACCGATTGTAGTAAACAATGAGAATACGATGATAATAGGAATAGCAATAGCAATAATAAAAAGAAATTAAAAAGTAGCAGTATTTCACTGCTACTTTTTATAAATAAATGCAATAAATGCTTTCTATTTATACTAAAAAATGTTGAAAAACCTCATTATGGTGTGTTTAATTATGACTTATTATTTTATAAATAAGTTTCTTGAGCTTATTTTTCATATAAATGTATAAAACTGGTACTCCATAGGCTAAAGAAAGAGAGGCTATAGATTGCTTATCACAGTACCCCAAGAAAATTCCACATATTCCAAAGCTAAAAGAAAAAGAACCTATGAAAATTAGTAATACTATCAGTAAAAAAGTATATATTTTATTATTTGTAGAATTCAATTTAAAAATTATATATAAAATTACTACAGATAATAATGCTAATAGAAGTGATGTAAAATTGTGAACCATATTCAATGTGTCACATCCTTTGTATTTCTATGGTAATATATTATAATTTTTTTTATATTTGGTGAGTATTTTTACTAAACAATATACTACTCTTACGATGGCGGTAGAATTGAATCAATAATTTCATTTTTAAATTATTACTTATATATTATATTTATTGTATAATTGAACTATATTATACTATTTATAAATGATAAGGGGAGAATATTATGTTACAAAGGATTAAGTTAAATCTTGAAGCAGTTGAGGCTATGCTTTATTATTGGCAAGCAGCTAGTGAAAAGGATAACATAGCAGAAAAATTTTTCTATGACGTATCAGATATGCCTGCATTAAGTGCAGCTTATGACGAGGATTTTAATGGGGAGTCAGTAAGGCGTGCATTAAGTGCTATAAAAAATAGGGAACCTTTTGAAGGAAATAAGAAGGAAAAGAAATTTTGGAATAATAATATGTGGATGATGGAGGACTTAGAATATACTAAAGCAATGGCCACTCCATTAAAAAAATTAAATTTAGACTCCTTAGTAGCAGAACTTAAAGATTGTAACGGTGTAGATAAGTATGAAGAAATAGAGGTAATATTTTCACCACTACATTCAGATGAATATATAATCTTTAATAATAAATTAATAATTAACTTCTTTAGAGTTAAACCTAGTGACATAGATGATAGAACATTTATAGGAGATGTTGAATTAATAAATTATATAGCAGATAGAATAAAAGAATTATTGAATAAGTAATTTCTATTATTAAATTTCAAATAAGCAAGCTAAATTTGAGGAATTGAATTTAGCTTGCTTATTTTATCATTGAAAGAGATACTTTTAATCAATATTACAATTTTGGAGAAAAATGAAATTATACTAATTGTTTGTAAATATAATATATAATACTTACAGTTTTTTTAAGTGATATTTTATAGAGATTTATAATGGATAGATTGGTATAGCTAGGGGAAAAAGGAATAGGGAAGCTATTACTTAAATTTTTAATAGGAATGAAAATTTATTTATTAGTATTGGCGATTATAGGATTTCAGACTGTAATAATAATAATTTATTAAAATCTAAATTAGAAGTAAGTAGCGAAAACTCAATTAGTGATTAGGACAATTTACAGTGTGTAAGATTACGAGGATTGTCTTTCATTTCGTTTAATAAATAGTTTTGTATATATTATCTTACCGTCCATAATATATAAGAAATTCCTACTGCTTATGGACATAGTGCTAAGTTTTTCTTATAATTATTAAATTTATACTTCAATAATTTGCTACACTATTTGTTATAATCTTACACACTTTATATAGCATAATGTAAAGATTTTAATATGCGATAAGAATTATAAATTTTATTATTTATAATTCTTATTTTATTGCTTTAAAAATATTGGTAGTAGATAATTAAGGGTTGATAATTGGTGTCAAATGTTGTAGAATTTAAAAGGTTAGTTAGGAGGCTAAATAAATTCGTTAAGAATTAGGCTTAAGAGCAAAATATTGGATTAACTAGCTACTGATAAAATGACAAACATGTATGATTCAGCACTTCGGGAGCATATTTAGGTTCTTCTCAATCCTCAATATTATATTAATTATCCAGAAAGCACTAACAAATTTAAAAAGAAGTTCAAAAAACTAGAAGATACACTAAGTGTCTTTACTGAACTGTTATCTTCATTGGACTATAAAGGATATCTATTTAGATTATAGAATAAAAATATTCGATAATTAATAGATTCTATTTGGTTGTTACAGATAAAAAATGGTAAAACAAATAACCATATTAAAAAAAATCTAAGGATGATTTATATGGGAATTTTTTGATAGATGAAATAACTTTATTAGTTAGATAGATAAAAGAAACTTAGAAAAAAGTTAAGGAGGAATACAATGGATAAATCAGAACAATTAGGAAAAGAAAGTATAGGGAAATTATTATTAAAATTTTCTATACCAGCAATAATAGGTATGCTTGTTAATGCATTTTATAATATAGTAGATAGAATATTTATAGGGCGGGGAGTTGGAGAAATAGCTCTTTCTGGAGTTACAATTACCTTTCCAGTTTCAACAATTATTATGGCTTTTGGTATGCTTATAGGTATAGGTGCTGCAGCGTTAATATCCATAAGGCTTGGACAACAAAAGGAGGGTGAAGCAGAAAAGATATTAGGAAATGCTTTTACTTTAATAGTAATTATAATGATTTTGCTTACAGTAGTATCACTAATATTCTTAGAACCTATGCTCAAAATTTTTGGTGCAAGTGATGTAACATTACCTTATGCTAAAGATTATGGTTATATTATATTATTAGGAGCTATTCTTCAAAATCTTGGATTTGGGCTAAATGGAATAATTAGATCAGAAGGAAATCCTAAAGTTGCAATGCTTACTATGTTAATAGGTGCTATAACTAACATGATATTAGATCCTATTTTTATATTTACTTTTGGATTAGGAGTTAAAGGTGCTGCAATTGCTACTGTTATAGGTCAAGGATTAAGTGCAGTTTGGGTAGTATTCTATTTCACTAAAGGAAAAAGCGTATTAAAGTTAAAAATAAGTAATATGAAGTTAGATATGAAAGTAATAAAAGAAACATTTTCAATAGGAATGGCACCATTTTTTATGCAACTGGCTGCAAGTTTAGTTACAGTGATTTCAAATAATGCATTAGTAACTCACGGTGGAGACGTTGCAGTAGGTGCTATGGGAGTTATATCTAGTGTATCAATGGTAATACTTATGCCTATATTTGGTATAAATCAAGGTTCTCAACCTATAATAGGATATAACTATGGTGCTAAAAGTTATAATAGAGTTAAAGAAGCTCTAAAATATGCTGTAATAGCTGCTACTGCTATAACAACAATAGGGTTTTTATCAATACAATTATTTGCACCACAAATAATAAGATTGTTCAATAAAAATCCAGAACTTGTATCAATAGGTACTAAAGGACTAAAAACTTTTATGTTTATGCTTCCTATTATTGGATTCCAAATAGTTAGTTCCAACTATTTTCAAGCTGTTGGAAAGGCAAAAGTTGCAATGTTCTTAAGTCTATGTAGGCAAGTTATAACTTTAATCCCATTATTATTGATAATTCCACCTATATTTAAATTAAATGGGGTATGGTATTGTGGACCAATATCAGATTTTATATCTTCTTTTATAACAGCAATATTTTTAATGAGAGAAATGAAGCATATAAACAAATTGAGTAAAGAAAAAGCTATATCTTATGAAATGGATGATGAAGTAGCTGTAGACAGTATAGAATAGTACTTAGAGGAATATAGTTAATATAATATGTTAATAATTAAGAGGGTAGCAATATATAGATTTCTTAGTCAGGAATTTAATTTATATAATAGTTTAATTTCTATAATAAAAGTTATTTTATAGAAATTTTATTTTAAAGATATACTTTAAATTTTTATATAGAGTCTCCATATTGCTATCCTTTATTAATTTTTATTAGTATGATATATTTTAATAATGATTATTTTAAAATATAATAAATTGTATAAATTAATTGTTTATTATATAGGCTTATTACAGGGTGGTGGCAATATTGAGTTTCAATAGTGAAAGTAGCATTGGATTTTTTGATTCAGGTATAGGAGGATTAAGTGTATTAAAAGAAACAATAAAAGTATTACCTAATGAGAATTACATATATTTTGGAGATTCAATAAATGCTCCTTATGGAATAAAAAATGTTAGTGAGGTTAAAAGATTAACTTTTAATGCAGTAAAATTTTTATTAAGTAAAGATGTAAAAGCTATAGTCATAGCATGTAATACTGCAACTAGTGCAGCTATAGAAGAGTTAAGAACACAATATGCTCATATACCTATAATTGGAATAGAACCAGCACTTAAGCCAGCAGTAGAGCTAAATAGAGAAGGTAGTATAGTGATTATGGCAACACCTATGACATTAGCAGAAAGAAAATTTGCTAAGCTTCAAGGAAAGTATGAGGAAATAGCTAATATTGAACCACTTCCTTGTGCAGGACTAGCAGAGATTATTGACGAAGGAAAAATAACAGGGCAAGAAATTCATAATTATCTTGTAGATAAATTAAAAGAGATAGAAAATATGAAAATAAGTTCTATTGTTTTAGGTTGCACTCATTATCCTTTAATAAAGGAAGAAATTACAAAGGTTATAGGAAATGAAATTCCAGTAATTGATGGAAGCTTAGGAACTTCAAAGCAGCTAAAAAGGATTTTATCTTCAAAAAAAATATTAAACACAAATAACTCTAAAGGTAATGTTGAAATTTATAACTCATTACAGTCACAAAAAATAATTGATTTGAGTTATGGATTATTAGAGATTTAGAAAGGAAGTCTGTTTATATAAAATAAAGTTTTGTATAAAGAGACTTTCTTTCAGTTATTTACTAAATATCCTTAACAATATTTAGTAGTTATTCATACCCTATATTATAAAATAAAACTTAGGTGTCTGAAATAAAATAACTAGTCAAAAATGATGACCTATTTTGTATTAGCCAGGTTGACGTGACTAGAGGTTTCTGTTGACAAGATATAGCAGAAAATAGGTTGTCATAATGATCAATTATTTTTTGAAGATGACTTATAGAAATAAGGTGATTAAAGGTGAAAATATTTAAATTTCGCAAGGAGAAAAACTACAAAGCTCATGATAAAGTAATAGAGCTTGATTTGGATAAGGAAAAGGAATTTAGGTATATTACAATAACCAATCCTATAGATAGTAATAGACTATATATAATAAGCAATATAATGTTAAATAATATTAATAAAAATAATGAATTATACTTTTATGGATATGATAGTAGCAAGGGATTAGAAGGCAGTAGTAAGGAAGGGGTTTTAGATATAAAATCAAAAATTCATGAAGGAGATAATAAGGACAAGTTATTATTATATAAGTCAAAAATTAATAACCATAATAATCTAAGCCTGCTTGGCGAGGATTATTTTATTGTTTTACCTGGGGGTACATTATCAATTGAATTTTCTAATTATGATAAAGATTTATCAGTAAAGGTAGCCGTAGAAGAAGAGGAAATATAAGGCGTCTGAAATAAAATAACTAGTCAAAGATACAACGTATATTTTGTGTGAGAGAAGGAAATATAGTCCGTTCATAGTTGAGCTATCAGGGTGTTATGTTGACGTAGTATTATGCAAAATAGGCTAGAATACTGCCTAGTTATTTTTTTGAAGATGACTATATTTAATTATAAATTAAGCCTACGAAAAAAGTTTATATGTGACTGAATAAAAAAGAGTAAAATTATATAGAGATTCAGAAGCTGTATGATTATCTGGGAATATAATAAATATTTTACCAAGTCATATAGCTTTTTTAGAAAAAATTTAAAACAATATAATTAATACTTATAGAGTTAATAATTATGGATATAATTTAAATACAAAGGTTATAAATCACAAAGTTTTAAAATTATATAATTTATTATAATATTTCTATGATATAATCTGATTAATAAATTATATAAGGCATCTTCAAAAAAATAATAAACCAGTATGTTAGTCTATTTTTCATCATACTGCGTTGTCAGATATGAGGTATATACTAACATCTTTAATTTATTATTTTATTTTAACTGCCTAAAAGGAGAGATAAGAATGGGAAATCCAATGGTTACATTTAAAATGGCAAATGGAAAAACAATGAAAGCTGAATTATATCCAGAAACAGCACCTAATACAGTTAAAAATTTTATAAGTCTTGTTAAAAAAGGTTTTTATAATGGACTTATATTTCATAGAGTAATACCAGGATTTATGATTCAAGGAGGATGTCCTGATAAAAGTGGAATGGGTAATCCAGGGTACAGAATAAAAGGAGAATTTTCAGCTAATGGTTTTGCAAATGATTTAAAACATACACAAGGAGTATTATCAATGGCTAGAACTGCAGTGCTAGATTCAGCTGGATGTCAATTCTTCATAATGGTAGCTGATTCACCTCATCTTGATAGACAATATGCTGCTTTTGGTAAACTTATAGAAGGCCAAGATGTAGCAGATGAAATTGTTAATGTAGATAGAGATTTTAGAGATAAGCCATTAGAAGATCAAGTTATGGAAGAAGTTACAGTTGAAACCTTTGGTATAGAATATGATGAACCTGAAAAATTATAATTAGTCATGTGAAATAAAATAACTAGTTATAAATATTTAGGATATTTCATATCAAATAAAGGCATTGATATTTGTAATATTAGTGAACATAGTATAATGTAAAACATCATAACTGGTTATTTCTAAATATGACTGGAATGGAGAGTAGGTATGAGTAGTTTAAATGATAAAGTAATTTTAACTTATGCATTATCTGATGATGAAGTAGAAATACTTAATAAAGAGTTTGAAGGTAAAGTTGATTGTAACTGTATAGTGATAAAAGAAGCTATGGGTGACTCAAAAATTAAGGATATTCTAAATGGAGAATCTAAAGAAGACGATGAATTTACAATGCCTTTAGAGAAAACAATAATATTTAATAATTTTCCACCACAACAGCTTCAAGCTTCAGTTAAGAAAGTTAGGGCTATTTTAGAATCTAGACCTATACTTGCAACAGTAACTCCAATATCAATAAATTGGAGATTTCATAAGTTATTGGAACATTTAGTAGAAGAAAGAGAGCAATTTAAAAACTCTACAAACAGAAAATAGCAAAAAATCCTCTATGTTAACTCTAGAGGATTTTTTTATTTATGATAGAATATATCTATAGCTAAATTTCAAGTTTAAGAGAGGTATATAACATGAGCAAAGTAGGAGAGAACATTAAAAGAGCTAGAAATGAAAAAGGTATGAGTCAAAAACAATTAGCCAAAAAGCTTGGAGTTTCTGAAAGTTTTATTAATGAAGTAGAAAGTGGAAGAAAGGTAATAAATGAAAAGCTAATTGAAAGAATAGGTAAAGTATTAGGAGGAGATATTCAGAATATGACTTCTATGTTCCAAAATATTGCCTATGAAGAGAGTAAGAATGAAAGTGTTGCTCCAAAGAATAAAGCTCCTGAAACTGTTAAGGATGTATGGAATGATGCTTTTGGCTCAATTTTAAAAACTATAGGAATATACAAATATGATCTAGATAAACCTATAGCAAATCGTCAAATGCCTATAATATCTAATAAAATAGAGGGACATAATTCAGATAAAGTTTTATTTATTGAAATAGAAAATGATGATTTAATGGGCTTTAGAATATGCAAAGGAGATATAGCTTTTGCAAATTTAACTACAGAAATAGAAAACAATGCTATATGTTTAATTGACTATAATGGTGAGAGAGTTTTAAGACAAATTAAAAGATTAGATAGTAATAAAGTTTTATTAATAAGTAATAAGGGAAGTCTTAGAACAGAAACACTAGGAGTAAAAGATATAAAAGTTATTGCGAAATTAAATAGAGTGGAAATTATGCTTTAATAAATAAAAAACTAGCAATATATGCTAGTTTTTTTTCACCTCTGGGGAACTTAATCAATGGAAAATTGAGAATGGAGAATTGACGATTATGGTTGAAATTAATTTTACAAATTAATTTCTTCAAAAATTCTTTATTGTCCATTGTCAATTTTCAATTGTATAAGGGTGCAGTATAGTTTGGAATAATACTAATAAACTTAACTAATATTATGGAGATAGTACAGCTGCTAGTTTTTATCGGAATTCATTTCGTAGCTTCAAAAATAATTAATTTTAAATTTCTCAGCCAAAGCTAAGAAATATCCACAATTGTGAATTATGCATTGTGAATTATGAATTGAAACATATAACAAAGCAGTTATATTTGGATACCAATTGAACTTTAAGATAGTACATTTATACAAAAAAAGTCATGATTTAATTTTCTCTCTCATAACATATTAAGTGAAGGAGTGTTTTTAGGGAGGGATTATTACGGAAAGAGTTAGTGGAAGATTAAATTTATTTTTGAACCTACCCAGAGGAATTAGAAATAGAGTAGCACAAGTTTATAGGGAACTTGAGATAAGTGAGGATAGGATTGAATTAGTAGTTTTATATGGTGAGAGTGAACCAATTGTTAGAGAACAAGTGGAAGCCTTAGGAGGTACCCTTGAAGATTTAGGCTATGGTTTTGGAATTATAACCGTAAGTTTTGATAAAGTTCTTGATGTGGGAAATATACCACAAATAGATTATATGGAAATTCCTAAAAGTCTATATATTAATTCAGAAGTTAGCAATAGAGCTATTTGTCAGCCAGCGGCTCGATTAGTTTATGGACTTACTGGTAAAGGAGTTTTAATAGGATTTATAGACTCTGGTATAGATTATACTCATCCTGCTTTTATAGATGCAGATGGCAATACAAGAATTGATTATATTTATGATTTGGCTGCTAATAATGTAGTATACAATAGTACAGACATTAATAATGCATTAAAATCTCCAGATCCCTTTAATATAGTTCCTCATGTTGATACAGCAAGGCATGGTACTCACGTAGCTGGGATAGCTTGCGCTGGTGGTAATATACCTCCACGATATTATGGTGTTGCTCCTGAAAGTTCCATAGCTATGGTTAAGCTTACAAGAGAGATAATGGGGGGATATACAAAGAGTACTCAGCTTATGAGGGGAGTAAAATTTTTAATAGATAGAGGCAGAGAACTTATGAAGCCTTTAGTTATAAATTTAAGTTTTAGCACTAACGATGGAGCTCATGATGGAAATAGTTTACTTGAAAGGTATATATCAACAGTATGTGACCTTGAAAGAATAAGTTTTATTGTTGCAGCAGGAAATGAGGGGGATAAGGCACATCACGTATCTGGAATTTTAGCCTTAGAGAATAGGGTGGATGTAAGTATTGGGGCCAATGAGACAGCAGTAATATTTCAATTATATAAATCTTTTATAAAAGATATTAGCATAGAATTAATAGCACCTAATGCTTCAAGAAGTGGGATTATACCACTGATTAGAAATTATGTAGAAGGAAATATAAGAAACGATTATTATTATATTTTTAATTCTGGACCAACTCCTTTTAATATATCTGGAGAAATAGTTATAAGTTTAGTAGGACAAAATCAATTTATTTCTCCAGGTACTTGGTCTATTATCATATATTCTAGAGAAGTTAATGAGGTTACTACCTTTGATATGTGGCTTCCAATAACTGAAGGATTAAATATAACTACTAGATTTTTAGAACCATCAGTTTTTAACACAGTAGGAATTCCTGGTACTGTACAAAACGTTATTACAGTAGGTAGCTATAATCCTATTACTGGAACTATATCTAGTTTCTCAGGAAGAGGACCAGCGGATAGGTGTGTAATTAGACCAGAGATAGTTGCACCAGGAGAAAATATAGAAGCACCAGTACCAGGAGGTGGTTATGATTCACTATCAGGAACATCTATGGCTGCTCCACATGTGGCAGGTGCTGCCGCAATGCTTATGGAATGGGGATTAATACAAGGAAGAGACTCATATATGTATGGAGAGAGGTTAAAGTATTTTTTGCTTAAAAGTGCTACTAGAGATAGACCGCTTGTAATTTATCCAAATGAAAGTTGGGGATATGGAACACTATGTATAAGTAATGCATTAGAAACTTGGCTAGAAGAAGCACCTGTAAGAAGTATAGATATGAGTAGAGAAATACCCATACTAACTCCACCTTCTCCTGGTTGTAGGGAGTTATATTTAGATGAAAACTATGAAACCTTTATGGTGGAATATAATGGAGATATAATAAGCGAACTTGACAGATTTGATTATGCTTGTGCTTTTCTTGCAGAACCTTTTTATGCCGTTATATCTGTTCAAAGAGGAAGAAGAGCAGAACTTTTAAGAAATGTTAGATCTATTATAAATGTAGAGAGAACAAAGCTCTATACGCTATCAGTATTATCCCCTGTTGATACTGCTAATATTTCTCAGTTTCATGAAAATCCTTATTTAAATTTAAGAGGTAGAGGAGTAATAGTTGGAATAATTGATACAGGAATTGATTATTTAAATATCGAGTTTATGACTGAAGATGATAGAACTAGAATAGTGAGCATATGGGATCAAACAATACAGGCAGGGACGCCGCCAGAAGGATTTGCTTATGGTACAGAGTATTTAGATACCCAGATAAATGAAGCAATTGCTGCTAGTTTTAGAGGAGAGGATCCATATGCTATTGTACCTTCAAGAGATGAAAATGGTCATGGAACAGCAGTTGCTGGTATTGCAGGAGGAAGAGGGAGAGCTGGTGTAACTGGTGCAGCACCAGATTGTCAATTTGCAATAGTTAAATTAAAACAGGCTAAAAGGCTTACATTAGAAGAACGTGGAGTGATTTTTCCTGTTGATATTCCAATATATCAAACTACAGATGTAGTATTAGGACTAAGCTATTTAACTTCTATTCAAAGAAAATTAAATAGACCTATGGTAATTTGTGTGCCTATAGAAACAAATTATGGTGGACATGATGGTAGTGCTATTTCAGAAAGATTTATTGATTACTTTTCAATAACAAGAGGAATTGTTGTTGCAGGTGCAGGAAATCAAGGAGCTAGTGAAACTCATGTTAGTGGTAGATTTAAAAATACAGGAGAAACTCAAATAATAGAACTTAGTGTTGATTCAAATCAAGTAGGGTTAGAAATAAATATATGGTGTAATCAGCCAGATAAGGTATCTGTAGGTATAATATCTCCAAGTGGAGAAGTGCTAGAAAGAGTTCCAGAAAAACTACAAGGAGTAGAAGATATAAGGTTTATACTTGAAGGCACTACTGTTTCCATAACCTACTATTTGCCAGAAGATATTACTGGTGATGAACTTATTAGCATAGTGATGAGGAACGTTACAGGAGGTATATGGCAAATAGAATTAATAGGTGATTCTATAGTTGATGGCAGGTATAATGCATGGATATATCAAAGAGCTCTTTTAAAACCAAATACCAGATTTTTACGTCCTGATGCAGATATTACATTGACTATACCTTCTACTAGTAGAAGTGCAATTGTAACAGCTTATTATGATCAAGACAATAATACCATAGTGACTTCTTCAGGAAGGGGATATACAAGAGATGGTAGAATTAAACCTTCCGTTGCTACAGGTGGAGTTGATGTATTAACCACTAGACCAGGTGGGGGTACTACCACAGTCACAGGATCAAGTGCAGCTACAGCAGTATTATCTGGTGCAGTAGCATTAATATTACAATGGGGAATAGTAGAAGGAAACAATACCACTTTATACGCTTCAGAAATTACAACTTATCTTATTACTGGAACTAGAAAGAGACCAGGAGATATTTATCCTAATAAGGCTTGGGGATACGGTATGTTAGATTTAGCTGGAGTATTTAGAAATATAAGATCACTTGGATTACCCAAAAATTTTGGAAATAAAGAAATAGTTGAGTTTTCAAAAGAGGTATCAATAAGTATACCAGAAAATATTTATCATAGATTAAAGTAACAATAATATTTACAGTGGGAGGGGGTATAGTGAAAAATCAAAAAGAAAATATTAGAGAGTCTAATATTGATATTAATGGATGTGGAAAATTATATTTAAACGATGAATATGAACATTATATAGCTGACTATAACGGAGATATATTAGAAGAAATTAATAAAATAGATTATGCTTGTGCGTTTTTAGCGGAACCTTTTTATGCAATATTGTCTGTAAAAAAAGGTAGAGTATGGGACTTGCTAGAAGATGTAAAATCTATTGTAAGTATAGATGTAGATAAGTTGTATACGCTTAATGCAATGTCTCCTATTGATACCTCTAATGTTTCAGATTTTTATAAAAATCCTTATTTAACACTTAGAGGAACGGGAGTAATTGTAGGGATGCTTGATACAGGTATTGATTATTTAAATAAGGAATTCATGACAGAAGATAATAAAACTAGAATATTAAGTATATGGGATCAGACAATTCAAACTGAAAATCCACCAAAGAATTTTGATTATGGAACAGAATATTCTATGGATCAAATTAATGAAGCTATTAGCGCACAGAGTAGAGGAGAAGATCCTTATAATATTGTACCGCAAAAAGATGATATTGGTCATGGTACAGAAATAGCAGGTATCATTGGAGGTGCTGGACGGCAAGGAGTAAGAGGGGCTGCACCAGAATGTGAATTTGTAATAGTAAAACTTAAAGAAGCTAATAGGAGTCTTATGCTTGATTATCCACAGGTTAATGTATCTATACCAGAATATCAAAGTTCAGATATAGTTTTAGCATTAAAATATTTATATGATATTCAAGCTAAATTAGATAAACCTATGGTGATATGTATAGCTTTAGGAACTAATTATGGAGGGCATGATGGTAGCTCTGTAGTAGAAAGATTTATAGATTATTTTTCTCTTAGGAGAGGCATTATAGTAGTTGGCGGTACTGGAAATGAAGGAGATGCAGCAAATCATACTAGTGGGAAAATTTCTCAAAATGATGAAATAGAAATTATAGAACTTAGTATGGCGGATGATCAACTGGGGATGGAGATGAATATCTGGTTTAATAAACCAGATAGAGTCACAGTTGGAATAGTTTCGCCAAGTGGAGAAGCATTGGAAAGAGTTCCTCATAAGATAAAAGGGGCACAAGGAGTGAAGTTTGTACTTGAACAAACACTAGTTACAGTGACATATAATTTACCAGAAGATATTATAGGGGATGAACATATATCAATTTCTTTTAGAAATGTTAAAGGTGGTATATGGCAAATAAGACTTATAGGAGATTATATAGTTCACGGAACATACAATGCTTGGATATATCAAAAAAAGTTTTTAAAACCAGGAACAAAATTTTTAAAATCTGATCCATACTGTACACTAACTCCTCCTTCTACAAGTAAAAGCATAATTGTTACTTCATATTACAATCAAAATAATAACACAGTTGTAGCAGAATCAGGCAGAGGATACACAAGGGATGGTCGTGTAAAACCAGTGGTTACTACTGGAGGAGTTAATGTAATTACTACTAAGGTTGGAGGAGGAACAACTATAGTTACTGGATCTAGTGCGGCCACCGCAGTTTTAACTGGAGCAGTAGCATTAATATTACAATGGGGTATAGTTGAAGGAAATAAACCTACTCTGTATGCACCTACAGTAATAACATATCTTATTTCAGGAACTAAAAGGAGAAGTGGAGAAATCTATCCTAATCCAATATGGGGATATGGTATGTTAGATTTAAATGGGGTATTTCAAAATATACGCTGCATTAATAATGATTTAAATAAAAATGAAGAAGTAGAGCGAAATGTAGAAGAATTTACTACAAATATATTTGTACAGATACCAAAAGAGGTTTATACAAGAATGAATATTAAGGCTCTTTAATTACCTTATAGATATAAAATCAGGAGGTATTTGTTTATGAAAGAGCATAGAGAAAATATAGATGAAATGCAAGAAGACTTAAACACGAATATATTACAATGTGGAGAAAGGTATTTAAGCGAAAATTATGAAAGTTATATTGCAGAATATAATGGAGATGTTATAAACCAGCTCAATCAAATAGATTACGCTTGTGCATTTATGGTAGGAAACTACATGATAATAGTAATTGTTGAAAATGGGAGATTAAATGATTTATTAAGAGATGTACCAGCTATAGTATATATAGAAAGGGATGATTTATATTCTCTTACTCAATTATCCCCTATTGATGCTGCTAATATTTCTAATTTTCACGCAAATTCATATTTAATACTGCGAGGTACAGGTGTAGTTGTAGGGATGTTAGACACAGGTATTGATTATTTAAATAGAGAGTTTATGACAGAAGATAATAAAACTAGAATAATAGGCATATGGGACCAAACAATACAAGAAGGACCACCTCCAGAAGGGTTTGCTTATGGAACAGAATATTCTAGGGAACAAATAGATGAAGCTATAAGTGCTCAAAGTAGGGGAGAGGATCCATATTCTATTGTGCCTTCAAGAGATGAAATTGGCCATGGAACTGAAATTGCAGGAATTATTGGTGCAGGAGGGCGCGAGGGAGTAACAGGAGCGGCACCAGATTGTGAATTTTTAATTGTGAAACTTAAGGAGGCTAATCCAGCCCTTTTACGGCAATTTCCGCAAGTTAATGTGGAAATACCAGAATATCAAACTAGTGATATACTTTTAGCATTAAAATATCTATATGATACTCAGAGAAAACTAAATAAACCTATGGCTATATGTATAGCCTTAGGTTCAAACTATGGAGGTCATGATGGAAGTGCTAGGATAGAAAGATATATAGATTATTTTTCAGTTAGAAGTGGAATAGCAGTGGTAGGAGGTACTGGAAATGAAGGAGATGCGGCAAATCATACCAGTGGAATATTTACTGAAAGTGGAGAAGTCAGAATAATAGAGCTACAGGTAGCTGATAATCAACTTGGAATAGAAGTAAACATCTGGTTTAATCAACCGGATAGAATGTCTGTATCAATCATTTCTCCAAGTGGAGAAATCTTAGAAAGAATTCCAGAGAAGGTGAAAGGAGTAGTAACCGTAAAGTTTACATTTGAGGGAACTACTGTTACATTATTATATGATTATCCAGAAGATATTACAGGAGATGGGCGTATATCTATTGGTTTTACAAATGTTAGAGGTGGAATATGGCAAATAGTTTTAACAGGAGACTATATAGTTGATGGAAGATATAATGCTTGGACTTATCAAAAAAATTTTTTAATGCCAGGAACAAAGTTTCTAGAACCAGATCCATATATTACTTTAACTATTCCTTCAACAAGCAGAACTATAATTGTTACATCTTATTATAATCAATTTAATAATACAGCAGTTGCCCTTTCAGGAAGAGGATTTACAAGGGATGGCCGTGTAAAACCATCAGTTGCTACTGGAGGAGTTAATGTAGTTACCACTAAGCCAGGAGGAGGAACAACTATTGTTACTGGATCAAGTGCAGCTACTGCAGTTTTAACAGGAGCAGTTGCATTAATATTGCAATGGGGTGTAGTAGAAGGAAATAATCCAGCATTATATCCACCTAAAATAAATACATTTCTTATAGCTGGAACTAGAAAAAGACCAGGTGATATTTATCCTAATCCAGTATGGGGATATGGAATGTTGGATTTAACTGGAGTATTTCAAAATATTCGATCTCTTGATGTTTCTTCAATGCGCTCTAATAAAAATAAAGAAAATTTAGTTGAATTTACCAAAAATGTATTTATAAATATACCTGAAAATACTTATACAAGGTTAGACTAATGCTCTTTAAATAACCTTATATATAAGATAAGGAGGGTTTAGCTCATGAAAGAGCATAGAGAAAATATAAATCAAGCTCAAGAGGCTCCAAATAATAACTTATTACAATGTGGAAATTTGTATTTAAATGATAACTATGAGAGCTATGTTGTTAGTTATAATGGCGATATTGTAAGCGAACTTAATAATATAGATTATGCTTGTGCTTTTATTGTAGGATTTAATATGGCGGTAGTTGTTGTTGAGAGAGGAAGAGTAAATGAATTAAGAAGTATATCTAAGACAATAGTGTATTTGGAGAGAGATGAATTATATTCTCTTACTGAATTATCTCCCATTGATACTTCTAATATTTCTAATTTTCATGAAAATCCTTATTTGACATTGCGGGGTACAGGGGTAGTTATAGGAATGTTAGATACAGGAATTGATTATTTAAATAAGGAATTTATTACAGAGAACAATGAAACAAGAATAATAGAAATGTGGGATCAAACAGTACAAGATGGACCACCGCCGCAGGGATTTCCTTATGGAACAAGATATACTAGAGAACAAATTAATGAAGCTATTAGTGCACAAAGTAGAGGGGAAGATCCTTATGCTATTGTACCTGAACAAGATATTATTGGTCATGGAACAGGGGTTGCAGGTATTATTGGAGCAGGAGGCTGGGCAGGAGTAACTGGAGCAGCACCAGAGTGTGAGTTTGTAATTGTAAAACTTAAGGAACCAAATAAAGCTGTTTTGCAATTATTTCCTGCAATAGCGGCAACTGCTCCACAATATCAAACTAGTGATGTGCTTATGGCATTAAAATATTTATATGAATCTCAAAGAAGATTAAGTAAACCTATGGTTATATGTATAGCACTAGGGTCAAATTACGGAGGCCACGATGGAACTGCTCGTGTAGAAAGATATATAGATTATTTTTCATATAGAAGTCAAATTGCAGTAGTTGGTGGAACTGGAAATGAAGGTGACGCATCAAATCATACTAGTGGTAGATTTACACAAACTGGAGAAACTATAATAGTTGAATTACAGGTAGCTGATGATCAAATAGGAATAGAGGTAAACTTTTGGTTTAATCGACCAGATAAGGTATCTGTAGGAATAATTTCACCAAGCGGTGAAGCTTTAGAAAGAGTTCCAGAAGAAATAACAGTAATCACAGATTTAAAATTTACATTAGAAGGCACTACTGTTTCCATATTATATGATTATCAATTTGATATTTCAGGTGATGAGCGTGTATCTATTGAATTTAATAATGTTAAAGGAGGAATATGGCAAATAGTATTGATAGGAGATTATATAGTTGATGGAAGATATAATGCCTGGACTTATCAAAAGTTTTTTTTAAGACCAGGAACAAAGTTCTTAAAACCAAATCCATATACTACTTTAACCAATCCTTCAACAAGTAGAGAAATAATTGTTACATCTTATTATAATCAATTTAATAATACAGCAGTAGCACTTTCAGGAAGAGGGTTTACAAGAGATGGTCGTATAAAGCCATCAGTTGCTACTGGAGGGATTGATGTGCTTACAACTAAGCCTGGAGGAGGAACAACTACTGTTACTGGTTCTAGTGCAGCTACTGCAGTTTTAACAGGAGCAGTGGCATTAATAGTACAATGGGGTATAGTTGAAGGTAATAATCCTGCATTATATCCACCTAAAATAAATACCCTTCTTATATCTGGAACTAGAAAGAGACCAGGAGATATATATCCTAATCCTGTATGGGGATATGGTATATTAGACTTAGTAGAAGTATTTAAAAATATTCGCTCTCTTAATAATAGTTTAAATAAAATTCATAGGAATAAAAATGAGATAGTGAAGTTTAGTAAAAATATATTTATAAAAATACCAAAGGAAATTTATACAAGGTTAGAATAATGCTCTCTAGATAACCTTATGGATATAAGATAAGGAGGTTCTATTTATGAAAGAGCATAGAGAAATTATAGATCAAACTCAGCAAACTCCAAATAATAATTTATTACAATGTGGAAATTTGTATTTAAATGATAATTATGAGAGCTATGTTGCTAGTTATGTTGGTGATATTATAAGTGAACTTAATAACATAGACTATGCTTGTGCTTTTATTGTAGGATTTAATATGGCGGTAGTTGTTGTTGAAAGAGGAAGAGTAAATGAATTAAGAAGTGTATCTAAGACTATAGTGTATTTGGAAAGAAATAATCTATATTCTCTTACTGAATTGTCGCCTATTGATACTTCTAATATTTCTAACTTTCATGAAAATCCTTATTTGACGTTACGGGGTACAGGTGTAGTTATAGGAATGTTAGATACAGGGATTGATTATTTAAATAAAGAATTTATTACAGAGAACAATGAAACAAGAATAATAGAAATGTGGGATCAAACAGTACAAGATGGGCCACCGCCACAGGGATTTCCTTATGGAACAAGATATACTAGAGAACAAATTAATGAAGCTATTAATGCACAAAGTAGAGGAGAAGATCCTTATGCTATTGTACCTGAACAAGATATCATTAGTCATGGAACAGAGGTTGCAGGTATTATTGGTGCAGGGGGACGCGCGGGAGTAACTGGAGCAGCACCGGATTGTGAGTTTGTAATTGTAAAGCTTAAAGAGGTTAATCCAGCTGTTTTAGCACAATTTCCCAAAATAGAGACAACTGCTCCACAATATCAAACTAGCGATGTGCTTATGGCATTAAAATATCTATATGAATCTCAAAGGAGATTAAGTAAACCTATGGTTATATGTATAGCTCTAGGCTCAAATTATGGAGGTCATGATGGAACTGCTCGTGTAGAAAGATATATAGATTATTTTTCATATAGAAGTCAAATTGCAGTAGTTGGTGGAACTGGAAATGAAGGGGATGCAGCAAATCATACTAGTGGTAGATTTACACAAACTGGAGAAAGTATAATAGTTGAATTGCAGGTAGCTGACGACCAAATGGGGATAGAAGTAAACTTTTGGTTTAATCGACCAGATAAGGTATCTGTAGGAATAATTTCTCCAAGTGGGGAAGCTTTAGAAAGAGTTCCAGAAGAAATAACAGTAATTACAGATTTAAAATTTACATTAGAAGGAACTACTGTTTCCATATTATATGATTATCAATTTGATATTTCAGGTGATGAGCGTGTATCTATTGAGTTTAACAATATTAGAGGAGGAATATGGCAAATAGTATTAATAGGAGATTATATAGTTGATGGAAGATACAATGCATGGACTTATCAAAAACTTTTTTTAAAACCAGGAACAAAGTTCTTAAAACCAAATCCATATATTACTTTAACTAATCCTTCAACAAGCAGGGAAATAATTGTTACATCCTATTATAATCAAGGTAATAATACAGCGGTGGCTCTTTCTGGAAGAGGATTTACAAGAGATGATCGTATAAAGCCATCAGTTGCTACTGGAGGAATTGATGTGCTTACAACTAAGCCTGGAGGAGGAACAACTACTGTTACTGGTTCTAGTGCGGCTACTGCAGTTTTAGCAGGAGCCGTAGCATTAATAGTACAATGGGGTATAGTTGAAGGTAATAGTCCAGCGTTATATCCAGTTAAAATAAATACTCTTCTTATATCTGGAACTAGAAAGAGGCCAGGAGATATATACCCTAATCCTGTATGGGGGTATGGTATATTAGACTTAGTAGAAGTATTTAAAAATATTCGCTCTCTTGATAATAGTTTAAATAAAATTTATAGGAATAAAAATGCGATAGTAGAGTTTAGTAAAAATATATTTATAAAAATACCAAAGGAAATTTATACAAGGCTAGAATAATGCTCTCTAGATAACCTTATGAATATAAGATAAGGAGGTTCTATTTATGAAAGAGCATAGAGAAATTGTCAGTGAAATTCAAGAAGAATTAATAATTGATTTGCCACAATGTGGTAAATTGTATTTAGATCCTGAATATGAAAGCTACATTGGAGAATATATTGGAGATGTGGCAGGTCAACTTAATAAAGTAGATTATGCTTGTGCACTGGTTGTTGGCGAATTTACAGTAATAGTAATTGTTAAAAGTGGAAGAGTAAGTGATCTATTACGTGATGTACCAGCTATAGTAAATTTAGAGAGAGATGAATTATATTCTCTTAGTATATTATCACCTATTGATACAGCTAATATTTCTACTTTTCATGGAAATGCTTTTTTAACTCTACGAGGGACAGGAGTAGTTATAGGGATGTTAGACACAGGAATCGACTACTTAAATAGAGAGTTTATGACAGAAGATAATAAAACTAGAATAATAGGAATATGGGATCAAACCATACAAGAAGGACCAGCTCCAGAAGGATTTCCTTATGGAACGGAATATTCTAGAGAACAGATAAATGAAGCTATCGCTGCTCAAACTAGAGGAGAAGATCCTTATGCTATTGTTCCTCAAAGGGATGATAATGGACATGGAACTGAAATAGCAGGAATTATTGGTGCAGGAGGTCGCGCAGGAGTGACAGGAGCAGCACCGGATTGTGAGTTTTTAATTGTTAAGCTTAAAGAGGCTAGTAAAAGTCTTACAGAACAATTTCCGCAAGTTGCTGTAACAATACCAGAATATCAAAGTACCGATATACTTTTAGCGCTGAAGTATTTATATGATACTCAAAGAAAGTTAAATAAACCTATGGCTATATGTATAGCTTTAGGTGCAAATTATGGAGGACATGATGGAAGTTCTCGAGTAGAGAGGTATATAGATTATTTTTCTGTTAGAAGTGGAATAGCAGTAATAGGTGGTACTGGAAATGAAGGAGATGCTGCAAATCACACTAGTGGTTCATTTACAGAAAGTGGAGAAACTAGAATAATTGAACTACAAGTGGCTGATGATCAACTTGGAATAGAAGTAAATATATGGTTTAATCGTCCAGATAGAATTTCTGTAGCAATTATTTCTCCAAGTGGAGAAATACTACAAAAAATTCCAGAAAAATTAAAAGGAGTAGTGACCTTAAAATTTACATTCGAAGGAACTATTGCCACATTATTATATGATTATCCAGAACAGGTCACTGGAGATGGACGTATATCTATTGGTTTTACAAATGTTAAAGGTGGAATATGGCAAATAGTTTTAGTAGGTGAATATATAGTAAATGGAAGATACGATGCATGGACTTATCAGAAGGATTTTTTAAGACCGGGAACAAAATTTTTAGAGCCAGATCCAGAGATTACTTTAACTATCCCTTCAACAAGCAGAACTATAATTGTTACTTCTTGTTATGATCAAAATACTGGTACAATTGTAGCAACCTCTGGGAGGGGATTTACAAGAGATGGACGTGTAAAACCAGCAGTTACTACTGGAGGAATCAATGTACTTACCACCAAAGTTGGAGGGGGAACAACTGTTATTACTGGATCTAGTGCAGCTACTGCAGTTTTAACTGGAGCAGTAGCATTAATATTGCAATGGGGTGTAGTAGAAGGTAATAATCTAGCATTATATCCACCTAAGATAAATACTCTTCTTATATCTGGTACTAGAACAAGACCAGGGGATATTTATCCTAATCCAAGCTGGGGGTATGGTATATTAGATTTGAATAGAGTATTTCAAAATCTTCGCTCTTTTGATGAAGATTTAAATAGAAATATAGATAAAAAGAATAATGTAGCGACATTTACTAAAAATGTAATTGTTCGTATACCTAAAGAACTCTATAATGTATATGAAAAAAATAACTAGTTAAAGGTGAAAAGTATATCTTATGTTAAACATGTCAACAGGTTTCCATGATAGCTCAGCTATCATGGGGTTCTGACGAGTCAGTATGACATAAAATATATACGTATACTGACTAGTTATTTTTTAATACATCTAATTATTAAATATAAAAGCTAGATAATACCTTTAGTATAAATTAAGTAATTATAATTTAATAAATATTGCAATTAATATTTATAACTTTCTGTGAAAACAAGTTGTATGAATTAAATTTATTAATAATATGAAAAACAGTTTATTCATATGTTTACATATATTAGCATAAAATATAATTGAAGCATTTTAATTAAGGAGTATTTATATGGCTGATACAGGCAAAATAATGGTTAATGTCTATAGACAAAATAGTTATGTTCCAATTACTGGTGCCAAGGTGACAATAACTCCAGTAGGAGGAGAAACGAGACAGGAGATTGTACTAACAACTAATAGTGTCGGGCAAACAGAATCTGTTGAAGTAAGTGCACCACCTATAGAGCTTACAATGGACCCACAACAAGCTGAAATGCCTTATAGTCTTTGGAATATAAACGTTGAAGCAGAAGGATATGAGCCAGTAACTGTAGAAGGGTGTCAAGTATTATCTGAAACTACATCTATACAAAATTTTAACCTAGCAAATTTATCTAGAAGCGATAGAGAAATACAGATAGGAAGAGTAATAATTGTACAGGATATAACTTTGTTTGGAAATTTTCCACCTAAAATTCCTGAAGATCCTGAGAAACCTTTGCCACCTCCACCAACCGGATTTGTGGTATTACCTGAACCAATAATACCTGAATATATAATAGTTCATGCAGGTGCACCAACTAATCCAGCAGCACCAAACTATAGGGTGCCATATAAAGATTACATCAAGAATGTTGCAAGTTGCGAAATATATGCAACTTGGCCAGAAAGTACAATAAGAGCTAATATATATTGTATAATATCTTTTACATTAAATAGAATTTATACTGAATGGTATAGAGGCAAAGGATATAATTTTGATATTACAAATTCCACTGCTTTTGACCATGCATTTACTTATGGAAGGAACATCTTTGACAGCATAGATAGGATTGTTGATGATATATTTGCAACTTATATTAGAAGGAGAGGAGCAAAGCAACCGTTATTAGCTCAGTATTGTGATGGGCAAAGGGTTAAATGTCCAGGATGGTTGACACAATGGGGAAGTAAATTTTTGGGCGATCAAGGAAGAATACCATATGAAATCTTAACTAATTTTTATGGAAGTGATATTGATTTAGTTAGAGCTGAAAGAGTAGCAGGAAGTCCACAATCGTATCCAGGTTATACATTAGGAATTGGCACTACTGGAGAACCAGTAAGAGTAATTCAAACTCAATTAAATAGAATAGCACAAAATTATCCTTTAATACCTAAAGTAGCAGTGGATGGAGTATATGGACCTACCACTGCAGAAAGTGTTAGAGTATTTCAAAGTATATTCAATCTTCCACAAACAGGAACGGTAGATTATGCAACTTGGTATCAAATATCAAATATATATGTAGGCGTTACTAGAATTGCTGAATTGAGAAGTAGTATGGGCATAGACTCTAGGGAGGCTAGAACCTTAGAAGAAGAATTAAATAGAAGTAGCACATCAATATTTATTCCGCCTACACCATATAAAGGAATATGGAATGTACCAAGATTGGAATATCCAATGGATTAAAATAAATGAGAATGTTTGCGAAAAATGCAGACATTCTTATTTATTTTAATATACTAGGCTAAAAACAAGTATTAATATAGTGTAAATGCAAAATAAGGCATGATTTTTATCATGCCTTATTTTTTCGGGATTATTGGGATTGATTTATTAAAGTTTATCATAGTAACTATTATTTATATCTTTACAGCTAAGATTTAAATCGGCTTAATTGCAAAGATATTTAAGAGAAAGCCTTGGAATATTTATATAAGTTTATAATTCAAATTATTTCCCAATAGAATAAAATCTGTAAAATAATACTTGGGGAAGTGATTAAAAAACACTTACAGAATTTTATCCAATGCATAATAGCTACAATATAAAAACATTTCAATAATATTATTTTAATAGGATTTTATTATATAATTCTTATAAGAAGATTAAAATTTGATGAATAAGCCATAAAGGTTATCTTTACTTATACAATCTTGATTGAATCTTGTAAGCAAAGGTTTGAAGTTCTTCGTTCAAAATATTTAATCCTCTTTCAATTTTAATTCCATTGTATTTAATAAAGCTTCTCCAAGATTTCATATACATATATTTGTTTTAGCCTATAAGTAATATAAAGATGCTAGATATGATAATAACTACATTTATAATTTTCTTTTTCATATATATCCTCCTACTTAAATAAGTAAAAAGTTATTTATAATATATAACAATAAAATATGAACTGGGTAGAAAGCATAAAAAGCATATTTAAAACTTTTGCCTTTTTCACCATTATATTTTTTAATAAATATTAAGGAAAGAAGAGAGGCGCATTGCAAGAAAACACCTAAATTTAAATTACCATTTATAAATATATATTTATAAATAGGTACAACATAAATTATATTCACAATAACCTGTGCTATAATTAGCTTTGTAAAATTATTTTTGAACAATTTAAATGCTAATATAGTTAAAACTCCATATATTCCATATTCAGCACGAAATACATAAGAAGATGTAACTATAGCTGATACAACTATGACTTTTAATATGCTATTTAATAGTTTATTTTCAGAAAATTCATAGTCAGTAGCATATAGTGCCATAAGTCCAATGAATAATGTAAAAAATATATTTAAATAAGTCATATGAAAGGCTAACATATAAGGTGCTTGGGAGACTAAAGCAAAAATTAAAAGTCTTATTGAATATTTTTTAATGCTATGGGTATGTATATAGCCTTCTGTAATTAAATAAGCGAATATAGGAAAAGCAATTCTTCCTATAACTCTCAAAAACAAATATTGTGGAAATAGAACAGAACCTATGTGATCTATAAGCATACAAATACAAGCAATTAGCTTTAAGTGAAAACTGTTCATAAATATCACCTCGTTAATTCTTCATTGACCATGTATAGTTATTATAGTTAATTCTCAGCAGAGCATGAGAATTTTTTAATTGATTTATTTTCTAGAATTTATTATTTTTATGATAAGTGTATATTCCCTAATAAGACAATAAATTCCTTTATATATATTGTTAATATTTTAAATATATACATAGTGTATATTAATAATAAATTAAAACTATAATTTGATGTATACATAGCTATAAGTCCAAAGAATAATGTAAAGAATATATTTAAAATAGATGATTTAAGAATGAGTATGTAACGTAGCTGAGAAATCAATTCAAAAATTAGTAGTCGCAAGTCTACCTATAATTTTAAGAAATAAACTATTTGGTAGCACTGGACCACTCATATGGTCTAATAACATAAAGATACAAGCAGGTAGCTTTATATGGAAATTATTCATAGTATCACCTCATATTGTAAAATTTCAATCATAATAACTTATACTATCTATAAGAAAATCCTTCTGAAAATATGTTAATATTAATTTATAATATAATAAATAAAGATTTATAAGAGGTGAAAATTAATGGAGAAGACAATTCTAGTTGTTGATGATGAAGAAAGTATAAGAAAATTATTAGGAGCTTATTTGTCAAAAGAAAAATATAATGTTATTTATGCAGTAAATGGCGTGGATGCCCTAAATAAATTAAAAAATGAAGAGGTTCACCTTATAATTTTAGATATAATGATGCCTATTATGGGAGGATTTGAAGCATTACAACTTATAAGGCAAAGTTATGATATTCCTATTATAATGCTCAGTGCAAAGGAGGAAGAACAAGATAAACTTTTAGCTTTTGGATTTGGAGTAGATAACTATGAAACTAAGCCTTTTAGCCCTAAGATATTGATAGCAAAGGTTAATGCATTGATCAAGAGAACTTATGGCAGTGAAGTTAAAAGTGAAGATGTGTATGACTTTGATGGTTTGTGCATAAATGAGAAATCACATATAGTAACTGTGGATAAATTAGAAATTTCTTTAACTCCTACAGAGTTTTCTTTGCTTATGTACTTTGTAAAAAATAAAAATATTGTACTAACTAGGGAACAAATTTTAGATGGAGTTTGGGGTTATGACTTTGATGGAGATTTTAGGGTAGTAGATACCAGCGTCAAAAGACTAAGAGAAAAGTTAAAGGATAAATCTAAGTTAATTCAAACAGTTAGAGGCTTTGGATATAAATTTGAGGTGAAGAATGAAGTATAATATAAGATATAAGGAAAGTATATCAACAAAGCTATTTATAATTACTACACTGATTTTTACATTATTTTTAAGCTTTAGCCTTTTAATACAAAGAATATTTTTTCAAAGTATGTATTCTAATAAGAAGAAGCAAGAAATAAGAACTAATACTGTTAAGTTTTCTCAGAAATACGATAAACTAAAGAGCTATGAAGAGTTGACAGTACTTATGAAAGAATATGAGGAGAAATACAATACATATTTAGCAATAGTAGAATATAAATATGAGTTTACTATTACATTTAATATTGAAATAGCAGGAGAAGATAATAAAAGAGGTAAATATGTAAATCAAATCCTACGCGAGTTAAACACAAATGAATTGTTAAGAAGTAAGCTTTTAAAGGAAAAGATAATTGTATTTTCAGCAGAGACTACATATAGTGAGAATAAAGATTTAGTTTGTATAAAATTAGACGATAATAAACTTATAATAGGGACTACATCGCTTCAGCCTATTGATGAAGGTATTAGTGTTATAGAGGAGTTTTATAAATATTTCTATGTAGTAGCAATATTTATAATTTTAGTGTTGTCTTTTATATATTCTATAATGATTACTAATCCTTTAAGAAGAATAAACGCAACTGCAAAGAAAATGAGTAATTTAGATTTTAGTGAAAAATGTGAAGTAGTATCCCAAGATGAAATAGGCAATTTGGCAATAACATTAAACTTCCTTTCAGAAAACTTGTATCGTGCATTATCTTCATTACAAAGAGCAAATATCCAGCTTCAAAAAGATATAGAAAAAGAAAGAAAAGTAGAAGAAGTTAGAAAAGAATTTGTAGCAGCAGTATCACACGAGCTTAAAACTCCTATAACTATAATTAAAGGTTATATAGAAGGCATTAAGGATGATGTATTTTCAGAGGAAGAAAAAAATGAATCCTTAGATATAATCTTAGAAGAAACTAATAAAATGGGCAAGCTTGTAAAGGATATGTTAGATTTATCTGCATTAGAAAGCCATGCTACAGAACTTAAATATGAAATATTTAACCTTAGTGAAATGATAGAAAAAAATATAAAAAGCTTAAACAATGAAATAAATGATAAAGATATAACCATTGATAGAAACTATATTTCTGATGTTTATATAAAAGCAGACAAATTTAGAATAGAACAGGTTATAACTAATTTTTTAACTAATGCTATAAGACATACGGAGCCTTTGGGACTTATATGGGTATCTATGAATTTTGAAGACAATAGGCTTAGAGTATCTGTTGAAAACAGTGCAAATCCTATATCTGATCAAGAGATGAGTAATATATGGAGTAAATTTTATAAAGCTGATAAGTCAAGAAGTAGAACTTTGGGAGGAAGTGGATTAGGACTTTCTATAGTTAAAAATGTATTAGAACTTCACGATATGGAATATGGTGCTAGAAATACAGAAAGAGGAGTAGAGTTTTACTTTTATACAGAAGTAGAAGATGTTAAAAACAATTAGCATATAATTTCTAAATATTTTTTAAAGATACCTATGAAAATTCTATTAAAATTAATATAGTATAATTAAACTATTGAAAAAATATTTAGAATTTTGGTATTATAGTCTTACAACATAGGGAAAATTTTAGGTATGTTAACTTTATATGAAACTATAGGTAGCGTATGCAATTATAGGATAAATATGTTTAGAATTATTTATTCATAAAGATATTACTTAGAACTATATAAGTTAAATTCAATATCTATTTTAAATTTAAATAAGGCATCTTGAAGAAAACTAGTCATTATTCTAGGATATTTATATCATACTAAATCGTAAAGATCAAAGATATTAGTTATATCTATGAAACATTACTTTTTATGTGGCAAAAAATATCCTTAGAATCTTTGACTAATTATTTTGTTTCAGATGCTTAAGTAGATGGGGGTATAAAATATGAAAGGCACAACAGTAGCTACATGGGTTAGAACATGTAGAAATTTTTATGGAGATGGTTTTATTGATGAAGCTATGATAAATGCTGGCTTTGAAAGTAATAAGATATTTTCTCCAGCAGAAGATGTTGACGAATTAAAAATTCAAAAGTTTATAAAATATATTTCAAATAATAAGGGAATAACAGAGGGAGAACTTTGGAGGAAAATAGGAAAGGACAATATATACTCTTTTTCTAAAGATTTTAAAGCATTTTTTTATCATGATAATACTTATTCATTTCTTAAGTCACTTTATGATATACATACTGTAATGACTAAGAGAATACCAGGAGCTAAGCCACCAATAGTTGATATTAAAGCTATTTCTGATAAACAAGCTATTATAACCTATTCTTCTAAAAGAAAAATGTTTGATTATTTCTTAGGAATGCTTGAAGGTAGCTTTTCCTACTTTAAAGAGGAAGCTAATTTTGATGTAATTGAAAAAACAGAAGATGGATTGAAAGTTAAAATAACTTTCCATAAAGATATTAAGTATAAAAAGACTTACTTCATAAATAAAATATTATCCTTTGGATTTGTAAAAAGCGTAGGTTTCAAGGCTGCAATAGTTACATCTATAATAACATTTTTATCTACGCTACCTATTTTAGGGTTAAGTAGTATATTTAAAGGATTAATAATTTCATTAATTAGTGGAGCAAGTGCGTTTATAGGAACTTCATTGCTTATAAGGCCACTTACTCATATTGAAAAAATACTGGATAATCTTAATAATAAGGAATTTATTGAAGAAAGTATTCTTATCACTAATGATAGATTTGAAAGATTATATGGTAAGCTTAATAATCATATAAAGAATATAAAGAGTGATTTTGTAGGATTCAAAGGTATCACTGATGAGATGGCAACTTTTGCTAAAAATATAAGCACTATTTCTGAAAATATGGACAAGACTTCAGAGGAAATATCTCAAGTTGTGAATCAGGTAGCAGACACTTCTGTTGATCAAGCACAAAATACAGAAAATGCTGCACATATATTAAATGATAATATCAATGCCTTAAAGCTTATTGTTGATAGTGAAAACAATAATAAAGAGGAACTTGAAACTACAATTAATAAGATTACTGATAGCTATAAACAAGTTGATAAAGTAAGTGAAAATATATTAGAGACACTAGAAAGTTTCAAAGAAGTTAAAGTCAAAGGAACTCAATTAGGTGATAAAGCTAAAGATATTACTAATATAGTTTATATAGTATCTCAAATTTCTGATATGACTAACCTATTAGCTCTTAATGCTTCTATTGAAGCAGCAAGAGCAGGAGAACAAGGTAAAGGATTTGCTGTAGTAGCTGATGAAGTTAGAAAACTTGCTGAGCAAACTAAGGATGCAGTAGAAGAGATAAATACAAATCTTATTCAATTTGTTGATGATATTGATGTATTAGTTAAAAATATAGAAAATAAACATGATGTACTTCAAGAAGCAACTAAAGGACTAGTCTTAATAAGAGATGTAAATAGAGGAACAACTACATCTGTTAGAACTGTATCTACTTCAATGATAAAAACAATAAATGAATTAGACACAGAAGCAGAGTCAATTGCAGATATGTACAACAACATAGAATCTCTAGCAGCTATAGCAGAACAAAACTCAGCAGCATCACAAGAGGTTAGCGCAAATGTTAATCTATATACAGAAGAAATTAAAAATCTTATAGAAAGCATAAATGAATTTAAAAAAATTGCTAAATTCTTTGAAGAAGATTTAGGAAAATATAAAATATAATGAAAAGGTCCATTATCCTTAGGATAGTGGATTTTTTTATAGGATTCCTTAATGAAAAATTAACTTATGCATGATTTTAATTCCTACAACAAAGATTCTTTTCTATGAATGAAAAATTAAGAATGAAAGATGAAGAATTATGGTTAAAACTTCACGGTTAAGACCTTTGAAGTTTTTTGAGAATAAATTTTATTTTAAGAAATTCACTAAGGGTGAATTTCATCCTAAATTTTTCATTCTTAATTATTAATCCTTAATTTTTAAGGGATTAAACTCCTTCTAAATCAAATTCAGGTATAAAGCTCTCTTTCGCAGTACCTTCTTCCTGTATAAAAGCGTTTTTATATCCTAATTCTAAGCAATGACTAATAAGTGCATTATAATGTTTAGGATTTAGAGGCTTTGTTAATTCTTCAAATTTGCTACAATTATAAACTGGAGTATACTGATTCATAAGACTTAGATAAACTTTGTGATTATAGGTTTTAAATATGTAATCTACAATTTTTTTAGAATCAAATAATAATCCAGGAAGCATTAAATGTCTTATTATAACACCATTTTTCATCATACCATCATTGTCAAAGGTAGGTTCACCTACTTGATTAAACATTTCTTCAATAACAGAGATTGCGCTATTAAAATAGTTTTTAGCATTAGAGTATTTTATGGCATATTTATCATTAAAATATTTTAAATCTGGAAGGTAGACATCAATATATCCTCTTAATTTTCTAATAGCTTCTACATTTTCATATCCGTTAGAATTATATACAATAGGTAACTTTAACCCATTATCTTTAGCTAATTTTATAGCCTCAATGATTTGAGGAATATAGTGGGTAGGAGTAACTAAGTTTATATTGTGAACTCCACTTTCCTGTTGCTCTAAAAATATTTCACTAAGCCTTCCAATAGAAATTTCTTTTCCTACTCCATTATGACTAATTTGATGATTTTGGCAAAAAACACATTTAAGATTGCAATTAGAAAAGAAAACAGTACCGGAACCATTAGACCCAGAAATGCAAGGTTCTTCCCAATAATGCTTAGAAACTTTAGAAACTTTTATATTTGAATTTGAATTACAAAATCCTAGCTTTTCAACTGTTCTATCAACAGAGCAATTTCTAGGACAAAGATTACAACTTTTTAGCATATACAAATTTTCCATAGTACTTCTCCTAGGTGAAATGATTTTAGGCATGTAAAAGAAAATAATATACTAATCCATCATTTTCAATGCCTTAATATATTAAAATTATAACCTAATATAATGGAGAATGTACAATTTAAATAAAATTTAATATATTAGGAAAAATCACCTCTGAAAACCATTATAGGAATCAGAGGTGAGAATTCATTTATTTATTTTCTACATTTTTTCATATAGAATATGAATGTTTGTACCACAAATATTAAGCTTATAATACCAAAGCCAGGATACAAATAGGTTATTAAATTTTTAAAACCTATTTGAGAAACCGGAAGAGCGATAAGAAGTATTATAATTACAGCTTTTTTATAAGGTATATTAAATTTTTGCTCAAGAGTTTTTCCTACGCTATATATATCTGATACTTCTGTTGAGAACATTTCACACCAAATAACAAGTAGAAGAAGAACCTGCATTAATGGCCCAAACTTGCTTGCTACATGAAGTAAAGGTATCTCATATTTAAATATATCAGGAATATTTACGAGTAACATAGAGTTTATTAGAAAACCTAGTAAGGTTAATAGCAATGAACCTAGTATAAGGCCCAAAATAATCATAGATTTATTTTTCATTTCCTTACTTACAGGAACAAGAACCCCACTACAGGATAACATATTGAAACCTGCATATAAAAATGAGGAGATTATCCATTGATAAGGTATTATCATATTTTTATGAACAGGTACAGTTTTCATAAATTCTAAGGACATGTTATCTCTATAATATATTAAATAAAGGGTAAATACAGCAATTATAATAGTAGAAAGTGAAGGTACAATAAAAGAATTAATAGCAATTAGGCCTTTTGTATCACGAAGTAAAGTGATAAGGGAAACTATTGCCATTAAAATAATTCCAATATATTTTGGAAGTCCAAAATATTGTTTTAATAATGCTCCTCCACCAGCTAAAATGATCGCTGCACCAGCTACTAGAAAAAAACTAGTTAAAATATCAGTAATTTTTCCTAGAAAGCCAGGACTTACTAAGTTTATAAGCTCAGTGTAGGAATTTAAATTGTAACGTAAACTTATGGATACTATCATAGAACTAACAAATATATAAAATATTGCACAAATTAATAACCCAATAAAGCTTTTATATCCATATGTAGTAAAAAACTGAGTTATTTCCTGACCAGATGCTAATCCTGCTCCAACAATAGTACCCACAAAAACTGTAGCTGTTTGAAAAACTAAAGCTAGTTGTTTCTTCAAGTATATCTCCCCCATAATCTTATATATATACTTTAAATATATAGAGGGTTGTACAATTTTATTCATAAGAAAAATACTTAAGTATGTGAAATAAAATAAATATTATAAATTATAGTATGAATTTCACAATCAAATCTATAAATAAAGCTAAAGACTTCAAAGCGAACATAATATAAAATAATGATTTTTTATGTTTAGTATAAAATTTTCTACAAACACTATTGTTGAGGTGATACAAATGTTTAATCCCAAAAGAGTGGTTTTTGAAGAAGGAGCATTAACATATGACAAAGGAAAGGAGCTTTTAGAAGTTTTTAAAGATCAAAATGTGGAAATAAAGTATTCTAAAAGCGGAAGAATATCTGGAATTACAGGTAAAAGTCCTACGGAAATGTATGGAGAAGGAAAAAATACTTTAGTTGTAGGAGTGAGAAAGACATTAAAATTTGAATCTTGTAAGCCATCCGCTCATTATCAACTTCCGTTAGTTAGTGGATGTATGGGAATGTGTGAATATTGTTATTTAAACACCCAAATGGGAAAAAGACCATATACAAAAATTTATGTAAATGTTGGAGAAATATTAGAAAAAGCAGGAAAATATATAGATGAAAGGCTACCTAATATAACAATATTTGAAGGCGCCGCTACTTCTGACCCTATACCAGTAGAACAGTATACAGGAGCGTTAAAAAAGGCTATTGAGTATTTTGGTAAAAATGAAAAGGCACTTTTTAGATTTGTTACTAAGTATACGGAGGTGGACAGTCTTTTAGATGCAAAACATAATGGAAGAACTACTATAAGATTTAGTTTAAACATAAATGAAGTAATAAGTAAATTTGAACATAGAACACCTAGTTTTGAAGAAAGAATAGAAGCAGCTAAAAAAGTAAGTGATGCAGGATATAATTTGGGGTTTATAATTGCGCCAGTGTTTTTAGAGGATAATTATCAAGGGAAATATTATGAACTTTTATATAAGATTAAAGAAAAAATTCCAAATACAAAAATAAACTTTGAAGTAATTTCTCATAGGTTTACTAAAAGAGCTAAAGAAAATATATTAAGCATATTTCCTAAAAGTATTTTACCTATGGAAGAAGAATTAAGAAAGTTTAAATTCGGTCAATTTGGTTATGGAAAATATATTTATAAGGATGATGAAATGAAAGAATATAAAGAGTTTTTTATAAAGAGTATAAATGAGCTTTTTGGAGAAGGAAATATCAATTATATAATTTAACAAATTTTATTTTGTTTTCACATCTAGAAATTTATAATAAATATTAAAGAAATTAATTTAAAGTTTTTATACTGAAGAAGAAATATTAATCAATTATTTATTATTTAAAAGTATGAAAGTGAATAGAAATTTTTTTATATTTTATTAAATTGAAAATTATGATAATTTTAGTGATATAATAATAAGTAAAAATATTCTAGCATAATATTTAAATACATAGTTTTAAACAAAGAGGGGTGTAATATATGGAACTAGAATTATCGAATTTTCTTATAGAATCAAAGAAATCTATAAAAAAACTTATAGAAATTTTATCAATGGAATATAAATATGTATCTGTATTAGGAACTGATTGTTTTGGAAAAGAATATACTTCTTTAAGAACTGGAACCTCTATAAAAAATTCTGTTTGGAATGAAAGAGGATTTGTTTTAAAAGTATATAATGGAATTAATTATTCGGAATTTTCCTTTGATTATATATTAGATGATAACGTAGAAAATCTTGCAGAACAAATTAAAGAAAAAATAAAAACTTATGTATCTTTATTTAGTGAATATGAAGTAAATCATTATCCAGTATTAGAGGAAGAAGAAATAACAAAGTCTTTTAAGGATAAAGTAGATATCTATCCTACAACTGTTAGTGATAAAGAAATATTAAATAAAATTACAAATATAAATAAAAGTGCAATGGTTCTTAGTGATAAGATTTTAGATGTAAGAGTAGCCTATAATTATCTTCATGTAAATAAAATTTTTATGTCAAATAAAAAAAATTTAGAGCAAAGTTATTTATGGAGTGAAGGTATGGTTCAATGTATAACTACTAATGAAGAGGATACTAGATTTAATTATAAAGTTTTTTCAGGATTAAAAGGTGTAGAAATTATAGATGAAATGGAAAGCTCAATTAAAGAAGTTGTAGATACAGCTTTAAAGGCATTAGAGGCTAAGCCTATAATACCAGGAATGTATGATGTAATATGTTCTCCAGAGGTGTCAGGATTAATTGCTCATGAAGCTTTTGGTCATGGTGTAGAAATGGACATGTTCCTTAAAGAAAGAGCAAAAGCCAAGGAGTATATAGGACAACACATTGCATCACCATTAGTAACAATGCGTGATGGAGCAACATCTGAAAGACATATGTCCTCTTATTTGTTTGACGATGAAGGAGTATTAGGACAAGACACAGTTATTATTGACAAAGGTGTATTAAAATGTGGAATATCTGATACTTTATCAGCGCTAAAATTAGGTGAAAAGCCTACAGGTAATGGGAAAAGACAATCCTTTGAAAGAAAAGCTTATTCAAGAATGACTAATACGTTTTTTGAAAAAGGTTATTGTAACTTAGAAGAAATGATTAAATCCATAGATTATGGTTTTTTATTAGATGTACCTATGAGTGGAATGGAAGATCCTAAAAGCTGGGGAATCCAATGCATGGTGAACTTTGCATATGAAATAAAAGATGGAAAACTTACAGGGAAAATCTTTTCTCCTATCGTTTTAACTGGATATGTACCAGACTTATTAAAGTCTATATCCATGGTTTCTGATGAGATATGTTTAGAGGGAAGTGGAGCTTGTGGTAAAGGATATAAGGAATATGTAAAGGTATCTTCTGGAGGCCCATATATTAAAGCGAGAGTGAGGTTAGGATAATGTTAGATAATATAATTTCTATATTAAAAGAGTTTGATATTAGTGGATATAAGATAATAGAAAATAAAGTAATTAGTGAAGAAATGTTTTTTATAAAAAAACAATTAGATATGAACAGAAATAAAGAAGTTCATAAATTTAATGTTGTAGTTTATGTAGACTTTGAAGAGAATGGAGAGAAATTTAAGGGAGATTCATCAATAGAAGTATATACTACAATGAGTGATGAAGAGATAAGAAAAGCTATAAATGATGCTAGTTATGCAGCAAAATTTGTGAAAAATAAGTATTATCCATTGGTAAGTGGAATTAAGGAAGACACTATAACTATACCTTCTAAGTTTAATGAAGAGGACTCTATTAAATGGATAATAAGATTAAAAGATTCTCTTTATAAAAATGATAACAAAGAAGATGGAAGTATAAATTCTTCAGAGATATTCTTAAATAAAGTTTTTACTAGAATTGTGAACTCTGAAGGAGTAGATGTAAGTTATATAAGTAATTCATCGGAAATAGAATTTATTACAAATTGGAAAGGTGAAGAAGAAGTAGAACTTTACAATATGATGAGTTTTTCTGATTATGATGAGGCTTATATAGAAAATAAAGTAGAGGAAGCATTAAAAATTTCAGAGTATAAGGCAAAAGCGAAAGAAGAGCCATCAACAGGAAGTTATAACGTAATATTAAAAGGTGATAATGTAAAAGAAATGATGACATATTATTATACACAAGCTAATGTTAAATCTGTGTATAACAAAATAGGAAAATTTAAAATTGGGGATAAAATTCAAGGAGAGAATGTAAAAGGTGATTTATTAAATATCACTTTAACTAAGGAATTAGAAAATTCTCCAGTATCTTCACCTTATGATGAAGATGGCTTTCAGTTATCAAATATAAAAATAATTGAAGATGGAAAGCTAACAAACTATTATGGGGATGTTAGAAATAGTTACTATTTAAACGTAAACCCAACAGGAACTCTTAGAAATTATATTGTTGAGGGTGGAAGCAAATCAATTGAAGAAATGAAGAGTGAATCCTGTATTATAGTAGAAGCTTTTTCAGATTTCCAAATGAATAGCTTAACAGGAGATTTTGGAGGAGAGATAAGACTTGCTTTATATGTTGAAGGAGATAAAATAAATCCTATGGCAGGAGGATCCATATCAGGAAATATAAAAAATGTACAAGGGGAAATGTATTTATCATCGGAGATTGAAGCTAATGGAAATTTCTTTGGTCCAAAAGCAATGTTATTAAAAAATATTTCAGTAGCAGGAAGATAATTAAAAATGAAGAATTGTGGATAGCGTATTGATTTCTTAACAAGTATAAGAGATGTATACTAATTTTTCATTTGTAATTTTATTATGAAAATCCACCTTTGGAGAATGAGAGTAAAATTGGTTGAAGTTCTCCAGAAGTGGATTTTAATTATTATGTGCTTATATTTATATTATTGTAGTTCTAATTCTAAAAATTGTCATGATAAATAAAGAATAAAAGTTTATTTTAAAACTACAAGTATTGCACCTATAGTCATAAGAGCTAGACCTAATATACTTGTTTTATTTATTTTTTCACCTAGTATTAAAAATGCAAGTATTGCTGCCATAACTGCACTAGTTTTATCTAAAACAGATACCTCTGCTACTTTTCCTGTCTTTATAGCAGTAAAATAGAATATCCAAGATAGGGCTCCAGCCATTCCACTAAAAACAATAAATAATAGTGCTCTCTTATCTTCTAATATTTTAGAAACCTCAGAAAATTTTCCTTGGAAGAATACTACTAAAGTTGTAAATATAGCCATAACAATAGCGCGAATAGCGGTAGCACTATTAGCATCAAGTTTAGCAAGCCCTATCTTACCAAATATGGCAACTAATGCTGCAAAAATTGCTGATAATAAAGAATAAACAATCCACATGATATCCTCTCCTTTTTATAAATATCTAGACTTATAGAGTTTAACCTAAATATTAAACATATTCAAATTAAAATTTGCATAAAGTTTACCTGTACTATATTAAATATAATGAGTTAAAAATCCTTTATATTATTTGTTAAATTTTTACAAAATTGTACTCGTTCTTAGTTTTAAATTTATAAACAAGGATTTTTATTATGGAAATCAAAATATTTTACAAATTAAGATTCTATTAAGAAAAACTATGAAATATTATAAATCTTTATATTCTTAAGGTGTTTATAATATTAAAAGAATACTATTTGTATATATTTTGCGTTATAATTTAGGTATTGTTATTAATAATATATTTTAGTGATAAAACATTATGCTTAGAAAGGAATATGATATGACAAAGAACTGGAAGGGAAAGAGATATCATAATTTAAATTATTTTTTAAGAGAAAAATTTGGCCAGAAAGTGTTTAAAATATCTTTAGATGCAGGTTTTTCTTGCCCTAATAGGGATGGTACTATAAGCAAAGGTGGATGTGTATTTTGTTCTGAGAGAGGCTCAGGCGATTTCGCAGGAGATAGGTGCTTTTCTATATCTAAGCAATTTGAAGATATAAGAATGATGATGAATAAAAAGTGGAAAGATGGAAAATATATAGCTTATTTTCAAGCTTATACCAATACTTATGCATCCATTAATATTTTGAGAGAAAAATATGAAGAAGCAATAAATCAACAAGATGTAGTAGCATTAGCTATTGCTACAAGACCTGATTGTTTAAGTGAAGAGGTTCTAGACTTAATTGAAGAGTACTCAAATAAAGTTTATACATGGGTAGAATTAGGACTTCAAACCTCAAAGGATGAAACTGCAAGGCTTATTAATAGAGGTTATGAACTTTCAGCCTTTGAAGAAGGGGTTAGAAATTTAAGAAAAAGAAATATTGATGTAGTAACACATGTAATTTTTGGATTACCTACTGAAAGTAAGATAGATATGATAAACACAATAAATTACGTAGCACATAGTGATATTCAAGGGATAAAAATACATCTTCTTCATCTTATGAAAAATACGCCTTTAGAAAAATTTTATAAAAGTGGAGATTTAAAGCTTATGGAGATGGAAGAATATGTAGATTTAATAGGTGAGACGATAACATTACTTCCTGAAAGTATGGTAATACATAGATTAACCGGTGATGCACCTAGAGATTTACTAATAGGACCTATGTGGAGTCTAAAGAAATGGGAAGTTCTAAATGCTATCGATAAAAAGTTAGAAGATGAAAATCTATATCAAGGTATGAATTTTAAGGGGGAGATTTTATGAAAGTTGATATAATAATTTCTGCTAGTGACATTAAAGAAGAAAAAATTAAAGATAAAGTTGTTGTGGTTATTGATGTTCTTAGAGCTACTTCAGTGATGGTCACAGCTTTAAATAATGGGTGTAAAGAAGTTATACCTGTATCTCATGTAGAAGAAGCTAGGGAAGTTGTTAAGGAAGATAGAGAAAAATATGTATTAGGTGGAGAACGAAATGCCCTTAAAATAGAGGGATTTGATTATTCTAATTCTCCATTAGATTATACAAGAGAAAATATTCAAGGTAAAACATTAGTTATGACTACAACTAATGGTACAAGGGCTATAAAAAATTCAAAAGGGGCAAGTAGAATCTTCATAGCTTCTATGATAAATGGAAAAGCTGTTGCAAAAAAACTAATAGAATTAAATAAAGATGTAGTATTTGTAAATGCAGGTACATATGGGGAGTTCTCCATAGATGATTTTATTACTAGTGGATATATAATAAATTTAATGAGAAAAGAAGCAGAGGTAGAACTTACAGATATAGCGGTAACTTCCAATTATATATATAACAATAATGAAGATATATTTTCCTTTGTAAAAAATGCTTCTCACTACAAAAGAATATTAGAACTAGATTTAGAAGAAGATTTGAAATATTGTCTTTCTAAGGATGTAGTTGATATAGTACCAGAATATAGAGATGGTAGAATAAATATATAAGGCATCTGAAAGAAAATTGGAGACGAATTAAGTTATACACCTCAGGGGAACCCTTGTAGAATCATACTACTGTTCTCTTGAGGTTTTTACATATTGGAAAGCTACTATGAGGAGAAGTTCTGAAAATCTTTAGTAGTAATTAGAAAAAGAATTTTTCTTAAATAATAAAATCTTACGTGATAGTGGAGGTAATTTATGATTATTAAGCCAAAGAAATTAAACGTAGGAGACAGGGTAGCAATTATTGTACCATCCTCACCAGCAATAAAGGAAGTTGTTAAAAAGGGGGGGAAATGATAAAAGCAATGAGACTTGAACCAGTTATGTATCCTAGTTGTTATATAACACAAAGAGATTTACCAATATCTAATTATTTAAAAGCGAAAGATATTAATGATGCTTTTCAGGATAGAAATATTAAAGGAATCATTTGCTTAAAAGCCGGATATGGCATACAACATATACTTAAATTACTTGACTATAAGCTGATAAAGGAAAATCCTAAGATTTTTTTAGGGTAAGTGATATTACAGCGTTGCATATAGCACCTAATAAAATATGCAGGATGGTTACTTATCACGACTCTATGGCATCTTCAAACATATATAAAAAGAAAGGTAATAAATTTAAATTTGAGCCCTATACTTTTGACAGTATCAAGAAGAATTTGTTTACAAATGAGGCACCAGGTTTGATAGAAAATCCTCTAGGAGAAATTATTGGTTCGTTGTTTTGAGGTAAAGCTGAAGGAGAACTTATAGGAGGTAATTTATCACTGCTAGCGAGGACTTTAGGTTCTGATTATGAAATTGATACAAGAGGAAAAATATTATTTATAGAAGATACTAAAGAAGATGTATCCAATATTGGTAGGATGTTAATCTCACTATCTCTTGCAGGTAAATTTGATGAGTGTAGTGGTATAATACTGGGAACATAGACAAATTGCAATTTAGAAAATAAAGGATACTACAATAGCAATTTGGCTTTAGAAGAAACTTTTAAGGAAATCTTACTTCCATATAAAAAACCAATAATTACAAATTTTAGAGCAGGTCATAACAATCCTCAAGCTACACTAGCATTTGGAACAAAAGTTATTATAGATGCGGATAAAAAAGAGATTGTATTCACTGAATCTGGAAATGCAGATTGATGGGAATCTATATTCGTAGATAGAAAGCTTAGGAGGAAATATCAGAAAATTTAAAAAACAATACAGATATTACTAACACTTAAAGAGAGTTAATAATATTTAAAGTAATATTAATTGTATTATATAGGGGGAAGGGCTATGAATAGAAAAGCAAAAGCAGATTTGATGCTGTTAATGATTACAATTTTTTGGGGGGCATCATATATTCTTACTAAAATCGGACTTGAAACTTTTGAGCCATTTAATTTAATAGCATTACGGTTTATTATTGCTTTTGGCATATCTGCTATTGTGTTTAAAAAACAGGTTTTTAAAACAGATGTAAAAACAATAAAATATGCTTTGATCTTATCAATAATTTTATTTGGTGTTTTTATTTCAATGACATTTGGTTTAAAATATACTTCAGCTTCAAATGCTGGATTTTTAATTAGCCTTTCTGTAGTTTTAATACCAGTAATTTCTTTTATATTTTTAAAGCAAAAAATTGAGAAGAAAGTTATTGGTGGGATATGTTTAGCCTTAATTGGAATTGCATTATTAACGTTAAATACTGAGCTGAGATTAAGTAGTGGAGATATTCTTTGTATATTATGCGCACTATTATTCGCAACACATATTGTTGTAACTAGTATTTTTACTCAGAAAGTTGATTCAATTGCTCTTGGAGTTTTGCAGCTTGGTTTTGTTGGTATCTTTAGCGTTGTATTTTCAATGTTAACAGAGACTGTGAAGCTTCCTAGCAATACTACATCATGGTTTGTGGTATTATCACTAAGTATTCTCTGTACGGCAGTTGGTTATATTGTACAAACAACTGCGCAGCAATACACAAGTGCAACTCATACTGGACTTATTCTATCATTGGAACCAGCTTTTTCAGCTGTATTTGCCTATGTATTTTTAGGAGAAATTCTTACTATAAAGGGATATGTAGGTGCAGTAATTTTATTATTTAGTGTTTTAATTGCTGAGCTAGATTTTAAGAATAAAAGTGAATCCCAATCTGTTTGTAAGTAATTTCTTTAGCTAATTTTTTATTATCGATGTACGGTTACTTTTCCACCTCTGGGGAAGTTAATCAATTGATAATTGAGGATTGATAATGGACAATTGTGGTGAATTCTCAGCAGAGCATGAGAATTTCTCAACTTTTCTGGTAGTAAATTGAGATATATTTAATTTTGTTATTATATATCTTCATATATAAATAAGCCCCAAAACTAATTAAGTTTATTTTGGGGCTTTGCTATGTCTTTTCCTAAGGAGTAAAACTTCATATATTACTGTATAGAGGGTAAAAAGGGATATAAATGTTATTTGCTCTTTTTCGCTCATATTATAAGTTGCCAGTACAATTAAAAGGGGGAAAAATATAAAAATTTGAATAAGTCTAAAGGTGGATAGTTTTTTCAAAAAATCACCTCTTTTACTTCCAAATATTTACTATATGTATATTATTACATTAATAGTACTAAAAGTAAATAAATTTATTATTACAAATAAGCCCATAAATGCCTTTAATACATGTCGAAATATATAATTAATGAGAAATTGAAGAAAATTTCTCGTTTAACTTTAAAATATTTATAAATAACTTTTTCAATAATTATCAGTTTCCTAAATTGTAAATTGAAATACTCAAGGGTGTAGCTATATTTAGCTATATATTAATTTTTAAGGATAAGAGTATAACTACATATAATCTAATAAAATAGAGATATCCTATATGCAATATTACATATAGGATATCTCTATTTTAGATTAGTTATATTCTTAATAGATTTTTATCTTTTATAAAGATTATAGCAATACACCTGCAATAGCAGCAGTCATGAAGGCTGCTAGAGAGCCTCCTAAAACTGCTTTTAATCCTAGCTTTGCAACATCCCCACGTTTTTCAGGTGCAACTCCACCTATAGAAGCTATTTGAACTGCTATAGAACTAAAGTTAGCAAATCCACAAAGTGCATAAGTTAATATTACTATTGTTTTTTCAGTTAATTGACCACTAGAAATTAGTGGTGAAAGATTAGCATAAGCAACAAATTCATTTAATACAACTTTCTGTCCAAGAAGATCTCCTGCTACGGCTATGTCTTTTGTCGGAATGCCCATTATATATGCAACAGGTGAAAAAAGTTTACCAAAAATCCAACTTAAGCTAAAGTAGTCAGCACCAACTAATCCACCTAGCCATCCTAAAAGAAAGTTTAACAAAGCTATTAAAGCTATAAAAGCTATTAATAATCCACCTACATTAAAAGCAATTTGAATACCATCTATAGCTCCATTGGCTGCTGCCTCAATTATATTGGTAGCAGTTTTTTCATTCTTCAATTCAATTGAGTTCTTAGTTAATGGTTCTTCCGTTTCAGGAATCATAATCTTTGCTATAACTAAGCTTGCTGGTGCAGACATAACACTGGCTGCAAGTAAATGACCAGCACTAACACCCATAGCTACATAACCAGCCATAACACTACCAGCAACGGTAGCCATACCACCAACCATAACTGAATATAACTCAGATTTAGTCATTTTGCCTATGTAAGGTTTTATAATAAGGGGTGCTTCATTTTGACTTACAAATATATTAGCTACTGCAGATAATGTTTCTGCTCCACTAGTTCCTAAAATTTTTGCAAGTCCCTTAGATATAATTGAAATAAAGAACTGCATAGCACCTAGATGATAAAGTATACTCATAAGTGCTGAAAAGAAAATTATAGTAGGCAGTACTTGTAATGCAAATATAAATCCTATTTTATTTACGTTTACTAAATCTCCAAATACAAAAGCTGTACCTTCAGTAGTAAATTGCAATAATTTATCAATTATATTACTAGCAAATTGGAAAAACTTTTGTCCTAAAGGTACTTTAAGTACTAATAGTGCAAATATTACTTGAAGAACTACTCCAATAGTAACAAGCTTCCAATCAACTTTTTTTCTATTAGTAGAAAATAAATATGCTATTAAGATAAAAATAGCTAAACCAAAAATTCCTATAATTCTATCCATAATACATTCTCCGTATATATAAATTTTTAGACTCAGAACATAGATGTACTTGTAAAGTCCATTAAATAATATAGAATAAAATTCGACAATTTTCAACAAAACATTTTATTCATTTTAAATGATAATGTTTGTCATTTAGAAATAAGTATAGAAAAGAACCGCACAAATAAAGGGCTTAAATATATTTATGGTTTGAAAATAAATAAGATAGGAATGTTTTGTAAAAAGTTATAAATTTATTTTTATTAAAATTTCCAATACTTTGAGAAAATTTATAATGTTAATAAAATTTATATTAAATGTTTTAAAAGAGTAAATATTTTTAGAAGAGAACGCAATGTATATTAAAGATAATTTTTAGGAAAGCTATTTTTAATTAATATTCAGAAGTTAAGAGGTGTTAAATGTGAAAAAAATTTTTACTCAAGAAGATTTAGAAAGAGCTTTTAATTTAGGAAAAGAACAAGGATATATAGAATCACAAAATAATAGTGGACATAATAGGCATAATGAGTTTTCTTCAGAATTTTCTAATGAAATACCAAACTATTATAATCTTAAAGATTATACATCAGCTAAAATAGATGATAGAAAATAATATTAAAAACCGTGACATTTAGTCACGGTTTTGCTATATAACTTGAAATATAAAGAATTTTAAATAGTAAGACTCTTCATTATCTGTCCATAGTATTGGATGATCCGGTGCTTGAGTTTTAAATTCTACTTGTCTAAGCATTCTACCAGCATCTTTTGCTGCTTCATATATAGCTTCTTTAAATAGTTCTGGGCTCATAAAGTGTGAGCAAGAAGCTGTTACAAGGTAACCACCCTTTCTTACTAATTTTATTCCTCTGTAATTTATTTTTTTATAACCCTTTTTAGCATTCTTTATAGTTTCTCTTGCTTTTGTAAAAGCAGGGGGATCTAATATTACAACATCGAATTCTCTTCCTTCATAGTTAAACTCTTTTAATATGTCAAAGGCATCATGACATTCAAATTTAACTATATCCTGTAAATCGTTAAGCTCTGAATTCTTTCTGCAAAAATCCACTGCATGCTGAGATATATCTATGCCTAAAACACTTTTAGCACCAGCAATTCCAGCATTTAAGGCAAAAGAGCCTGTATGAGTAAATACGTCTATAACTTCTGAGTCTTTACAAATTTTATGTACTGCTTTTCTATTTTCTTTTTGGTCTAAAAAGAATCCTGTCTTTTGACCATTTTCTATGTCCACATAATATTTAACACCATTTTCTTCAATGGTTATCATGGTATCAAAAGTTCCACTTAAAAATCCTTTAGTTTGCTCCATCCCTTCTTTTAATCTAACAGCAGCATCACTTCTCTCATAAACTCCCCTTGCATTATATTCTTCAATTAATATATCTACAATAGTTTGTTTATACTTATCAATTCCTAGTGCTAAGGATTGAATTACATAAATATCTTCAAATTTATCTATAACCATTCCAGGTATAAAATCAGCTTCTCCAAAAATGAATCTGCAAGAAGATGTATCTACAACCTTTTCTCTATATTTCCAGGCATCTTTTAATTTTCTTCTAAAAAAATCTTTGTCTATTTCCTCGTTTATATCCCTAGTCATTATTCTTATAGCTATTTGGGAGGCATCGTTTATGTATCCTTTTCCTATAAAAGTATTGTCGGAAGTATAAACTTCAACAATATCCCCATTAGTATATTCCCCATCATAGCCGTTTATCTCTGTAGCAAAGATCCATGGATGACCACTTAAGGCTCTTTTACCACGACCTTTATCCAAATAAAATTTACAATTCATCTTTTGTCCTCCTAAAAAATAAGATGTAAGTAGTATATCACAGTGTAAATTTTTATATAACCTCAATATTAGATTCACAATGCACAATTAAGTCTTTCCACCTCTGGGGAACAGTAGTGAAACCCTTTAGGGTTCCCCTGAGGTGCAGTGTAGCTTGGAACAATGTCCAAAAACTTAAACTAATACTGATGGAGATAGCTAAGAATAAGGAATGTTCAATCTTTTTAATAATTTTCATTTTGAAATGAACTGTCCCTTGATTTACTTTTCTTTTGACATCATATAGGTTTATATTTTAAACTATAAATTGTGCCTATATTGAATTTTAAGGAGAGATAAAATGAGCATACTTACGGTTAAAAATATTAGTCATGGTTTTGGTGATAGAGCTATATTTGAAAATGTTTCTTTTAGACTTTTAAAAGGAGAACATATAGGTCTTATAGGAGCAAATGGAGAAGGTAAGTCTACCTTTATGAATATAATTACAGGTAAATTAATGCCTGATGAAGGTCAAGTTATATGGTCTAATAATGTTAGAGTTGGATATATGGATCAACATGCAGCTTTGGAAAAGGGAATAAGCATAAGGGATATATTAAGAGATGCTTTTAAATATCTTTTTGATGCAGAAGCAGAAATGAACGAACTTTATGGGAAAATGGGAGACGTGTCTCCAGAAGAACTTGAAAAAATGCTGGAGAGAACAGCTGTAATCCAAGACATGTTAGATCATAATGGATTTTATGTTATAGATGGTAAGGTGGAAGAAGTATCTAAGGGATTAGGACTTTTAGATATAGGACTTGATAAAGATGTGGCTGATTTAAGTGGTGGCCAAAGGACAAAGGTTTTGCTTGCAAAGTTATTACTTGAATGTCCAGATATATTACTTCTTGATGAGCCTACTAACCATCTAGATGAGGCTCATATTGAATGGTTAAAAAGATATCTACAAAATTATGAAAATGCATTTATACTGATATCTCACGATATACCATTTTTAAACTCAGTAATTAACCTTATTTATCATGTGGAAAATAAAGAATTATCAAGATATGTTGGCGACTACGATGAATTCCAAAGAATTTATGAGGCGAAGAAAAAGCAATTAGAGCAGGCTTATGAAAGACAGCAAGCAGAAATCGCAAGGCTTGAGGATTTTGTTGCAAGAAATAAGGCAAATGTGGCTACTGCCAACATGGCTAAATCTAGACAAAAGAAGCTAGATAAAATAGAAAAAATAGAACTTGTAAAAGAGAAGCCAAAGCCAACCTTTAATTTTAAACCAGCAAGAGCAGCAGGAAAAATGATCTTTGAAACTAAGGATTTAGTTATAGGATATGATAGTGCTCTTACAAAACCATTAAATCTTTACATGGAAAGAGGGCAAAAAATAGCCCTTGTGGGTTCTAATGGACTTGGAAAAACTACTCTTTTAAAAAGTCTTATGGGAGATATTAAACCACTAAGTGGAGAGGTAGAACTTGGAGATTATCAATACATAGGATACTTCGAGCAAGAGAGCAGAGAAGGAAATACAAATACCTGTATAGAAGAATTTTGGAAAGAGTTTCCTAGTTATACCCAATATGAGGTACGTGCAGCACTTGCTAAGTGTGGATTAACCACAAAGCATATTGAGAGCATGGTAATGGTACTTTCAGGAGGGGAGGCTGCAAAGGTAAGACTTGCAAAGCTTATAAACAATGAGACGAATATACTTATCCTAGATGAGCCTACTAATCACTTAGATGTAGACGCAAAAGAAGAATTAAAAAGAGCGCTAAAAGAATATAAGGGCTCAATACTCATAGTTTGCCACGAACCAGAATTCTATAGAGATATAGTAACGGAGGTATGGAATTGTGAGGAATGGACAACAAAAATTGTATAATAACTCTATGTACGACGATTTAATGTAAATTAATATTAACAATAGTACAAAGACAGTAATAATATTAACAGGTATTATTACTGTCTTATATTTATTTGGTGAATTTAGATATTATTTCCATATATTTGGAAGTAATTAAAATTGGTATTGACTCTAACCTAAGGTTAGAATTTAGAATAATATTAAAGGGGGGATATTCTTGAAAATTAGTGAGTTCGCTAAGAGATCAGGGGTAACTGTGAAGACATTACTGCATTATGATAAAATTGGGCTATTACAACCATCTAGAAAGACAGACAAAGGTTGTAGAATTTATTGTGATGAGGATTTTACTAAACTACAGCAGATTACTACATTAAAATTTGTTGGATTATTTCTTGAAGAAATAAAACAGATTTTAAGTGAAAAGGGACAGGATATAGGAAGCATAATTGATGTTCAAACAAAAGCATTAGAAGATAAAAAGAAGCATATAGAAACAGTTATTACTGCTCTAAGCAAGGCAAAGAAAAAAATACAAAGCAATAGTTTTCTTGAAGTTCAGGAGCTCATTGATATTATCAGGATAACCAATATGGAAGTAAGAGCAAAGCAAAGATTTAATAATGCCTGTAAACAATATGTTACTAATAGCTATTATTGGAGAGCAAAAACTGCAGAGTTAATAAATGAATTAGTTGAGCCAAATATGAATGATGTGGTACTGGATTTAGGCTGTGGTACAGGGAAACAACTTATAGAATTATCTCAAAAGGTAAAACTAGCAATTGGGGTAGATATTAGTGAAGGAATGCTTAAAGAAGCTAAAGAAAATGTAGAAAATGAAGGAATAAATAATATTGAGTTTTATATAGGAACCTTTGAAGAACCTAACTTAAATGTAGATTTACAAACAAAGCATGTTACAAAAATTATATCAAATTATGCTTTACACCATTTAATTACAGAGTATAAACAAAAAGCTATAGAAAAGATGATTAATATAGGTGGAGAAGATTTACAAAGTATTGTTATAGGTGATTTAATGTTTTTTGAAAATCCTAACGATCATAGAGAAGAGTTTGCTTTAGTGGGATATGGACCAGAAGTAGATTTTCCTTCAAGTATTGAAGAACTAATGAATTGCTTTTTGAACTTTGATTTTACTATTGAAGTACATAAGGTACATCCACTTGTAGGGGTTATAGTTGCTAATCGTAATAAAAATGACAATAAGATATGAAGAGTGAGGAGTGTAATTTTATAGTAAAAACCACACAACCTATGTACTCTTTATTGGATAACAAAAATTGTATAATAATATTTAATATTGAGAGCTAGTTTTGGCTCTTTTGTTTTTATATTTAATATGTTTCATCCTAATGGTAAAATTAAGAAAAATAGTATATTTTATAAAAAGAATTTATTGAGGTATGGATAAAAAGGGGGAATAATAAGTGGACTTAATGAACAAAGAGGATTTTAATAATTTACTTAAAAGTTCTTTGTCTAACTATTATGAGGGAAGATGGGCTTATTTTAGTGAAGTAATAAATATTATAAAACAAGAGAGTAAAATTGAGAAGGTTCTAGAATTAGGACCTGCATTTCAAACAATCGTGAAGAATTGTGATATTATGGTTAAGCCAGAGATTGATGTATGGGGTAGACCTGAGAAGTATATAAATAAAGAGTTTAAACATGATGCCACAGTTGTACCTTGGCCAATAGATGATAAGGCTTATGATTTGTTTATTGCATTACAAGTTTGGGAGCATTTAGAGGGAAAACAAAAGGAGGCATTTGAGGAAGTTATGAGAACTTCAAAAGCAGCTATATTAAGTTTCCCTTATATGTGGGATTGTCCTAAAGATAATGCAAATTATCCGGAGCACCATATGATTGATGAAAAAATGATCTCGGAATGGACATTAAATGTAAAGCCCAAAAAGGTAATTAAGATTCTAAGGACAGGAGATAGAGTTTCAAAGGGTCCAAGAATAATTTATTTTTGGAAGTTTTGATAATAAACATTTAAGCTATTAAAAAAGATAATAGAATAATTAAAATAGTATATAAGAAAGTCTATAACCAAATATATGTTATAGACTTTTTCTATCTTGATTTTTAAAATATTTGCTAATCTAAGTTTATATCTTTTAAACAATAAGATTTCAATATTTGTCTAATGAATTTCAAAGTCAAGTTTAGAGCATCTTCTCTAGTATATTTATGATAATCACTTATAAGTCTTGTAAGTATACCTTCATAAAAAATAATAATCACTTCACTTATTTCATTTAAGTCTTTTTTATCTATGTAATTGTCTTCTGCTGCCTTTAATAACACAGCCTTATCTCTATCATGTATATTTTCCTTATCTAGCATATGAGATAATTCCTTAGGCAAGCTTTCCAATTCTTCAGGAAACAATTCATAATAATTATTTATAGCTTGAGTAAAAGACTGATTTATATTATTTAAGAACATAGCTTTAAATATTTGTGGATTATTGAAGGAGTGAACACAAAAACACTTCCAAATATTATAGTAAATTTTTATAGTATTATCATTTATATTTACATAGTTATATAGATCATGAACATATTTATTGTAGTATTTTACACAGACAAAGAATATAAGATGATCTAGGTTATTAAAATACCTGTAAATTATAGCAACATTATGACCAGCTAAATTAGCTACTCTCCTTGCTGTGATACTTTCAATACCTTCACTATCCATAATTTGTGAGGCAGCATCTATAAAAGAAATCATAACTTGTTTTTTTTCTAAAGCAGTTTTTGCCATTTGTATTCTCCTTAAATGTACATCCATAATTTACTATTATATCATAAATAAAGAAATATTAATATTTGAAAAAGTAATAGATAGGTGTTTAACAATTTGTAAACATGTTTATAAACCGGTCTACACAATTTGATAAACAGAATATTATTTAACTATATAGAATATTTAGAAAATTATAAAAATGAGGTGGGTTTATGAAATTAGAAATAGGAAATTTCCATGTACGAGATATTGTTTTTGGAGATAACACAGAGTTTAAAGATGGGCTATTGACAATAAACAAAGAAGAAACACTAAACTTTGTTAAACAAGATGAACGTATTATAGAAGCAGAATTATATATTGTAAAACCAGGAGACAAGGTAAGACTTGTTCCTGTTAAAGAAGCTATTGAACCAAGAGTTAGACTAAATGGAAACCCTTTATTCCCTGGATATACAGGAGAACTTGTTAAAGCTGGAGAGGGAAGAACTCATGCACTTAAAGATTGTAGCTTACTTGTAGTGGGAAAACATTGGGGTGGATTTCAAGATGGATTAATAGATATGAGTGGGGAAGGCGCTAAGTATACTTATTACTCCCAGCTTAAAAATATAGTATTAGTTGCTGACACTAATGAGGAATTTGAAAAAAGAGAGCAACAAAAAAAGAATAGGGCATTAAGAGAAGCTGGTCATAAACTTGCTGAATTTATAGCTCAGTGCGTAAAAAATCAAGAACCAGAAGAGGTGGAAGTATATGAACTTGAATCTGTTACAAAGAGAAGTGAAGATATAAACAAACTTCCTAGTATGGTATTCGTAATGCAGCCCCAATCTCAAATGGAGGAGTTAGGATATAATGATTTGCTTTATGGTTGGGATATGAATAGAATGATACCTACTTTTATGCATCCTAATGAAATATTAGATGGAGCAGTGGTATCAGGAAGTTTTATGCCTTGCTCTTCTAAATGGGCTACCTATGAATTTCAGAATAATCCCACTATTAAGAGGTTATATAAGGAACATGGTAAGACACTTAACTTTTTAGGGGTAATAATGTCCAATCTTAATGTAGCATTGGAGCAAAAAAATAGAGCAGCTTTATTTGTATCTCAAATGGCAAAAAACTTAGGAGCGGATGGCGCCATAGTTGCTGAAGAAGGATATGGGAATCCTGATGCAGATTTTACAGCTTGTATAGTTGCATTAGAAGACGTAGGGGTTAAAGTTGTAGGGTTAACAAATGAATGTACTGGTAGAGATGGTCAATCACAACCGCTAGTATCTATGGATGAAAAGGAAAATGCAATTGTATCTTGTGGTAATGTTTCTGAACTTATAGAACTTCCACCTATGGAGATTGTATTAGGAGAGCTTGAAGCATTAGGAAGAGATGGACTTTCAGGAGGATGGTCTAATGATGAAATCTTAGGACCATCAGTTAGAGAGGATGGTTCAATTATAATGGAAAATAATGCTATGTTCTGTGGAGACCAAGTTTGTGGATGGTCACCAAAAACAGTAATAGATTTTTAGTTCTAAAATAATAAAAATCAATAATTATAATAACCAAAAATAATCTTCAATAAATTATAGGGGGATAAATTATATGAAAAAAGTGATTTTATATATAAATCAGTTCTTTGGTCAAATTGGAGGAGAAGATAAGGCTGATTTTAAACCAGTTATAAAAAATGGTTTAGTAGGACCAGCTATAGAATTAAATAAGAATTTAGAAGAGGCAGAAGTTACACATACAATAATTTGTGGAGATAACTTTATGGGCTCTAATACAGAAGAAGCAATAGATATTATTTTATCAGAACTTGAAAATATAGATTTCGATATGTTTTTTGCAGGTCCAGCTTTTCAAGCAGGAAGATATGGAGTTGCCTGTGGAGAGATATGCAGAGCAGTAAAAGATAAATTCAATGTACCTGTTATAACATCAATGCATATTGAAAATCCAGGTGTTGAGATGTTTAAAAAGGAAATGTATATATTCAGAGGTGGGCATAGTGCAGCGAAAATGAGAGCAGATATAAAGGCTATGGCTAAGTTTGGTAATAAGTTATTAAAAGGTGAAGAAAATTTAGGCGCTGACAAAGAAGGATATTATCCGAGAGGAATAAGGCATCAAATATGGAGAGAAGACAGAAAAACAGGTGCTGATAGAGCAGTAGAAATGCTTATAAAAAAGTTAAGGGGAGAAGAATTTATTACAGAGCTTCCAATACCAAAAGCAGATAGAGTACCGATAGCTACTCCAATCAAAGATTTATCTAAGGCTAAAATTGCAATCATGACAACAGGAGGAATTGTGCCTGTTGACAATCCAGACAGAATTCAATCTGCATCTGCAACTAGATGGGGAAGATATAATATTAAAGATATGAACCGCTTAGAAGGTGGAGCATATAAGACAATACACGCAGGATTTGATCCAGCAGCAGCGGATAATGATCCTAATGTAATTCTGCCATTAGATGTATTAAGACAATATGAAAAAGAAGGTAAGTTCGGATCTCTTCATGATTATTTCTATTCAACTGTTGGAACCGGTACAACTCAAGCAGAAGCAGCAAGAATGGCCAGAGAAATAGTTGAATATCTTAGAGGAGATAAAGTGGATGGAGTTATAATGGTTTCTACGTGAGGAACTTGTACACGTTGTGGTGCAACGATGGTAAAAGAAATAGAAAAAGCAGGATTCCCAATAGTCCAAATGGCTAATTTAATACCAGTGGCTAAAACCGCAGGAGCAAATAAAATAGTTCCTACAATATCCATACCATACCCATTAGGAGATCCAGCTACTACTAAAGAAGAACAGTGGAGATTAAGATATTACAGATTAGGTGTCGCATTAGATGCATTAACCGAAGATGTTAAAGAACAAACAGTATTTAAGGTGAAAATGTAATAAGAATCTGAAGGCTGACAATGGTATATTTACTATTTTCAAATTTAATTTATGCATTGAATTATTTAAGTTCAGATGACTATAGAAGCGATAATTGACGATGGACAATGGAAAATGGACAATTATGGTGAATTCTCAGCAGAGCATGAGAATTTTTCAACTGATTATTTTGTAAAATTAATTGAGTTTATTTTGATATTTTAATAAAAATAAGAAGTTATTATTAGAAAATAGTTAAAAAGCTATGATTTTTAACTAAATTATTAAAGAAATTAATTTGAGAGAATTAATTTCCACCTTAATTGTCAATTGTCTATTGTCAATTTTCAATCGTTCTAAGTTGTGAATTAAAATATCTAAAAACAGCTATATTTAGCTATATATTAAGTCTTAATGTAGTAGATCTATTATAATGTCAGCCTCATATAAAATAAATATTTGGGGGGCTATTTATGAAAAATATTGAGCCATCAGTAAATAATAAATTATCACCAAAATCAAAGACTGATGAAGTTTTTATTATATCTTTAATCATCACTTTTGCCATTGTACTTTGGGGAATATTAGCTCAAGAAAATTTCGCTAATATGTCTAACAACTTATTTGCTTTTTTAACAGAAAAGTTCGGATGGGCATACCTTAGTTCAATGCTTGTATTTGTTATTTTTGCTATTGTAGTAGCATTCAGTAAGTATGGTAAGATTAAACTTGGTCCAGAGGATTCTAAACCGGATTATAGTACTACAGCATGGTTTGCAATGCTCTTTGGAGCTGGTATGGGAATTGGTCTTGTGTTCTGGGGAATAGGGGAGCCACTTTCTCATTTTGTATCACCGCCATCAGGAATTGAAGCAGGTTCAATAGAGGCAGCAAATTTCGCTATGAAATCATCTTTAATGCATTGGGGATTTCATCCTTGGGCAAATTATAGCATAATAGGACTTGCACTTGCTTATTTTCAATTTAGAAAAGGTAAGCCTGGGCTTATAAGTAGCATATTTATTCCATTGTTAGGAGAAGAAAGAGTAAATGGACCTATAGGGAAAACAATAGATATATTAGCAGTATTTGCTACAGTAGCAGGGGTAGCTACTTCTCTAGGACTAGGTACATTACAAATAAATAGTGGACTTAACTATATGTTTGACATACCTACAACTAACTTAGTTCAATTGATTATAATTGCAGTTATTACAATAATATTTATATATACAGCAGTTAAGGGCATAGAAAAAGGGATAAGTGCAATATCGAATTTAAACTTAATACTTGCCTTTGGCATATTAATACTATGCTTTTTAATTGGACCTTCAATTAAAATGATAAATTCATTAACAAGTGGAACAGGAGCTTATATTGGAAACTTTATACAAGATAGTTTACATTTAGAGGCTTTCGGAGATAATAGCTGGATAAATGGATGGACAATATTTTATTGGGCATGGTGGATAGCATGGGCTCCATTTGTAGGAATATTTATAGCTAGAATTTCAAGAGGAAGAACAATAAGGGAGTTTATATTAGGAGTTATAGTTGCGCCTACAATAGCTTCTTTAATTTGGTTTTCAATTTTTGGAACTTTAGGAATTGATCTAGGTATTACAGGAAAGATACCTCTTGATAAACTTAAAGAGATAGCGGCAGTTCCTGAAACAGCATACTTTGCTGTAGTTCAAAATTATCCATTAGGTATAGTTATAGCAGTAATAACTATAGTATTACTTTGTACTTTCTTTATTACTTCTGCAAATTCAGCTACCTTTGTTTTAGGTATGCTGACTTCAAAGGGAGATTTAAATCCTTCTAATACTAAAAAAGTATTATGGGGATTAGTACAATCATTGTTAGCAGTAGCATTATTATTATCCGGAGGATTAAAATCGCTTCAAACAGCTTCGGTAGTGGCAGCTTTTCCTTTTATATTAGTAATGTTATTAGCTTGTATATCATTATGGAAAGCTTTTAGGGAAGAAAAGATATAAATGATTTTTAAAATTAAATATTTAATGTTCATTTTAATGATTTTATAATGTTCATATATGTCCCATAAAAAGAGTAAAATTGTATAATTTTAGAATATAAATAATGTAATAAGCAAGCAAAATAGAGATAAGATGTATAGATCTTATCTCTATTTTTTTATGGAATAAGTTTCATTAAGTACTATATAATTAATAATTCAAATTTAATTTAAGTAAATAAATTTATAACAATACTAAAAATAGGACCAAATATATTGTACAAGCATACTATATCTTAGTATATTCAATGTCTTTTGTAGATATTGAAATAAATACAAATAAGTTGAAAATATATGGGGGTAACTATGTTTAAGTTAGATGAATATAATAACTCAATAGATGCCGAGACAATAAAAAAGATAGATACTATGATTGAAATTATGGAAGGATTAGAAGATTCCAATAATAATGTTCAGGATCAATATAATGATATTCAGATAGAGCAAATCGGCCCAACAGGCCCAACAGGTCCAACTGGCCCAACTGGAGCAACAGGGGCAACTGGAGCAACTGGAGCAACTGGAGCAACTGGAGCGACCGGAGCAACAGGAGCAACAGGAGCAACTGGAGCGACCGGAGCAACAGGGGCAACTGGAGCAACTGGAGCAACAGGGGCAACCGGAGCAACAGGAGCAACTGGAGCAACCGGAGCAACAGGAGCAACCGGAGCAACAGGAGCAACAGGAGCAACCGGCCAACAGGTACCAACAGGTCCAACATACCAAGCGGTCCAACAGGTCCAACATACCAAGTGGTCCGACAGTACCGACAGGTCCGACCGACCTACCAAGCTACCAACAGGTCCAACAGTACCAACAGGTCCAACAGGTCCAACAGGTACCAACCGGTCCTAGCGGTCCAACAGGTCCGACAGGTCCAACAGGCCCAACAGGTCCAACAGGTCCAACCTACCAACCGGTCCAACTGGTACCAACATACCAACCGGTCCGACAGGTCCAATACCCATACCAACCGGTCCGACAGGTCCAACCGGAGCAACAGGACAAACAGGAGCAACCTACCAACAGGTCCAACCTACCAACCGGTCCGACGGCCCAAGCGGTCCAACAGGTCCAACAGTACCAACAGGTCCAACTTACCAACAGGTCCGACAGGTCCATTTTACCAACAGGTCCAACAGTACCAACCTACCAACCTACCAAGTGGTCCAACAGTACCAAGCGGTCCAACAACAACATACCAACCTACCAACCGGTCCGACAGGTCCAACCGGAGCAACAGGACAAACAGGAGCAACCTACCAACCGGTCCGACAGGTCCAACAGGTCCGATATACCAAGCGGTCCAACAGGTCCAACAGGCCCAAGCGGTCCGACAGGTCCAACAGCGCCCAACTTACCAACAGGTCCTAGCGGTCCAACAGTACCCAACAGTACCAACAGGTCCAACAGGTCCGACACCGACAGGTCCAACAGGTCCAACAGGCCCAAGCGGTCCAACAGTACCAACCTACCAAACCTACCAAGTGGTCCAACATACCCAAGCGGTCCAACATTATATAACGGTTAACCAACCCCAACCGGTCCGACAGGTCCAACCGGAGCAACAGGACAAACAGGAGCAACCGGCCCAACCGGTCCGACAGGTCCAACAGGCCCAACAGGTCCGACAGGCCCAAGCGGTCCAACAGGTCCAACAGGCCCAAGCGGTCCGACAGGTCCAACAGGCCCAACTGGCCCAACAGGTCCTAGCGGTCCAACAGGCCCAACAGGTCCGACCGGCCCAACAGGTCCAACAGGTCCGACAGGTCCAACAGGCCCGACAGGTCCAACAGGTCCAACAGGTCCTAGCGGTCCAACAGGCCCAACAGGAGTACCAGGTCCAACAGCAATAGCAATTTTATCAAGCAATATGACTCAAACAGTTGCGAATAATGCACCGGTTAACTTTAATCTACGCAGTAGTACAGGAATAATTACTGACGCAACTTCTGCTACTATTGTAATTCCAGGTGTTTATTATATAACTTGGCATGTAGCTTTAGGAAATGATAACGCAGGAAGTGCTCAATTCGCTATTACACGTAATAATGGTAATGCACAAGCTATGGCAACTAATCAAGCAAATGATCAATTGAGTGGTAGTGTAGTATTAAGTCTTGATGAATTTGATGTAATAAGACTAATAAACACATCTGGAGTTAGCAAATCCCTTTCAGTAATAGTTGCAGGCGCTAATGGAATAAGTGCAAGATTGACTATAGCAAGAATCTTATAAGAAAGTTAAATTTATTAGAATTTTAATATAAGACCATAATAAATCTCCCATCTGTAAAGGATGGGAGATACTTTATTAAAATTATAAAGATAATTAATTAAAATATTGTATAAATTAATAGCAATCATTCAATATTTTTATATGTGTATAAACCACTTTCTACAATTTCCAATTCTTTAACATCGCTTTTCATAACAAAGCCTTTTATGTTTTTATTTTGTGATTGAATAATTACTTTAACCTCATACCAGATTATATTATAAACTTCACAACAATCTATAATTTGAACTTTAACTCCTCGAGAAAGATTTCTCACTATAGATGAATTCAAAAGTGGAGCAATATATAATAAAGTACTATTTTTTATTTCTCCGTGATAAGAATATACCGGTAAATAGGATATAATTAAATTTTCTAACGGAGTGTTAAAAGTTTTAAGTTTAGATAACAATTCACTATTGCGCCTTGACAGTACTCTAAGTTGAGTATATTGTTTATTATATTTTAAAGAAAGAAAAAAAGCATATCCACAAGCTACACAAGCTATTATAAAGAAAGTGTACATAAAAAAAGTCTTCATATATCCCCCTAAGTAAAATAAATACTATTGTTATAAGTTTATTCAGAAGATATAAAAACTTGACTAATAATTTAATTTTATGGATTATACATTATTAAAATTTACTTCAATGAGGTTAAAATCATGGATAAATGTGGAAAGGTCCACAGTATAAATTTTTCTCGTAGTTTGAAGAAAATTTATAGTAAATTGTAGCAAATTAAAAAGTCGTAACTTTTTATTACGACTCTTTAATTTATTTCTTTAAGTAATTCATCATATTCTTTTATAAATTTGTCTGCAATTTTTATCATTTCTTCATGTTGATGAATTGCATGGTCATCATAAACACCAACTACTTTCATGTTGGCTAATTTAGCACCTTTTACTGCAGGAAGTATATCTTCAAAGACTATACAATTTTTAGGGTCTATTCCTAGTCTTTCTGCTGTTAATAAATAAACATCAGGACAATCTTTTCCTCGTGTTACCTCATCAGTGGTAGTAATAACATCAAAATAGTCATAAATGCCATTTGATTTTAAGCAAGCTTCTAGTAATAATCTGTTATTACTTGTTGCTAACGCTATTTTTATATTCATAGATTTTAGTAGTTCTAAAAATCTTTCAACACCAGGCTTTAATTTAACATTCGTGCAATATTCTTTATAAGCCAATTCATTCCAATGATCTTTTATTTCCTCTACGGTATATGGAAGATTAAAGGTTTTTTTAAAGTAAACAGCTACTTCATCATAGCTAAGATGGGCTATATCTGACTTCAAAGTTGGTGGTAAGGATAAATTATTACTATTTAGGTAGTCAATGTCAATACTTTCCCAAACCCACATAGAATCAACTATTGTTCCATCCATGTCAAATATTGCAGCTTTTATATCTTTAAGCATATCATCACCTCTTAGGGTAGTATATCAAAGTTTCATCATAACTAAAAGGTAATTTTGTAAATATAAAGTTTAGATTAAGGTATCTTCAAAAAAATAATGGACCAGTATGTTAGCCTATTTTCCATCATACTCCGTTGTCAGAACCTGCCCATAGCGCTACTATGAGCAGAATCTGACGCCTTATCTGATATAAAATATACTAACATCTTTGGTTCATTATTTTCTTTCAGATGCCTAGCTACTAAATACATAATTTAATAAAAATCTCTGTGAAATATATTGGTTTTATCATGATTTAGGAAATCATTTAAACTATTTATATTAATTTTTTCTAAAATGATATTCATTGTTTCACTATCTACAGATATTTTAATTTCTGAGCTATTTGCAAATTCATTAACTTTAATTTTACCTAGCTCTCTATCAAGTATGACTTTAGGTCCACCAACACATCCACCTATACATCCCATACCTTCTATAAAGTTTCCTGCAATTTCTCCATTCACAGCACTATTTAATAATTCTTTACATTCTTTAATTCCATTAGCTTGAACTGCTATTAAATTTTCAAATTTTTGAGGGAATAATCTTTCTATACATTCGGTTATAGCTATAGATACTCCACCAGTTCTAGCATATAATCTTCCACCACGAGAAGTATATTCAATTGAAGGAGTTTCAGGGAGCTCTTCAGGTTTGATGCCAAAGACATCAAATATTTCTTGCATTTCAGAGAAAGTTAATACAAAGTCTATGTCTCCTAATAAATCTTTTTCTTTAGCTTCTGCTTTTTTAGCAACACAAGGACCTATAAAAACTACCTTCACATTAGGATTTAAAGCTTTTATAATCCTACCAGCAGCAATCATAGGTGATACAGAAGGAGAAACATGTTTTACTAGATCTTCATAGACTCTTTTAAGCATAGCAACCCACATGGGACAGCAGCAGGAAGTTATCATAAAATCATCTTTAGTTTTAATCTTTGCATCGAATTCTACTGCTTCTTTTAAAGTCAACATATCAGCAAAGAATGCTACTTCTACCATATCTGTAAAGCCTATTTTCATAAAAGAGGTTCTCAGCTGATTTATATTAGCGTTATTAAATTGGTTAGTGATGGCAGGTGCAACTGCCGCAATCACTATACTATTACTCTTTAAAAGATTTGCTAAAGGTAAAAATTCAACTCTATCTAATATACTTCCTGTAGGGCAACCCTCAACGCAGAATCCACAATCGGTACATTTTTTATTGTCTATATAAGTAGTTTTTGATTTTTCGTCTACTAAAATAGCATCAAAAGGGCATGATCTTTGACAGGAAGTCTTTCCATCTTTATCTGCACAATCCATGGTGCATTTTTTTACTTTATCTACAACTTTATGATCAGGAGTGTATTTAAGTATTGCGTTTTTAATATCATCTATATAATTATCGCTAAAAGGAATTTCTACGCCGCAGAGACTAGAAATTATTGCTGCAATATGATCTTTTTCAGTATCATTATTGTTTAATAATTTAGTAACTTTTTCTTCAAAGTTACCTTCTGAATATGATTCTATAAGTTCTTTAAATAAATCACTATATTCTGCTTTCAAATAATTCACTTCCTAAAATAAATAGTATTTTAGTAAGTATTTTTCCACATAAGGAAAATATTTATACGATTATATAAAAAAAGGAGAGACTATATAGATAAACTTTATTTAATTGAGAATTGAAAATGGACAATTGACAATTAAGGTGAAAATTAATTTTTACAAATAGATTTTTAAAAAGAATGAATTTAAAGCTTCTCTTACAAAATAGAAGTATCCATAATTGTCGGATTGCCCCCCCAAAAGTGGACTCTAAATGCTAATTACTAGATTATCCTTAAAATTACTATTTGTTAGATTATAGAATTCATTTGGAGTCCTATAACCAATTGAAGAATGTATTCTTTTAAAATTATAATTATTCACATATTTTTCGATAGTATCACTTGCATCCTCTAAGTCTTTAAACAGCCTGCCGGCAAGGCATTCTTGTTGTAAATATCTATGATATGACTCTATGTGAGCATTATAATTAGGACTATGAACAGGTATTCTTTCATGTGTAATATTCTCTTGAACACATAGCTTTTCAAATTTACTAGCTATAAATTGCGATCCATTGTCCGTACGAACTATTAATTCCGAAGTTTTTCCTTTGATACCTCTATTATAAAGTGCTTTTATTACTACAATTTTAGCCTGTTCTGCATTTGGAGAAAGTGACAAATCATATGCTAATATACTTCTATCAAATACATCTATAATAGATGTTAAATAGGCTATTTGCCTTGTTTCAGCTATATAAACATATTTCATATCCATTTCCCAAAACTGATTTGAGTCTGTAATTACGTGATTTTTGCACACTTTAGAGTATCTCTTAATGCCTGTTTTTTTCTTGTTTAATAGACTCATACTCTTCATTAGTCTATAAACTTTCTTCTTATTAATTTTTAGTTTATATTTACTTTTTAAAACTACTCTTACCTTTCTATATCCATAAAACTGTCCTACTTCATCCTTTTTTATTTCCATTATATATTTTTGAATTTCTAAATCAGAAATTTTTTCACCATGTACATTTAAACTATATCCTGGAATGTTTCCTTCGGATTTGTTTAAAGGTTTATTTCCACTTTTAATTAATAATTGGTGTTTATAATAAGTAGATTTCTTTAAACCTAATATTCGTAATATAGTTTTAGTAGGTGCACCTGTAGAAATCCATTCGGATGCATAAGAATGCAACTCAAATTCTTCATTTATCTCTTTTTTTTTAATAAATCTCGAAGAACAGCAACTTCTAATTCAAGCTCTTTGCATTTTTCCTGCGTTTTCTTATACTCTTTTCTATAATCTATAATTATTTGGTCATCTTTAGGTTGCTTAGCATTTTTAGGCTTTAAAGTTTGCTTATATCTTCTATAATTACATTTCCAGTTAGATATCAATCCACTGTGTATATTGTACTTTGCTGCCACTAAAGAGTTACTTCCACATGCTAAAACTTCTTCTACAATTTTTACTCGTTCCTCTTCAGTATATTTTCTAATAAAATTTTCACTCATAATGCACCCCCCCATCTATTAACTCTAGTATAATTCCATTCGAATTATGAGTCTACTATTCTAAAGGGGCCTATGAGTTGTCCATTGTCAATCGTCAATTCTCAATTGCATAACTTACTTATAAGGAAACATACAAATGAGAAAAAGAGAGAAATATAAAAAAATATTTAAATATAATTTCAAATTATATTTAAAATAAAACCTAAATATTTATAAAGTTAATCATTAAAGTGTTTTATAGATTACTTATTCTTTTCTTTAATTGAACTAAAGATTTTTTTAAACTATAATAAAGTTACATAAATTATCTAAGGATGTTAGGCTAAGAGAGGTAATGTATATGGGGGATAAAGGTTTTGTACTAAAAAAATCAAATAATATTTTTAGAGATATACTATTAACAAGGAAAGAAAGAAAGATTTCTAATAGTGATAATAATGAATATATATATGGCTATAGATATATTGGTTTAAATAATGAGAGTGAATATTATAGTGAAATTATTAAGTTAAACAGTAATCTTTCAAAATTAGGAAATATATATATACATTTTGAGGATAAAATTAATATTCCATATGATTTAGAGAGAACAAATAAGATAAAAGATTGTATAAATAATGCTTCCTTAAATGGCTTTTTTGTAGATAATATTGTAGAAGCTCTGTATCGTGAAGGTATTCTTAAAATTAATAATTTTATAAATAAAAATATAAAAGAAGCTTTAATAAGATTAATTAACTTATATATGAAAAATGAAGGTAAAGTTAATTCAAGTTTAATGGTTAGTTTTATAAGTAAAATTATTTCTTGGCTCTATGAGTATATACCTAAGAGTTTTTGCTATGATATAAAAGAGCATAATCCTAAAGTCTTATATTATGGCAACATAAAGAAGCATGAAGCATATTTTTTAATATTACTTTCTTTAATTGGATATGACGTTTTATATATTAATAGTGATAACGATAATATATTTTCCTCAATAGATTATAATAATGAATTTATATTAACTATCAACAATAAAAACAGAGTTGAAGTAAAAGAAATTACATTAGAACATGGAACTGATGTAAGTAGTGATTTATATGATCAAGGGAAATCACCAAAGGTATTATTAGTGAAAAGTAAAGATATATTTAAAGATATTTTTACTACTTTAAAAGTAAGAGAAGGTTACTTACAAAATCAAGTTTATCCAATATATTTTGAAAGATATATTGGTATAGAAAATGAAAATAGTGAGATGTATTACAATAATCTATATAATTTGGATAAAAAATTAAAAGAAGAAAAATACAATTATTTAAAGTTTGAAAATAAAATTGCAGTACCATCTAATGAAGAAGCGACTAAATATATTGGAAAGATTAAGGAAAAGATAAATTTACTAGATATAAAAGATAAGAATAAAGTCATTACAGAAATAATATCTCTTAATATTTTACCTAGGAGCAATAAAGAAGAAATTAATTTAAGAATAAAAGCTAGCTTTATAGAGATATTACATTTATATCTTGATGTAGAAGAAAACTTAAATATATCCAAACTTCAAAACTTTGTAATGAAGCTTATATGTTGGATTAATAGATATTCTGTTACTTTACATAATAATTTTAATGAAGAGCATAACGGAAAAATTATATATTATGGAGAAATAAAAGCTCATGAAATATATTTTTTAATATATGCATCTCTTGTGGGCTGCGATATTGTTTATATCAGTCCTAGAGAAGAAGATGATTCACTTTATAATGTTTTGGACAAGCAAGAAAAATATACTTTTTTAACTAAGCTAGATAGCTTTACTCAACTTGAGAGTTTTCCAGTAATAGAAAGAACCATAGTAAAGGAGACAGTAGCATATAGGGCTTCTAAAGAACTTGAAGAACTATTAGGAACGGATGTTGGTTACTATAAGCCAAGACAATTAAATGAAAGTTTGACAAAATCAGTTTTATTAAAGACTACTTATGATGAAATGAAAATATTGTGGAAAGAAACCGGCAAGATAAGACCTCATTTTAAAGTGGAAAATAATATAGTTTATATACCTAATATATTTGCTAAAATAAATGGTACTCATGAAGATTTAGAGGAGTATTGGAGAGATTTCAAAGAATTGTCTTCCAATAGCAATACTTTAACAATAAATACGGTTCCTTTTACGGAAATTAGATATTCACGACAAGATAAATACTCAATTATCTATTTCTTAGATAGAGATGGATTATTAGATTTTAATAAAGTACAAAATAGTGATTTATATAGGTTTAAATATTTAAGTGATAAATTACAAAATCTAATTTTGTCTAAAATAAATGAATTAATATTATTGAATCCTTTTAATAGGGAGATGGAGAATGAATTCAAATTAAATATAATAATGACTGTTCTCAACATTAGTGATAATATTTTAAAGTTAATAGAAACTTTTGACTATACATCATATATTCCTAAGGTGATAATATATGATAATACTAAAGATTTTTTAAGTGAAGAAGATATTATAACTTTAGCATATTTAAATATTATAGGGATGGATATAGCAGTATTCACACCTACTAATTATAAAAATATAGAAATATTATTAAAAGAAAATACTTTTAAAAGTCATAACTTGCCTTCTGTTAGGCTTGATTTATCTATGCCTAATCTAGAGAAAAAAAGGGATTCCTTTATTAGTAAGTTATTTCGATTCTAAAAAGTGGAAAACATATAGGGAGGGAAGATAAATATGAAACTAAATGGAAGTACAACTTCAGAAAATACTGAGATAATTGAAGTTAAAGAATTTAATTTACAAAAGCAGAAAGAAGAGATAGCAAAAAGAGTTGAAAATTCACCAGAAATAAACAATATACTTGCTCAAATAGATACAGATAATATGCAAACGGTGGTAAAATTCGGAAATGAAACAGTGGAAAGTATATCTAAGTTTTCTGATAGAATACTTAACAATATGGAAATGGCTAAGATAGAAGACACAGGAACATTATTAAATAATTTAAATAAAATAATGGAGAAGTTTGACATAAAAGATTTTGATGAAAAAAAAGTTGGATTTTTTGAAAAAGTATTTAATAAGACTAAAAACTCAATAGAGCAATTATTTAAAAAATATCATACTATGGGTGATGAAGTTGAGAAGGTATACATATCTTTAAAAGAATATGAAAATGAAATAAATGGCTTAAACATAAGCCTTAATGAGATGTTTGAAGAAAATCTTAAGCATTATGAAAAATTAGAACAGTATATACATGCTGGAGAATTTGCAGTTGAAGAGCTTAGTACTAACATAATACCAGAGTTAGAAAGAAAAGCTGAAACAGGTGGAAATGTAGAGAAGATGGAATTGAGTAATATAATGCAAGTTAGGGAGATGATGGAGCAAAGGGTTCATGATTTAAAACTTGCAGAAAATATTGCATTGCAAACAATGCCTTCTATAAAAATGTTACAGTACAACAACTATAACCTTATCAGAAAAATAAACTCAGCCTTTATAATAACATTACCAATATTTAAGCAATGTCTTATTCAATCAATAATGTTAAAAAGGCAAGATGTACAAGCTAAAGCACTAACAGCATTAGATGAAAAAACAAATGAACTACTTATGAGAAATGCAGAAAATTTAGCAAACCAATCTAAGGTAACTGCAAGATTGGCAAGTGGTAGCTTTGTTGAAGTAGAAACCCTTGAAAAAACATGGCATACTATTGTAAATGGAATAACTGAAACTAAACAAATACAAGATGAAATAAGAGAAAAAAGAGCTATAGATAATAAAAAATTAGATGAACTAAAAAAAGAATTTAATGCAAAACAATTAACTTAGCATAAAAATAAAAAGGTTGTGAAAAGTAGAAAAAGTTTCTGCTTTTTACAACCTTTTGTTTTTAATATGATTTAATAAACTATACATACTAAATTTAAAATAAAAAAAAGAGAGTTGCCTATGCAACTCTCTTGGTCGGGGTGACAGGGATTGAACCTGCGACCTCATGGTCCCAAACCACGCGCGCTCCCATCTGCGCCACACCCCGCCGACAAAAATTATTATATTACATACCTGAATGGTTGTCAACAACTTTTAAATAAAAATTTCATAAAGAGTATAAATTTTACGTATAGAGCTTTTAAATTTATATTATTACTATGATTAAAGAGCTTTAGCTATTATTTATCATTAGTTTTCAATTATTGATTAGATAAATAATGTATATATTAATTTATAAATTAATATGATTATATAATTTTAATAATTAAATTCTTATAACTTTATATAATAAATATTAAGATAAATATTAATTTAAACTTTTAGTCATAATTTTATTATATAAAGCACTATAGAAAGCATGTAATAAGTGATATTATTTAGTTAATAATATGAATAGAAATAAAAGATTTCGAGGTGAAACTTATGAGAGATATAAAAGACCTTGTAGATATTCAAAGGAAATATTTCTATACCGGAGAAACCTTAAGTATAGACTTTAGATTTAAGCAATTGGCACTTTTAAAAGATATAATAACTAAAAACGAAGAAAAGATATTAGAAGCACTAAATAAGGACTTAAATAAGGCAAATTTTGAAGGATATGCAACAGAGTTGGGCATAGTATTAGAAGAAATTAATTATACAATAAAAAATTTAAAAAAATGGTCACGGCCCACAAAAGTTAGATCACAAATAGCTCATTTTCCTGCAAGTTGTTTTTCTTATCCTGAGCCATATGGAGTAACACTTGTTATTTCCCCATGGAATTATCCTTTTCAATTATCTATAGCACCTATGATAGGGGCTATAGCAGGAGGAAATACAGTAATATTAAAGCCATCTAATAAAAGTGTTCATGTATCTAAAATTTTAACAGAATTAATAGAACAGAATTTTAAAGAAGAATATATAGCAGTAGTAAATGGTGGTAGAGAGGAAAATACAGAACTTTTAAATCAAAAATTTGATTATATTTTTTTTACAGGAAGTGTACCTGTAGGACGTATAGTAATGGAGGCGGCAGCAAAAAACCTAACTCCTACAACTTTAGAATTAGGTGGGAAAAGTCCTTGCATAGTAGATTATGATGCAGATATAAAAGTAACAGCTAGAAGAATAGTTTGGGGAAAGTTTTTAAATGCAGGTCAAACCTGTGTAGCACCAGATTATATATATGTTCATAAGGATGTAAAAGATGCATTAATTGACTCTATGATTTACTATGTTAAAAAGTTTTATGGAGAAAACCCTAAAGAATCGAATGATTACCCAAGAATTATAGATACTGGACAATTTGATAGGTTAATAGGATATTTAGATGAGGGAAATATTGAAATTGGTGGAAGATTTGAGAGGAAAGAATTATATATCTCTCCTACAATATTAAATAATATTACTTTTAATGATAGCATTATGAAAGATGAAATTTTTGGACCTATAATGCCTATATTGGAATTTAATAGCTTAGATGAAGCAATAGATATGGTTAATAGTCGTCCTAAGCCATTGGCATTATATTTCTTTTCAAAGAATGAAAAAAGTATAGAAAAAGTATTAACTTATACCTCATCCGGTGGAGTTTGTATAAATGAAACTATAATGCATGTAGCATCACTATATCTTCCTTTTGGAGGAGTAGGAGATAGTGGAATGGGAAAATATCATGGAAGAGCCAGCTTTGATACTTTTACTCATCATAAGTCAGTGGTTAAAAAAGGATTTTCAATTGATGTCCCTTTAAGATATCCACCTTATAATGATAAAATTAAGTATATAAAGAAAATATTTAAATAAATATTAGGCATAGATGTAAGTTAACGTTCAGTCCATCCTCGTGCATCTATGCATTACTTTATTTATTAAAAATTATATTAGAATATAGTTAAAAATAATAATTAGAGGTGATGTTTATGAAATGCTTCGCTAATTATAATTTAAATATAAATAGTGATTTTGAAATAAAAAATTTTAGAGAAGATGAAAATGATATAGATTTGCTTATTTCAATAGATGATAGAACTTTAAATCTTAATATGGATAGTTACCATATAAGATCAAGAATGCAATTTACAGGGGTACAGGGGATACTTATAAGGGCATGTAAGGATAATAATAATATTGCGACTATACATTTACTAAAGGATAAAGGAATACATTCAACAATTTGTAATTTCGAGGTTGATTATATTGATTTGATTATAGAAATTAGATCTATGGAATTTTATGTTGATATGAATTTAGATATCTTAAAAAATAATTAGTGGATATTATGGTGTGTTTTATTTTAGATACTTTATAACATTAAGAATTAATTAAAATATCATATAAGTTGTAAATAAAATAAATTTTTCATATAAATAAAAGGGCAAAAGCCCTTTAAAATACACCTAATTCTATTTCAGTTTTATTTACTATTGAGGCTTTTCCACCTACTTTGATACCAATTCTTTCAAAACTTTTTTCTATTTTAACTATTATCTCACTAGGATTATCCATATAGTATCCTTGTTCACAATAAATAGTTCTATTTTTATCTTCATTAACTTTTATAATTTCATTCTTTATAAGATAAGCTCCTAACGCTCCATTAGAAGTGCCTGTTGCGCTTTCTTCATCAATTCCTGCTGCAGGACCAAAGTTCCTTGTAGAAACAGTAGAAGTATCATTTTCTGTTTCTAAAGTAAAAGCATGAACTCCAATTACCCCTAAAGAGTTACTATAGTCTGCTAATTTCTTAAAATCAGGATTGATTGATTTTAATACTTTAAGATCTTTAACTGGAAGCATTATATCTGCAAGTCCAGTAGATACTGCTTGAGGTTTTGTCTTAAAAGATTCTATAAAAATATCTTCACTTGAAATACCTAGAATATCACAAAGTTCTTTACTATCATCTATTTCAAATAAAAATTTAGGCTCTGCTTGAGTCATTAGAACGTTAGATATGTTGCTATCACTAAAATTAAGCTCTACATCTAATATACCTGCTTTAGTTTTTTGTCTTATAATTTTTTGATTCTTTCCTTCATCACAGGTTATTATTCCTAGCTTTGCTAAGGTATAGAAACTGGCGATGGTAGCGTGACCGCAAAGTTCAACTTCTTGAGTTGGTGTAAAGAATCTAACTTCAAAATCATAATCTTTTAGATTCTTAGAGTTATTGTGTTTTTTCTTATCAGCAGTAGGAATTATAAAAGCTGTTTCAGATAGACCTACTTCTTTTGCAATAATTTGCATTTCTAAAGTGTTAAGCATAGAAGCATCTACAACCACACCTGCACCATTGCCCCCTTTATTATCTTTAGTAAAAGCATTTACTATATAAACTAATATTCCCATGTTTAAATTCCTCCTAAGTTTGTTTAGGTATCTGAAATAAAATAACTAGTTATTTTTTTGAAGATGCCTCAAGAAACATTTCCCCTATTCTATATACATCTCCTGCACCAATAGTTAAAATAAGATCTCCGTCATGTGCATTATTTTTTAAATAACTAACTATTTCATCAAAGTTATGAAAGTTTTTAGCATTGACACTTTTATTTCTAAGGGCATCTCCTAACTTTAATGAGCTAACTACTCCGGTATCTTTTTCGCGAGCAGCATATATATCTGCAAGTAGTAATTCATTAACACCATCAAAGCATTCTACAAAATCATTAAATAGTGCAATTGTTCTAGTGTAGGTATGGGGCTGAAATATAGCAAATAATTTATTATGAGGATAATTTTTAGATGCCTCTAATGTTGCTTTTATTTCTGTTGGATGATGTGCATAATCATCAATAACAGTTATATTATTTTTTTTACCCTTAAATTCAAATCTTCTATGAGTGCCTTTAAAGTTAAATAATCCTTCTACTATAGATTTTTCACAAATATTAAGTGCTAATCCAGTACATATAGCAGATAAGGCATTTAAAACATTATGCTTACCAGGTACATTCAAACTAATTTTAAATAACATTTTATCATCCTTACAAAAATCAAAGCTGCCACAACCTAAAACATTATAATTAATATTTTTAGCTCTATATTGTCCATTGTGTATACCAAAGGTAAGTATATTACACTTAGCATTTTCAATAACATCTAAACAATCAGTATCATCAGCATTAACTATTACATAACCATCATTAGGAATGATATTTACAAATTTCTTAAAAGTATCCTTTATGTGATTTAAATCTTTATAGTAATCTAAATGATCCTCATCTATATTTAAAATTACTCCTATATGAGGAAAGAACTTTAAGAATGAAGCTTTATATTCACAGGCTTCTGTTATGAAATAGTCACTACTTCCTGCAAGTACATTTCCACCTATTACGTCAAGCTCTCCCCCTACCAATATAGTAGGATCTAAATTTTCCTCCAATACAATGTGAGAAACCATTGATGTAGTCGTAGTTTTTCCATGGGTACCTGAAACAGCTATACCATACTTATGACCTTTCATAAGGTAGCCTAAAAATTCTGCCCTATCCATTATTTGAATTTTGTCCTGCTTTGCTTTCAGAAGTTCAGGATTTTCAGGAGATATAGCAGCAGTATAAACTACTAAATCTACATCTTTTATATTATTTTCATTATGTTCTATATACACTTCTGCTCCATCTTTTTTCAATTTTTCAGTAATATTAGAGCATTTCATATCTGAACCAGAAACCTTATATCCATTCTTTATAAGTATTTCTGCAAGACCACTCATGCTTATTCCACCTATACCTATAAAGTGTATTTTTTTATTTCTATCTCTTAAAAAATCAAAAGACATATTAACAACTCCTTAATATTAATGCATACATACTATAGATTATTATTAATATTTTAATAGGCAACCCTTATATATAGATAAATTGCTTAAAAAGTTAATATATAACTAACTTCTAAGTTATTAAACTTTTTAATTCCTATAAAAGAGACTTAACAATAATTTCTGTTGACTATAGTCAATGTTTAATTAGAATTTACCTATAAAATATTCTCATCTTTAATTATATACAAAAAAACACTAAAAAAATACAAGAAATAATATAGGCACTAATTATTACTTATAAAAAGCATATTTTAAACTTAATTAATGTTATTGTGAAATACATACAAAAATATTTGAAAAACTTACAATAATATTATAAATATTACTTTAAAATGCATACCTAATTAATTAGAAGAAAATATTTTAAGGTGGGATAAGATATGTGTAATGAGATAAATGATGTAGTATTAAGAGTTAAAAATGGAGAGATCAAAGAAATTGAATATATAATAAATAAACTAAATCCATTTCTACATAAATGTTGCAATGCTATATATATTAATGGATATGATAAAGATGATTTACTGCAACTAGGAAGAATTAGCATATTGAAAGCCATAGATAAATATGAGGTAGGCAAAGGCGAGTTTATTCCATACGCTATGAGAAGTATAAAAAATAATTTTAATTATTTAATAAGGAGCAAAATTAAATCAAATTATGAAGTTAGCCTAAATACTCCTATAGGAGAAGGTATAATACTTCAAGATAAATTAACTTATGAAGATAGATTTATTGACAATTATATTAATGATGAAACTAGAAGATATCTTTATGAATTTGTTGATATGCTTACAGCTGAACATAAGGAACTTATATACTATGTTTATCTAGATAAAAAAGGAAATCTAAAGGAATATTCAGAGTATAAAAATATGAAATATATGACAATAGTTAAAAGAAGGGAAGTAGCTATAAAAAGATTAAAAGATATGTTTAGAAAAAAAGGATATATAATTAAATAAACAATACTTGTATAAATAATAAATAAAAAGCAGTGAAGAAGTTTGATATAACTTATCAGGGGTTGATGTTAAATTAACTATTTTGCTTCTCTGCTTTTTCCAAATATTAAGTATAATTGCTATTTAATTCTAATTAGAATTTTTTATTTCTTTTTCAAAAATTAGCTCAAAATAAGGCGAAAGCCCATACTTTCCTGTAGAAGGTGCAAATATTTGAATTAATCTCCAACTTTCTTTTAGATGATCTTCAATTATTTTATGATAATCTTCTGCTGAATCTTGAGATAATAAACCTGCTTTTAAGCCAAATTTCACAAACTTAGATTCATACATAAATATAAGAATCCTTCTAAAACAATAAGAGCTAACCATTTATATAGTATAATATACAATATAATGAGTTGGAAATCAATACTTTATTCATAAAATTTATGAAATATTTATACAATTTGTAGATGATTAAAATATAATAATAAAATAGTGATAACAAATATTAAAGTATGACTTTCTATGACAAAAAAAGTCGATAGAAAATTTAAAATATTCTAAAAAATTACTTCCATTAGTAGAAAAAGTATGTTAAACTTTAAACATAAAGTGTTAATTATTTAACCAGATGCATATAATGTAATGTACGTGCATAATATTAGAATTTTACTTAGGTTTTTTAGACATAGTACAGATTTTCATTAATTATATAAATATATAAAAAATATAACCGTTTGGTTAAGGTATGGAGAGGTGTGTTAATATGTTAACAAAAATCAATTCTGAATATCTTATATGGCAATTAAAGAGTAAAAGAAGAGATGATAGGAAGGCAATTGATGATTGTGATAGAATTGCAGAAGGTGTAGATTTAGAGTATGCATATTGGCAATTTGATACCCAATAATAATTAGTAAGCCTTTTGTATAAATTTATAAATAAAGCAATAATTTTTAAAATTAATCTACTATTTATTAGCCAAATCTTGTTTTAAATAATATAAATAATTTTCAAAATATTAGGGATGTTGAAAGTTAAATTTTGGGGCGAATAGCCCTACTTTTTTTACTTTGGTAATTTAAATTTCTCATAAATATAGTAATAAATTAGGAACTAAAAAATCGTGATTTTTAATCACGATTTTTTTCTCTTATAGTATTATCTATAGCTTTTTCTTCAATTATCTTATGGTTAGATGCTGTAAAACGATTTGTCCCCCATACGCCTAAAATTATTAATATAGCACCAATTACATGATATACTCTGAAATTTTCTCCTAAGAATACCACTCCAGCTATTATGGATACTATAGTACAAAGATTCTCAAATACAGCAACCCTTGCAGCTTCCATCTTAGACAGTGTGTAGTTTATTAAGAAGAAACCCATTATTGATGCAAAAATAGATAGGAAAATTATTGTAAATATAAACTCTTTATGTAGAAAAGGGGTTATAAATGCAGTTAAATCCCCCTTAATTAAACATTCTATAAAAGCAATTATAGTGAATACGAATCCACCTATTCCCATCATAAAATATGTAGTTTCTGTAGGAGTATATCTTACTGAAAATTTCCTTGAAAGTATAGTAAAAGCTGTTTGTGATAATATAGCACCAATCAAAAGTAATATTCCTACTAAACTACCACTTCCACTATCTGTTGCACCAAAAATTACTATTATAATAACTCCTACTATAGAGGTTAATATAAATCCATACTGTGCTTTAGTAGGCTTTTCTTTTAAGAAATAAGCTGAACTTAAAGCAACAGATATAGGAATTAATGAGGAAATTGTTCCTGCTATAGAGCTAGGAATACTTTTTAATGCATAAGTTTCAAGAGCAAAGTATAGAATTGGCTGCATAAATCCTACCAATATTAAAGGTAATAAATTTTTATTTTTAAAATTTACTTTTAATATCTTAAAAATTACTAATATAGACATTACAATAAATGCTATAGAAAATCTAATAGATAAAAGAAGAAAGGGTGAAGTATACCTTAAAGCTATAGATATAAACATAAAAGTTAGTCCAAATAATAGTGCATAAGCCATGCCGGCAAATATTGGCATGGCTTTTTTCTTATTAATCATAATACCATCCCCCTTTACTACTTAATTTTATCATTTAAAATCATAGTATTAAAGAGGAACAATGAAACATGGCGATTAATCCTTAAAGGAATTAATTCTTTGAGGATTGATTTCTTTAAGAGCTTTAACTAATAACTGTATTGATAATCTTTAGTAGTGAATAATTTTATCCTTGATTATTATTGTTTTGCCCAAATTTATTTGTTCCCCATACTCCTATGAGTATTAATATAGCACCTATTATTTGGAATAATTTAAAGCTTTCACCTAGAAAAATAACTCCCGCAATTATTGATACTACAGTAGATAAATTAGAAAAAACTGATGCCTTAGTAGCTTCCATTTTAGATAGTGTAAAGTTAACTAAAAAGAAACCAATTATTGAAGCCATTATTCCTAAAAACAGTAATGATAATAGAAAGTCTAAATTATAAAAAGGTAAGAAAAATTTATTTAACGTACCTTGAGATAATCCTTCTACTAAGGCAATTAGAGTAAAAGCAAAAAAAGCAATTCCCATCATAAAATATGTGGTTTCAGCAGGTGTAAAGGTAGTAGAGAGCTTTCGAGATAATAAATTAAATATAGTTGCAGAAATAACAGCTCCAAATAAAAGAACTATACCTATAAGATTTCCACTAGTACTATTTTGACTACCTAAAACTACTATAATAATAACGCCCACTATTGAGGCTAATATAAAGCCATACTGGGTTTTAGTAGGTTTTTCTTTTAAAAAATAACTTGAACTTATAGCTACCGATATAGGAATTAGTGCAATTAGCGTACCAGCTACTGAAGTAGCTGTATTTTTTATGGCGTAAGTTTCAAAAATAAAATATAAAATGGGTTGCATAAGTCCTAATAAAAATAAGGTTTTTAAATCTTTATTCTTAAAATTTATTTTTATAATTTTAAAAAATACAAGAATAGACATTACAATAAAAGCAATTCCAAATCTCATAGATAAAAGTGCAAAAGGAGAAGTGAATCTAAGAGCAATGGAACTGAACATAAAAGTAAGTCCAAATAGGGTAGAATATATAATTCCAGAGATTATAGGAATTACTTTATTTTTATTATTCATATTTTTTCCTCCTAAGTAAGTTATATCATCGAAATAAAATATAACATAATTAATATAATTATTTAAGTAAAAATCTTTATTTTAATTTGAAAAATATATAAGCGGAAAAGTTAATTAATATTAAAATATATTGGAAAACATATGGTAAGAATGGTCGTTGTAAAAACTATATAAAGTGATACAATTTAAATATAAAGAAAATTTTGAAAAAAGGGGGAGAATTTATGAATCCTACAGTAATATATATTGCTGGGATAATATTAGCTTCAATTAATGGCTATTTAGCAATTAAGAAAATATTTATTGATAACACCCTCAGTGAAAAAGGAATAAAGAATGTGGTACTTATATTATGTATAGCACTATCATTATACTGTTCAATAATGGCTGTAATTTACAGCAATGCATGTATTAGCAATTTAGATATATATAATGAAGGAGTTAAAAGCGGTGCTTTAACAGTAAAAGAGCTTGCAGAAATTAATGATACAATAAAAACGTTAGGTGAATATAATTTAAAAGCTATTGTAATAGGATATTTAGGATTAATATCTAGCTATTTATTATTAAAGAATATTAAAAAAGAAATAATTAAAAACTTAAATTCACCTAAAAAAAGGTGGAGTTGGGATAAAATAAAAAATTAAATAAGAATTTTATTTAAAAAACTCTTAAATCTTGGATTTAGGAGTTTTTTAGTAAAAATAAAAAAAAAATTAGAAAAATATTGCATTGCGAACAAATGTTCGATATAATGAGTATATAAATGATCTATGTTAAATTTAGGGGGAAAAAAATGAGTAGTAATCAAATGTTTATAGAGTTAAATTATGAAAATGGAGAAGAACTACCTTTAGAAATTAGCTTTAAAAATGATGTATATAATAATAAATATATACTTTGTAGGGGGATATTGAATAAAAAAAACTCTAAAATAGTTTTTAAAATGAGAAACATAGATGAGACAAATGAATTTTTACAAAAGAATACAATGATTAATAAATTTAAATGTTAGTAAATATGGAAGATATGAGATAACATTTGTTCATAAAAATAATTATAGAGTAATCATCAATCCTTTCGTTCACATGCTCTTTCAACTTATCTTCCATATTTTATATATCAATAATTTATAATAAAAATTATTGGAAAACTTCTCAGATATACTGAGAAGTTTTTTGCTTTATATACAAATAGGCAATAAAAAGATTAGATATTATAATTATTATTTGTGGCTAGAAGATTTAGGTTTTTTTATTATTTTATCTATGAGACCAGAACCATACCCCATAGGACAAACCTGACACCAACTTCTAGGCTTATATATTATTCCTAAAATAACACCTAAGACTAATGAAGACATCATAAGTCTAAACAATCCAAACCCTATTGAATTTATATTTCCACCGGATTTAATCATGGTAATAGTAAACATTATCAACATGAAGCTTAAAATAATATTTTTTACAGTTTTTGTTTTAAATTTACTAGGTAAGTTGTTTTGTAAGGATATATGGCTTAAAAAATTTTGAAGTAATGATCCTCTAGGACAATAATGGGAACAGTGAACTTTCCCCTGCTTTCTAAGAACAAAAAAAAGCGGCATTCCCATACAAACAAAACCTAAAAGCCCAAATCTTATGTCATAGATTGATAGAGTTATGAATAGTACCATAAATATCCATGACCACTTCTGATAGGATTTTCTTTTTTTCATTTAACAAACCTCCGATTACATTAATTGAATATTTTAGATTGGAAATTTTAAAAACTACTTACAACTTTTAGTTATTTTTATAATTTATAATATCTATATATTCAAATATTACAATACCGTGATTAATAAGTCAATAAAACTTGTAATTCAGTATAGTATATATTATATATAGATAAACTATCTTAAAAATTAATGTATAGCCCAATATAGTTACACTCTTGAGTATTTCAATTCATAGCATTGTGAATTCAATAGCTATAATCAGAGGAGTAAAAAACAAGTACTTTTATAAATAAAGTAATTTTAGAATTAATATATCTATAGTTGTTTAAAATCTATGATTATTGACAATCATATTACTATATCGTAATATCCTCATATAGGCTAAAATAAATGGATTTTGGAAAGGTCGTTGATTAAATGAATAAGCAAGAGATAGAATTATTTACTGAAAATGCAGAGTTATTGAAAGCATTAGCACATCCTGTTAGACTTTGTATTGTTAAAGGACTATTAGAAAATGGTGAACGTAATGTAACTTGTATGCAAAATTGCTTAGAACTTCCTCAGTCTACGGTCTCTCAACATCTTCAAAAATTAAGATCAGCAGGAATAATTAAGGGAAATAGAGAAGGTCTTGAGGTTAGTTACTATATTTGTGATGAGAGAGTTAAAGAGCTTATTTCTATTTTATTTAAATAAATTTAAAAAGGTAGAGTAGCGTATAAGTAAATTCAAATCAGAAATTAATATGATTTTATGACATGATATTTTAATTTATGATACACATAAAAAATTCATAATTATATATATTCATCACTATAAATTAAGAGATTAATAATTGATTATTTTCTTAAGATTGTATTGTTCTTATCTATCTATATTAAAAAAATGTATTTTGAAGTTATTCTATAATTTTTTATAGAATGAAACCGCTGTTTACTTTCCCGAAAGTTTAATTAAATAGAATAATATAGTATTAATAATTATAATAAAAGTAATGAATATTGAACAAAATAGAAATGAACATTTTAAATGTAAATCAGCAATTGTAATATACACGAAAAACATTTAAAATTATAATTATGAATATTTGCGAATAAATATATAAAATAATTCGTAGAAAGGTAAGTTTAATATGGGAAAGAGTGCAGACAAGTTTAGTAGAAATCAAAGAGTTGTAGCTATAACTAAAACATTAACTGAATCGCCGAATAAGGTAATAAATTTAAATAGATTTACAGAAATTTTTAACGCTGCTAAATCAACAGTAAGTGAAGATATAGTTATTGTAAGGGAAACATTAGAACAATTATCTATGGGGAGAGTTGAATCTGTTTCAGGAGCAGCAGGAGGAATAAAATTTATAACAGATATATCTGATAAAGATAGACTGAAGTTTAGTGAAGAACTTTGTGAAGTCATAAGAGAAGAAGATAGAGTAATGATAGGAGATTTTTTATATGTAACAGATCTTATGTATAATCCTAACATTATAAGTACAGCAGGAAGAATTTTAGCTTCAATTTTTAGTAATTTAGATATTGATTATGTTGTTACTATAGAAACTAAAGGGATTCCTCTAGCTTATGAAGTTGCAAAAGCCTTAGGTGTCCAACTTGTTACTGTAAGACATAGAAATAAAGTTACTGAAGGTGCAACAGTTAATATTAATTATATTTCTGGTTCAAGTAATAGAATTCAAACTATGTCATTATCTCGTAAATCTATGAAAAGAAATAGTAAATGCTTATTTATAGATGATTTTATGAGAGGTGGGGGAACAGCTAAGGGAATACAAGAACTTTTAACAGAATTTAATAGTGAGCTTTTAGGTTGTGGCATATTGGTAGATAATACTTTCGAAACAAAAGAAAAGCTCATTGGAGATTATATAGCTATAGTAGATTTTGATGGCATTGGTGAAGACGGAAGAGCTATAGTTAAGCCTTCTCTAAGAATAGATTTGAAAAAACAGTAGTTGTAATTGCCACAAATTTTTTTTGAATTAATTGTTAAATAAGTTGTAATATACAAAATTATTAGAATTTTAGAAGGAAAAATAAAAAATATGGAGAATAATAGACCTATAGCACATCTTGGAGGTGGAATTCATGCAAATTACAGATGTTAGAATTAGAAAAATCGCTACAGAGGGTAAAATGAAAGCTATAGTTTCTATAACTTTAGATAATGAATTTGTTGTTCATGATATAAAAGTTATAGAGGGCCAAAATGGTCATTTTATTGCTATGCCTAGCAGAAGAACACCAGATGGTGAATTCAAGGATATAGCACACCCAATTAATACGGAAACTAGAGAAAAAATACAAAAGGCTATTCTTGATGAGTATGAAAAGGTTAAGAATGAAGAGCCTGTAGTTGATGAAATAGCAGAGTAGCGAAAAAGCTTAAGCTTTTTTATTAAATAAAAAGGAGATTAATCTCCTTTTTATTTTTGTGTGAAAATTTAAATAAGAATTACTTTTATTGCAAACCATTACCATATGAAATATAATTAATAAGTGTATCAATAAAAGTGTATTTGTAGTAAAATAAATATGACTTTCATATAAAGAGGTGTTAAATTTGTATAAATGTGCTATCATATTAGCCGCTGGAGAAGGGAAAAGAATGAATTCTCATATTCCAAAGGTGCTTCATAAGGTTTGTGGAAAAGAAATGATAAATCATGTTATCGATACATTAAGAAGTTGTAATATAGAAAATGTGAATGTGGTAATTGGTAAAGGTGCAGAAAAAGTTAAAAAAGGCACAGAATCAAGAAATATTTCTTACTCAGTACAAGAGGTACAACTTGGGACGGGACACGCTGTAATGTGTGCTGAAGAATTTCTAAAAGATAAAACTGGAACAGTGGCTATATTTGTTGGAGATGGTCCGTTAATCACGGAAAATACAGTTAATAGTTTAATGAATTATCATGAGCAAGGTGAATTTAGTGCGACTATATTAACATCCATCATGAATGATCCAGCTAAATATGGTAGAATAATAAGAGATGAAAAAGGACAAGTAGAAAAAATTGTTGAATTTAAAGATTGCAATGAAGACGAAGTTAAAGTCCAAGAAATAAACTCAGGCATGTATTGTTTTGATATACAGGCATTACTTTGCACGCTTTCAAAATTAAATAATAATAATAACCAAGGTGAATATTATTTAACTGATGTTATTGAGATACTTAAAAAAGAGAATAAGAAGGTTGGAGCTATTAATGTGCCAACAGAAGAGATTACAGCAGTAAATTCTAAATTTGAGCTTTCAATAGTAGAAAATATAATGAAAAATAGAATTAATAAAAAACACATGGAAAATGGAGTTATATTAATTGATCCAACTAATACATATATAAACTGTGATGTGGAGATAGGTATAGATACTGTTATATATCCTAACAATGTAATAGAGGGAAAGACTATTATTAAAGACAACTGTACAATATATCCAGGATGTAGAATTGAAGATAGTATAATAAAGTCTAATGTTACTATTCAAAGTTCTGTAATTTTAGAAAGTACAGTAGGAGAAGAAACTACAGTAGGCCCTTTTGCATATATTCGTCCTCAAACTACAGTAGGAAATAAAGTTAAAGTAGGAGACTTCGTAGAACTTAAAAAGTCAACTATAGGAGATGGAACAAAAATATCTCACTTAACTTATATAGGGGATGCAGAAGTAGGGGAAAAATGTAATTTTGGTTGCGGAACGGTAGTTGTTAACTATGATGGTGTTAATAAACATAAAACTATAGTGGGAGATAACTCCTTTATAGGATGTAACTCGAATTTAATTGCACCAGTTGAAGTTGAAGAAAATACATACATTGCCGCAGGTTCAACTATCACTAAAAAGGTACCAAAAAACTCATTAGCAATAGCTAGAGCAAGACAAGAAAATAAAGAAAATTGGGTTAAAAATAGAATACATAAGAAATAATAAAATATAGGAGGACTACATAATGATACCACATGGAAAAAATATTAAAATTTTTACAGGTAATTCCTATCCTGAATTAGCAGAAGATATAGCTAATGTATTAGGACTTAAAGTTGGAGACTCACAAGTTGGAAGCTTTAGTGATGGAGAAATTTCTGTAAACATAGCTGAAACTGTTAGAGGAATAGATGTGTTTGTAATTCAACCAACAAGCGCACCAGTAAATGACAACTTGATGGAGCTTTTAATAATGATAGATGCATTGAAGAGAGCTTCGGCTGGAAGAATAACAGCGGTTATGCCTTATTATGGTTATGCTAGACAAGATAGAAAAGCAAAGGCTAGAGATCCAATTACAGCAAAATTAGTTGCAGACTTAATTACAGCTGCAGGTGCTGATAGAGTACTAACTATGGATTTACATGCAGCTCAAATTCAAGGATATTTTAATATTCCAGTTGATAACTTAATGGGAGCTCCAATACTTGCAAAATACTTTATAGAAAATGGATTTAAGGATGTTGACGATGTAGTTGTAGTTTCTCCAGACTTAGGAAGTGTAAGTCGTGCTAGAAAATTTGCTGATAGATTAAACGCTCCAATAGCTATAATTGATAAAAGAAGACCTAAAGCTAATGTTTCAGAGGTTATGAACATAATAGGAGAAATTAAAGATAAAAAAGTTATATTGATAGACGATATGATAGATACAGCAGGAACAATCTGTAATGGTGCTAATGCTTTAGTTGAAAGAGGAGCTAAAGAAGTTTACGCTTGTTGTTCACACGCAGTTTTATCAGGTCCTGCTATAGAGAGAATACAAGCTTCTGCTATAAAAGAATTAGTAATGCTAGATACAATTCAATTACAGGAAGAAAAACAAATAGAAAAGATAAAAATATTATCAGTAGCTCCAATATTTGCGGAAGCTATTAAAAGAATATACGAAGATATATCAGTTAGTAAGCTATTTGATTAATATAATAAAAAAGCGTTGTCATTTATTCGACAACGCATTTTTTTAATTTAAGAATTTTAGTATATATTTTATAAAATGTTTATGTAAAATTATGAAGAAAATCAAGATAATTACTGTAATAAATTGTAAAATATAAGAATTATCAAAATAATTTTTAAATAATTTGTAACAAATCTTAATTTTATACTAACTAAGCATTATAATGGATGTATACTTATATTTAATTATAAGTAGTTTAGGTTTCTGAAATAAAATAGCTAGTCAAATAGACTAGAATACTGACTAACTATTTTGAAGACAAGATTAACTTTTTAGGAGGGGTATTTATGGAAGGCTCTATTGCAAAAGTTTTGGTGGTAGATGATGACAAAAACATCTGCGAAGTAATAAAAATGTACTTAGAAAGTTCGGGATATTCTATAAAAATAGCTAATGATGGTAAAGAGGCTCAGGAAGTATTTTTAAATTTTAAACCTGATTTGGTTATTTTAGATGTTATGCTACCATATGTTGACGGTATTGATGTTTTAAAATGGATAAGGAAAGACAGTGAAACTCCTGTTATTATGGTTACTGCTAAAGGTGAAACCTTTGATAAAGTTTTAGGGTTAGAGCTTGGAGCAGATGACTACATTGTAAAGCCTTTTGAACCTAAGGAGTTAATAGCTAGAGTTAAGGCAGTTTTAAGAAGATATACCATGGAAACAGAAAACAAAGAAACCATTAGTTATGATAGTTTAGTTATAGATGCTAATTCTTATAGTGTGGTTTATAGGAATGAAGAAGTGAAAATGCCACCGAAGGAATTTGAATTATTATATTATCTTGCTAGCAATAAGAATAGGGTTTTTACAAGAGAACAATTATTATGTGAGGTATGGGGATATGATTATCCTGGTGATTCAAGAACTGTGGACGTACACATTAAAAGATTAAGGGAAAAAATAGAAGGTGGCATAAATTGGCAAATAGAAACAGTTTGGGGTGTAGGATATAAGTTTGAGGTGAAATAATGATAAAAAGCAACCTATTTTCAAAAATGGTGCTTATATATACTGTTATAATATTTTTGAGCTTAACTATAATTGCCACATTTTTATCAGTGTGGTTTAATGATTATTTTATTAACGGCAAGAAAAATCAAGTATTAACACAAACAGAATTTATTCAAGGTTTGGCATCTAATTACATAGATGGAAAATTAACCTATGAAGAGCTAGATAATTCTTTAAAATTTGTTGGTGAATATTTCTATGAGAACATATATTTAATTAATGGACGAGGCTATGTCTTTGCAACTACTTCAGATAATAAAGATGTCTTAGTAGGAAAACAAGTATTTGTTGATGAACTAAATAGCATTCAAGATCTTTCAGAAGATGGATATTTAAAGAAAATAGATAGAAGAAGTGATTTATTTAGTAAAGATACCTATGTTTTGGGACAACAGATAAAAGATGTTAATGGAGATATAAAGGGAGGAATAATAGTAGAACTTTCTATGTCCTACGTGAAAGAATCCCTTGGGAAAATATATAGAATTATATGGCTGTCAACTGCACTTATAATGATATTATCTATGTCTATTATTTATCTTTTTACAGATAAAATAGTGATAAAACCACTTCAAAAAATGAGTTTAGTGGCAAGAAAAATAGCTAATGGTGATGTAGCAAAAAGAGTAGAAATAAATACTAATGATGAAATAGGACAGTTTGCAAAGGCTTTTAATTCTATGGCAGATTCCTTAGAAAAGGTAGAGAAAAATAGAAAAGAATTTATTTCTAATGTTTCTCATGATATTAGATCTCCAATTACTTCAATAAACGGATTTATAAGAGGAATTTTAGATGGAGTAGTACCGAAAGAAAAAGAAAAAGAATATTTAACTGTTGCTTATGAAGAAACTCAAAGATTAACAAGATTAGTTAATGATCTTTTGGATATGTCTGCTATAGAAGAAGGAAGAATAAGATTAGCACTTAGAAAAATTGACATTAATGAAGTTATAAGGCTAAGTATTTTAAAGAATGAAGCTAAAATAAAAGAAAAGAGAATAAAAGTTGAAGTATATTTTGACTCAGATGAACTTTTAGTCTACGGAGATCCAGATAGAATTTTTCAAGTTGTGATGAATCTGTTAGATAACGCTATAAAATATTCAAATGAAGGTGCATTAATTACCTTATCTTCTAATGAGAGAGGAAAGAAAGCATATATTTCTGTTTCTAATACAGGTTCACATATCGACGAAGAAAGTTTGAAAACTATTTGGGAAAGGTTTTATAAAGGTGATAAATCTAGAACTAATAGAGTAAGTTCTGGATTAGGTCTTTCAATAGTTAAAAAGATATTAACTATGCTGGATGAAGAAATTTGGGCTGAAAATATAGAAGATGGAGTTAAATTCACTTTTACTTTAACATTAGCTTAATATTTATATAATTGAGAATTGACTATTGACAATGGACAATTGTGGATATTTCTCAGTTATCACTGAGAAATTTAGAATTTATTCTGTAGTAGCGAACAGTGTTCGCCATATAACTAGCAATTATATTGCTAGTCAAAAAAATATTCAAAGAAATTATTTTGTCTAAAAATAATTTCAACCTTAATTGTCAATTTTCCATTTTCCATTGTTAATTGCTTAAGGAGGTGAAGCTATGTGGATGATCAACCTATTATAAAGGAAACTTCCCCAATAAATATTGGAGGGGACATAGTTTTTAAAAAGACTAAAAATAAGAAAAAGCCTAGATACAAAATTTTTCTTAATATAATTTTTTATATAATAATAGCTTCACTTTCAGGAGCTATTACTGCAAAAATTTTAGTTGATAAAGAGCTAGCTAAAATTACTATTGATGGCAACGGAAAATCTGTGTTTTTAAATACAAAAGAAAAAAGAGAGGCTATGTCTGAAATTGCTAATAAGGTCTCAGCTTCTGTGGTATCGATAAGTAAAATAGTTTATGGTAAGAACGTAGAAATAGAAAGTGGAGCAGGCACCATAATAAGAGAAGACGGATACATAGTAACAAATCAACGTATAGTGTATAAAGCTGATGAAATTAAGGTTAAGCTGTCCAATAATAAGGTGTATGTTGGACAAGTTGTAGGATCAGATCCAGTTTTAGATATTGCAGTAATCAAAATAGATGAAGTTGGACTACCAGCGGTTATTATAGGAGACAGTTCAAAAGTTAAAATGGATGATGAAGTGATTTCTATTGGTAATCCTAATGCTAATGCTTTTCAAGGGGCTATATCTTATGGAGTAGTGGAAAATGCGAATCAAAGAATTTCAGCTACAGATAGACAAACAAGGCAGCCTGTTTCATACAATGCCATAAGGACTGACATTGAAATATTTGCAGGAAACACTGGAGGACCACTTTGCAATTTAAATGGTGAAATGATAGGCATAAACAATAATATATTGAGTTATACAGAGAAAGCTACAAAATCAGGTTTTGCAATAGCTATAGAAGACGCTAAACCTATAATAGATATCTTGATGAAAAGGGGAAATACATTAAAGCTTGGATTAGGAATATATGGTGATAAGGCAATTCCTAAAAATGGTGTAGATGGAGTGTCAGGAGTATATGTTAGAGATGTATTAAAGGATAGTGAGGCTTATAAAGCTGGAATAAGGCCTACAGACATAATTACTTCTATAAATGATATAAATATTACAGAGGTTGAGGATATAAGCAGAGCTCTGAGAACCTCACAAGAAGGCCATATTGCAGTTTGTAAGGTATGGAGAAATGGAGAATATCAATTTATAAATGTAAAATTAGCTTATTATAGAATGCTATCTTAAAAAATTAAATTAATAATATAAAATATATACAATATTTTAAAGAAAATACAAGAGCTATATTAGCTCTTGTATTTTTAATATAATAAAAAGTTATCTAAAGTTCAATTTATATATAGCTTGCAAGAAAATTAATAATTAAAATCACAAAAAATTATTAGAGATAAGAATCTAAGTTATTTCTAGATAGATTAAATTTTAGGCTTAATTCTTGCATAGTATTTACATATAAGGTAAATATATATAATGTAAAATTATACAAAAGTATATTTTAATATATTCTTATAGGATTTCCAGTTTTTTTGTAGTAATATGTTTTTGTAGTATTATAATATAGAACAGTATTTTGTACTTTGATTTTTATATCTTTAATTTAGTATAATATAAATACTGTATAACTAGCGGATGAATTTTGGAGGTATCAAATGTATTTAATAGTAGGATTAGGTAATCCAGGGGATAAATATGATAAGACAAGACATAATGTAGGCTTTGATATAATAGACTTATTTGCACAAAAGTATAATATTTCTATTAATAGGATAAAATTTAAAGGTATATATGGTGAGACAACAATAAATGGAGAAAAGGTAATAGTGTTAAAACCTCAAACTTTTATGAATTTAAGTGGGGAAAGCGTTAGAGAAGTATGTGATTTTTATAAAATTCCTAATAATAATATCATAGTTGTTTATGATGATATAAGTCTTGATATCGGCACTGTAAGAATTAGGCAAAAAGGTAGTGCGGGGGGACATAATGGAATTAAAAATATAATTTCACATCTTTCAACAGAAGCTTTTCCAAGAATTAAGATAGGGGTTGGACAACCAAAATATGATTTAGTAGATCATGTTTTAGGAAAATTTTCAAAAGAAGAAAGAGAACTATTAGAAAAAACCTTTGAACCAAGTGTTCAAGCTATAGAAACTATAATAACTAATGGAATTGCTGAAGCTATGAATAAGTTTAATGGTATTAAAGCCTAGCTATTGCTAGGTTTATAACTATTTACAGAAAAATTCAGTATATTTCCATTTTATTTGTATAGAGGTGATAATTTTGAGACTAAATGGACTTATGATGCCATTAAGACGTAGTGAAGAATTTAGAGAAATCTCAAAAAGTATTAAAGGAAATAATTTTCCTATAGGTATTTACGGAGTTTCTGAATCTGCAAAAAGCTATTTAATAAATGGAATTTATGAAGAAGTAAATAAAAAAATCCTTATAGTTACTCATAATGATGTAGAAGCAAAAAATATTTGTGAGGATTTAAGTTTTTATTTAAATGATGTGTATTATTTTCCAACTAGAGAAGTAGTTTTTTATAATATTGATGCTATTTCTGGAGATTTAAGATGGGAACGTCTTAAAATATTTAAAAAGATGTTAGAAGATGGCCCTAAAATAATAGTAGCATCTATAGAGTCACTATTAGCTGTGTATACTCCAGTAGATTTATTTAAGAATTATATATTTTCTTTAAAGGTAGGAGATATAGTAGATATTAGAGAATTAAGTGAAAAGCTTATTCAATGTGGTTATGAGAGAAGTGAAGCAGTTGAAACAAAAGGCCAATTTTCAATAAGGGGAGGAATATTAGATATTTTTCCTCCTATAGATGCCCTTCCTTATAGAATAGAATTTTTTGATGATGAAGTAGATTCTATTAGAACTTTTAATACGGATACTCAAAGAAGTATTGAAAAGATAAATGCTATAGAAATATTTCCAGCAAAAGAAATAATTATGACTAGTGAGAGTTTAAAGAAAGCTTATGATAACATTAGTGAAGACTTTAATAACTCACTTTTAAATTTTAATAAGAAGAAAGAAAAAGAAGCTATAGAGAGATTAAAATCCATAGTTAATAGTAATATTGAAGCACTTAAAGAGACTTGGAGTTTTGAAACTATAGATAGCTACATACCATATTTTTATGAAAATATTTCCACATTTTTTGATTATTTAAATGATAGTTTTATTATAGTAGATGATGTTCAAAGATGTAATGGTAAACTGGAGAGTGTTTACTTCGAGTTTAAAGAAAACTATGAAAATTTTTTGAGAAGAGGAAACATACTTCCAAGACAAGGAGAACTTTTAATTTCAAAGGAAGAAACTTTAGAACTACTAGAGAGCAAAAGAGTGTTAACCATAGATGCTATTGCTAAATCAACCAAAATATTAAAGCCAAGAACTATTTCTTCTTTTTCACAAATAACTATACATGATTATCATGGACAATTAGATTATTTAATTGATGACATTAAAGATAAAAAAGATAACAATTATAGGACAGTAATATTATCAGGAACAAGAACTAGGGGAGAACGACTAATAGATACGCTAAGGGATAGAGGTATTGAAGCAAGTTATAAAGACTTTATTGATAATATAGAACTTGGCCAAGTTGTTGTAACCTTTGGTAATTCATTAAAAGGATTTGAATATCCTGAGCTTAAAGTGTGTGTAATATCTGATAAGGAAGTATTTGGACAATCTAAAAGAAAAACAGGAAGAAAAGGAAATAAAAAAGGTGCAGGAAAGATTAAAAGCTTTACTGAGCTTAAATTAGGAGATTATGTAGTACATGCAAATCATGGTATAGGTGTATATAAAGGAATAAATCAGCTTGAAATACAAGGCCATAAAAAGGACTTTTTAGAACTTACTTATAACAATGGAGATACTTTATATGTTCCTGTAGAACAGCTAGATTTGGTGCAAAAATATATAGGTAGCGAGGGCAAATCACCTAAAGTAAATAAACTAGGTGGAAGTGAATGGATTAAAGCTAAAAATAAAGTTAAAAAATCTATAGAAGACATTGCAGAAGATTTAGTTAAGCTTTATGCTACTAGAGCACAAATTAAAGGTCATAAATATGGTATTGATACAATATGGCAAAAACAATTTGAAGATGAATTTCCTTATGATGAAACACCAGATCAATTGACAGCTATAGAGGAAATTAAAAAGGATATGGAAAGTAATAAACCTATGGACAGACTTTTATGTGGAGATGTTGGTTATGGAAAAACAGAAGTAGCCTTAAGGGCTGCTTTTAAATGTGTGATGGATGGAAAGCAGGTTGCATTTTTAGTTCCTACGACTATACTTGCAGAACAGCATTATAAGAATATGTTAAAAAGATATTCTGATTTTCCTTTAAAAGTTGATATGATAAGCAGATTTAGAACAGCTTCACAAACTAAGGCAATATTAAAATCTGTTAAGGAAGGAAATGTGGATATACTGGTAGGCACCCATAGGATACTACAAAAAGATGTTTCATTTAAGGACTTAGGGTTATTAATAGTAGATGAAGAACAAAGATTTGGAGTTACTCATAAAGAAAAGGTTAAGTCTATCAAGAAGAATATAGATGTTTTAACTTTAACTGCAACTCCTATTCCTAGAACATTGCATATGTCTTTGACAGGAGTAAGAGATATAAGTGTTATTGAAACTCCTCCAGAGGAAAGATATCCAGTTCAGACCTATGTAGTTGAATTTAATGATCAGCTTATTAGAGATGGTATAATGAGAGAATTAAATAGAGATGGCCAAGTATTTTTTGTGTATAACAGGGTTGAAACTATAAAAGAAATGGCAAGCTATCTAGGAAAACTTATACCTGAAGCTAGAATAGCGGTAGCTCATGGGCAAATGACTGAAAGAGAATTGGAAAAAATAATACTAGATTTTGTAGATTATAAATATGATATTTTAGTATGTACAACTATTATAGAGACAGGTATAGATATTCAAAACACTAATACTATGATAATCTATGATGCAGATAAAATGGGCTTATCTCAGCTATATCAATTAAGAGGTAGAGTAGGTAGGACTAATAGGATAGCATATGCTTATTTTACTTATATGAAGGATAAAATTTTAACAGAGGTAGCAGAAAAACGTCTTAAAGCCATTAAAGATTTTACTGAATTAGGTTCAGGTTTTAAAATTGCTATGAGAGATTTAGAAATAAGAGGTGCAGGAAATATTATGGGTTCTGCACAACATGGACATATGGCTACTGTAGGATATGACTTATATTGTAGAATGCTTGAAGATATGATAAAACTTATTAAAGGTGACATTGAAAAAGAACCTATTGAAACTACTGTTGAAATTAAAATTGATGCTTATATTCCAAGCAGCTATGTGAAGGATGAAACGCAAAAAATTGAGGTTTACAAAAAGATTGCGTCTATCGACTCTTATGAATATATGATGGAATTACAAGATGAAATAGAAGATAGATTTTCTGATATACCACCTACTGTTTATAATTTGATGAATATTGCTTACTTAAGAAGTATGGCAAAGGAAATAGGCATTATTGAGATTAAAGAAGTTAAAAATGAAATATTAATCACTTTTGAAAGTAAACAAAATATTAGCAAAGATTTAATTACTGGACTATTAGATAATTATATAAGCAAAATAACTTTTAAAATGGCAGAAGTACCGGTTATTGCTTATAAGATAAAGGAAACTAAGAAAGAAGAGCTTCTTGATAATTTAATTAATCTAACTAAGTATATGAAAGAATTTAATGGCAAAACTAATAATAAATAATTCTTTAATTCATTTTAGGTTAATTTCAATAATTTACTATAAACTTTCAATAATTAGGAGTTTATGATAAAATTATTTTTGAATGTCACAAAGATGAAATATTATCCTATTAAAATAGGACTGTATTACAAAAGCTATATTTTAAAATGTTATTAATTTTAGATTTGTTTAATTTTATAAGTTTATAGAATTAAATAATTAACGGTTTAGAAGTAGGAGCACTATTTATGAACTAGAATATAAATTTTAATTATTTGAACTTTTATATAGTTTAAAATATAGCTATTAAAAAAAATAGAACGGGGGATTTAAAGTGAAGAACATAAAAAAATTAATAGTAGCATCCCTAGTGGCTGTGATGGCAACTTCTTTAGTTGGATGTAGTTTAATTGAAAAAACTCCAGAAGGTATCGCAAAATCAAAGGTTGCAAAATATAGTAATAAGAAAATAACAAGGGCCGAACTTGATGAAAGAATGGGACCGGTTATAACTTATATCAAAAAGATGCAAGGTGAAACTTTTGATACGACTGAAGAAGGCAAGAGCATGTTAAAAGAACAGAGAATTAACATGTTAAATAGAATGATTGGAGAAGGAATTCTAGAAGAGAAAGCTGTTGAGCTTAAAGTGATGCCAAATGATGATGAGGTTAAAAAATATATAGATCAGGAATATAAGACAATAAAAGATGCTTTTGAAAGTGAAGAAAAATTTAAAGAGGGATTAGAACAATCTGGTGAAACTGAAGAAAGTATAAAAGCAAATATAAAAAATCAACTTATATATAATAAAGTTTTTGAAGAAGTAGTTAAAGATGTTAAGGTAACTGATGAAGATGCTAAAACTCATTATGATTCTAATATGACCTATTATACTGAAAAGCCAAATAAAATTAACGTAGCTCACATTGTAGTTGAAGATGAAAAAGATGCTAATGATATAATTAAAAGATTAGATGCTGGTGAAGATTTTGCAAAGCTTGCAAAGGAAAAAGGAACAGATGGAACTAAAGATAAAGGTGGAGAGTTAGGCTGGATAGATTATAATGATACAGGCTATGATAAAACTTTTATGCAGTTTGCAATTGCTCTACAAAAAGGAGCTTATACAAAAGCGCCAGTTAAAACTCAATTTGGCTATCATGTAATAAAATGTATAGACAAGGAAGAGTATCCAGTTAAGAAATTTGATACTGTAAAAGAAGACATTAAAAAGAGTTTACTAGATGAGAAGAAAAATACACAATGGAATGAAACAGCTAACAAATGGCAAGAAGAAGCTAAAATTAAAATTTATGAAGATAATTTAAAATAATTTAAAACATGTGAAAAGACAGCAAGTCTTCAACATAAAAGGAGTTATGATTTAAATCATAGCTCCTTTTATGTTGAGTATTTTTAGAAATAGGTAAAAGAATAAATTCAAAAAATAGAGTAAAATATGGTAAACCGTTTATAATTTATAGCCTTAAATTAAGGAAGATATTAATAAAAGTTAAATTTTTTGAAAATAAAATATGAATTTTTAACAACGAATAATTTATAATTATACATCTATTATAAAAACTTATAAATTTTTAAATTCAGAATTACCATTAAGATTATAGAATCTTCATTTTAATGGAATTTGGGAATCTATGATTTTGTACAAAAAATAGTTAAAATTTTATTGATTATTTTGAGAATCACTAAAAATTTTATATTATAAGCTATAAATTTTAAAAGGTATCTTTGTTCAAATTTTGTTATAAATTAATCTTTATGCAAATGTGTATAAAATTTCAAATTTAGAAGGATAATAATAGCACAAGTACATAATTAAAGTTATTTGAGGAGGAATTAATGTATGAAGGCAACCGGTATAGTAAGACGTATAGATGATTTAGGTCGTGTAGTAATTCCAAAAGAAATTAGAAGAACTCTTAGAATTAGAGAGGGAGATCCACTAGAGATATTTACTGATAGAGAAGGTGGAGTAATACTTAAAAAATACTCTCCAATTGAAGAGTTAAGTGAATTCTCTAAGGAATATGCAGAGGCACTTCAACAGACAATTGGACATATTGTAGTTGTGGCTGATAAAGATAGTATAATATCTGTTAGTGGTGGCCCTAAAAAGGACTATATAGATAAAAAAGTTAGTATGCAACTCGAAAAAATAATGGAAGGTCGTAGATCGGTTATATCTGGAACAGGGGCAGAGAAGGTTATACCATTATATGAAGATGAAGATGAGACTGTTTATAGTTCTCAAGTTGTTAGCCCTATAGTAGCAGAAGGAGATGCTATTGGAGCTGTTATAATACTTTCTAAAGAGGAAAATGTAAAATTTGGGGATTTAGAATTAAAACTAGCTGAAACAGCATCTGCTTTCTTAGGAAAGCAAATGGAGCAATAATGGCAGGATTCTGCCATTATTTTTTATTTTTTGCTTTCCATTATTCTACTACCATCTATACTATTAACAAATATATTCTTTTTAATCACATTTACGAAATTTTAATAAATATTTTGTTCTTTATAAATGAAATTATAAATTTTAGAAATTATTAAAGTGAGTATAATCCATCATGAAACTTAAATATAGATAAATTACCTTAAGAATTAATGTATAACTGAATATATCTACATTTTAAAATATTTCAATTCGCAACTTTAATCAATAGGCAATTGAGAATTATGGTTGAAATTAGTTTTGATTAAACTAATTTCTTTAACTATTTTTTTATTAGTAATACAACTGCTAGTTTTCCACTTTTCCACCTCATGGGAACTTAATCAATGGAGAATTGAAAGTGGAAAATTGACAATTGTGGTGGAAATTAATTCTTACAAATTAATTTCTTCAAATAGATTTTTCAATAAAAGTGACTGCGTCACTTTGAAAAGAAATAGATTTAGAACTTCTCTTATAAAAGAGAAGTATCAATAATTCTCAATTGTATAAGGGTTACCCTAAGGTGGAGTATAGTTTGGAACAAGACTAATAAATTTAACTAGTACTATAGATATACTACAGCTACTAGTTTTTTTATAAGAAGTTACTACATCATTTTAAAAATAAATCAATTCTAAATTTCTCAGCTTCTGCTGGGAAATATCCACAATTGTGAATTTAATAGTTTTAATTATAATATTAAAAAGCACCAATTATTCTCATATATATGTTAATTTTAGAACTGGTATATATATTTCATTAACCCCCTATTAAAAAGTTATTAATATGATTACAATAAAAAGATTTTCAATAATTAAAAATGTATAATCTAAAATTAATAAAAAAATATATTCTATACAAGTAATAATGCTATAAAAATCGCAATAAGTATTAAAATAAAAAGGTTTTTTAGGGGGATTATATGAAAAAACATTCATTAATAAAAGGTACAATGATTTTGGGTATTGCTGGAATTTTTGCTAGATTTTTAGGTTTGTTTTTTAGAATACCAATTCAGACACTTATAGGTGATGAAGGTATGGGATATTATCAAATGTCATATCCTTTATACATGACATTTGTAGCATTAGCGTCAGGAGTGCCTATTGCAATGTCTAAAATAATTTCAGAATTAAATGCGAAAAATGATTTTTATAGTATTAGAAAAGTGTTAAAGGACACTCTTTTAGTTATGCTACCTATAGGATTTTTGGCTTCTTTTCTTATGATTTTCTTTTCGAAATCGATAATTCAAGGATTAAAATGGCATGAGAACTCATATATGTCTTTTATAATAATTTCTGTTGCTCCTATATTTGTATGCATTATGTGTACTTTTAGAGGTTTTTTTCAAGGGCTTCAAAATATGACATATACAGGAGTATCTCAGATAATTGAACAAATAGGCAGAGTTGGTGCAGGTGTATTATTTGCATATTTATTACTACCTAAAGGAATAGAATTTGCGGCAGGGGGAGCGGCTTTAGGTACAGTTGTAGGTGGTATATTAGGCAGTATATATTTAATCATAATCTACTATAGAAAGAGCAAATTTATGTATAAAGTTAAAAATATCGAGAGTAAGAGTATGATTTCAGAAATAGGAAAAGCAGCATTACCTATTTCATTAGGAGCAGCAGTAGGTACAGTAATGTCACTAATAGATTCTATAATAGTTCCTGAGAGAATGTTAAAAGCAGGTTTTTCTGTATCAGAAAGTGCGGTTTTATATGGTCAATTAACAGGAAAGGCAGTAACTCTTTCAAATGTACCTTTAGCACTTTCAGTGGCATTATGTGCATCTTTAGTACCTATTATTTCTGAGGCTTATAGTACAAATAGAACCTTTGAGTTAAATAGAAGAATAGAAATGGCTTTTAAACTATCCTTTGTTATTGCATTACCTTGTACAGCTGGATTATATTCTTTAGCAGCACCAATAATGCACTTAGTATTTATGAAAGATGTAGGTGGTTATAATATATTAAGACTAGTAGCTACTACAATACCTTTCATAGTAATAACACAGACTACTACAGCGTTATTACAAAGCGTAGGAGACTATTTAAAGCCTGTTTATAACCTTGCTATAGGTTGCATAGTAAAAGTAATAATAAGTTACTTGTTGATTCCTATGACCGTTATAAATATATATGGTGCAGTTATAGGGACATTATGTGGCTATATAGTTACGGTAATCTTAAATATGTTTCAAATTAAGAAAATATTTTCTGTTAAGCTAAGTTTATATGAAATTTTATTAAAGCCAGCAATAGCATCATTAATTATGATAATTGCAGTTGTGTTTACGTATAATAATGTCTATAATTATACAATAAGTAATGGAATATCGTGCTTATTAGCTATATTTGTAGGAGCATTAATATATACAATATTAATTATAGTACTTAAGATATTTACTGTAGAAGATATCAGAGGAAAGATTGTAAAGAACTAATTATATAAAAATGAGAAGAGTAGGGAGTGTGAAGCGAATGATTAAAATAGTAGGCTTAGGACCAGGTGCTAAGGAAGCACTTACAATTGGAACACTAGAACTTTTAAAAAGTGATTGTAAGGTACTGTTTAGAACAGAAAAACATCCAAATGTTGAGTATTTAAAATCTCTAGGAGTAACATTTGAAAGCTATGATTACATGTATGAAAAATTTGATAGCTTTGATGATGTTTACAATTCTATAGCTGAGGATATAATAGAAGAATATAGTCAGTGTAATAATATAGTTTATGCGGTACCAGGACATCCACTAGTAGCTGAAAAATCAGTTACGCTACTTATAAAATATTGTGATGAGAAGAATATTCCATATGAAATAATTCCAGCAGTAAGTTTTATAGATGCTGTTATGGAAACTTTAAAATTAGATCCTATTGATGGAATAAAAATAATAGATGCATTTGATATTAAGAATCAAATATTAGATAAAAGAGCAGGACTTATAATAACTCAAGTTTATAATCAACTTATAGCTTCAGAAACAAAATTATCACTACTTGAATATTATAATGATGAAACGGAAATATATTTTATAAGAGCAGCAGGAGTTAAGGAAATAGAAAATGTTAGAAAGATAAAGCTTTTCGAGCTTGATAGACAACAGGATATAGACTATCTAACTTCAATTTATATTCCAAAAAATTTAGAAGAAACCAAAGATTTTTTTGACTTACTTAAGGTGATGGAAACTTTAAGAGGGGAAGAGGGATGTCCGTGGGATTTAGAACAAACTCATAAATCACTAAAGAGAAATTTAGTTGAAGAATGTTATGAGGTTTTAGAAGCAATTGATGAAGGAGATGATTTTAAGCTTACAGAAGAACTAGGAGATGTATTATTTCAAATAGTTTTTCATGCACAACTAGGTAAAGAAGAAGGATATTTTAACATAAATGATATAGTTAAAATTATAACAGAAAAAATGATAAGACGTCATCCTCATATTTTTGGGGATATTAAAATTAATAATACTAGCGAAGTTTTAGATAGTTGGGATAAAATTAAGAAAAAAGAAAATGATTTTAAAACTTATACTGAAGAATTGAAGCATATACCTAAAAATTTACCTGCACTTTTAAGAGCAGATAAGGTTCAAGCTAAAGCTGCAAAGGTAGGTTTTGACTGGAAAGATCCTAAACCAGCTATGGAAAAAGTGCTAGAAGAATTAAATGAAATTAAAGATGTATATAATGGTAAAAATGAGGCAAAAATACTAGAAGAAGTAGGAGATTTAATATTTGCTTCAGTAAATGTTGCAAGACTTCTTGACATAGACCCAGAAATTGCATTAAATTATACTATAGATAAATTTATTAAGCGTTTTAAGTTTATAGAAGATTCTGCTCAAATTAAAGGAGTGGATCTCATGACTATGACGCTTGATGAAATGGATCAGTTATGGAATGAAGCAAAGAAGAAATAATTTATTACTTTTATGTTAAAACTATAATTGATTAGAAGGAATTTAAAAAACATTGAAGAATATGCTATCTTATATTCAAGATATCTAATAGAATTTATGAATGTAGAAGCGTTTTTAAAAGATTAAGGAGGTACAATAGTGAATAAATCAGAATTAATCACAAGCATGGCTGAGAAATCAGGTTTAACTAAAAAGGAAACAGAGGTTGCTTTAAAAGCGTTCATAGAGAGCGTTGAAGAAGCTCTAGGAAAGGGAGAAAAAGTTCAATTAGTTGGATTTGGAACTTTCGAAACTAGAGAAAGAGCTGCTAGAATGGGAAGAAATCCAAGAACTAAAGAAGAAATAGAAATTCCTGCTTCAAAAGCACCCGTTTTCAAAGCAGGAAAAGAATTTAAAGACATAGTTAATAAATAGTCTTATTTTACTTATTAAAAAGCCTGGATTTATTCTAGGTTTTTTTTATTAAAGACATCTTCAAAAATAGCTAACTAGTATTTAAGTATATGTTATGTCATACTTTACTATAAGATTACAAAGATAGTCTCACTATTTTTAAGAGTCAGCTATTTATGTGATATAAAATATCCTCAGAATATTTGAATAGTTATTTTGTTTGAGATGATAATAGTGTATTACAAATCATTTAAGGTTATAATTATATTTGAATAATAAAGTTTATATAATATTTTAAAGAATTTAATTATTTTGGAATTATTTATAGTTATAAATTTAAAAGTATAAATTTGAATAAAATATATTTGGGGTGATGGCTATGAGACTTGATAAGTATTTAAAGGTGTCAAGGATAATTAAGAGAAGAACAGTTGCAAAAGAAGTTTGTGAAAGTGGTAGGGTTTCAATAAATGGTAAAGTTGCTAAGGCAGGAACGGTAGTAAAAGAAGGCGATATCATTGAAATTCAATTTGCAACTCAAGTATTAACAGCAAAAATAGTGAATATAGCAAATCATGTAACTAAAGAAAATGCTAAAACTATGTATGAAATAATATCAGGGGAAGAAGATAAGGAATAATTACTTCTTCTTAAATTGCTTTTCTTTGCATATATTTTTCTTAAAGAAATATTATTTATTAGGAATACTTTTAATATATGCAAGGAGGGTTTTATGGATAACAAAGAAACCAAGATAGAAGATAGAAAAAGTTATTTAACTTTAGATTCAAGGAAAAAGATGGCAATTGACGGAGTTGAGGAAATTGTAAGCTTTAATGATGAACAAATCCTTTTAAATACAGTTCTTGGTTCTATGGATATAAGAGGAGAAAATTTAAAAATGAATAAACTAGATGTACAAAATGGAGATGTAATGATAAGTGGAAAAATAAGTTATATTGTATATACCAGTGATGAAAAAAAATCTAGAAAGGGAAAAGGCATTCTTTCAAGGCTTTTTAGGTAAGTATCATGCTGTTTACAATGGAACAACAAATAATATTATTTGCATTTAGTTTATTGAGTGGAGTTTTAATAGGCGTTCTCTTTGATATTTATAGAATTATAAGAGGATTTGAAGATGTTGGTGCGATTATAACTATAATTCAAGATGTTTTATTTTGGATTGCTACAGGATTTATTGTGTTTATATTTATGATGTACACAAGCTATGCATATATGAGCTTTAATGTTTTTGTATATGTAAGTATAGGATTATTTGTATATATTAAACTAATTAGTAAGATATTTATAAACGTACTTCACAACGTATTATTGGCTATTGGAAAGGTATTAAGAGTAATATTTAATACATTGTCTTATCCTGTAAGATTTTGTTTATACAAAATAATAAGAAAAAGTTAAAAATTAATGTAAAATACCTTGAACAAATGAACAATTCAAATTAAAATATACTTATGAGTTTAACATGAGTAGTTATATTTTAATATAATAACTATTGAATAATAAGTTGTTATACTCATTCTATGTGGAGGGTGAGTTGTATAATGAAAAATAGAAAAATCAAAAACTTATTATTATCTCTATTAATTGTTTATGTTTCTTATATTTTCATAAATCAGCAGAAGATAATGCATAGACAAAAGGTTGAATTTGAAACCTACACTGTGGAGTTAGAAAAAGTGCAAGAAGAAAACAAAAAATTACAGGATGAAGTGCAGTTATCAAAGACTGATAAGTATATTGAGAAACTTGCAAGAGAAAAATTAGGACTTATTAAAGAGGGTGAAACTCCTGTAATCAATAACAGTGTAAAAGAAGATAAGTGATCTGTGTTATGTTTAACATAACTTGATATATAACATAATAATTAAAACATTATTTAAGGAGGAATCTTTTTAATATGACCTTAAAGGCTGGAAGTATTGTAGAAGGTAAAGTGGTTAATATCACTAATTTTGGTGCTTTTGTTGAAGTGGAAGGAAAAACAGGACTTGTTCACATTTCAGAAGTATCAGACGTCTTTGTAAAAGACGTAAGAGATCATCTAAAAGAAGAAGACGTTGTTAAGGTGAAGGTTATTTCAGTTGATGACAACGGAAAAATGAGCTTATCTATAAAACAAGCAGGAGTGCCAAAAAAATCAGTAAAACCTGTGGAAATAGACTGGGAAAAAGAGAAAGGAAAAACTGGTGGCTCTTCATTTGAAGATAGAATGTCTAAGTTCCTAAAAGACAGTGAAGAAAGATTTCAGGATTTAAAAAGACACCAAGATAATAAAGGACGCGGATATAGTAGAAAAAGTTCAAATTATTAATATAAATTTAGAGAGTGCTAAATTTTTGGCACTCTTTTAATTATATTAGTGGTCTAATATAGTTAAGTTTTAATAAAACTGCAAAAATATATAAGTTTATTATAAAAAAAAGTGTTGACAATATATAGACCTTAAACTATAATAAATATTGTCGCTGAAAGATGCGCACAATAATGTATAACCTGCTGAAGTGGCGGAACAGGCAGACGCACAGGACTTAAAATCCTGCGGTGGTTAAACACCGTACCGGTTCGATTCCGGTCTTCAGCACCAAATATCGCGGGGTGGAGCAGCTGGTAGCTCGTCGGGCTCATAACCCGAAGGTCGTAGGTTCAAGTCCTATCCCCGCAACCAACATGGCGGAATAGCTCAGCTGGCTAGAGCATTCGGTTCATACCCGAAGTGTCGTAGGTTCAAGTCCTATTTCCGCTACCATAACCTTATAATTAATTTAAGGTTAAAATATTTTATATTACATATACTATAGTCAGAAATGCTGAAGTGGCGGAACAGGCAGACGCACAGGACTTAAAATCCTGCGGTGGTTAAACACCGTACCGGTTCGATTCCGGTCTTCAGCACCAATATCGCGGGGTGGAGCAGCTGGTAGCTCGTCGGGCTCATAACCCGAAGGTCGTAGGTTCAAGTCCTGCCCCCGCAACCATTAATTTATGGATGACAAGAGTTTAGCACTATGTAAAGTCAGTTTAAATTAAATAACCTGCTGAAGTGGCGGAACAGGCAGACGCACAGGACTTAAAATCCTGCGGTGGTTAAACACCGTACCGGTTCGATTCCGGTCTTCAGCACCAATATCGCGGGGTGGAGCAGCTGGTAGCTCGTCGGGCTCATAACCCGAAGGTCGTAGGTTCAAGTCCTGCCCCCGCAACCATTAATTTATGGATGGCAAGAGTTAAGTATTATATAAGGTCAATTTAAATTAAATAATCTGCTGAAGTGGCGGAACGGGTAGATGGACAGGATTTAAAATCCTGCGGTGGTTAAACACCGTACCAATTCGATTCCAATTTTCAGCACCAAAATATCGCGGGGTGGAGCAGCTGGTAGCTCGTCGGGCTCATAACCCGAAGGTCGTAGGTTCAAGTCCTGCCCCCGCAACCATTAATTTATGGATGGCAAGAGTTAAGTATTATATAAGGTCAATTTAAATTAAATAATCTGCTGAAGTGGCGGAACGGGTAGATGGACAGGATTTAAAATCCTGCGGTGGTTAAACACCGTACCAATTCGATTCCAATTTTCAGCACCAAAATATCGCGGGGTGGAGCAGCTGGTAGCTCGTCGGGCTCATAACCCGAAGGTCGTAGGTTCAAGTCCTGCCCCCGCAACCAACATGGCGGAATAGCTCAGCTGGCTAGAGCATTCGGTTCATACCCGGAGTGTCGTAGGTTCAAGTCCTATTTCCGCTACCATAAAGGCTTACAACTTAGTTGTAAGCTTTTTTATTATGTGAAAAACTAAATATAATAATTGATTATTATATTTATTAGTAATACTTTTAAAATATGACTAGAAGTTAGAGATTCTATCCAGTGATAACTTTAAGATTTTGATTATATAATTTTAATTAGCAAAACTATAGAGTTCTACAATGGACAATTGACAATTATGGTGGAAATTAATTCTTACAAATTAATTTCTTCAAATAGATTTTTCAATAAAAGTGACTGCGTCACTTTGAAAAGAAATAAATTTAGACCTTCTCTTATATAAGAGAAGGTCTAATAATTCCCCATCCTCAATTGTATAAAGTAGAAATTCAAATAATTCAATAACATAATTATCAGCACTATATTATCAATTCAATAAAATATTCCATTTATTATAATAAAAATTCTTTCAAATTTTATTATAAAGTTATCCATAACGACAGCTTTAACTATAAAAGTTATCAACATATTGAAAAATAAAAATATAAGAATTGTGGATAAAAAAATATAGTAATACTTTGAAAATAGTAGATTATGGTATAAAATGGTAACTGTGCAGAGGGAAAAACTTCTTGTTATAAAATGGTAAAAATATACAGTTTGATGTCATAAAGATTTTATAACTTCATTCCATTAAATGACATTTATTTCCAGACTCCTTTGTTACAATTAACTTACAAATTTAAGGGGTAGGTGGTTATAAAATGCAATATGGTGCAGAGATAATTCCATATAAAAGAATTAAAAATACAAAAGAAAAACAAATTAAAGAAGAACAAAGTAGTAGAAAACTGATTATAAAAGCAGGAGTATTGTTTTTTTTATGTTTTTTCATTAGCAGAACAATGATTATAAACAATACAGCACCATTTGGGATTGCATTTTTATTAGTTATACTAATGAAAGAAGACAATAAAATATCTTTATTATCTGCTTTTGGCAGCTTACTAGGGTATATTACTATGCAGAGCTATGTTAAAGACATAAATATGTATTTTGTATTGGTTCCATTGCTAACTTTTGTTTCTATGGTTATAGGAGATACTGTAGAAAGTAAGTTAAAAAAAGCTGTACTAGCTATTACTGTTACCATATCAGTTTTTGCCTATAATATTTTAATAAATCAATATGGTTTTTCAGTATCTTTGATTTCAACCTTTACAAATATTTTTTGTATCTTCCCAATATATTTTATTCTGCATATAAGTAATTCATGCTTTGAAGAATTAAAAACAAAACATTTATTTAGTAATGAAGAAATAATTTGTATGTCCTTATTATTTTCAGTAGTTGTAGCAGGAACTTGGGGAATTAAAATATTTAACATTTCTCTTACAAATGTATTGGCATTGGCAGTAGTAATAATATTTAGCTACATAAGTGGAAGTGCAATAGGCGCTACATCAGGGATAGCTATGGGTGCTATTGTAGGAATGAGCAATGAATATTTATTATTATATGTGACTGTATTAGGAATTTGTGGGCTTGTAGCAGGAGCTTTTAAAGATGCTGGAAGGATATTTGTTTCATTAGCATTTTTAGTGACCTTTGCTATAGTTAAAGTTTATATGTCAACTTCTAATATGGCAATTTCAAATAGCTTTATTATAATAGAAGGAATTTTGTCAGTAGGTATATTTTTAATGATACCTAATAATATATATGAACGTATATCAGCAGAGATAAATTCTGAAAAGAAAAAGCAAAGTTTAGATAGAAATTATTTAAATAATATAAGAAATATGTATTTAGGAAGACTTGATAATTTTTCAGATGTACTTGCAAATATGTCAAAAATACTAACTAACTTAGTAGATAATGATAAGCTTACACTTCAAAGTAAAAGTAGTGCCTTGGTAGAAAACTTAGCAAGTAGAGTATGTAATGATTGTAATACTAATTGTATATGCTGGGCTAGAGAACATCATGTAACTTATAGTGCATTTGCTGAACTTATAGAAAATGAGCAGAAAAAAATAAATAAATTTCCATTTGAATTAGAAAGGAAGTGTCTTAGAAAAGGTGCATTAATAAGAAATGTTGAGGATGTGGTAAATAAGCATATTATAAGTGAAATGTGGAGAACTAGATTAAGTGAAGGCAGGGAACTTTTAGCAAGTCAAATAAACAATATGGCTCAATCTGTTCAAGAATTAGTGAAAGATTTTAATGAAGACATTAAAGTGGATGGAGAAGTGGAAAGAGACATAATAAAATTATTTGATAAAAATGATATAGAATATGATGATGTATTTTCCATTGAAGATAAAAAAGGTAGGTTAATAATTAGGATCTCATCATCAGAGTATGCTTCAATTGATATGTATGGGAAAGAAATTCTTCCTATAATTAATGAAGCTGTGGAAAAAAATATGATTATTAATGACGATGCATGTTATATAAATCCTGAAACTAATAAATGTACTATTGTTTTAGAAGAAGCACCTAAGTTTAAAGTGGTAACTCATGTAGCTAAGGCAAGCAAAGAAGGATTTAATATACATGGAGATAGCTTTAGCTTTGGCAAATATGCTAATGGCAATTATATGATGCTTATTAGTGATGGTATGGGGTCAGGGCCACAAGCTGGACGAGAAAGTGAAGCAGCAGTAGAATTAATAGAAAAATTTACTCATGCAGGGTTTAGTAAAACTACAGCTATAAATACAGTAAATTCTATTATGACTTTAAAATTTTGTGAGGAGGAGAAATTTTCAACAGTAGATTTAAGTAGCATAGATTTATATACAGGAGAAGTAGACTTTATGAAGGTAGGGGCGGTTGCTAGTTTCATAAAATCTGATGACACCATTGATATAATAAAATCTAAAAGTTTACCAATAGGTGTGCTTGATAAAGCTGATATAGAAAGACATAAAAAATCTGTATCCCATGGTGATTTAGTAGTAATGGTAAGTGATGGTGTGCTTGATGTAGAGCCTTCGGGAAGAGTAGATTGGATTTTAGATTATATGATAAGAAATGATGATATAAATATAGGTGATTTAGCAGAAGGAATAATAGAGGAGGCGAAGAAGATAAGTAAAAATAAGGTTAGGGATGATATGACTGTATTGGTATCAAAAGTGTACAACCTATATAGTTAGATTATAAAAATGAAGAATTGTAAAGTGGGTAATTTTTACATTTCTTCATTTTTTTATAGCTCTCAAATTTAACAAATTAGAAATATTTAATGATATTTTTCTTTTATTAAAGGGTAATATATGATAATATGAGGTAATGAATATCATATTCTAGGAAGTGGTAAAAAGTTGAAAGATAAAGTTTTAAAAACTATAGCCGAAAATAATATGATTAATGATGGTGATAGAATAATAATTGCATTATCTGGTGGACCAGATTCTATAACATTATTACATATTTTACATACTTTAAAGAATAAACTAAATATAACCATTTATGCAGCTCATGTAAATCATCTTTTAAGAGGAAAAGATGCATATAAAGATGAAGAGCTTTGCAAAAAATATTGTGATGAGCTAGGAATTTTATGCTTTTTTAAAAGGGTTGATATTAATCAATTAGCAAAAATAAAAAATATATCTCATGAGTTAGCTGGTAGAGAAGCCAGATATGAGTTTTTTGATGAACTTATGAAAAAATATAATTGTAATAAAATTGCTATTGCTCACAATTTAAATGATCAAGCAGAAACTGTATTAATGCGTATGATGAGAGGTGCAGGTATAGAGGGCTTAGTAGGGATTAGACCGGTTAGGGATAATATATTTATAAGGCCGCTTATTGAGATAACGAGAAAGGAAATTGAAAAATATTGTGAGGAAAATGAACTTCCAGCAGCGATAGATAAAACTAATTTTGAAAATATTTATGCTAGAAACAAAATTAGACTTGAACTTATTCCTTACATGGAAAATAATTTTAATAAAGATATAATTCATACCTTAAATAGAATGTCGAATATTATTAGGGAAGATAATGATTATCTTGAAGAAATATCTGATGAAATATTTAAAAAATACTGTTATAGAAAAGGTGATAGAGTTATAATATATAAAGATGCTTTTAAGGAACATAAAACTATTATCACAAGAGTATTAAGAAAAGCAATTCTTCAAGTTAAAGGTGATTTATATAATATCGAAAACAGTCACATTATTGACATAATTAAGCTTTATAATCAAAACACTGGAAAGACTATTATGTTACCTGATAGCTTAATGATTGATAATGTTTATAAAGATATACATATATATAAGGAAATGAAAAATTATAATACTAATATTTATGAAGTAATACCATTTAATGATGAGTTTTATTGTGAAAAGTTACATACAAAAATTATAACTAAAATTTTTCATAAGAATAATGATGTTAATCTAAAAGATTCTGATATGATAAAGTATTTTGATTTTGATAAAGTTAAAGATAATATAATATTAAGATATAGAAAAGATGGAGATAGATTTACATCTCTGGGGATGAAGGGAAGTAAGAAGCTGAAGGATTTATTTATTGACCTTAAAGTACCTAGGCATGAAAGAGATATTATTCCATTGATTTGCTTTGGAAATGAAATTGGATGGATAGTAGGTTATAGAATAAGTGAGAAATTTAAAGTTGACAATAATACAGAAAGAATTTTACAGATATGTATAGAAAGGTAGGAATTTTATGTATAATGATATAAAGGAAGTATTGTTAACAGAAGAGCAAATTAAAGAAAAAGTAAAAGAATTAGCAACTAGAATAAGTGAAGACTATAAAGGGAAAGATTTATTAGTGCTAGGAATATTAAAAGGTTCTGTAATATTTATGTCAGATCTTTTAAAAGAAATAAAAATACCTTGTATGATGGATTTTATGGCAGTATCTAGCTATGGAGCTTCATCAGAAAGCTCAGGTATAGTTAAAATACTGAAAGATCTAGATTTTGAGGTTAAAGGAAAACATGTATTAATAGTTGAGGATATAATTGACTCAGGAATTACATTAAAATATTTAATGAAATACTTAGGTGCTAGAAATCCTGAAAGTCTTGAAATAGCATGTTTATTAAATAAACCTGATAGAAGAAAAGAAGAAATGGAAGTTAAATACTTAGGATTTGACGTTCCAGATTATTTTTTAGTTGGATATGGATTAGATTATGCTGAAAAATACAGAAATTTACCATATGTAGCTATTTTAAAGGAAAGTGTATATAAAAAGTAGAAAAATTATAATGAGTTATTATTCACAATAAGATTTAATATTATATTCTTTATGATATAATATTTCATATGTTAGAATTTTAGAAAATCATAACTAGAAAGAGAGGGGGGCCTTTAGTGAAAAAATTTTCAAGTGCAACGGCCTGGTTGTTAGTTTTATTTCTTGTAATCTTTTCGGCATTAACACTATTTAAAGATGGTGGAAATGTAGCTAGGATTAGTGCTGATAAATTTGAAAAATATTGGAAAGAAGATAAAGTTAAAACCGCTACTATGAGTGAGGATAATGTAACAATAGTAGGGGAATTAGATGATGGAACACAATATCATACAGCTTTACCAAGAGATGACTTTAAAGATTTAAGAAAAGAAAATCCAAATAAAACTGCAGTGGTTGATTTTACACCACCAACAAGTATTCCATTCTGGATTCAAATGCTTCCAACATTCTTAATTATAATAATGCTTGTAGCATTTTGGGGAATGTTTATGCAACAGTCTGGTGGAGGTGGCGGTGGAAACCGTGGAGTTATGAATTTTGGTAAGAGTAGAGCCAAAATGGCTACACCAGATAAAAAGAAAGTTACATTTAAAGATGTAGCTGGTGAAGATGAAGAAAAAGAAGAATTAGAAGAAATTGTTGATTTCTTAAAAAATCCTAAGAGATATATGGAAGTAGGTGCAAGAATACCTAAAGGAGTTCTTTTGGTAGGACCTCCAGGAACAGGTAAAACATTACTTGCAAAAGCTGTAGCTGGAGAGGCAGGAGTGCCATTCTTTAGCATTTCTGGTTCTGACTTCGTTGAAATGTTCGTGGGAGTGGGAGCTTCAAGAGTAAGAGATTTATTTGAGCAAGCGAAGAAAAACTCTCCATGTATTATATTTATAGATGAGATTGATGCTGTAGGTAGACAAAGAGGAGCGGGACTTGGCGGAGGTCATGATGAAAGAGAACAAACTCTTAACCAATTACTTGTTGAAATGGATGGTTTCGGAGTAAATGAAGGAATTATCATGGTAGCTGCTACAAATAGACCTGACATACTGGATCCTGCACTTTTAAGACCAGGTAGATTTGATAGACAAATAGTTGTTGGAGCACCTGACGTTAAGGGTAGAGAAGAAATATTAAAAGTTCACTCAAGAAATAAGCCATTAGGACCAGATGTTAAGCTAGAAATATTAGCAAAGAGAACTCCAGGATTTACTGGAGCAGATATTGAAAACTTAATGAATGAAGCAGCATTATTAACTGTTAGAGGTAAAAAGAAAGTTATAACTATGGATATACTTGAAGAGGCAATTACAAGAGTTATAGCTGGACCAGAAAAAAAATCTAGAGTTATAAGCGAAAAGGATAAGAGATTAACTGCATATCATGAAGCAGGTCACGCAGTAGTATCTAAGTACTTACCAAATTCTTATGCTGTTCATGAAATAAGTATAATCCCTAGAGGTATGGCGGGAGGATATACATTACATCTTCCAGATGAAGATACGTCATATACTTCACGTTCTAAGCTTAAAGATGAAATGGTTGGACTTTTAGGTGGAAGAGTTGCAGAGGCTTTAATACTTAAAGAAATCAGCACAGGAGCTAAAAACGATATAGATAGAACCAGTTCTATAGCTAAAAAAATGGTTATGGAATATGGTATGAGTGAAAAATTAGGACCTATTTCCTTTGGAAAAGAACAAGGAGAAGTATTCTTAGGAAGAGATATCGGTCATTCAAGAGATTTTTCAGAAGAAGTAGCTTCTATGATAGATAAGGAAATAAGATCTTTAGTAGATGAAGCTTATAAAAGAGCTGAAACTATACTGAGTGAAAATGAAGATAAACTTCACGAAGTTGCTAAAGCACTTCTTGAAAAAGAAAAGCTTACTGCTGAAGAATTTAACGCAATTATGGATGGAAAAGGCTTGAAAGAGATTTCTGCTGATATTATTAAAGAAGAGACTCCAAAAGAAGAAAATACTTTAAATGAGGGTTTTAATCCAGGAGAAGTTAAATTACAAGTAGAAGAAGCAAAGATTGAAGACATAAAAAAAGAAGAAATATAGTGTAAACAAAAGAGTGTATGATGAGTTCGTGCACTCTTTTGTCTTTTTCATAGCTAATATAAAGAATAATAAAAAAATACGTACATTATTATATAAAAATAAAAAAATATACGTAATTTTTCAAAAGAATTATAGGACTAACTTTAGAGTTATGATATAATTATATTACCAAATTTATGTTAGGGGGTAGGTAAATGGAGAGTAAATTAAAGATAGGGCTAAATGCAATTATTGAAAAGATTGTAACAGAAGATGATACAGCACTTCATCATGGTTCAGGTACTCTAAAAGTGTATGCAACGCCTGCAATGATAGGCTTAATGGAAAATGCATCTAAAAATGCTATTGATTTATATTTAGAACCAGGAGATACAACTGTAGGAGTAGAGGTCAATGCGAAGCATATTAAGGCTACACCAATTGGGATGAAAGTAAAATGTGAAGCTGTAGTTAAAGATATTCAGGGAAAGAAAATAACTTTTTTAGTAAAAGCTTATGATGAAAATGGTTTAATTGGAGAAGGTACTCATTCAAGATATATAGTTAATATAGATAATTTCATAGGAAAACTTGATAATAAATAAGATTGTTGTACATAAAATATAATTGTACACAAAATTTTATATATGTAGATTGGAGGATATTGATATGAAAACAGATATAGAAATAGCTCAAAGTGCAAAAATGTTACCTATACTTAAAGTTGCAGAAAAAATAGGATTAACTGAGGACGATATTGAACTATACGGAAAATATAAAGGAAAAATATCTCTCAATGTATTAGAAAATAACAAGGATAAAGAAGACGGAAAACTTATACTAGTAACGGCTATAAATCCTACTCCAGCCGGTGAAGGAAAATCCACTGTTACTATAGGATTAGGTCAAGCTCTTTGTAACATGGGGAAAAATGCAGTAATAGCATTAAGAGAGCCTTCTTTAGGTCCTGTTTTTGGAGTAAAAGGAGGAGCTGCTGGTGGAGGATATGCTCAAGTAATTCCTATGGAAGATATAAACTTGCATTTTACTGGAGATATGCATGCAATTACAACAGCAAATAATCTTTTAAGTGCAGCTATAGATAATCATATTCATCAAGGAAATGAATTAAAAATAGATTCAAGAAGAATAGTATTTAAAAGGGTTCTAGACATGAATGATAGAGCGTTAAGGCAAGTAGTAGTGGGACTTGGTGGAACTCCAAATGGATTTACAAGAGAAGATGGATTTACAATAACAGTTGCTTCTGAAATAATGGCAATACTTTGTCTTTCAACAGACTTAATGGATTTGAAAGAAAGATTTGGGAAAATTCTTATAGCTTACAGCACAGAGGGACAACCTATATATTGTAAAGATTTAAATGTTCATGGTGCCATGGCTATGCTTATGAAAGATGCTGTTAAGCCTAACTTAGTTCAAACTTTAGATAATACACCAGCAATAATTCATGGTGGACCGTTTGCAAATATAGCACATGGATGTAATAGTATTTTAGCTACTAAGATGGCTTTAAAATTAGGTGATTACACTATAACAGAAGCTGGATTTGGTGCAGACTTAGGAGCAGAAAAGTTCTTTGATATTAAGTGTAGATATGGAAATCTAAAACCAAGTGCAGTAGTAATAGTAGCAACTATTCGTGCGCTTAAACATCATGGTGGGGTTAAAAAAGATAGTTTAAATACTCCAAATGTAGAAGCTCTTGCAAAAGGTATAGAAAATCTTGAAAAGCAAATAGAAAATGTTGAAAAGTTTGGTGTACCAGCAGTTGTAGCTATAAATAGATTTATAAGCGATAGTGAAGAAGAAATTAAATATATAGAAGAATTCTGTAAAAATAAAGGTGTAGAAGTTGCATTGACTGAAGTTTGGGGAAAAGGCGCAGAAGGTGGATTAGAACTTGCTGAAAAAGTGATAAAAACTATTGAAGAAAAAGAAAGTAATTTCCACGTATTATATGATGAAAAATTAACTATAAAAGAAAAAATGGAAACAATAGCTAAAGAGATATATGGAGCTGATGGAATTGAAATACTACCAGCAGCTAAAAAGCAAATATCTGACATAGAAAAAATAGGTTTGGATAAATTACCTATATGTGTAGCTAAAACACAAAATTCATTATCAGACAATCCAAATCTTCTTGGAAGGCCAACAGGATTCAAAGTTTCTGTAAAAGAAGTTAAGGTTTCTAATGGTGCAGGATTTATTGTTATATTAACAGGAACAATAATGACTATGCCAGGACTTCCCAAAATTCCAGCAGCAGCTAAAATAGATATAAAAGAAGATGGAACAATAGAAGGATTATTCTAGTATAAAAGAATAAATAATAATTAATAAAACCACTATAAGTATGTACTTATAGTGGTTTTATTAATATGCAAAGTATACTTTAAAATAACTAGTCATCTATTTTTCTTTTGAAATAAAGGAAAATAGAAAGAATATTAAAGGAAAAGAATGATTACACGTCAATTTATAATTGTTTTTTTTCAATACACAGAAAAATGAATTAAAACTTGCAACTTTTATGTACAAATGGGACTTTTTATGTTATTATTATGGCGGGGTAACAAAGAGTAATCTAAAGTCAGGAGGCAATGATATGGATAAACTTGATGTCTTTGATGAAATTAGACATAAAACACACCAAGGTGGTGGAACAGAAAAAGTTGAAATGCAGCACAACTTAAACAAAATAACTGCAAGAGAAAGAATTTTTAATATTTTAGATGAAGGTTCTTTTGTAGAGGTAGGAGCACTAATTGATAAAAATGGTGCAGGAGTTGTAACAGGACATGGAACTATAGATGGAAGATTAGTGTACATTTATAGTGAAGATTACACTGTAAATGGGGGAATATTCAATAAACAATCAAGTAAAAAAATATGCAATATAATGGATGCTGCAGTGAAAATGGGAGCACCAATAGTTAAGATATTTGATTCCGTAGGTGGAAAAGTTGGTGATGGAATTGAACTTTTAGCTTCCTATGGAGAAGTTTTAAGAAAAACTACTAAGAATAGTGGTGTAATACCTCAAATTTCTATTGTTTCAGGACCATGTAATGGAACAATGGCATTAAATGCCACTATGAGTGATTTTGTTATAGTAGTAGAAGATAATGGACAACTTAGTATAAATACAAGTGATAAGCTGATAGATAAAGAAGAAAGATATGTAAGTAGCTCTATGTATAGTGATGGAATATCTTCCATTAAAAATGGAAACGCTCATTTTGTTGTTAGTAATGAGATGGAAGCAGTAATGTTAACTAAGAAATTATTTAATTATATACCAGCTAATAATTTAGAAATGCCATATTTAACTGCTGAATCTATGGATTTAAATGAAGCGAAAGAAACATTGAATGAGGCCGCTATTCATGAAAATTATAGTGGAGAAGCAGTAGTAAATGCAATTAGTGATAAAAATTCCGTTTTAGAAATAAATAAAACTATGGAAGAGAGCATAAACACTTACTTAATAAAAATAAATGGGTTAACAGTTGGTGTTATAGCAAACGATTCCAATAAAAAAAGTGAGATTAATATAAAACTTTCGAATAAAGTAGCAAGCTTTGTAAGAATGTGTGATAGTTTCAACATTCCAATACTTAGTATTGTAGATACAAAAGGAATTGTTATTAATCTTGAGGAGGAAAGGATGGGATTAGCTAAAAGCGTATCAAAAATGGTATATGCTTTAGGTGATGCTGTAGTTCCAAAAGTTTCACTTATAATTGGAGAAGCTTATGGAGCAGGTTACTTAGCACTAGCAAGCAAGGAAACATCTTTTGATGTAGCATTAGCATGGCCAACAGCTAGAATTTCATTAACTTCCCCTAAGACTATAATAATGTCTAAATATAGAGATGAAATATTAAGTGCGGATAATCCAAAAGCAAAAGAAGAAGAGATTATTAAAAAATATATGGATGAAGTTACAAATCCATATACTTGTGCAGAAATAGGTTTGTTAGATGATATTATAAAACCAAGTGAAACTAAGCAAAGAGTATTTGCGATGTTAGATATGTTACAAAGCAAAAGAGAGTTAAGCTACCCTAAAAAGCATGGAAGCATATTAATTTAGGGGGGATATAGTATGAATGAAAAATTAAGTTTAATAGATGCATTAGGAGTTTCGGCAGTAGCTATGATTATAGTTTTCGCTGTATTAGTTATCTTAATGTATGTAATTAAATTTCAAAGCTTTCTATTAAGAGATAAAAAGAAAAAAATAGAACCGGCCAAAGAAGAGATATTTGAACCATTAGTACAAGAGGTAGAAACTATAGAAAATCCTCAAGATGACTTAGAATTAGTTGCAGTTATAATGGCATCGTTATCAGCTCATCTTAATGTACCAATTTCAGATTTAAATATAAAGAGTATAAAAAGAGTAAATAGTGGAAATGCAAATTGGCAAAGTAATGCTACTAAATTTAATCGCTAAAATGTATAGGGAGGAAAATTACTATGAAAAGATATAACGTTACTGTTAATGGAAATATATATCAAGTAGAGGTTGAAGAGGTTAAAGGAGAATTTACTTCTGCACCTAATGTATCCCCAGAAAAACCAATAACTCCAGCACCAGTGCAAAAGCCAGCAACTGCACCAGCAGTTAAAAAATCAAATGCTTCAGGAGAAAAAATTGATTCTCCAATGCCAGGAACAATAGTGAAAATAAATATAACTGAAGGTGCTGCAGTTAAAAAAGGTGATGTATTATTTGTTTTAGAAGCTATGAAAATGGAGAATGAAATAATGTCACCAGTAGATGGTAGCATTGCTGAAATAAATGTGGCAAAAGGAGCAGCTGTTAATACAGGAGACGTTTTAGCTGTTATCGCATAATAAAAAGGAGGTAAGCTAAATGAATATAATTGAAGTATTACAAGAACTATTAAGTACCTCCGGTTTTGCTGCAATAACTTGGAAAGAGCTTTTAATGATAGGTGTTTCTTGTTTATTAATATATTTAGCAATTGCAAAAGAGTTTGAGCCATTATTATTGTTACCTATAGCTTTTGGTATGTTACTTACAAATTTACCATTAGCAGATATAATGGCAGAACCGGTTGCAGGTGAAGCTGGAGGATTATTATATTACTTATCAAGAGGTGTTAAACTAGAAATATTTCCACCACTTATATTCCTAGGAGTTGGTGCTATGACGGACTTTGGACCACTATTAGCTAATCCTTCTAGTGTTCTTATGGGAGCAGGAGCACAATTTGGAGTATTCTTTGCATTTATAGTAGCAATACTACTTGGATTTACTCCACAAGAAGCGGCATCTATAGGTATAATTGGAGGAGCGGATGGTCCTACAGCTATATTCCTAACAAATAAGTTAGCACCACATTTACTTGGGCCAATAGCAGTTGCAGCTTATTCATATATGGCACTAGTGCCATTGATTCAACCTCCAATCATGAAGGCATTGACTACTAAGGAAGAAAGAACAATAAAAATGGGACAACTAAGACAAGTTAAAAAAGTAGAAAAAATTATATTTCCAATAGTTGTCGCTATTTTAGTTATATTATTTCTTCCATCACTTAAATCACTTGTTGGTATGCTAATGCTTGGAAATTTATTTAAAGAATCTGGGGTTGTTGGAAGATTAAGTGATACTGCACAAAATGCTCTTATAAATATAATAACAATATTCTTAGGGCTTTCTGTTGGAGCAACAGCTAAAGCAGAGATATTTTTAACTTCAAAAACTATAGGAATAATAATTTTAGGGGTTATTGCTTTTGCAGTAGCAACTGCTTCAGGCGTAATTATAGGTAAGATAATGTGTAAAGTTACTAAAGGTAAAATAAACCCATTAATAGGTTCAGCAGGAGTTTCGGCGGTACCTATGGCTGCTAGAGTTTCACAAGTTGTAGGACAAAAGGAAGATCCTTCTAACTTCTTACTTATGAATGCTATGGGACCAAACGTTGCAGGGGTTATAGGTAGTGCTGTAGCGGCTGGTGTATTACTTTCTATGTTTGGTTAATAAGGCATATTTAAAAAATAATAGACCAGTATATTATTTTCTTTCACACGCCTAAGTTAAAGTGTGAACAATTTATAAATTAGGTATATACTTCCTAAAAAGAAGTATATACCTTTTTATATTGATAATAATATATGAAAAAGGAGGAGATTATTTATGATATGTCCAAATCAAGCTACTATTAATAACATTATAGAAAAAGAGGAAATACTTATAAGTAAGTACAAAAGCTATTTAAAAGCTGTAAATAACAGCTCTATGCAAAGTTCAATTGAGGAATTGATACAAAAGCATAATAATCACATTGAAGTATTACAGCAGCTCTTAAGGAGGTAATTATCATGAAATATAATTATCATTTAACAAAGGAACAATTAATGAGAAGTCGTCATATTACAAATGTAGAGAAAAGCTTAATGAATATGTACATGAACTTAATGACTAGCGAAAAAGAAGGAAACTTAAAAAGAATATTATATGAGTTTGCTAAGGATGAAAAAGAAATATTAAATATAATGCAAAATAGTAGTAAGAGCGTAATATAAATAATCTTTACATTAAATTATATATATACATAAATTACAAGTTTTAAAAATGATTTAAACACCTTGACAAAATAGATTAACTTGTTAAAATTAAATTATTAATTGTAGTGAGATTTTTTTAGTCAAACATACAGGATAAAAGCAGCTTTTAAAGCTGCTTTTAACTATATAGAGGTGAATTTAAATGATTTTTGTTTTAGATGTAGGGAATACCAATATTGTATTAGGGATATACAAGGAGAAAGAATTATTAGTTGATTGGAGGCTATCCACTGATCACAAGAGAAGTTCCGATGAATATGGTATACAAGTGAGGCAACTTTTTGAACAAAACAATATAAAAATATCTGATATAGAAGGAGTAATAATATCATCTGTGGTGCCTAATATTATGTACTCTTTAGAACATATGATAAGAAAATATTTTGATAAAACACCAATAATAGTTGGACCAGGAGTGAAAACTGGTATAAATATAAAATATGATAATCCAAAAGAAGTAGGTGCTGACAGAATAGTAAATGCAGTATCGGCTTTTGATATTTATAAGAGTTCAATGATAATAATAGACTTTGGTACAGCTACTACTTTTTGTGCTATAACTAAAAATGGAGATTATCTAGGAGGAACAATTTGTCCGGGAGTAAAGATATCTTCAGATGCATTATTTGAAAAAGCGGCTAAACTTCCAAGAGTTGAACTTTCAAAGCCTGAAACTGTAATTTGCAAAAATACAGTAGCAAGTATGCAAGCGGGCATAGTTTATGGATACATAGGTCAAGTTGATTACATAGTACGTAAAATGAAAGAAGAAATGATGGCTAAAGGTGAAGATGAGCCTATAGTTATAGCTACAGGAGGACTTGCTAAGTTAATATCAGAAGAATCTTCTACAATAGATAAAGTGGAATCGTTTTTAACTTTAGATGGACTTAGAATTATATACGAAAAAAATAGAGACTAGGTGATAGTATGTATATATCAAATCTTCATTTTGATAATGAAGTGTTTTTAGCGCCTATGGCAGGTGTTACAGACATAGCTTATAGAGGTATTTGTAATAATATGGGCTGTGGACTTGTATATACTGAAATGATAAGTGCTAAAGGACTATTTTACAAAAGCAAAAACACAGAAGGATTAATGAGAATAGCAGATGAAGAGAAACCTGTAGGTATTCAAATTTTTGGGAATGAACCTAAAATAATGGCCTATGCTTGTGAAGTGTTTAATGAAAATAATGATATCTGTATAGTAGACGTGAATATGGGATGTCCTGTGCCTAAAATTGTTAAAAATGGTGAAGGATCAGCACTTATGAAAAATCCTAAATTGGCGGCAGAAATAGTAAAGGAAATGAAGAAGGTAAGTAAAAAACCTATAACTGTTAAATTTAGAAAAGGTTTTGATGAAAATAATATAAATGCTGTTGAGTTTAGTAAATACATAGAAGATGCAGGTGCAGATGCTATAGCAGTCCATGGCAGAACTAGAGAGCAAATGTATGAAGGAAAAGCAGATTGGGATATTATAAGACAAGTTAAAGAAGCAGTTAAAATACCTGTAATAGGAAATGGCGATGTATTTTCAGCTGAGGATGCCATAAAAATAAAAAAACAAACTAATTGTGATGGTATAATGATTGCAAGAGGGGCTATGGGTAACCCCTGGATTTTTAGAGAGATAACACAGGCTTTGAAAGGTGAAAGTATAACAAAGCCTACACCTATAGAAAAGGTAGATATGTGTATTAATCATTTAAATTTAGCTATTAAGTATTTTGAAGAAATAAAGGCTGTAAGGGAAATGAGAAAGCATATAGCTTGGTATATTAAAGGGCTTAAATATTGCACTGAAATCAAAGACAGAATTAATTCAATGACTAAATACGAAGATGTGCTAAGTATTTTACTTGAATATAAATCAGTATTTGTGGATAATATACAGTAATATAATATTACATAAATATTAATAAAGGATGTATTGAGCATCCTTTTATTGACATACTGTAGCCACTGATTTATAATAACTTAAAGTCTTAAATCCACAGATTCTAAAGAAGTTTTGTGGATTTAAGACTTTAAAGAAGTTTTGTGGTACAATCATGTTAAATTATTAAAGTGTTTTATTGAAGAATAGAGTAAATATATATATTGTTTAAAGGGGAGAAAAAAATGAGTGATTCTAAAAAATATGTGATGACCTATGAGGGAATAAAGAAGCTTGAAGAAGAGTTAGAGTACCTTAAAACAGTTAAGAGAAAAGAAATCACTGAGAAAATTAAAGTAGCTTTAGGATATGGAGATTTAAGTGAGAACTCTGAATATGATGAAGCTAAAAATGAGCAAGCTTTTGTAGAAGGAAGAATAATACAACTTGAAAACATGCTGAGAAATGCATCAGTAGTTGATGAAAGTGAATTAGATAAGGATATAATTAGTATAGGTTCAATAGCGAAAGTTAAAGACTATGACTTTGATGAAGAAGTGGAATTTCATATTGTTGGTTCAGCAGAAGCAGATCCAATGGAGAATAAAATCTCAAATGAATCACCAGTTGGAAGTGCACTTGTAGGTAAAAGAGTAGGAGACGTAATTGAAGTTTCTATTCCAGATGGAGTAAGTAAATACGAAGTACTTGAAATAAAAAGAGCATAGGAGGAGTTTATATATGGAAGAAAATAATTTAAATACGCCAGAGATTGAAGTGGAAGATATTCAAGCAAAAGAAGCTGAATATAATGAGCAAGTAGGAATTAGAAGACAAAAGTTAGCTGAACTTCAAGCTGAAGGAAAAGATCCATTTGATGTTTATAAAGTGAATAGAACCCACACATCAGAAGAAGTTGTTAATGGATTTGAAGAAGGCGGAGAAATTCCAGTTACTGTAGCAGGAAGACTTATGTCTAAGAGAATTCAAGGTAAAGCTGGATTTTGTGATATTCATGATAGATATGGAAAAATTCAAGTATATATAAGATTAGATGCGGTAGGCGAAGAATCTTTTAAAGATGCTAAAACATTTGATATAGGAGATTTCTTAAGTGTAACAGGAACTTCATTCAGAACTAGAACGGGAGAAGTTTCTGTACGTGCAACAGAAGTTACACTTATATCTAAATCATTAAAGCCGTTACCAGAGAAATGGCATGGGCTTAAAAATCCAGATTTAAAATATAGACAAAGAGAAGTTGACCTTGTTATGAACAAGGATGTTAGAGATACTTTCATGAAGAGGGTTCAAATAATAAGAAGCATAAGAGAATTCTTAGATAATAGAGGATTCTTAGAAGTTGAAACTCCAATTTTATCATCAATAGCAGGTGGTGCAGCTGCAAGACCATTCTCTACTCATCATAATGCATTAGATATAGATATGTATTTAAGAATAGCTACTGAATTATATCTAAAAAGATGTATTGTTGGTGGTTTCGAGAAAGTTTATGACATGGGTAAAAACTTCAGAAACGAAGGTATGAGCGTAAGACATAATCCTGAGTTTACTATGATTGAATTATATGAAGCTTATGCAGATTATAATGATATGATGGCAATTACAGAGCAAATGATTGCTTATGCTTGTGAGAAAGTGCATGGAACTACTAAAATAAATTATCAAGGAACGGAAATAGATTTAACACCACCTTGGAGAAGACTTACAATGGTGGATGCAGTTAAGGAATATGCAGGAATAGATTTTGAGACTATTAAAACAGATGAAGAAGCTCAAGCTATTGCTAAAGAAAAGCATTTGGAATTTAAGAAAGAATTAAAAGATTGTACAAAGGCAGATGTATTAAATGCTTTATTTGAAGAGTTTGCGGAAGAACATTTAATACAGCCAACATTCCTATGCGATTATCCAGTAGAAATTTCACCACTTACTAAGAAAAAACGTGGAAATCCTGAATTTACTGAGAGATTTGAAGGATTTATATATGGTAGAGAAGTATGTAATGCTTATTCAGAGCTTAATGATCCAATAGTACAAAGAGAAAGATTTGAACAGCAAGCAAAAGAAAGAGAACTTGGTGACGATGAAGCTTATGTTATAGATGAAGAATTTATGAGTGCATTAGAAGTAGGTATGCCACCAACTGGAGGATTAGGAATAGGTATAGATAGAATAGTTATGTTCTTAACTGATTCTACATCAATAAGAGACGTAATCTTATTCCCAACTATGAAACCATTACAATAATATGAAAATTAAGAGATATATTGTCTATGAAGACTTTATATCTCTTTTTATATGGTATAATTTTCCTAAGGGCACTCTTATTAGTAATATATAATCCTTATAACGCTACTTTTAAATTATTGAATATTAACATTTAACAATAATTATGTTAAAAATTTTTATAAGAATAATTTGTAAGGGAGATTAGAATGAAGCGAAGTTCTAAAATAGTTCTAAGTTTAATTGCTCTAACCTTGATTGTTGAAGTAGGATTAAATTTCATTAATAAAGAAGATCTAAAGGAAAGTATGAGAAAAAATATCATTCACCAAATGGGATATAGAATTACTAGAGTTACTCCTATAGAAGTTACAATACAAGTCGATGAAAGTTATATGCCTAAAGATAAATAAACTATTAAGCTATTTTAATGAGCCTATTGAAGTAAAAGAACTTGTTTATAAAGGGAATAATTCAGAAATATATTTAGATAGAATAGAGGGAAATGATAATAATTTTTTAAGACTATATTTTAATAAAAAACAAAATATAAACAAAGATAAAGGAGAATTTTTATCTATAGGAAATAATGAATATAGAATAAATAAAGATCATAGCTTTATTTATGATAATGATAAAACTATCAAAATATATGATAAAGACAATAACCTTGTAGAGAAAAATGCATTATGGCTTTCAGATATTTATGAAAGTGAAGATTTTAGAACATCTATAAAAAAAGGATGTTTTAAATAAGTTAAATATCCACTTACTATAAAAATTTCAGGATTTAATATTGTTGAATATGAGCAAAAATATCAATGAATATAGATTATTTATCACAGTTAATATAAGGCATATAAAGTTAAATAAAAAAGTATAAAAAAAATTTTAAAAGACTATTGCATTTGTTTTTGATTTTTGATATAATAATATATATAGTCAGTAATGACGATATTCCGCGATAGCTCAACGGTGGAGCACTCGGCTGTTAACCGATAGGTTGGAGGTTCGAATCCTCTTCGCGGAGCCATTTTTTATTTTTGATAGATATAAGTAATACTTTATGGTATTACTTTTTTTATTGTAATGAGTTTATAAAAAATTAAACTTATACATAAGTTATAAGATATTAGAATTTAATTTACAATACTTAACTAATTTTTAAAGCATTAATTTCTACGATAAGTTTAAAAAAGTTATTAGTTATTTTTTTATTATTAAGAAATTATTGAACAACTTTACAAGAAGCAAAATATTCATCTTTTGTATTAGTAGAAGTGGCTATAATTTATAAGTATAAATAAAGTATATTTTAATATTAACTTTTTAACAATTAATGCTTGACAATTCTGAATTTTTATGATAGCATATATCAATACAATTTAATATTATACATTGATGAAGAAGAGTAACTTTAAGTACTTTATAAAGAGAAATGATGGAAGGTGCAAATCATTAAGGACTTATAGTGAAGGGAGCTTTTGAGTATATTTTAGTAGAGCTGAGCTATTGCTAATAAGGGTGGAACCGCGGAATGTTATTTCGTCCCTTAACTAGTAATAGTTTTTTTGTTTTTATTAGAGTAAATTTACTTCAATTGGAGTGTTTATAAATAAAAAAAATGGAGGTATTATTTTATGAAAGAAGTTACTATGGATAAAGTTGTTGGCTTGTGTAAGAATAGAGGATTTATATTTTCAGGTTCAGAGATTTATGGAGGACTTGCTAACTCTTGGGATTATGGTCCATTAGGAGTAGAGTTTAAAAACAATGTTAAAAAAGCATGGTGGAAAAAGTTTGTTCAAGAGAGTCCATATAATGTAGGACTTGATTGTGCTATACTTATGAACCCAGAAGTTTGGGTGGCTTCAGGACACGTTGGAGGATTCTCAGACCCATTAATGGATTGTAAAGATTGTAAGGCTAGATTTAGAGCAGATAAATTAGTGGAAGATCATATGACTTCAGAAGGAGCAGAAGTTGCAGTTGCTGATGGCTGGACTAATGAAGAGTATAAAGAGTATATCGAAAAACATCAAATAGTTTGCCCTAAATGTGGAAAGAAAAACTTTACAGACATAAGAAAATTTAACCTTATGTTTAAAACATTTCAAGGAATAACTGATGATAGTAAATCAGAAATATACTTAAGACCAGAAACAGCTCAAGGTATATTTGTTAACTTTAAAAATGCACAGAGAACTTCAAGAAAAAAAGTACCTTTTGGTATAGCTCAGATTGGTAAATCTTTTAGAAATGAAATTACACCAGGAAATTTTGTATTTAGAACTAGAGAATTTGAACAAATGGAACTAGAGTTTTTCTGTAAACCAGGAACAGACTTAGAATGGTTCGGATATTGGAAAGAATACTGCAAGAAATTCTTATTTAATCTAGGTATGAAAGAAGAAAATTTAAGATTTAGAGATCATGGTGAAGAGGAATTATCTTTCTATAGTAATGCAACTTGTGATATAGAATTTTTATTCCCATTTGGTTGGGGCGAACTATGGGGCATAGCTGATAGAACAGATTACGACCTTAAAAAACATATGGAACATTCCGGAGAAGATTTATCTTACTTAGATCCAGTAACAAATGAAAAATATGTGCCATATTGTATTGAGCCATCATTAGGTGCAGATAGAGTTGCTCTTGCATTCTTGGTAAATGCTTATGATGAGGAAGAACTTGAAGGCGGCGATGTTAGAACTGTATTACATTTGCATCCGGCACTAGCACCTTTTAAAGCAGCAGTACTACCATTAAGTAAAAAATTAAGTGAAAAAGCTTTAGAAGTTTATTCAATACTTGCTAAAAAATTTAATGTTGACTATGATGAAGCAGGAAGTATAGGAAAAAGATATAGAAGAGAAGATGAAATAGGAACACCTTTCTGTATAACAGTGGATTTTGATACTATGGAAGATAATACTGTAACAGTAAGAGATAGAGATACAATGGAGCAAATAAGACTTCATGTGGATGAACTTACTAAATATATAGAAGAAAAAATGGAATTTTAATAACTTAGGCATCTTCAAAAAATAATAGACCAGTATGTTAGCCTGTTTTCCATCATACTGTGTTGTCAGAACCTGACGCCTTGTCTGATATAAAACATACTAACATCTTTGGTTTATTATTTTATTTCAGATGCCTAAATTGAATGAAAAACTCTCTACAAGTCTAATATACCTGTAGGGAGTTTTTCTTTTGAAATTGATAATAATAACTTATAGATAAAGTTATATTTTTAGAATTTATTTAAAGAATTTAAAAAATGAAACAAATATATTCTAAAAATACTCAATAATGTCGAGAAGAATTTTAAAGTTAAAATGGTTTTTGGGTAAAAAAATAACCGGATTGTCATCCGGTAAAAAATAGGGTTTAATCATGGGGATATGTTATGTGTTATGTTAAAACTTTGGGGAATCATCTTAACATATTCCTTACGGCACAAGAGAAGTATAGCATGTAGAAAAATGCAAATCAATACGACAAAGATAAGTTTATATATTAATTCAATTCGAACAATTTCGACAAAATTCTCGTTTTTAATTATATCATATTCTACAGTAATTCAAATAACAAATAAAAAGTGTTATAATATACATATTATTAATGATAATAGTCAATGTTGGAGGATTAAAAATAGAATGAAAAGAGATTTTAATGATTTTAAAAAATATATATTGAATAAAAATGTGGCAGTAGTGGGTATAGGAGTCAGCAATATACCTCTTATAGAGTTTTTAGTTAAACTTGGAGCTAAGGTAACGGCTTTTGATAAGAAAAATAGAGACCAATTTAAAGATATAGATAAGTATGAAAACTTAGGAATAAAGTTTGAATTAGGAGACAACTATTTAAATAATTTAAAAGGATTTGAAGTGATTTTTAAAACTCCATCTATGAGAATAGATAGTGAAGCTTTAGTTAGAGCTAAAAACGAAGGAGCTTATATAACATCTGAGATGGAGGAGTTTGTAAGATATTGCCCTGCTAAGATTTATGGTATTACAGGAAGTGATGGGAAAACTACAACTACAACGCTTGTGTATAATATATTAAAAGAAGCAGGATATAATACTTGGGTAGGTGGAAATATAGGGACACCTCTCTTTACTAATATAGAAAGAATAAAAAAGGATGATAGAGTAGTATTAGAATTATCAAGCTTTCAGCTTATGACAATGAAGGATTCTACAGATGTAGCAGTAATAACAAATTTATCTCCTAATCATTTAGATATGCATAAGGACATGAATGAATATATTGAAAGCAAGAAGAATATATACAAATATCAAGATGAAAACTCTCTATTAGTATTAAATGAAGATAATGACATAACTAGCTCAATGATAGGAGAAGCTAAAGGAAGAGTCTATACCTTTAGTAGAAAGAAAAAAGTAGAAAAAGGTGCATACTATGAAAATGAAAAGCTATATATTAGGGGTAAGGAAGTCTGTGATAAGAAAGAAATAAAATTAAAAGGTATGCATAATGTTGAAAATTTATTAGCTGCGTTTTCTGCAACTTGTAATGAAGTAAGTACTGAAGCTATGAAGAATATAGCTATATCTTTTGGAGGAGTGGAACATAGAAGCGAATTTATAAGATCTATAAATGGAGTGGAATTTTATAACGATTCTATAGCATCTAGTCCTACAAGGACTTTAGCAAGTATTAAAGCTTTTGAAAAGCCTGTTATATTAATAGCAGGAGGATATGATAAAAACCTACCATTTGAACCTTTAGCTTTTGAAGGATATAGATATATTAAATCATTAATATTACTAGGCGCAACAAAGTATAAAATAAAGACAGTTTTTGATGAGTTAAAAGAAAAAGAAGGAATAGAAACTGCAATATATATGGTTGATACTTTAGAAGAAGCGGTAGATAAGGCAAAAGAAATTTCTGAAAAAGATGATATAGTAACACTATCCCCTGCTTGTGCTAGTTTTGATATGTTTGTAAATTTTGAAGCTAGAGGAAATAAATTTAAGGAAATAATTAATAACTTATAATTAATAAATACTGCCTTAAGTATAATAAATGCTTAAGGCAGTATTTATTAATTGCAAATATAGAGTAATATAAAAAACTACTAATACTTATTTTGGGTAAGAAGCTTTAGATCAAAATCTTTTAAGATACTAAGGTTATTCTTTTAAGAGGGTATAGAGTCTGCGCATGTATAATCTATAAAAATTAGGGAAAATGTAGATTATTAAGTTGTTGTAATATGTGTAATAAAGCATGTTTACTACTAAAATTTAAAAAATAAAAACAAACTTGTCCTAGTGTATCTTTATGTGAAAAATAAAGAAAAAAAGAGTATTATGAAGAATTTATAAAATAATTTTATCAAAATAATAAAAAGAGAAAGTTGAACCCTTTTATATCGTGTTATTATAAATGAGTCGCCAGCGCCAAGTGCTAAAGCGACACACTAAGTTTTTAAAGCAGCATATTTATTAGATCTTAAAGAGATTTAAGTCTTCTAAAAAAACTTTAAAAAGTTTTGAAAAATATGTTGACAATGAGAAAACAAAGTGATAAGATAAAAAAGCAGTCGGGAAACGACGGCAAAATAGTAAGAAATTGGTCTTTGAAAATTAAACAGAGAAATAGGTAAAACCAGTTAATTTATTGAGTTTCGAAAGAAACTTAAAATGACTAATATAGTCAGCAAACTTTACTTGAGCAATCAAGATACAAACTTTTAAATTGAGAGTTTGATCCTGGCTCAGGACGAACGCTGGCGGCGTGCCTAACACATGCAAGTCGAGCGATGAAGCTCCTTCGGGAGTGGATTAGCGGCGGACGGGTGAGTAACACGTGGGTAACCTGCCTCATAGAGGGGAATAGCCTCCCGAAAGGGAGATTAATACCGCATAACGTATGAAGGTCGCATGACTTTTATACCAAAGGAGCAATCCGCTATGAGATGGACCCGCGGCGCATTAGCTAGTTGGTGAGGTAAAGGCTCACCAAGGCGACGATGCGTAGCCGACCTGAGAGGGTGATCGGCCACATTGGAACTGAGACACGGTCCAGACTCCTACGGGAGGCAGCAGTGGGGAATATTGCGCAATGGGGGAAACCCTGACGCAGCAACGCCGCGTGAATGAAGAAGGCCTTAGGG